>JBGSKQ010000111.1:0-148632 GCA_041741095.1 Saprospiraceae bacterium
CGGCGATAATGTTTGTAGAATGCAATAAAACAATACATTTCAGCCCGCCTAAGGCGGGCGATGATTGGTTGCCGCCCCGGTATTTGTGCCATATGGCATTATCGCTGGGGCTGAACACAAATTGGTGCATTTTGCTACAAATATTGCCGCCGCTCTGCAGCTATATCATTGATTTACAAAGGGTTAATCTCCGAACTCACGTTAAATTATAGTTCATCGTTAAAAATCAATGCCATGAAAAAAGGATTTTTCAGCCTACTCTTTGCAACGGCTTTCCTGGCCACTGCCCTTGCTCAGCAAAAGCCTGTCAAATTCACCGTCGAAGTAAGCACGGATTCCATCTTGTTCGGGAATTATTTTGAGGTAAAATTCATCCTCGAAAACGCCAACGGCAACGACTTCGAAGCGCCCGATTTCAGCGAACATTTCAACGTGGTGAGCGGGCCCAACTTTTCGTCGTCCTTCAGCATGATGAATGGCGACATGACCCAAAGCCAGACCATCACCTACTACCTGGATCCAAAGGAAATCGGTGCCTACTACATCTTGCCCGCCAGCGTTGATACGGGTGACAAAGTGCTGGAAACCACCCCGCTCGAAGTGCTCGTGGTGCCGAACCCAGACGGCATCAAGCAAACACCCTCCAACCAGCGCAAACCCTTCAATTTTGGTTGGGAGGGCGATCCCTTCAATTTCGATTTTGATTTCTCTTTTCCCCAAATTCCCGAAATGAGGGAAGGCGACCAGCCAGAAGAACAGCCCGCCCCGCCGCAGCCTGAAAAAGAACCCGCCAAGAAAAAGCGGAAAACCATCCGTATTTAAAGAAACCAGTTGTTTGACTCATCAACTGTGGGAAGGTATTTGTGTGTTTAGGTGTTTACGAGCCACTGTAAACACCTAAACACAACAGCCCTTTTCGCAGGTGTTTGCGTGTTTACCAGGCATTACAAACACATAAACACCTAAGCACATAAACACAACAACCACTTGCACATAAACACAACAGCCATTTGCACATACCGCCTACCTGTTTACTTTTGTGCATGACTATTACAAATACAAAAGTTGGCATACTGGGCGGCGGGCAGTTGGGTAAAATGCTGGCCTTGGCTGCGCACAACTGGGATGTGGAAACTTGGGTACTCGACGCTTCAAAAGACTTTCCTGCCGGGCCTGTTTGTTCCCGTTTTATCGAAGGCAATTTCAAGGATTACGAAGATGTTTACCGCTTCGGCAAACAGGTGGATGTGCTGACCATCGAAATCGAACATGTGAACACCGAGGCGCTTTTACAATTGGAAAAAGAGGGCCTCAAAATCCACCCATCCCCTTCCAAACTCAACATCATCAAGGACAAAGGGCTGCAAAAATCTTTTTACCAATCCCATAATCTGCCGACTTCCCCTTTCCAACTTTGGGAAAATGGGTTGTCTATTAGTCAGGCCTTGAACGAAGGCAAACTGCATTTCCCATTTGTCCAAAAATCAAGAACCGCTGGATATGATGGCCGGGGCGTGGCGGTCATCCGCTCGAAAGCAGACTTGGACTTGCTGATGGACGAAGCCTCTTTGACAGAAGTATTGGTGGATTTTGAAAAAGAAATAGCCGTCATCGTGGCCCGCAACGAGGAGGGTGAGGTAACTGCCTTCCCTGTCGTGGAAATGGACTTCAATCCTCTGGCCAACCTCGTCGAATTCCTTGTCTGCCCAGCCGATGTCAGTGAAAAAATAGAACAGGAAGCCAGGAAACTGGCCATTGCCACCATTGAGGCTTTTGATCTGTGCGGCCTGTTGGCGGTAGAAATGTTTTTGACCAAAAACGGCGACCTGCTCATCAACGAAGTGGCGCCCCGCACCCACAATAGCGGCCATCATACGATTGATAGTTGCTACACTTCGCAGTTTGAACAGCATTTGCGTTCCATCCTTAATTTGCCACTAGGCAGCACGAAAATGAAAACCGCTTCGGTCATGGTCAACCTGTTGGGCGAGCCCGGCTATTCAGGGCCGGTGAAATATGCGGGCCTGGATGAGTGCCTGGCAATGGAAGGGGTGAAAGTCCATTTGTACGGCAAAACGACTACTAAGCCTTTCCGTAAAATGGGCCACGTCACCATTCTCGACCCAGATGTGGAAGCGGCAAAGGCAAAAGCCAGAAAAGTAAAAGACACACTAAAAGTCATTTCATAAATGATGGATTATCAATGGTTTCCGCCGTTCATCGTTCATCATTCATAGTATATCATTCATGGTTTCAATTATTATGGGCAGCGATTCCGACCTCCCGATCATGCGGCAGGCGGCTGACGTGCTGAAAGAACTGGGCGTTCACTTTGAAGTCACCATCGTTTCCGCCCACCGGACGCCGGAGCGGATGTTCGATTTTGCTAAAAATGCCCACTTGCGGGGCGTGAAAACCATCATTGCCGGGGCTGGCGGAGCGGCGCACTTGCCGGGCATGGTAGCTTCATTGTCGCCACTGCCGGTCATCGGCGTGCCCATCAAATCCTCCAATTCGATAGACGGCTGGGATTCCGTGTTGTCCATTTTGCAAATGCCCAATGGAGTGCCTGTGGCAACGGTCGCCCTGAATGCAGCAAAAAATGCGGGAATATTGGCAGCGCAAATCATGGCTACCAGCGATGCGGCCTTATTGGAGCGGATAGTTGTTTTCAAAAAACAACTGGCCGCTAGCGTAGCTGATAAATATGAAAAGCTGGAAAAGCTTGGATACGAGCAATTTTTAAAAGAGAAGTGAGCCTGCCTCAATTGCTCAGCATCACAGGCATCACGAGCATCAAGATTTCCTCTCCCTCTTCACCTTCCATTGGCAGCAGGATGCCCGCACGGGATGGCGTCGAAAGTTCCATTTTCACGTCGTCAGCTTCCAGCACACCCAGCATTTCAATCAGGAATTTAGCATTAAAACCAATTGTGATCGGGTTGCCCTCGTAGGTGCAGGAAAGCTGCTCGGCAGCCTCGTTGGAGAAGTCCAAATCCTGGGCAGAGACAGTCAGGCTGTCTGGCGAAATATCGAGGATGACCTGGTTGGTCGTCTTGTTGGCATAAATGGCGATGCGCTTGAGGGAACTTTGCAGATCCGTGCGCTTGATGGACAGTGTATTGGGGTTGTCCACCGGGATGACTGCGTTGTAGTCGGGGTAGCGGGCGTCAATGAGGCGGCAGACGAGGTGCGTATTGTCGAACGTGAAAAAGGCATTGGCTTTGTCGAATGACATTTTCACTTCACTAGCCTGCGGCAGTGCATTTTTCAGCAGGTTCAGCGCCTTTTTTGGAATGATAAAAGACGTGGCCACTTCGCTGACGATATTCATAAAACTGTAGCGGACCAGCTTGTGCGCATCCGTGGAGACGAAGGTCAGCTTGTTGAAATCCAACGAAACATAAACGCCCGTCATGGCTGGGCGGAGTTCGTCGTTGCTGGTGGCAAAAAGGGTTTTATTGATGGCTTTGGTCAGCGTTAGGGCTGGCACCGTCACGGTGTCCACCTTTTCCGATTCCGGGATGCGGGGGTAGTCCTGGCCGTTTTCACCAGCGAGGCGGTATTTGCCGTAGGCAGAGGTGATGGTGATGCCGAAAGTCTCGTCGTCCACGGCAATCGTTACGGGCTGTTCGGGCAAGGCTTTTAGGGTATCGAGCAGGATTTTGGCGGGGATGGCCACTGCCCCGTCGCCGTCGGACATGACCTCCATTTTGTTGGTGATGGAAGTTTCAAGATCGGTTGCCGCAATGGTCAACTGGTTCTTTTTGATGGTAAAAAGAAAATCGTCCAAAATGGGCAACACGGGGCTGGTGGAGATAGCTCCGCTGGCAATCTGCAATTGTTTGAGCAACTCGGAAGATGATACGCTAAGCTTCATAAAAGGCTTTGATTGTGTTGGATTTGCGCAAAAATAGTTGTTGAAAAATTATAAGGCGGCAAAAGTAATCAACAGGATGTTGAAAAGTAACCTTTAATTGATATTCATCTGCTTTTGCATTTGGCACAAAAAAGCCACCTTTGGCCAAAAAGCCCGTAAAGGGCAACAAACAGTCTATGCAAACCTTTCCTATTTGTAAAAATTTATGGCCAAAATGGGCTTTTTGCCTGTGCGCCTTTGTCCTTCCGCTTGCTGCCTTTTCCCAAATTGACGACGGCTTTTCAGATGGCGACCTCTCCAACAACCCAGCCTGGCTGGGCGATGCCGCTGATTTTCAGGTAAATGCGCAATCCGAACTGCAACTCAAAGCACCCGAAGCGGGTACTTCCACGCTTTACCTGCCCACGCAAATCACCGATAGCGCCGTGTGGGAAATGTACCTCCGCATGGAATTCGCCCCTTCTACCTCCAACTTCTTAAAAATTTACCTGCAATCCGACAGCCCCGATTTGCTGACCGGGAGCGGCTACTACCTGCTGGTAGGCGAAAGTGGCAGTGAGGATGCCCTCAAGTTCTTTCGCCAAGACGCTGGAGCTTCTACCCTCTTGGCGGCTGGCGCTCTGGGCGGCGTGGCCACGAATCCTAATTTGCGAATCAAATTGACCAAGGAAAACGGCGGCCTGTGGAAAATGTCGGTTGACTACACGGGCGGGACGAACTATACCCCTGAATTTGAGGTGACGGATGCTACTTATGGCAGCGGCAGCTATTTCTTCGGCTTTTACTGCGAATACACCGATTCGAGAAAGGAAGCATATTTCTTCGACGACATTTTGGTGGCGGAATTGCTACCGGATACCCAGCCGCCATCTTTGCTATCCGCCACGCCTGTTTCTGCTACGGAAGTGGACGTGGTTTTTAGCGAACCTTTGGATGAAACCTCCGCCACGGAGCCTTCCAATTTCAATATCAACAACGGCATCGGTACGCCCGCCGCCGCTTTTTTGGATGCTTTGGATAAAACGCTCGTCCACCTCTCGCTCGCCAATCCGCTCGTCAGCCAGACAGATTATGTGTTGACAAGCAATGGTTTAATTGATTTAAACGGCAATATCAGCCCTTCCCAAACAGCCAGTTTTAGCTATATCGAACTGGCCGAAGCTGTACAGTTTGATATTTTAATCAATGAAATCATGGCCGACCCTAGCCCGGTCGTGGCCCTGCCCGATGTGGAGTTCATCGAACTGTACAACCGCAGCGACAAAGTGATTGACCTGGCGGGTTTTGGTTTTTCCAGTGGCAGTACGCCACAGCTTTTTCCTTCCTTTCAAATGCTGCCGGGAAGCTATGTGCTGGTATGCGACGACTCGGATATTGGTCAAATGAGCGCTTACGGCAACGTGATTGGCTTGGCCACTTTTTCTGCCCTGACAAATACTGCCGACGACCTCAGCCTCACCAATCCCGACGGCGAAACCATTCATTTTGTCAGCTATTCCCTCTCATGGTACAAGGACAGCAGCAAAGAAGAGGGCGGCTGGACTTTAGAACTTGTCAACCCGCTCAGCCCCTGCATCGGCGAGGCCAACTGGCGGGCATCTGAAAACCTGCTCGGTGGTACGCCCGGCCAGCCCAATTCGGTGCTGAACGAAGCTTTGGACGAGACAGGCCCGGAACTTATCCGAGCCTTCGCTTCTGTGGATGCCCCTTCCGAACTACGCCTTTTTTTCAATGAAACCTTGGATAAAACGGCAGCGGAGAACCCTGCCTATTACAGCATAAACAATGGGGTGGAGATCAATGCCGCAAGCTTGGTCGCCCCGGCCAACGAAGCCGTTATCCTGCAATTGGCAGCCCCGCTGGAAAAAAGTGTTTTGTACGAAGTGACCGTTTTAAACGATGTAACCGATTGCAGCGGGAACGCTATTGGCAACAACGACAAACTGCCTTTTGCCTTGCCCGAACCCATTGAACCACAAGATGTTGTGATCAATGAAATCTTGTTTAACCCAGAAACGGGCGGGGTGGACTTTTTGGAAGTTTACAACCGAAGCAGCAAGATTTTTAACCTCGCCGACCTCATCATCGGCAATCTGGAAGTAGGCGTGGACACGGTCACAGCGCCCGTTGCCGAAGACCATCTGCTATTCCCCAATAGCTATGCGGTTTTTACTGAAAATCGGGGCGATATACTCAGCCGCTATACAGTGAAAAACGAAAATGCCCTGATAGAAAATGATCTGCCCTCCTTCAACGACGACGCAGGGAACATAACCCTGTTTAGGGCTGATACGGTGCTGGCCACTATCATTGATGCTTTTGACTACAACGAAGATTTTCACCATCCTTTTTTGGACGATGTGGCGGGCGTCTCACTGGAACGATTAAACCCCGGGTCCCCTACGCAGGATCGGAACAACTGGCACTCTGCTGCAAAGTCAGCAGGCTTCGCAACGCCTACCTATCAAAACTCACAACTCATTGCCCATCAGCCTGCTGTGGATGATTTTTTTGCAATTCCAGATCCTACTTTTTCTCCTGACGGCGATGGCTTTCAAGACTTTTTGACCATCATTTTTCAAACAGACAAGCCCGGCTATGCCGCCCAAATCAAAATCTTCGATGCCGAGGGCCGGCAGGTGAAAACCTTGGCCAATACTGACCTGCTTGCCACGGAAGGATTCCTCAGATGGGACGGCGATACGGACGACAGCGAAAAGGCAAGGATCGGCATTTACGTGCTGTGGATCGAGATTTTCCACCCCGATGGCGACAAGCGTGATTTCAAAAAAACTTGTGTGGTGGCGGGCCGGCTTTGAGGCAGGCGTTAAAATCCGTTAATTCCCGGTTAAAATAATTTAAGTCATTGGTACAGCGTGGGGAAGAACCCTAATTTTTCGTTTTGCTGGCATGGGGGAATTTTCCACCCAAACCCATCTTATGATGGTAATGAAATTGAAGCCATCCATTTAATCAACATCTAAAGTCGCATCATGAAAACGCAAAAACTTTTCATCCTGGCCTTGTTTAGCCTTATTGTTCTCAGCTCTTGTAGCACCCGACTGACTTATTTTACCCAAGACCTCTACGACCGCTACAATTGGTCGGAGACCGATTTGAAAAAAATACAATTCTATGTTTCTCAAGACATTGTATTAAAAAGGGAACTCACCGGTGGTTCTTCCGACATCGTGTCCGGTACCATCAAAATTGAGGATGGTCGCAAAATCGAAGAGGTCATCATCCGCAAAGGAACGCCCGGTGCCTTTATTTTCAGCCCGAAATCTGATCGCTTTGCTGTTGGTTTCGAAGACACCAACGACCGCTACCTGATGTTCGGCCCTAGCCCTAAGTTCAGTGACCGCTACGTAATGCTCGCCTCCGACTGGAACCGCCGTACGGGCGAAGTGACCTACGACGACAAAAAATGGCGGGTGTCCAGCGATGACGCCTACGCTGCCCTACTGGTGGATTTGCGGAAAATCAGCAAGGTGGACGTGAATTCCAGGGTAGCCAAGGGCCGCAAGGTGGATTGATAGGATAGAGAAGTGAGAAGTTGAGAGAAATGAGAGGTGTGATGTAAGGTTTTGAAAATCAATAGCTTGGCATCTTTCATTCTCTTGCAACAACGTTTGGGTCAATAACGGCAACAGCGGCGGGAATCTCAATCCCGCCGCTGTTGTTTTGTACAAAAATTATTGCAAGTGGCTTCCTGTTACTCGCTCCGAAGGCTCTTCACCGGGTTCGCCAGCGCCGCCTTCACGCTTTGGAAACTGACCGTCAACAGGGTCACCAGCACCGCCAAAATGCCGGATACTGCAAAAACTTCCCAACCCAATTGGATGCGATATTCATAATCAGACAGCCAGTTTTTCAAAAAATACCAGGCTAAAGGGGCTGCTATGGCGCAAGAAACAATGACAAGCCAGACAAACCCTTTGGATTGCATGGCCCAAAGGTTGGCCACTGTTGCACCCAATACTTTTCGGATGCCTATCTCCTTGGTACGCTGCTCGGCCACGTAGGCGGACAAGCCAAACAAACCCAAACAGGAAATGAAAATGGCAAGTATGGCAAATACCCTTGCCAGCTTGCCAATGCGTTCCTCCGATTCAAACTTGGCATTGTACTCTTCGTCCACGAACTTGTACTCGAACACACCGCCGGGCGCATGTTTTTTATAAATCCCCTCGATAGTAGTCAAGGCTTCCTGCACTGGCACGCCAGGCTTTAAGCGCATGTTGATATTGTTGACCCAGCCGTTTTCTGCCATGCAGAAAATAGTGGGCTTCACGGGGGCGTAAGGCGATTCCATGATCATGTTTTTCACAACGCCAATGACCTGATATGGCTGGTCGTTCCAACGGATGGTTTTCCCGACAATATCATCCAGTCCAGTCAGTTCCACGCCTGCTTCGTTGAGTACCAGCGCTGCGGTATCGGTAGGAAAGTCACGTGAAAAATCCCGTCCCTCCTTGATTTGCCAGTTCACCGTTTTTCCAAAATCCGCCGTGACATTGACAATGCCAAAAAGCGGCAGCGTGTTCGGGTCTTTGCCCTCCCAGGTAAAGCCGATTTGGTTCGAATAGATATTGGTCACCGGGCTGCTCGACTCGCAGGCTTCCTGTACCACGCCCGATTTCAGCAGGTCGTCACGCAGCACTTCGAACTTGTCGTACAATTCGGGGCTGATGCTTGTTTGAAGAATGCCTTCCCGCTCATAACCGACTGGGCGGTTTTTGGCATGTTGAATTTGACTAAAAACTACCAAGGTGCCGATAATCAGCGCCACCGATACCGTAAACTGCACGACCACCAAGACCTGGCGTGGCACCCCGGACCATCGGCCCACCCGGAAGGTGCCTTTCAGCACTTTTAAAGGGTCGAAAGAAGAAAGATAGAATGCGGGATAGCTGCCCGCCAAAAGGCCCGTAAGGGTGGCGAACCCCAATAGCGACAGCCAAAACAGCGGCTCTGCCCAAGGTATGCCCACCTGCTTGTCGGCCAGATGGTTGAACGGTGCGAGGAAAAACTGCACCAGCATCAAAGACAGCAACAATGACAGAAAAGTCACCAGGAGCGATTCGCTCAGAAACTGCCCGATGAGCTGTCCCCGCATGGAGCCGATGGACTTGCGGATGCCCACCTCCTTCGCCCTTTTTTCGGAACGGGCGGTCGAGAGGTTCATAAAATTGATACAGGCCAGCAGCAGCACGAACACGCCAATGATGCCAAATAACCACAGAAATTGGATGCGTCCGCCCACGTTCACGCCGTCCTTGAACTCGCCGTTGAGGTGCCATTTGCTCATGGGAAACAGGAAATAGGCGGGATTTCCGTCTTTGTTATTTTTTAGTTCAATATCCTTGATTTTGGCGGAAATACTTTCAAAATCGCTGTTGTCCGCTATTTGGGCGTAGAGTTGAAAGGAATGGTTGCCCCATTGCGTTTGGGCGTTTCTGATCCATTCGTTTTTTGCCAAATAGTACGACCAGGGCACATAGAATTTATCCACATGAAAACTGCTGTTATGCGGTGGGTCTTTGAACACGCCCGTCACTTTCATATCACTTTCCTGGTCGAGGCGGACGGTTTTGCCCATTGGATCTTCCGTGCCGAAGAGTGCATCCGCCATTGATTGTGCCAAAATGATGGAATTTGGTTCTTTCAAGGCTTCCTCATAAGTCCCTTTCAACATCTCCAGCGAGAACATTTCAGGGAAATCGGGCTGCACGTACATGCCTTCTTTCAGGAATTTTTTTTCGCCGAGTGTAAGTGTATGGTCGTAACTCCACGAAGCCAGGGCAATTTTTTCGAAATCCGAACCAAACTCGTTGCGAAGAACCGGCTCGGTCGGCAAGGAAATAGCCGGTCCCGTACCCCGTTTTTCATTGAATTGTTGGTGAATGTACAATTGGGCCAGCGTGTCGTAGTGCTGGTGTTTTTTGTTGAACGATAGCTCATCCAAAATCCACAGCCCAATCATCATGGCTACGGCCATGCCGACCGACAGGCCCGCAATGTTGATAAAACTGGTGACTTTACTTTTTAGCAGGTTTCTCCAGGCGATTTTCAGATAGTTTTGAAGCATGGCATTAGTTTTTTCTTCAGTGTGAATAGGCTACAAAAGATCGTTTTACAACGGCTGTGCCATTGCTATAAGCTGTTGTAAATCAATTATTAAAGAATTTTAAAAACAAATTTGTTGTCCATTAGTGGCTGGGTTGCGTTCGGTAATGGACAATGAAATGCTTGGGAGGGTTGTCAAAACCTAAGATGAAAGGCTTTGAAATTTTGGTTCAGGCGCACATCAATTATTCAACTTAATATCTATCATTTTCTCAATGTCACGCAAGGTCGAATCATCCCTGATTTCCACCCTGATTCCCCGGCCCTCTGCATATTTTTTAGCCTGGTTTAATTCCTGTTTAATATTGTCAGAAATGAGGCTTCCCATAATTTCCTGCGTGGCCTTGTCGCCAAATACAAAAGCCGCTTTAAAGAAGCCCTCTCTTGGCAAAAGATAAATAATGGCTCTTTTTTTATCTTTTATTTTAAAGCTCCAGCCATATTTTTTTCCGGGAAAATTCCATTCGGCCAGGCCGTTTGGATAATTTTTCAATACATCTTCTTCAATCCTTTTCCATAAATGATAAGTAGGGCCAAGTTTTTCCGATAAATCGGTGTCAGTCGGTGTGGTTGTTTCGTCTTGGAATATGCTGATGTCATTCATGGCAGCTGATTTAAACGTTTCGTTCTTGATGAAAAAATAACTTCCTGTTTCGTTGTACTGAAGTTATTTTTGAAAGATACTTACTCAAAATATCACTCACTCCGCAAGGACTTCACCGGGTTGGCTAGGGCTGCTTTTATGCTTTGAAAACTTACTGTCACAAAGGCGATAACCACTGCCGTTGCTGCCGTCAAAGCAAACATCCACCATTCAATTTCAATGTGGTAAGCGAAATCGGACAGCCAGTTTTTCATAAAATACCAAGCCACGGGAGACGCAATGGCCAATGATAAAATGACCAGTGACAAAAAATCTTTTGATAACAAACCAACAATTCCCGCTACCGATGCACCGAGTACCTTTCTCACTCCGATTTCCTTGGTACGGCGCTCGGCAGTGAAAGTGGCCAGGCCAAACAAGCCCAGGCAGGAGATGAAAATGGCCAGGAAGGCGAATATGGAAGACAGTTGGCTGAGCACTTGCTCGTTTTTGTACAACTTGTTGTAGGCTTCATCGGCAAAGGCATATTCAAATGGAAAAGCAGGGCTGTATTTTTTGCAAACCTTCTCGATATTTTTCAGCGTTTCGGGTGTGTTTTGGCCGTTCATGCGCAGGTACATGGTATAGGTGTGCGGGCTGCTGTTCACCAAAATCAGCGGCTCGATGTCGTATTTTAAATTGTAGAAATTGTAGTCTTTGACAATGCCAATAATTTGGCCGGGATTGCCCCAGGTTTCAAAGCGCTGTCCGATGTAGGGCGGTTTCAGGCCCATCATTTTCACCGCCGATTCATTCAACACCACGTTGGATGTGTCGGTGCCGTATTCTTCTGAAAAATCACGGCCCTCCAGCAGTTCGGCACCGATGGTTTTCAGGTAATCTTTTTGTACGGGTTGAAATACAACCATGCGGTCGTCGTCTTCGCTTTTGCCTTCCCAAGCGAAGGAATTGGAGCTGTTTCCGTAGCCGGTCAGCCGCTGCCCACTGGCCGAAACCGATGCCACACCCGGTAATTGCTGCAATTCCAGCTTGATGTTTTTGTACTGTTGAACCTGCTCATTGTTCATGCTCACATAGAGCAGTTGCTCTTTTTTGTAACCAAGGTTTTCGGTTTGTAAATAATCCAGTTGCTGCTTCACGATGACCATGCCCGCTATGAGGAAAACGGCCACGGAAAATTGACCTACGACCAAAACTTTTCTCATCAGCACACCTTTTTGGGTTTTTTCCATTTGTTTTTTCAAAACCAGCATCGGGCGGAAGGCCGACAATACAAAGGCAGGATAGCTGCCAGCCAGCAGGCCCGACAGCAGCACGATGCTGCCCAGCACAGCCCAGGACAGGGGTGCATGGTATGGCACGTGGATTTGTTTCTCCGTAAAATTATTGAACCAAGGCAACACCAAATCCACTACCGCCAGGGCCGCCCCGGCCGCCATGAGGCACATCAGCAGCGCTTCCCCGATGAACTGGAAAGTGAGCACCAGCCGCCCGGCCCCAATCACTTTGCGAACCCCAACTTCTTTCGCCCGTACCGCAGCCCGTGCAGTGCTGAGGTTCATAAAATTGATGCAGGCAATCAACAAAATAAGCAGGGCGATAATGCCAAACAGCCGAACATTGGCCATGCGCCCGCCGCCTGAATACACGCCATTTTCATAATCGGATTTCAGGTAAACATCGGTGAGCGGCTGGAGGAAAAGTTCGGCGTTGTCCTGGTCTCCGTGGTTTTTCACCACATCTTTTATTTTATCGTTAACGGTCTGAAAATCAGTTCCTTCGTCGAGCATGACGAAAGTTTCGAGGCCGTTGTTTTCCCAAGCTTTGGCCCATTCGTTGTTTTGGAGAAAGGCTGAAAACGGCAGGAGGAACTCAAAATTGAAAATTGAATTTTTGGGCAGGTTCTGCATCACGCCCATCACGGTGTATTCAGAAAAGTTGGCAATTTTCAACACTTTGCCCATCGCCTCGGCCCCGGGGAAAAGCTTGTCGGCGAGCCGCTGTGAAATAACGATTCCGTTGGGCGAGGAGAGTGCCGTTTCCTTGTCGCCTTTCAACAAAGGGAAGCTGAACATTTTTAGAAAATCCGGTTCCACGTAGCGGCCTTCTTCTTTTACCATCTGGTTTTCGTAGCCCACTAATGTGTTTGTCCAAGAGTCCATTGTAGTAGCGTATGCCAGTTCCGGCACCTCGTCCCGCAGCGCTTGTCCGAGCAGGCCCGGTGTTGCCGATTGGGTGGCGATACTGCCATCTGAAAAACTGGCATTCATCATCACCCTATATAGCCGGGGGGCAAATTCATGGAAGCGGTCGTAGCTGGTTTCGTCCTTTACCCAAAGGGCAATGAGCATGAAACTGGCCAAGCCGACCGTAAGGCCAAGCAAGTTGATCGTGGAGAAGGTTTTGTATTTCCACAAGTTCCGGAAGGTGATTTTCAAATAGTTTTGAAGCATGATAAATTCCTTTTGTTAGAAGAACACAAGGTACATGCCAGCGCAAAAACAATTGAAAATCAATCACTTGGAAAAAAATAGCCAAAAAGGAGTGTCCGATGGTGGAAGGCAGGTGTCCGTATATGGACAATTTTATGAAGGTAATTTTGGAAAATGCGGGTGTGCAGCGATAGCGCCAAAAATGGAGAAACCCTCGCCGACTGCTTGCCAAGTCGGCGAGGCTTAGGGCTTATTTTGTTTTATCAATCATAGCTTTAAATCTGGGATCCGATTGCAAGGGAGCCAGGTCGCCGTCATTTTCAAACTGGTTTCTGCTGTTGTAGCCCAATTCGATGGCTTTTTCGAGCGCAGGAAAGGCTTTGTCCGGGTTTTTACTTTTTGAATAGGCACAGCCGAGATTGTAATAGTCAAGGCCAGCCGGCCGCATGGCCACTGCTGTTTCGTAATATTTGGCGGATTCCAAATCCTTGCCCGCTACCAATAACAGAAATCCCAGCCGACTGTAGGCATTGGCATCCATTTTCCCTGAATTAATGGCCATTGCGATGTATTTCTCCGCTTCCGCAGTTTTATTTTGCCGATACAACAGGCCTGAATAATTCATCATTTGGTTCACATTGTTTGGCTCTAATTGCAGTATTTTTTGATAAACCACTTCCGCTTCCGGCATTTTCTCAATGCGCATCAATTCCTGCGCATAGTAGGAAAGGGCCTCGGTATCCTTCGGATAATCGGCAACGAGGCGTTCGAGCAAGGGCAGCGTTTTTTCAGGTTTGCCCCAATAGTGGTACGCAATGATTTCCCGTGCGATGGAAGGCTTCCATGATGGGGCCGGAACTGGCTCCAGGTAATTTTTCCAAAAAGCAATAGTCTCCTGAATCACCCGCCGGGAGTTGTCGCTATCGTCGAAAGCATCGAAAGCGTGTGGCAGTCCTGTTGCCATTTTCAAAGTCCAGGGAGCATGGTTGACCAGCACATCTTTCCAGAGATGGTCGAAGGTGCCGGGATGGGCATCGCTTTGGGCTACGACGGCCAGCACGGGCAGGTCTTCCCGATAAGGGCCAGCCGGGGGCCAGCCGTAGTAGAGCACTGCTGCTTTGATGCCTTTGTAGGCTTTTTCGCCCATCAGGTAGGTCACGGATTCCTGCACATTGGCCGAGGCGGCGTACACCCCCAGCCTTTCAGCATCAATGCCGTATTGTGCGCCGTTTTTGACCAGAAAATCAAAAATGCCCTGAATGGACTCCTGGATGCGGTTTCCATCCGTTTCCATCGAAATGCCGATGTATCCATTTGCTGCAATCAGGCGGGGCCAAGTGGCATAAATCCCCCAGCTTTTCACCTTGTCCTGCCCCGGCTCATCGCCGATAGCATTCAGGAATACGATGGCAGGGCGTTTTTCGTGCGGCTTCAGCCCTGGTGGCTGGTAAACGTCCATGTGGAGCTGGCTTTTTGCATCGCTCAGAAAACGGACATCCGGCTGCAGGGTGACTTTTTTCATGTCGGGGTGATCCAGCACGACACCATATTGGGTAGCGTTCATCGGAGAAACTGGGGCTTGCGTTTGTGCATGGACACCAAGGGCAAGAAGGAAAAAGAAGAAGAAATTTTTCATGAAGGGTGATTTTTATATAGAGCAAAAATGACCCTTCCTATGGCCGTCTGCCTACCGAACCGACCAATCCGGCACTCTAACTTGCAACTTCAAGCGATAATTTTCGGAATTGGGAGGGCGTCTGCCCTGTTTGTTTTTTAAAAACATCGTTGAAAACCGAGAGCGAATTGAATCCGGCATCGTAGGCGATAGCGGCAATTTTTAGGTGCGATTGCGCTGGATCCCGGAGCAACCGTTGCGCCTCCGCTACCCGCCATCCATTGATGTACTCGAAAAATGACTGCCCCAAGCGCTCGTTGAGTACCTGCGACAGTAAGTGTCGGTTCGTATGGACAAGGTCGGCCAGTTTTTCAACCGTTAGGCTGGGGTCTTTTAAAGCTCCGTTGGCGGCGAGTTGCTCCAAGGCCGTTGCAATGCGGGAAGCTTCTTGTTCTTTCAAGGTTGAATTGGCGTATTTTTTTTCTGGACGGGATGCGGCGCTGTGGCCGTTTTGTCCATTTTCCACCCAAAAAAACAAGCCAGGCTGTTGGAGGGCGGAATAGCTTACCCAATAGATAAAACCCGTCAATAGCAAAAAACCAAAGCGGAGTACGGCCAGCGTTGGGTTTGTCTGATACATGAGCACCATGAGGGTGCTTATAACGCTGCATATCCACCAGGAATGGACAACAAACTGCCGCACCCACTTCATCCTTTCCACTTGAGAACATTGTTCCAGGCTGCGCAATGCATAAAAATGGTAGGCAGCGAGCATCGTCAATTGGACTACCAGGCCGCTCCAATCCCTCATCCATGCTATAAAATGCCAGGGTATTTCAAAAAGAAAGGATAAACCGAGGAAAAATGGTACAAAATGAAGCCCATCACGGAGCCTGAATCCTTGCTGCGGTTTTTTGATTTTCCTGGCAAAAAACCAAGCCAAAGGGCCATATAAAAAAGGCAAGACATAGCTCACTTGGTAAACGCTGTTGATGTGCTGCATCATCCATAGTTTGTCCAGGATTTTAAAAACAATCTGAGCAATCATCACGCAGAGGTACAGCAGCAAAAAACCATAGCCCTGTTGGTATGCCTTTTTCCGCAAGAACAGGATGCAGAGCAGAAGCCCTTGCATACCGCCCAATAGCAGGAGGAGAATGTTGCCCGAAAGCAGCATGTTCTGTATGGCAATAATTTGTCCCATCATGTTTATTCTTTAAACTATTGAGCAACGGCTTCGCTTGAGCGGACTCTATTAAACATTTGCACCAATATGTGGATGCTTTTGCAAAACAGCCAAAATCAATCCCCAATGGTCGTGCCAGTACAAATGAAGGTTGAGGATCAAGGTTTTAGATAATTTGAAAAAAATATGCTTGTACGCTGACGGATGATGTTGTACGATAATGCACAAAAGTCAACCCATATAACAAGGTAGGTTGGAACGCATTTTGCCAAGCGTCAACGATCGGTAGCTGGAGAAAGCTATTCCCTTCTTTCAAAAATAACCTTTCCCCCTTTTTATATAATATGTGGTTGGGCGTTGTTCTTACGCTTAAAAGTCTTTATGAATTGCTGTCCAAGTGGCCCAGCGAGGATTATCTGGACTGGCTCTTTCCGCAGAGCAAGAAGGCATCCTATTATGGTCTATGGCTTTTGTTTGTGACGTTTACGGCATTATCGCTGGTGGATTACTTTTACTACGCTGGTGACTATTATGGAAAATTGCCCAATTCACAAGGAAAGCCGTTTGGATGGGACAACTTCTATCGCCTCGTGGCCGTACCGGCCATCAACCTTATCATTGTTTTAATAGTAAGAAACAGCAAAAGGCTTAGGTTCAACAAGTTGGAAAAATTGGTTGGCTTGACCATGGTTTGCATTGTTTCCAGCTTGCTTTTCACTGGCTTGTGCCACAAATACTACACTGCCGACGACTATACCTTCGAAGTGTTGATGTTAATAGTG
Organism: Saprospiraceae bacterium; assembly: GCA_041741095.1. Lineage (GTDB taxonomy): Bacteria > Bacteroidota > Bacteroidia > Chitinophagales > Saprospiraceae > UBA6168. Next base: position 16,629 of record JBGSKQ010000111.1, read on the forward strand.
TTTTCCCACACGCTGCTGGGGCTGCGTTTCCGCACCAAGTTTTACCTCAGCCTTTTAATGCTTTGCTCGGTATTGGTTTACCTTGGCTTGGATGAAATCGAATTGAAAACAAAAGTATATGCCATGACCTTTACCTTGCTCATCTGGGCTCAAATGGTCATGTCTTCCATGCGATTGGGGCTTTCAAGAAGGACCAATTTCCAGACCATTTCACAATTGGAAACTGCCGCCCAGGAACTGAAAATCCATGCCAGGGCACTGAGCCTGAAAAACGAAGACCTGCAACAGTTTGCCTATGCCTCTTCCCACGACCTGCAAGAACCGCTGCGCTCTATTTCCAATTTTGTCAATATTCTGGACCGCAGGGCCAGCCAGCAATTGAGCGAAGAGCACAAGACCTACCTCGGCATTATCCAAAATTCCACCGAACGGATGCGCAACCTCATACACGCCATCCTGGATTATTCACGCATTGGCCGAAACCCAAAATTTGAATCTATCAACTGCAACGAAGTGCTGGCGGCGGTTTTGATAGATTTAGATTTTGCCCTGAAAAGCAGCGGGGCTACCATACAGGCCAATTCGCTCCCAGACATCGTGGGCTACAAAACCGAATTCACCTTGCTGCTCCAAAACCTGATCGGCAACGCCTTGAAATTCCACCGCAAGGGCATAGCCCCACTTGTAAAAATCTCGGCCTTTGTGAAGGATCAGGATTATGTCTTTTCTGTCGCCGACAACGGCATCGGAATAGAAAGCCAATATATACACAAGATTTTCCAACTATTTAGCCGACTTCATTCCAAAGAAGAATACGAAGGAACTGGCATCGGCCTGACCCATTGCAAAAAAATAACCGACCTGCACGGCGGCAAGATTTGGGTAGAATCGGTGCCTGGCCAGGGGGCCACTTTTTACTTTACCATACCCCGGTACCAAAAAATTTCAACACACCATGAAAAAGAAATTGGACTGCATCATGCTCATTGACGATGATTTCCCCACCAACCTTTACCACCAGCTAGTGATAGAGGAAGGGGATTTTGCAGAGCGGATCATCGTCATGCAAAACGCCATTGAAGCGCTGGCGTATCTGAACGGCGCATTTGATCTGGAGCGCCCCAAGCCCGACCTCATTTTCCTGGATATCAACATGCCACGGATGAACGGCTGGGAGTTTTTGGAACAATATAAAAACCTGCCCGCCGAGCGCCGTGCCGACAACGTCATCGTCATGCTGTCCACCTCTGCCAACCCCGACGACATCCAGCGGGCCGAGGAAAACGAGTTTGTCAACGAATACCACGACAAGCCCCTGACGGAAATATTGTTGGAACGAATCATCGCAAAATATTGGATGGCAGGGGCTGCCGTATAGCCGCTAAATAAAAACTGCCATGCGCATCAAAACTTGGATTTGCCTGCCTGCCTTCCTGTGGTCGTTTTTTGCCAACGGCCAAACCACGATTTTGGGCAGGGTTGGGGACAGCACCACCAAAGAGCCGCTCTTCGGGGTCAATATTTTTGCGCCCCAGTTTTTGCAGGGCTGCACCACTGAAGCCGATGGTAGGTATAGATTGGTTATTGATGAAAAAAACGATAGCATCATCTTGGAAATCAGCTATTTAGGATATCAATCCCAACAGGTTTCCCTGATAAATTTCAATGGCAAAATAGAACAGGATTTTGGGCTGGTACAGGATGGCCGACAGCTACAAACGGTAACGGTGACTGCCAACAAAACAGCACAAAAGGCGCAGCAGACGCCAATGGGCATTTCCTCCCTGCCAGCGATTCAGTTAAAGCGTTCGGGCGCCCAATATTTCAGGGAATATGCCAGCGGCGTTTCCAACCTGGCCTTCGACCCACAAGGGGCGGGGCTTTTTGGCCGCTTTGACAATGGCGTCAGCATCAGGGGCATTGCTGGCAAAAACACGACTGCCATGTACCTCGACGAAACGCCCCTGCCCGAAAACCTTGATCCAAGGCTGCTCAACCTGCGGCGGGTGGAGGTATTGAAAGGCCCCCAAGGTACACTGTACGGCTCCCGCAACATGGGCGGTGCCGTGAAAGTAGTCACCAATCTGCCCGATGCGTCAGCCATGAACGGTTCGCTCGACCTTTCACTGGCAGATGTGAAGGAGGGCGATTTTGACTACAGTTTGGAAGGCGTGATCAATATGCCTTTGGGCAAAAAAGCAGCACTCCAATGGGCGGGTTTCAGCGAGTTTTTATCGGGTGTTTTTGATCGCAGCGTCAACCCGGACGCCAATATCCTGAACCTTGGTAAAAGCATTGAGGCCGAATTGCCAAGTGGCGAAAGTTTTATTATCAAAACGGACGCTTGCCCTGGCTGCACACTGCAAGACACCAAAAACATTGATGACCAATCCAACTATGGTTTCCAGGCCAGCCTCGGCCTTTTTCCCACTAAAAAAATCACCATCATGCCAAGGTTTTTCATGCAGCACCAATCGGGCGATGGTTTCGACTTTGCCGAAGGCGAAGTAGGCAATTTTGAACAAGTGCGGGCAGCAGGTGTACAGGAGTATTTTGAAGACGATTGGAAGCTGTATGCCCTTTCCGCCTCCATAGAATTGGGCAGGGGAAAATTGGTGTCCAGCATTTCTTTCCTCGACCGCTTCCTGGCCGAGGTGGACGACAACGGCGAATCTGTCAGCCACCTCTATGGCCTGTACGATGGGCAGTCTTTGCAGGATTTTTTTGCCGGCACGATTTCCAAATTGAACAATTCCACGCAGCTCACCCAAGAGCTGCGATTTGAATCAAAACTGGGCGGCAGGCTCAACTTCACCACTGGCCTTTTCTACATGGATGGCCGGGAGTCGGAGCGATGGTTTTCTGACATTCCGGGGGCTGGGCCTTACATCTCCCTGTACGTTTACGAAGATCCCAAATTTGCCGTTTCCTTGGCGGACGAAGAACCTCCCCTGTACGAATTTGAGGGCAGCTACCTCAACCGGGAAATGGCATTTTTTGGCGAGGCTTATTTTGCTTTTTCAAAAAAACTGGCCGCTACCCTGGGCTTCCGCTTGTTCAAGGCCACGCTGGGCATTGATTCCTATGAAACCGGTTTTATCGTGGACGATGACTATTTTGAAGTGGCCGGGGAGTCCAGCGAATCGGGCGTCATTCCAAAATTTAACCTGAGCTACGATCTGGGCAATGGTAAAATGCTGTACGCCAACATAGGCAAGGGCTACCGTTTGGGCGATCTGAACGAGATCGTGCCAGAGGTTTTTTGCGGCGAAGAACTGCGTGACCTGCCCGGCGGCACCCATCCACGTACTTTCCGTTCCGATCATTTGTGGAGCTACGAACTGGGCATGAAAAGTACCTGGGCAGATGGCAAACTCACCCTGAACGCCGCCATATTTTACAATGATTGGCAAAACCTGCAACAAAACCGCAGCCTGGATTGCGGCTACAACTACACCAGCAATGTAGGCTCGGCGCACACGGCGGGCCTGGAACTGGATTTTCGCAGCAAGCCGTTCCCCATGCTTGAAATGGGGGGAGGGCTCGGCCTGCTTCGGGCTGTGGTGGACAAAAGCGGCCCCCACCTCGATGCCGAAAGCGGCGACCGCATCCTTTTCACGCCGCCAATCAGCGCCAACGCCTATGCTCAGTTCAGCAAACCCTTGAACGGAAAACACATTTTTTACCTGCGCTTCGATGTGCAATATGTAGGCCGCCGCATGAATACCTTTTCGCCGGAAGAAGCCGAAAATGCCTACCTCATTTTTGCACCTTACGCCATTGTACACGCCCGTGCGGGGCTTGTATTTTCCCATCATGAGGTTTCTATTTTTGTTGAAAACCTGACCAACACGGCTGCCAACTATGGCGATATTTTCTCCGTTGCCACCGATTACCCCGGCAGGCCGAGGTTTGCTACCAACCGCCCCCGCACTATTGGCTTGGGGTATAGGCTTTTTTTCTGACCAAATCTGCCGTTCGTTTTTTGAGGCATCATCAAGTTGCGTTCGCCTTTTGCCATTATTTTTTCAAATAAAAAAGGCTATAAAACAGCAAGCCCGCAAAGCAGTCTATGCCCAGCAATACTTGGGAATATTACATTTGCTGTAAAAACATGACAGCGATGAACAGCCAGCATTTTATACTTTTTAGCGCCATTTTTCTCTTGCTAAATGCCTGTAGCCCAACGGACAGCCAAAAGGAAAAAACAAGTTTGGTGTATGCCTGGACCACCACGCCAGATCAGCAAAAGTTGCTCTTTCCAGACACCATCACTTTTTCCAATTTGCCTGAAAAAGAAACACCTACCATCCGGCTGGACAGTTCGGAGCGTTTTCAGGAAGTGGAAGGATTTGGCTTTACATTGACGGGGGGCAGTGCCTCCTTGATTAACCAATTGGGCGAGGAAAAAAAAGCGCAACTTTTGCAGGAACTGTTTGGCAATGAAAGCGATGCAATTGGCATTTCTTACCTGCGCATCAGCTTGGGCGCTTCCGATTTGAGCGAATCGGTGTTCAGTTATGACGACCTGCCGCCCGGCCAAACGGATACGGCCCTCGCCCATTTCAGCCTCGGCCCCGACTCAGTAGATTTGATACCCATACTGAAAAGGATTTTGACCATCCGCCCCGACCTGAAAATCATGGCCTCACCTTGGAGCTCCCCAGTTTGGATGAAAAGCAACGGCGACTCAAAAGGCGGAAATCTCCTGCCGCAGTTTTACAGTGTTTATGCGGATTATTTTGTAAAATACATCCAGCAAATGGCGGCGCAGGGCATCACCATTGATGCCGTCACGCCTCAAAATGAGCCTCAGCACGGTGGCAACAACCCCAGTTTGGTCATGTCGGCGCAGGAGCAGGCTGATTTTGTCAAAAACCACCTCGGCCCAGCCTTTCGGGATGCCGCCATTTCCACCAAAATCATTGTTTGGGATCATAACTGCGACCAGCCAGAATTTCCCATTGCCATTTTAGATGATGCTGCCGCAAAGCCATTTGTGTATGGCTCCGCTTTTCATTTGTACAATGGCGAAGTCAGCGCCCTTTCCAAGGTTCATGATGCCCATCCTGACAAGGCACTATACTTCACCGAACAATGGACGGGTGCAAAGGGAACTTTTGATGGTGATTTTCAATGGCACATCAAAAACGTCATCATCGGCACGATGCGGAACTGGAGCCGCACTGCCCTGGAATGGAACTTGGCCAACGACCCCAATTTCGAGCCACACACGCCCGGCGGCTGCACAGAATGCAAGGGCGCACTGACCATTGATGGCCAAAACATCACGAGGAATGTCAGCTATTACATTGTGGGACATGCCAGCCGTTTTGTGTGGCCCGGCAGTGTGAGGATCGGCAGCAAAGGGCCAGATTCCTTGCCTAATGTGGCCTTTGTCCGTCCCGATGGCAAGACTGTTTTGCTGGTGCTGAATGATGGGCAGGAGCAGGCCCATTTTTATGTGGACAAAAACGGGCAGGGCTTTGTCGCCAGCCTGGGCCCTGGCAGTGCAGGGACTTATGTTTGGTGAGTTTTTTTTGAAAAAAATAAAATCAAACCTCTTTTCGCAGCACTTCCAGCGGCGGCTTCCGCACTATTTCACGGCTGTTCAATAACCCAATCAACATCGTCATACCCGTGATGGCCACGAACACGATCAGCGGCGGCAAGGGGTTCGGCTCGAAAGGGATTTCCAACTGCCATTTCGCCACGGCAAAGGCTCCGACGAAGGATAGCATTATGCCCGTGAACGTGGCCAGGGAGCCGAGCAGGAAATATTCCAGGGCATTGATGCGGATGATTTGGCGGCGATGGGCACCGAGGGTCCGCAGCAGCACACTTTCCTGTATGCGCTGGAATTTGCTCAATACCACAGAACTGATCAGCACGACCAGCCCCGTGAGGATGCTGAACAAGGCCATAAAGCGGATGACAAAAGATACTTTGTCCAAAATGGAGCGCACCGATTTCAGGATTTGGGTCAAATCTATGACGGAGACGTTGGGGAATTCCTTCACGAGCGCCTGCTGGTATTTGGCCGATTGCTCTTCAGAGTCCACCCTCGACACGATGACGTAAAACTGCGGGGCCTGCTCCAACACGCCTTTCGGAAACACCACAAAAAAGTTCGTCTGCACCCGCCGGAAGTCCACTTTTCGGAGGCTGCCAACCACCGTTTCAATCAGCGCTCCTTGCACGTTGAAGGTGATTTTACTGCCGATTTTGGCGTTCATGTCCCTGGCGATGCCTTCCTGCAAGGAGACGTAAACAATGCCGTCCTCACCAATAGTGCCGTGCCATTCGCCCTCTACGATTTCTTCCGTTTCAATCAGCGAATCCCGGTAAGTGCTGCGGAACTCACGGTCGAAGACCCAATTTCGGATGCGGCCATCTTTGGACTCGGGGCCGGGGCCATCGTCGTCGTCCCTGCCGCCCCTGCGGCCTCTGCGGCCTTCGTTTTCTTCAGGATTTTTTTTGATGCCTGCCGTGTCCTGCTGGTTCATTTCTTTGGTGATGCCGTTGATGTTGTCCACCCGCATGGTGACGATGGGCACGAGCTGGCGCACGGGTAGGCCGTTGGCTTCGGTCAATTTGGCAACTGCTTCTTTTTGAGGGGTTTGTATGTCGAAAACAATCATATTCGGCACGTCGCCGGAGCCGGTATATTCCACTTGTTTCAATAAAAGATCCTGTACCAAAAACAGGGTGGAAATGAGCGCCGTGCCGAGGCCGATGGTCACGATGAGGATGAGGGTTTGGTTGTTCGGGCGGTACAAATTGGCAATGCCCTGCCGCCAGATGTAGCTCCATTGGGTAGGGAAAAACTTGCGCACGGCCCAGGTAAGCGCCTTGGCCACTCCCGCCAAAACGAGGAAAGCAAAAACGATGGCGAAGGCAAAGGAAAGAGATTTCCAATCCTTTGTTTGAGCATAAGTAAAACCGCAGATAAACAGGAAAATCAAAGCATATACTACCCATCTCAAGGGGTCACGACCACTGGTGTCTTCCTCGTAAGAAGCCCGCAAGGTGCGCAGCGGCGACACCCGCCGGATAGCCAGCAATGGCAGCAAGGCAAACAAAATGGTGATGCCCAAACCTGTCAATACCCCCATGCCCATCGCTTGCCAGGAAATATTGGCGCTCACATTTTGTACTGGCAAAAAATCCCCAAGCACGGCAGGCAAGGCCACCTGCAACAAACTGCCGATGACTGCCCCCAAAACGCCTCCCACCAATCCCAGCACCACCACTTGTATTAAAAAAATCTGAAAAGCTTGCAGGCCCTTTGTGCCAAGGCAGCGAAGCACGGCGATGCTGGCCATTTTGTCCTTGATGTAAATATGCACCGAACTGGCCACTCCGATGCAGCCGAGCAAAAGCGCAATAAAACCAACCAGGTTGAGGAAGGTGCGCATGTTGCCGAATGCCTCGCCCAAGTCTTCTTTGCGCTGTGCAACGGTCTCGGTATCAAGGGCGGTATTTTCCAAAACGGGGTCGAGCAGGGGCAGCATTTTGCCCTCTACATCGGTGTTTTCAGGGAACTGGAAAAAATATTGGTACCAAATCAAACTGCCCCGCTGCACCAGGCCCGTTTGTTCCAAATATTGCTTGGGGATGTAAACCACCGGGGCAATCGTGCCGGCGATGCCCGCACGACCAGGGGCGGAATTCAATTGGCCCACAATCACAAAAGGCACTGAGCCTACCCGCACCGTATCGCCTACTTTCAAAGCGAACTGGAGCATCAGCGTCTTTTCTACCAATGCAATCTGAGGACTGGGGACTGGAGACTGAGGACTGGAAACCGCCAACTTAAACACTTCTGCTGCGTCAACAGGCTCCGTAGAGAGTTTTCCAAAAAAAGGATACTCGCCTTCCAAGGCCCGCACCTGCGAGAGCCTCGTTCCGCCATTTTCGGGGAAATAAACCATCGAGACGAGGTTCATCGTTTCCGCCCGTTTTATGCTGCCCAGTTGGTCAAAAACTTGCATCACGGAATCGCCGGCGGGAGCATTGCCTTGTACGATTAGGTCGGCACCGAGCAGGCTTTTCGCTTCATTGTTGATGTCGTTTTGCAGGTTTTCGCTAAAGGAATTGATGGCAACCAATGCTGCGATGCCGATGACAATGGAGGAAATGAAGAGCAACAGGCGGCCCCGGTTGCGGCGGCTGTCCCGCCAGGCCATTTTCAGCAGCCAGGAAGTGGAAGTGTTGGGCACGGGTGATGGTTGAATTATTGATGGACGTCATTGAAAAGTCATTAATCATTGAGTCATTTTGTTGAATGTCAGCAACTTAAGGACTTTTGTCATTCAATTTTGCAATATTATTTTCTTTAACTGAAATGGTTTTTATTTGAAACTGTAATTTTTAACCAAATCACTATGGACAATATGGGCTAATGAACAACTCACCAGCAGAATGGATGAATTGGGCGGCAAATTATTTGACATTTTACACAAAAACTTGGAAGCCTTGGGCGGTGCAATATATACTCGGTGCTAATAGGTTTATCCGATATTCGGGACATGTTATGCAATTCACATTTTGCCCCTCCTCGCCGCCTTTCCCGATAGCTATCGGGAGCTCGTCGGGGAGGTTCCGATAGCTATCGGAATCGGGGGCTTCACCCCCAAGCCCCCATTTGCACTACCTGTCCTGTTTTTCGGGAAAACCTATTATTGCGAAGTATAGCAGGTGTGAGAACAGGAAAAATGAGGTGAAGCAAACGTGCCCGAAGGTTCATCATTTTTCGTTCATAGTTCATCGTTTTTTTACGTCAATTTCAGCCTGTTTTTTTTGTGCAAAGAATAGTACAGGCCACCTACCATGAGCGATGAAATGCTGACCAGCATGATAATAATCAGCAAGGCATTGGTGGTGTAGCGCTGCAATAGGAACACGAGGACGATGAAAAAGACATTGACTCCCACCAGCACGGCAGTGGCCTGCATGTGGTTGAGTCCAGAATCGAGCAATAGGTGATGGATGTGGGTGCGGTCGGGGTACAAGGGGTGCCGTCCCCGCAGGGCACGGGTGGTGAATACCCGCAGCGTATCGAACAAGGGGAGTATCAAAATACCAAAGGCCACGGCAGGTGCGGCATTGAACTTGAAGGGGTGCAGGTCTTCCAGCACAGCATTCAGCTCAATAAAATTGATGACTAAAATGGAACAAATCAGGCCCAGCAACAAAGCCCCGGTGTCGCCCATAAATATTTTGGCAGGGGAATAATTGTATTTCAAAAAAGCCGCCGTGGCGCCCGCCGCCGACAGGGCCATGATGGACAGGTCGTAGCGCTGGATGAGCAAAAACCAGATGCCCATCGTGCCTGTGATCAGGATGGTGAGGCTGCCCGACAGGCCGTTGATGCCGTCTATCAAATTGAGTGCGTTGATGATGACAATGATGGTAAAAACGGTGAACAGGGCGCTCCAAAAAATCCCCAGTGAATCTATGCCCATGATGCCGTAAAGACTGGAAATTTTCACCCCGGCCTTGAAAACTAAAATAACCGCCGCCAGGATTTCCACCACCAGTTTTTTGGAAGGCGAAATGGCGTCAATATCGTCTTTTACCCCAATCAAAAATATCAAGATAAAGGCGCATAGCACGTATTGGAGGTCGCCGCCATACTGCGCAAAAGGCGTCCACAACATAATAGAAAAAATAACCCCTGCGAAAATAGCGATGCCGCCAAGCCTGGGTGTACTCTCTGAATGGGAGCGCCGTTCGCCCGGTTCGTCGCATAAGTTTTTAGCCTTGGCCACCCTGATGATGGGAGGAATGACAAAATAAGTGAGCGTAAAAGCCGTGATGAAGCTGATGATGACATCGTAATCGTACATGGGTGCGGTGGGTTTTGTGTACTACAAAGGTAAGGCGGCGGGGGCAAAGGGCAAAGCGACGGTGTTCAGTTGGCAGTATTCAGTCCACTCCCGATAGCTATCGGGATCAGTCCTCAGTCAATGGCCTGCGGCTGGCATGGGGTAATTTTTCTTTGGCTCCAAAGTGGGAGCTTTTGCTATTTTTGCCAAGCCTCAAAATGCCGATAGTGGGTGTTGGGATTCGTAAAAGGCGCTTCGCTTCCCTCCCATCTCACCGCTCACTGCCTCACTTATTTAGCATGGATCTGAAATCGCAAATAAATCTTGAAAAATTGCCCCGCCACATTGCCATCATCATGGACGGGAATGGGCGCTGGGCCAAGGAGCGTGGCATGGCGAGGGTATTTGGCCACCGTAATGGCGTGAAAGCGGTACGTGAAGCAACGGAGAGCGCTGCCGAACTGGGTGTGGAATACCTTACCCTTTATGCCTTTTCCACTGAAAACTGGAACCGCCCGGAAATGGAGGTCAACGCCTTGATGGCATTGTTGGTGGACACGATCAAAAAGGAAATCAAAACACTCAACGAAAACAGCATCCGCCTACAGGCTATTGGTGATTTGTCAAAATTGCCTGAAAAGAGTCGTAAAACTTTATTGAAAGCCATCGAAGATACCAGCCACAACAACCGAATGACGCTTGTTTTAGCATTGAATTATAGTTCCAAATGGGAAATCGTGGAAGCTGCCCGCAAGCTGGCAGAGCAGGTTAAATTAGGCAAATTGGAGCCGGAAAATATCGCAGAAGACACGTTTTCGGATGCCCTTTCGACTAAAGGGATGCCCGATCCGGAATTGCTCATCCGCACCAGCGGCGAAGCACGGATCAGCAACTTTTTGTTGTGGCAGATAGCCTACGCAGAGTTGTATTTTACCAAAACCCTCTGGCCTGATTTCAGGAAGGAACACCTCTACGAAGCCATCATCAACTACCAAAACCGGGAGCGGCGCTTTGGCAAGACAAGCGAGCAATTGGCCAACGCTTAATTGGTTTTTCTACATCCTTGTTCATCGTTCACATTCATCATTCCACATAACATGCAGCGCAGAAATTTTTTGAAAAACAGCTTGTTGTCCACTGCCGCTCTGACGGCGACTGGGGCATCCAATATTTTGGCCGCCAATGGAAAGGCACCCACTGTCCGCCAATTTAAATTGAAATATGCCCCGCACCTTGGCATGTTCGCCCAATCGGCAGGGGAAGACCCCGTCGCACAGCTAAAATTTATGGCGGAAATGGGCTTTAAAGCTTTTGAGGACAACGACATGCGCAGCCGGGAGGTGGCCTTGCAGGAAAAAATGGCGCAGACCATGTCGGCCAGCGGCATCCAAATGGGCGTGTTCGTGGCCCATGAAATCTATTGGGACAAGCCCAACCTGGCCAGCGGAAAGGAGGATGGGCGCAAGGAGTTTTTAGACTTTATCAAACAATCCGTGGAAGTGGCCAAACGGGTGAACGCCCGCTGGATGACCGTCGTGCCGGGTCACCTCGACCTTCGCCTCGACATGGGCTATCAGACTGCCAATGTGGTAGAATCACTAAAGCAAGCCTGCGGCCTTTTGGAGCCGCACGGTCTGACGATGGTGCTGGAACCGCTCAATTTTAGGGATCATCCGGGTCTGTTTTTGACCAAATCCCCGCAGGCTTATGAAATTTGCAAGGCCGTGGGCAGTCCCGCCTGCAAAATCCTCTTCGACATTTACCACCAGCAAATCACGGAGGGCAATTTGATACCCAATATTGAGGCGAGTTGGGACGAAATCGCCTATTTCCAAATTGGCGACAACCCCGGCCGCAAAGAGCCGACCTCTGGCGAAATCAACTATAAAAACGTTTTCAAATATATCCACGGCCACGGGTTTGAGGGCATTTTGGGCATGGAACACGGCAATGCTTTTGAAGGCAGGGCAGGGGAAATGGCTTTGATTAAAGCTTATGAGGAAGTAGATGGCTTTTGAAAGACAATTCTTGAACAATACTCCTACCATCCTGTTTCTCTCAATATTTCATTCATCAACTCACAAACAATGATGGTCATCCGAGTGGTAAGGTAGTACACAAGACCTCCGCCGTACACCGTCCGTTAGAAACTAACCATGCGCAACCTGTCCACGACCATCCTGTTCTCCCTGGTCGCTTTTGCCTCCATCTCTTCCTGTATCTCTTGTTATACTTCCAAAAAGATTGAAAAAATTTACCAGGAAGATGTCCAAAAGGCCCCTTACGATGTCGTCATCGTGCCAGGTGTGCCGCTGGAGGATGGCAAATGGAGCTACACCATGAAAGGCCGGGTTTGCTGGTCGCACTATTTGTACGAAAAGGGCTATGCTAAAAACATCATCTACTCTGGTTCGGCGGTTTATTCGCCCTACACGGAAAGCCACGTGATGGCCCTTTATGCCGAGGCGCTCGGCATCCCGAAAGTGCATATTTTCCAGGAACCAAAGGCAGAGCATAGCACTGAAAACCTGTACTATGGCGTGGAGCGGGCCAAAGAACTCGGCTTTAAAAAGATTGCCCTGGCCACCGACCCTTTCCAAACTTCCATGCTCCGCAAGTTTGCCAGGCATCGAAAAAAACTTGGCCTCACGGAGGTGGCCTATCTGCCCATGCAGTTCGATTCCCTCTCTGCCCACCTGTGCGGCGAACCAGAAATCCCTTACCAGCAAGCTTTTGTAGCCGACTTTGTTTCTATTACCGAGCGGGAAGGTTTTTTCAAAAGGTTCAATGGAACCCTGGGGCGGCACGTCATCAAGGAACACAAGGAGAAAGTGGAGGCCAAGGAGAAAGCGGCTGACACCTCGGCCCGGCCTGCAAGAGTAGAAGGGCACTGACGGCAAAATTTCTTTTGGTTCAAATACCGATTTGTACTCACGCAGCGTTAGCACATCCGCTTACTTTTGCCAAAAGATTGATATTCAATGAAAATGACCTTCTTGGCTTTCACAGCCTTTTTAATTTTTTCCCCTTTTTTAAAAACTACTGCACAAAACGTTTATGGTGAAACCATTGAGGTGCTGGAACAGCGCCTGCAAGCGGACACTTCGCTATACAACAGTATTGGCCAGCGGTTTTATAGTGGTGAAACAAATTTGACATCGCAGGAAATGGCCACCCTTTATTATGGCCATGCCCTGCGCAAGGAATACAATTCTGTGCGGGAAGACCGCCTGCTCGATGCCGCCAACTCGCTTTCCAGAAGGGGAAAATTTCCGGAGGCCATAAGCCTGATGGGCAACTTTTTATCCAAAAATCCCGGCAGCCTGACGGGTTGGCTGGAGCGGGGCTATACCGCCTGGATGGCCGAAGACAGCCTGCAAACGGTGCAGAATTATCAAAAATATTTTGCCTTGCTGGACGTGCCTTTGAAGAGCGGAACGGGCGAAACTTTTGAAACGGCTTTCGTTATCAGCAGCCTGCGGGACATGGAACTGGTCTTGGATAAACTGGGCTACTACATGACAGGCCAGTCGCTGCTCGAAAATAATGGCCAGAGCTACAAAATCGTGACGGCCAAAAAAGACGACAACAAAAGCATTGAAAAAACCTTTTATTTCAATGTGCAACTGCCCGTGAAACGGGGAATGCAGCAATCTTTGGAACAGAATAAAAAGAAGTAGGGGGGGTGCAGTCTTCAGAATTCAGTCCGCAGTCCACAGTCCTCAGTCCTCAGTTTCGAGCGAAGCGTGAATCCTGAACTTGGCTCGGGACTACCGTCCGGGGCATTTGATTTTACTGAATTGCCCTTTGCACCAAACGAAGCCATGTTACCTATATTTGCCCCACTTTTTTATAAAACCATCAACTGAAACCAGTATTTTAGAAAAACCACAAACCATAACCACAAACCACAATATCTACCAACCCGATATGCAATCCATAGACATAGAAGCCATTAACCAGCAGATTTACCACGACAGTGCCTTTGTGGACCAACTAAACGCCCAAACCGCCAAGGTCATCGTCGGCCAGCGCCAAATGATAGAGCGCCTGATGATTGGGCTGTTAACAAAAGGCCACATCCTGCTCGAAGGACTTCCCGGTTTGGCTAAAACATTGGCCATCAAGACTTTGTCAACGGCCATCCATGCCCAGTTTCACCGCATTCAGTTTACGCCCGACCTGCTGCCGGCTGACATTATCGGTACGATGGTCTATAACCCCAGCACCACGAAATTCGCCGTACACAAAGGGCCGATTTTCGCCAATTTCATCTTGGCAGACGAAATCAACCGGGCTCCTGCCAAAGTGCAGTCGGCCCTGCTCGAAGCCATGCAAGAGCGCCAAGTGACCATCGGCGGCGAGACTTTCAAACTGGAAGAACCCTTCCTCGTATTGGCTACCCAAAACCCCATTGAACAGGAAGGCACCTACCCACTTCCCGAAGCGCAGACCGACCGGTTTATGCTAAAAGTAAAAGTGGGTTACCCAGAACTGGAAGAAGAGCGGGAAATCATGCGCCGCAACCTGGGCGAAGATGGCTATGGTGAAATCAGCCCCATCGTCCAGACCGCCGATATATTGCGGGCCAGGAATTCCGTGCGCAAGGTGTATATGGATGAAAAAATAGAGCGCTACATCCTCGACATCGTGTTCGCTACCCGCAACCCCAAGCAGTATGGCCTGGCCAATCTCGAACCCTTGATCAACTACGGCGGATCGCCCCGGGCCAGCATCAACCTGGCCCTGGCTGCCAAAGCACTAGCCTTCCTGCGCCGCCGTGGCTACGTCATCCCGGAAGACGTTCGCAACATCTGCCACGACGTAATGCGCCACCGTATTGGCCTCACCTACGAGGCGGAGGCCGAGAACATTTCCCAGGAAGACATCATCAATAAAGTACTGAATACGGTAGAAGTACCATAAAAAGTTTGAGAAGTCAAGAATGCTACGAATTGTTTCTGCTGCGCTCAATTCTCTCATTCTCTCATTCTCTCATTCTCTCATTTCAAATGGACACCACCGAACTCCTCAAAAAGGTACGGAAAATAGAGATCAAGACGAAGGGCTTGAGCAAGCAAATCTTCTCAGGAGAGTACCACAGTGCCTTTAAAGGGAGGGGCATGTCGTTCAGTGAAGTGCGGGGCTACCAGTATGGGGACGACGTGCGCAATATTGATTGGAACGTAACCGCCCGCACGGGCATACCATTCGTGAAGGTCTTCGAGGAGGAGCGGGAACTGACTGTAATGTTGGTAATAGATGTAAGCCAAAGCGCTTATTTTGGCACCTCCAACCAACTCAAACAGGGCTTCATTACGGAAATATGCGCTGTACTGTCCTTTTCCGCCAACCAGAACAACGACAAAATAGGCGTCATTTTTTTTAGTGATAAAATCGAAAAATTCATCCCCCCGAAAAAAGGCCGCCAGCACATCCTGCGCATCATCCGGGAACTGATTGACTTCCATCCGCAGCACACTGGCACCGACCTCGGCCAAGCCCTCCGCTACCTGAACAATGTGGTAAAAAAACGCAGCATCTGCTTTATCCTATCCGACTTTATGGGCCGTGGCTACGAGGCCCCGCTGCGCATCGCCGCCCGCCGCCACGATGTGGTGGGCGTCCACGTCTATGATCCCCGTGAGGAAGAATTGCCCAAGGTCGGCCTTATCCGTGCCGTGGATGCAGAAACGGGCCAACAGGCCTGGCTGGACACCTCATCCCGGCATTTGCGGGAAACCTACGCCCATTGGTTCAAGGACAACCTGCGCTATTTTAAAACCACCTTCGCCCGCACCGGCACTGACGTGGTGAGTATCCGAACGGACGGGAACTACGTGACGGCGCTGATGAATTTTTTCAAAAAAAGGATGAAGTAACGCTTAAAACTTCACCCCCAGCCCCAGCATAAAATTCCTTCCTGCCTGCGGGTAATATCCTGTCAAATTATAAACATCGCCACCTTCCAGCCTTGTATATGGGTCGTCCGGTCTGCCATCGTAGCCAGCAGAGAAATAGCGATACGTCCAGGCATTCGCTGAGTAGCGGGCACCGAAGAGGTTGTTTATCAATAGGTTAATGCTCACTTCCTCTAAAAAAGAAGGCTTCAGCACATAGCGCAGTTGGAAGTCGCTGACCGTATAGGCATCCAGCACCGTGTTGTCGTTGGAGGTGTTGTCAATGAACTGCTGCCCGACGTGTTTGCCGGAGAGGGAGGCGGTGAGTTGGTGCATATTTTTATTCAATACCACATAGTTTACTCTGGCAAATGCTACCACATTGGGCGAAAATGCAATATCCGTTGTGCCGTGCGCTACCACCTCCTGTTCCCCTGTGTCCCAATTGTCAATATATTCGGTGAAATGGTGGATTTTATTTTGGCTGAATGCAGCGTTGGCGTCGAGCGCTAGGCGGGGCAACAATTCGATACTGGCCGTCAATTCAACGCCCATGCGATAGCTATCCGGCACATTGCTGCGGATGGGGTTGCCCACGTCGTTGATGTTGCCCGTCAGCACGAGTTGGTCTTTGTACAGCATGTGGTAAAAATTCGCCCCGAACTGTCCGCCCCAGCGGTTTAATCGAAGGCCTGCTTCCGTGTTGTAGAGCCGCTCCGGTTTCGGCTGGGTGCCGATGGGAGCATCGGTGAAGTCGCTGCGGTTCGGTTCCCGGTTGGCTACGGCAAAAGAAGCATAGATATTGGTATTCCGATTTTCACTAAAATCAAAAACCAGCCCCACTTTTGGATTGAAGAAATTGTAATCCACCGTGACGTTTGTTTCCCGCAGGTCATTGTCCGAACCGCTTATTTCATAATCCACCCGGCGGTATTGCATATCGGCGAAGCTATAGAGGCGACGGCCCAGGCGGTGCTGTATTTTGGCAAATATGTTCACGTCCAACTTGTCGCCCGTGCCGAAGTAATAGCGGTGGTCGGGCTCAACATTTTCCAAGTATTCCCCCCAGGTGATTTCGCCGTAATGGTCGCCGAGGTACTGGTGCAGGCCGCCGCCGAGCGTGAGTTGCGGCTTGTTATAGGGGTTAAAATGCAGCGACCACACCCCGCCGAAGAAGTGGTTGTCCAGCCAGCGTCGGCGGATGTAATCGAACAGGCAAGCACCCACGGTGTCTGGACAAATTGGCTCAGGGATGAGGTAGCGAGAAGGCGGTTCGTCCGCTTTGTATTGTTCAAAAAAACCATAGCCACGGGTATAATGCCCGGCCAGGTTTAGTTGCCATATTTCATTAAATTCCTTGTTGTAAATGAGTTGGTAGTGGGTTTGGCTGTAATCATCTACCTCGTTATCATGCGGGTCTTCAAAAGATTTCTCTGTGCCGGAGACGTTGAATTTGCGCAATTCGTCATCGTCCACGTATTGTGCAGGTACGCCGTTCCAGGCTTGGTAAGTGACTTCTTTTCCTGAAAAAACATTGGCCCGGAGTGAACTTTTATTACCCAAATAAGCACCGGAGAAATAGAAAGATTTCAGATCCACGCTGGCCCGATCGATGTAGCCATCGGATACTATGCGGCTCAATCTCCCATCAAACGTAAATCCCGTGGACGGCTGTCCCGAAGCGGGTTCAGGATTCTCGCTTCGCTCGAAACTGCCATCTGTGGACTGCGGAGTGCTCAAGAGGCCAGACCCGAACTGCACCGTGCTTTTCAGCGTACCAAATGAGCCAACAGAGCCGTTGATTTCACCATAAGGATCTTTGTGAAACTGGGTGGAGTTGAGGTTAATGGTCGCCCCAAAAGCCCCCGCCCCATTGGTGGAAGTACCGACGCCCCGCTGCACTTGAATGTCCTGCGTGGAGCTGGCAAAATCGGGCATATCCACCCAAAACATGCCCTGCGATTCGGCGTCGTTGATGGGGATACCATTGATGGTCACGTTGATGCGGGTCGGGTCGGTACCACGTATGCGGATGCCTGTATAACCGATGCCTCCCCCTGCGTCGGAGTTCACTACGACAGAGGGCAGTGCGTCCAGCAGGTAGGGCACATCTTGGCCGAGGTTTTTGGATTCCAATTCCTCTTTATGAATGGTGGAATGGGTGAATGGTGAATTTTCTTCTGCCCGGGTGGCCTTTACGGTAAGTGCTTCGATCAAATACGCCGCTGGCGTCATGGAAATATTTAATTCTATAAAATCTTCCCCATCCTCAATATGAATCGGAAGAGACCTATCTTCATATCCTATGAAAGTGGCACGTAGTAAGTAGTCGCCCGCATTCAAATTTTCAAAAACATAATTCCCATACTCGTCTGTAAAGGTGCCTTTGCCTGTTTCGCTTAGAAGCAGGTTGACCCCAGACATCGGCCAACCCTGGTCGGATTTAATACTCCCCGTGATTTTGGCTTGTGAAAATGCAAAAGTGGAGAGCAGGAGCGCTGCCCCCACCAAACGTAACTTTTTCATCGTGTTGCTGATTTTAGTAAAAAACAAGTGCCGCCAGGCACCGGCCCGGCGTTACGACACGATGGGTTACCAATCTGTGATGAAGTGCTGCTGATGATAAAGGCGAGCATTCATTTCCCTTCCCGGCATGACCCGGGCAGGTTCGATGGGTATGATCTCAGCCTTCCTTCGGAACGATGAATTATGAATGATAAACGATGAACGGGCAGCCTGTTCATCATTCATCGTTTATAGTTCATCATTTCAAAGAAGACACCCCAAATGAGATATGGTGCAAAGGTAAGGAACTGTGGCCCGGTCTAAAAAATAAACATTCTCTATCCAAAAAAACTCAACCTTGGCACTTTTGCCTTAAACTTGTGTCCTTGCGAAAAACAAAAAGCAAACCCGACATCATTTATGAGAAAAGACGCCACCATCCTCATCGTTGACGATGAGGAAGACATTTTGCTGACCCTCCGGCTTTTTTTGAAACAGCACTTCGACCGGGTGTTCACCGAACACAATCCGAACCTGCTGCCCCGCCTCATGCGCCAATACGAACCCGATGTAATCCTGCTCGACATGAACTTCCGCAAGGGCGACACCAGCGGCAGGGAGGGCATGCAATGGCTTAAAAAGGTCATAGAACTTGACCCCTCCGCCAATGTCATCATGGTAACCGCCTACGGAGACGTGAAAGTAGCCGTAGAGTGCCTGAAAAACGGGGCAGTGGATTTTGTGGAAAAACCCTGGCGCAACGAAAAACTGCTGGCCACCATCCATGCCGCAACCCGCCTCAGCGAATCGAAGCAGGAGGTGAAGCAACTGCAAAGCCGCCAGCGCATCATGAGCGCCGATATTGACCAGCACTATGGCGACATCGTGGGCGAGTCAACGCTCATCAAACAGATTTTCCAGACCATAGACAAGGTTGCTAAAACCGACGCCAATGTGTTGATTCTTGGCGAAAATGGAACAGGTAAGGAATTGATAGCCAGGGCGATACATCGGCAGTCGCCCCGTGCAGACGAGGTCTTTATCAACGTGGATTTGGGGGCAATACCGGAGTCCTTGTTTGAGAGCGAGCTGTTTGGCCACAAAAAAGGCTCCTTTACAGATGCCAAAGAGGATCGCACGGGCCGCTTAGAGGCCGCCAGCAAAGGCACTTTGTTTTTGGATGAAATCGGCAACCTTTCCCTGCCCATGCAAGCGAAGCTGCTCACTGTTTTGCAAAACAGGGAAATCGTAAAAGTGGGAGCCAACCAGCCCACGCCTATTGACATCCGCCTTGTCTGCGCCACCAACATGCCTATTTACGATATGGTGCGGGACAAAACCTTTCGCCAAGACCTGCTTTATCGCATCAATACGGTCGCTATCACTTTGCCGCCGCTGCGGGATCGTGTGACGGATATTCCCCTGTTGGCCAACCATTTCCTGGGAGTTTACGCCAGGAAATACCAGAAACCTTCGCTCAAATTTTCCCCCGAAACCATGAAAAAGCTGCAAGCCTACAACTGGCCCGGCAACATCCGTGAGCTGCGGCATACGGTTGAGCGGGCCGTCATCCTCTGTGATGGGGAAACATTGCAGCCCGACGATTTCATGCTGCAAAACCTCATGCAACAAAGCGGCATGGATCAGTCGCTCGACTCTTACAACCTCGACGATCTGGAAAAATGGGCCATCCAAAAAGCCATGACCCGCCACCAGGGCAACATCACCAAGGCGGCGGAGGAATTGGGGCTGACGAGGGCGGCGCTTTATCGCAGGTTGGAGAAGTATGGGTTGTGAAAAGGCTATTGAAGGCAAGCGTATTAATATGTAACTTCGTATCTGTTTTAATCAAAAAAAAAGTGCCATGGGAAAAGATATGAGTTTTGAAATAACATTGAATTTTGATCAAATACTGGAATTGGTAAAACAACTGCCTGATGAGGAACAGGTGCAGCTATTGTCGGAAATAAAAGACTTGCTCGAAAATAAAGGACTGGTAAAGTGGAACGAGGAGGAAGATGGGAAGCGAGCGTATTTGTTAGCCAGGAGCATGAAAAATGAGCATTATAAAAAACCATTGGCTTCATTGCTCAACGAAGAAGATGAAGAATTTTCTGAGGAGGAAGAAATTGAGATGACCGATGAAGAATTAATCAAAGCAGTCAAAGAAATGTCTTAATAATGGACAAATACCTCTTGGATACAAACATCCTGATACATAAGGTAAGGGAATCAAATATTTGGGACTTCATTGAGAAAACATATTTCCCAAAAGGATTAAGAAATAACGGGTTTATCAGTAAGGTCTTCGTTGGAGAATTACTGGCATTCGCATACGAAAACAAATGGGGTTCCGCCCGAAAGAAAAAACTGAAAGAAACAATTGCCCTTTTTGAACCATTGACTATTAAAGACCCCAAGACCTTAGATGCTTACGCAAAAATCTCCGCCTACAGCCGCAACCGCCACAAAAGCCTAAAACTGCCCAAGCATTTTCCCGCCAGGGATATGGGCAAAAACGACCTTTGGATAGCTGCCACCGCTGCGGCTATTGAAGCTCCGCTCATCAGCACCGACAAAAATTTTGAACATCTGGACGGCGTCTTTCTCGACGTTATATTCATTGATCAAGATAAAATAGCAGTAACTACTTAGCAGGGGTGTTTTTGGAGAAAAATTGAAAATTTTTCTCCAAAAACACCCCAAACGTGGGAGGAGAAAGAAAAAAAATTCATTTTTTTCTTTCTCCTCCCATACCCTCCTAAATAGTTAAAATTAGCCAAGCCCTCGGCCCATGTTTAAAAGCTTCCGTGTCAATATCACTATCCGCATCCTCACTGTCATCGGCCTTGTGTTGGCCTTGGTGTATTGCGTCACGCAGACGGAGTTTTACATTACCATGTTCATCGTATTTGTGCTGATAGTGCTGGCAGTGGTGGACATGGTGCGCTACGTGAACCTCACCAACCGTGACTTTACCGCTTTTTTGTTGGGGATAAAATATGAGGACTTTTCAGCCACCTACTCCGGCCACCACAAGGGCAAGTCTTTTGGCGAACTGTACGACGCCTTCAACCAAATCAACCGCAAGTTCCTGAACATACGGGCAGAGAAAGAAGCCAACCACCAATACCTGCAAACCATCGTGGAAGCCGTGGATGTGGGCCTGCTATGTGTGGACGAGAAGGGCGGCATTTTTATGATGAACAAAGCCTTGCAAAAGCTATTGCACAAGCCATACTTGGTTCATGTGGACGCATTGGAACAAATTGATGGGAAATTGCAGGAAGTGGTAAAAACCCTGAAAACGGGCGAGCGGGAGATGGTAAGGGTCACCATCGAAAACAAACAACTGCCACTTGCCCTGCAAGCCACCGAATTTGCCCTGCGGGACCAAAAACTGAAGCTTATTTCTTTTCAAAATATACAGGGCGAATTGGAAGAACAGGAGCTTGAAGCCTGGCAAAAACTCATCCGCATCATCCGCCATGAAATCATGAATTCCATCACGCCCATCGTTTCGCTCACCTCCACCATTGATGGCATGTTGGGCGAGAAAGGAGAGACCATTGATGCAGAAACCGCCGACGATGTACGCGCTGCCATTTCCGCTATCCGCAACCGCAGCGAAGGCCTGATGCACTTCACCGAAACCTACCGCAACCTGACCAGGCTTCCCTCGCCCAAGTTCCAACTAGTGGACGCCAACGACATCGTGGAGCGGATAAAAGTGCTGTTCCAGCCAGTTTTTGAAAAAAACAAGGTAAAATTCCAGACACAGCTTTCTACCTCTCCTGTCATCTTCCAGGCGGACGTGGAAATGATGGAACAGGTCATCATCAACCTTGTAAAAAATGCAATAGACGCAACAAGAGGAAAGGAAAACGCTACTGTCACCGTCGCCACGCAGCGCAGCAAGCAAGGCAAGACCATCATCTCTGTGGCCGATAATGGCTCTGGCATTGAAAAAGAATTATTGGAACAAATCTTTGTCCCATTTTATACCACGAAAGATGATGGTAGCGGCATCGGGCTGAGCCTTTCCCGCCAAATTTTGCGGCTGCACAAAGGGCGTATTAGCGTACAGTCGGCAGTCGGCGAAGGGACGGTTTTTACGTTGACGGTTTGATTTTACCCTAAAATCTTATCGGCTTTTATCGTTAAATCGAAACGTTCCCAAATGAGGGTCCCGTTGCGCTTTACAATTTCCCTAAAAAGATAGGTGTCTTCGGAAGGCGTTTTGTGCATCTCAATTTGTTCCTCTTCGATGTTAACTATCCAACATTCGGGGATCCCTGCTTCTGCGTAGAGTTTCAATTTTGTAACTCTGTCATAATAAAGTGAAGTGTCGGCCACTTCGATAACTAAAAACACATTGTGTGGCCGAGGATGTTTCATTTCATAAAAATCCTCCCTGAATTCAAGAATAGACAAGTCAGGTTCAGGTTCTGAATAATCGTCAATTACGATTGGATCTTGAACGCCTATGGTTGCCTTATCTCCGAGCAACTGGATGAGTAGTTTAAGAATCCGTTTTACATGGCTTGAGTGCCTGCTACCAATTGGGCTCATTTCAATAATTTCTCCGTGAATAAGCTCCACCCTGTCGTCCTCGCCGAGGATTCCCGATTCTGCCATTTTGTGGTATTCACTGACGGTGAGTAATCGCTTTGAAATTTGAACGGACATGCAAGATTGTTTTTTACAAAACTAATATCCTTTTGGCAAAAGTGCATGACGGACTAAAACACGATGTATTTTCACTCGATAAAAAGTCCTGCCGCTATCCCGTCCGCCAAAAATTTGCCTTTTTCAGTGAGCTTGAAAATGGCCCCATCCTGCTCGATCAGCCCTTCTTCCAAATAATTAGTTGACTGTTTTAAAAAGTGTTTTTCAAAACCCAAGTCCTTGATTTTTTCCAAATCGCAGCCCCACACCGTGCGCAAGGAGACCATCACATATTCGTTGTAACGTTGCTCTGGCGTCAAGATTTCTTTTTCAAAAGGCAAATGGCCAGCCTGCAATGATTTGATGTATTGCGCATTGTTGGCCACGTTCCACTGACGGCTTTGGCCATCGAAAGAATGGGCAGAGGGACCGATGCCAAGGTATTTTTTGCCCTGCCAATAGCTCGCATTGTGGCGGGAATGCCAGCCTGGTTTGGCAAAGTTTGAAATTTCGTAATGCTCATAACCCACTGTGGCTGTTTGCTTTATCAAATATTGGAATTGCCGCTCGGCCTGTTCTTCGTCCACAGGCTTCGCCTTACCTGTTTTTACAAAATGGCCGAGTGCCGTTTTTTCCTCTACCGTCAGGCAGTAGCAGGATAAATGGGGGATATTGAAATGGAAAACCTGTTCCAGATTGGCCGCCCACTGCTCATCGGAAGTAGTTGGCGCACCATAAATGAGGTCAACAGTCAGGTTTTCAAAGCCGGCGGCTTGGGCATTTTCAATGCAGGCAATGGCTTCCTGCGTATTATGCGCCCGGTTCATAAATCTTAAATCTTCTTCTGAAAAAGACTGTATGCCGATACTCATGCGGTTGACGGGCGTTTGTTGCAACTCCTTGATTTTCTGTGGAGTGAGGTCATCGGGATTGGCCTCTATGGTTATCTCTATGTTGTTTGTTGTTGATTGTTGGTTGTTCGTTGGGGTTCGGAAGTGTTTGAAAATGTTTTCAAAAAACAAATCCAAATCACGACGGTCGAGCAAGGAAGGAGTGCCGCCGCCGAAGTAAATCGTTTCAATAGGCTCGTCTTTTAAATAGTCCTTTTGCAGTTCCAATTCATGCAGCATGGCGGCTACCATTTCGTCCTTGTATTTGAGCGAAGTGGAAAAATGAAAGTTGCAATAGTGGCAAGCCTGTTTGCAAAAAGGAATATGTAGATAGATACCGGCCATGTTCAGTTTACTCCCGATAGCTATCGGGATCAGTCCACAATCCACAGTTGGCAGTCCTCAGTCCGCAGTTAACTGACAAAGTGTAGTGGCTCACGAACCAACGACCGTGGACTGCGGACTGAAGACTGCAAACTGTGGACTAAGCCAACTGCGGGCTAAATCTGTTTTGTCAGATATAAGTTTTGTTCTACTTTTGCCGACCAAAACGGAAAATCGGCTGCGTGGGTAGGCAGTTGGTTGCTTTTGGGCCAACTGCCTACCGTCATTTAGCCGCAAACTTATTCCATTCAACCCTTCCAAATTCATCAAAATTAAAACGTAAAAATTATGGGTCAGAATTTAACTTTGATTATTCCGATACTGGGCGCACTGGGCTTGTTGTACACCTTTTGGAAAACATCCTGGGTAACCAAACAAGATGCTGGCACCGACCAGATGAAAAACATCGCCAAGGCCATCGAAGAAGGGGCCATGGCATTCCTGCGGGCCGAATATAAAGTGCTTATTATATTCGTAATAGCTGTGGCCATCCTGCTGGGGGTCAGCGGCAATACCGAAAACTCCTCCCCGCTCATTGGACTTTCTTTTATCATTGGTGCATTTTGTTCAGCACTGGCTGGTTACATCGGCATGAAGGTGGCCACCAAGGCCAACGTGCGTACCACCAACGCAGCCCGCACCAGCCTCGGCAAGGCATTGGAAGTGGCTTTCGCTGGCGGTTCTGTGATGGGCATGGGCGTGGTCGGGCTGGGCGTACTCGGACTAAGTGTTTTGTTCCTCGCCTACTCCAATATGGGTTGGGATATAAATAAGGTCATAACCGTTATTACGGGCTTTTCATTTGGCGCTTCTTCCATCGCCCTGTTCGCCAGGGTGGGCGGCGGTATTTATACTAAAGCTGCCGACGTCGGCGCCGACCTCGTGGGCAAAGTGGAAGCGGGCATACCAGAAGACCACCCGCTGAACCCCGCCACCATCGCAGACAACGTGGGCGACAATGTGGGCGACGTGGCCGGCATGGGTGCCGACCTTTTCGAGAGCTACGTGGGTGCCATTGTCGGCACGATGGTGCTTGGCGCAGCTTTTATCGGCATGGCCGGCTACGAAACCACCAACGACTTCGGTGGCCTGAACGCAGTGCTGCTGCCGCTACTGCTGGCTGGAGTGGGCGTCTTGACCTCCATCCTCGGCACTTTCTTCGTGAAAGTTAAAGAAGGCGGCAACCCACAAAAAGCATTGAACCAAGGCGAATTCATTTCTTCTGCCATCATGCTTATTGCCACTTTTATCATTGTAAAATGGATGCTGCCAGCTACCTGGAATTTCGACGGTCACGACTATAATTCGATGGGTGTGTTCTGGGCGGTATTGTTTGGCCTCGCAGGTGGCTTGGGTATAGGGCTTATCACCGAACACTATACCGGCACCGGCACCGGTCCGGTGAGAAGTATCGTACAGCAGTCGAGCACCGGCGCTGCGACCAACATTATTGCCGGCCTGGGTGTAGGCATGATGTCCACTGCCATTCCTATTTTGATTCTCGCTGTAGCCATTATCGGTTCCTATGTTTTTGCAGGTTTGTACGGTATAGCCATTGCGGCGGTAGGTATGTTGTCCAACACTGGCATCCAACTCGCCGTTGACGCCTATGGCCCTATTTCCGACAACGCAGGTGGTATCGCTGAAATGAGCCACCAACCCAAAGAAGTACGTGGCCGCACAGATAAGTTAGACGCTGTGGGCAACACCACTGCTGCCATTGGAAAAGGCTTCGCAATCGGGTCCGCTGCCCTTACTGCATTGGCACTTTTTGCTGCATTCGTAACGTCTTACAACCTCACACACCCCGATGCAAGGTTGGAAGGAATTGATGTGACCAATCCATTTGTGACTGCCGCATTGTTTGTGGGAGGCATGTTGCCCTTCCTGTTTTCGGCTCTTTCGATGGGTGCCGTGGGCCGTGCAGCGATGGACATGATTCAGGAGGTCCGCCGCCAGTTTAACGATATTCCAGCATTGAAGGCCGCCCTCGAAGTAATGAAACGCAACGAAGGCAAAGACGAAAAGGACTGGAGCGCTTCCGACAAAAAGACTTTTGATGCCGCCGAAGGCAAAGCCGAATATGGTAAATGTGTGGAAATTTCCACTAAAGCCGCTATTCGTGAAATGGTACGCCCCGGCCTGTTGGCTGTGTTGGTACCTGTGCTAGTGGGCCTCATCCCAGGTTGGATTGGCCTCGGAAGCCTTATCGGTGCCGAGATGTTAGGGGGTTTGTTGGCTGGAGTGACTGTGACCGGCGTGCTCATGGCCATCTTCCAATCCAATGCCGGCGGGGCTTGGGACAACGCCAAGAAAATGTTTGAGGAAGGCGTGGAAATCAATGGCAAAATGTACTATAAAGGTTCTGACCCGCATAAGGCTGCGGTAGTGGGCGATACGGTAGGCGATCCTTTCAAGGACACTTCTGGTCCATCGTTGAACATCCTGTTGAAATTGATGTCAGTAGTGGCTCTTGTGATTGCCCCACTGCTTTGATATTTTTGTGAAACAAAACAAAAGCAAGCACTAAACATACCTTAGAAAAATGCGAAACCCCGGCAAGCAGCGCTTGCCGGGGTTATTTTTTATAAAAAGCTGCCTTTAATGGTAATCGCCAGTGTTTTCTAATCTGGGGTTTCCTATGGAAAATGATCTCAATGCCAATGGCATTAATGACGTTTTTCAAGACAACACCACCACCAAAAAGGTCATGACCGTAGCGATGAACCCTACCATGAATACATTGTAAGACAAGGATAGGTAGCGGTACTTTTTGTCCAGCACCTTGCCCAAATGGTAGAGATCACGGGTCATGTTTCCGTACAGCAGTTCGCTGTCGTTGAAAACCTCGTCCATCAGTTCCTCGTATTTTTCCATTTTCAGGTTGACAAAATTTCCGAAGAAGACAATGTTCTTTTTGGCATCCTCCAAGGGGGTGCCGTCATTTACAATAGAAGTTACTTTTGGGCGTGCCGCCAATACGGCAAAAATGAGCGAAGCCAGGCCGGAGACAAGAAAAATGAGGGTCGGCATCAGTACGCCGGGCATTGTTTCCGTCATGTTGCGGTAAGAAATAATGGAAATGACAACGCTGATCAGGATGGCGTTCACGCTGATCATGATGTTCGCCTTGTTGTCGGCGATGGCGCTCAGGTTGATGTGGGTGCGATAATTGGTGCGGAAAAAAGTCTGTGTGCCTACAGAGGTCTTGCTTTCCAGGTGCTTGAATTTTTTTTGCGACCCCTCGGTCGCAGACTCCTTGCCTTTTTTCTTCTCCATCCTTCCCTTTATGGCAACAAGGTGGTTGGCCACCAAGGGCTCAAAATTCACCTTGGCATCGGAAGTAAAAAAACGGGTACCCAGCAGCAATTGCATTTGGTATTGGTTCCATTCTTCGATGCTGTATTGCTGGTTGAGCAGGAGCTCCCGCTCCAGGCGCATGAGCGGGACATTTTCAAAAAAGCGCTCTCCAAAATGCACAGCACGGATGGCGTCCGACAGCACCTGCGACTCTGCCGTTTTGGGTGGCTGGTCAGAAAAAACCGCCTTTAACAAATGCAGAATAGACGCTTGTTTTTCGGGCAGAAAATGATGTGCATCAAAAAATTTCTGCGCCAGTTCCAGACTCTTCGGCATCGGGTTTTGATAATCAAACAAATACCCAACATTGATGAACCATGAAGCCAATTCGGCCATACCCCACTCTTGCTCCGTCAGGCCATTGGCCTGCGCCAAGCTGTTGACAGCCCTGGCTATTTCCAAGGTTTGGCGGTAAGTGTGGAAGACGAGGCGGGGATCGTTTTTCTGGTTGAAAAGATTGAGGACAAACTGGCGGGCAAGGGTGCCAATATCGGTTTGAGCAATTATTTCCTCCGAAGGGTGGTGTGTTTTGTTCATGTATGCAGTTTTTGTTGGACATGAAGAGGGTCGGGGAGCCTACAACATACAGTGCAGTTTAAATTAAAATTCTGGTTTTGAGCCTCCTTCCGATACAGCGGGCAAGATAGGATGATTTATTTGAAAAAAAAGTATCCGTTTGGGCGCAAGTGTAAACCTTACCTTTATTAATAAGCATTGCCTATCTTTGGTTTTGGAAAAAGCAGCTTCAACCACATAGAGCATGAAAGGGCCAATTCTCCGATACTTTTGGCCCTGTTTGCGTCTAAGAGCTTGTTTGCGATTTGGTCACTTGGCCAAAAAACGGCTCTTTTCCGCCATTTTTTCACCTTTTTTCAGTTGCGTAGCGCCACTATGCTCCTTCAAAAAGATAAAAAACTGACGAAAAATGGCTCGTTTTTGCCTCAAGCACCAAATCGCAAACAAGCTCTAATTGTCCGTAATCATTTTTGAAAATATATTCACAAAAAAAAATTCCAACATGGCAAACCTACTCGAATTATTGCAAGGTCAAATGGACGACAACTTCATTGGCAACCTTAGCTCCCGCATTGGTGGAGCAAATCCTGAGCAGACAGCTACGGCTGCGTCCGGCATCATGTCAACCCTGGTTGGCGCCCTGGCAAAAAATGCTTCCACGCCCGATGGCGCTGCCAATCTCGCCAATGCCCTCGAACGTGACCACGACGGCAGTGTACTCGACAACCTCTTTGGCATGCTCGGCGGCCAGGCACAGCCCCAGAACCCCAGGGCATTGAACGGCGCTGGCATTTTGAACCACTTGCTCGGCGAGCGCCAAAACGGCGCAGTGGACATGATCAGCAAAATGAGCGGCCTTGATAGCAGCCAGACTGGCAACCTGATGACCATGCTCGCACCCATGGTAATGGGCATGTTGGGCAAGCAGAAGCAACAACAGGGCCTCGATGTGAGCGGATTGGCAGGTATGCTCACACACACCGTCACCAGCCAAAAACAGTCGAACAACCCGCTGATGAACCTCGCCACCAACTTCCTCGACAAGGACGGCGACGGCAGCATCCTCGACGATGTGGCAGGTATGGTCGGCAAAAACTTGCTCGGCGGCCTATTTGGCAAGCGCTGATATTACAGAATTAACAAGTATTCGTGGCCTCGGCCACACCCAGCTTCGGTTTCATTGGAGCGAAATCGAAGAAACAGCAGGGGGCGTGAACGATGTTTACGCCCTTTTTTATTGGCCGTGGTCAAATGGTGGATTATATAGGGTGTGCAGTTAGCTTTTGGCTAAACCGAATAGCAAAATCTGCCTTGCTATCCCTACATTGCCCACAAAATGTTGAACGTATGAAACTCATCCTTGCCATTGTCCTTGCCGTTTTTTGCAGCCTCAGCGCATCCGCACAGCAGCGCACCTATTGCAATCCCACCAACCTCGATTATGGCTACACGCCTTATGAGAGCTTCACCGCTTGGGGCCGCCACCGTGCCACCGCCGACCCGGTGATCGTCAACTATAAAGGTGATTTTTACTTGTTCAGCACCAACCAGTGGGGCTACTGGCACAGCCCGGATTTGCTCAACTGGACTTTCCATGAGCGGCGCTTCCTTCGGCCCTGGAACAACAAGACCAAGGACGATCTCTGTGCCCCCGGCGTAGGTATCATTGGCGATACGATGGTGGTCTTCGGCAGCACCTATACTTCCGATTTTTCGCTATGGGGCAGCACCGATCCCAAGGGGAATAAGTGGTTTGTGCTGGTGGACAGCTTTGAAATCGGCGGCTGGGATCCCGCTTTTTTTACCGACGACGATGGCCGGTTTTACATGTACAACGGCAGCAGCAACAATTGGCCGATGTATGGGGTCGAGCTTGACCGCAATACCTTCACGCCAAAAGGAACCCGCACACCGATGTATTTTCTGGAGCAATGGCGCTACGGATGGCAGCGCTTCGGCGAACACATGGACAATACATTCCTCGACCCCTTCGCCGAGGGTGCCTGGGTGACGAAGCACAATGGCAAATACTACTTCCAGTACGGCGCACCTGGTACCGAATTCAGCGGCTATTCCGATGGCGTTGTCGTGAGCGACCGTCCGCTTTTTGATGGGCGGCAAATCTTCCCACAGAGCGACCCCCTAAGCAGCAAAATGGGCGGCTTCAACCGGGGCGCTGGCCATGGCGCTACATTTCAGGACAACAATGGCCGCTATTGGCACACCGCCACCACAGTCGTTTGTGTGAAAAACACCTGGGAACGGCGTATCGGCATCTGGCCCGCCGGCTTTGACGATGACGACATGATGTGGTGCAATACCCACTACGGCGACTACCCGATGTATTTGCCCAGCGCCCGCAAGGATTCCGATAAAAACTTGCGCCCCGATTGGTGGTTGCTCAATTATAAAAAACCAGTGACCGTGAGCAGTACGCTCGGCAGTTATTTTGCAAACAATGCTGTGGATGAAAATATAAAGACCTATTGGAGCGCAAAAACCGCCGACAAGGGCGAATGGCTGCAAACGGATTTGGGGCAAATGAGCAGCGTAAACGCCATTCAAATCAATTACGCCGATCAGGATGCCGAATTCTTGGGAAAACAAACCAATATTTTCCATCAATATGAAATATACCATTCTACCGACGGCAAGAAATGGGAATTATTGGTGGATAAAAGCAAAAATAGAACGGACGTTCCGCACGATTATATTGAATTAAATAAACCCATTAATACCCGCTATATTAAATTGGTAAATATACTCATACCCACGGGCAAATTCGCCATTAGCGGCCTGCGTATATTTGGCAATGGAGGCGGTGCCAAGCCTGATAAAATAAAGGATTTCATCGTATTGCGCACAGAAAAAGACAAACGCAGCGCATATATAAAATGGTCGCCCGTGGACAATGCTTTTGCCTATAATTTATATTATGGCACGGCTCCCGACAAGCTCTATAATTCCATCCTTATTTATGATTTTAATGAATATTGGTTTAAGGCAATGGATTTAAAGAAGACCTATTATTTCGCCATTGAAGCGGTGAACGAGAACGGCGTATCGGGCATGGGCGAAGTGAAAAAGGTGGAATGATTCACCCTATCAGCGTATGGCCTTGCCTGCATTATGTGTTACGCCCTTACAAGGACTGCGATACACAGCCCCTGTAAGGACGAAAGCTTAGGCAATGGCAACGCCTAACCCTGTTTTTCGATAAAAAATATAAGAAACCACCAGCAGGCCCAGAAATAATAAGGGCATCACTGCTCCTGGCCCATCCCCAATTGACAGGTGTGCGATAGCTGCTGAAATGAAGACAATCACAAAGCCAACGTATGCAGCAAACTTGAGTGCATAAGGTGCCATCGGTACGAGCAGCACCAGCGCACCGAGTACTTTTGCAACGGATAGTTCCAATCGGAAATAATCCGGAAAACCCATCGTTCGGAAACCTGCCTCCACCTCTGGACTGGTCACGTACAGGTAGGCACTGAAAAGCATCATCAAGCTCACAATGCCGGTTGTTGTCCAATAAATAATTTTGTTCTTTTTCATATCGAGATATTTTAATTGACACAAAATTACCGACCTTTGCTTACCAAAGTATAGCAGTTACCCAAAGGTAAGCACTTACCTTTTGGTAAGCGACCAAGCCTTCGACATGAAAAAAGACATTGAACATTCACAGTGCCAAAGCGCCCTGCGGGACATCAAGGACGCACTCGATGCCCTTGGCGGCAAATGGAAGCTCCAAATCCTCATTGCCATGTTTTCGGGCCACCGACGCTTCCGGGAAATCGAACGGAACATCCCCAAATTAACTTCCAAGGTCTTGGCCAAGGAGCTTAAAGATTTGGAAGAGCACAAGCTGATCAAAAGGACGGTGTACGACGGCACACCAGTACTAGTGGAATATACCCCTACCGAATATGCCCACAACTTGCAGGAAGTGCTGCAAGTGCTGCAGCGATGGGGTCAAAACCACCGCAGCATCATTATGGGAAAAGTGCCCAGTCCTGAACCAGTGGACCTGCATATATGAACATCTTCGCCCGCCCGCCTTTTTATTTTTCAATCCCATTCATATATTCCTGAAATTGGAAGATTAGCATATAAATGCCCGATCCTCAACGACTTGGCTCAATTTCGCAATTTCCCAATTTCATTAATTTCTACATATACCTCCATGATGAAAAAGGCACGAAGGGATTTCCTCAAAATATCGGGTATGGCGGCTTTGGCCGGGGTAGGCGGTGGCCTTTTTTCCTGTAAAAACAACAATGCGGAGGGCCGGGAACATGCCTTGGCCGGGGTAGGCGGGGGTGGGGTGACCTGGGCGAACGTCCGCAAGAGCTTTTCGCTCAACCCCGATTTGATCCACATGTCCTGCCTGCTACTGGCCTCGCACCCACGGCCTGTGCAGGAGGCCATCGAGCGCTACCGCAAGGGTCTGGACGACAACCCAGTGGACTATTTGCACGAGCAGTACTCCGATTTGCCCATTGCCCTGCGCAACGAGGCGGCGGCCTACATGAACGTGCAGCCCGATGAAATTGCCGTCACCGACTCTACCACGATGGGTACTGCACTGTTGATGAACGGGCTGCACATCCGTCCAGGCCAGGAAATGCTCTCCGCCACCCACGACTATCCGGCCACGCACCGGGCCATCGAATACGCCACTGCCAAAAACGGCGCTTCCTTCCGCACCTTTTCCTTGTACGACGATATTTTTACCGTGACAGCGGACGAAATGGTGGACAAGTTCATCGAGGCCATCAGGCCGGAAACCCGCCTCGTGACTGGCACCTGGGTACACTCTTCCACGGGCCTGAAAATCCCCGTGAAGCAAATGGCCCAGCGCCTGCAAACGCTGAACGAAGGCCGCAGCCCCGAAGACAGGGTGCTGTTCTTCGTGGACGGCGTACACGGCTTCGGGGTGGAAAACGAGACCGTTGGCGACCTGGGCTGCGATTTTTTCTCCGCAGGCACCCACAAATGGCTCTTTGGCCCCCGTGGCACCGGCCTCTTTTGGGGCCGCACCGACGTACACGGGCAGGTATCGCCCACCATTCCCAGTTTTACCCGTACTGCTGGTTGGGGCGGCCTGATGAGCCCCGGCGGCTTCAAGCCCTTTGAGCACCAATGGGCCGTCATCGAGGCATTCCGCTTTCACCGGAAACTCGGCCCCAAAAGCGTAGCGCAGCACATCCACCAACTGGCCCGCCAGCTCAAGGAAGGGCTTTCCAAAATGGACAATGTAGTGCTTTACACCCCGCTGGACGAAGATCTGTCTGCCGGCATCGTTTGCTTCGACATCAGGGGCCTAAGCCCTCCGTCAGTCGTGCAGCAATTGGCCCAGCAAGGCATCGTCGCCAGTACCACGCCCTATTCGACTTCCTACGCCCGCCTCACGCCGGGGGTGTACAATACCAGCGAAGAGGTCGAGACTGTTTTGAGGGCAGTACGGGGGGTGAGTTAGTCGGAATATCAGGCATTCTATCTCTTGACTTCTTTAGAAGCTGTTTGAATTTACCTCAATGGGCTAAAAAAGTGTCTTTTCCGCCCTGCGGCAAGCAAATTTTTCGGCAATAGCGATGCTATTCCCTCAAAATTTCCTTGCCGCAGAACAGAAAAACCACTCTTCTTTTCTCCATCAGGCAAATTCAAACTGCTTCTTGGATTTTTTATGGGAGGCTTTGGCCTTGCACATCCCCAGCACACATAAAAAAAACTGTCAGCACCTCCCGGTACTGACAGTCCGCATGTCTGAATTCAATATTTTCAAAAAAAAACTCAGAAGCAATACCCGTTCGCCTCAATCAGCACCTCCGCCACTTGGCGGCGTGCATTTTTCACGTTCACGGGCGGGTATTTTGAAAAACGCTTCACGCCCATCAGGAAAGTTTTTAGCAGGTCGCCTTCGGCAAAGGAACTGAGGGCATCCGTTGCATTTTTGTTGAGGCGGGCGCTGGCGTCGGTAAAATATACCTTCAACATGGCCTCGTAGATTTCCTGGCTTTGTGGTTTGTTGGCCATGCCGCCCAGTTTTTCCACCCGCAGCAGCAGGCTTTCCGCCACAAAGGTGTCAATCAGCATATCGGCCACGTTCATCACGATTTCTTGCTCTTCTTTGATGTCGAGTTGGCCGTCCATCTGCATTTTCACGGCAGCCCCGGCTGTCATTAGGATGATCTTTTTGAAATCCTTGAGGGCTTTTTTCTCCTCTGCATAGATACCGTCCAGGCTTTCAAAAGAAGGCATGGAGGCCAGTTCTTTCTGTACCTCCCAGGCCGGGCCTACCATATCGAACCGGCCCTTCATCGCCCGTTTCAACAACTGCGAAACGGTGAGCAGGCGGTTGATTTCGTTGGTGCCTTCGTAGATGCGGTTGATGCGGGCGTCTCGGTAGGCACGGGCAGCGGGGTACTCTTCGGAGAAGCCGTAGCCGCCATACACCTGCACGAATTCGTCCACCACATAGTCTGTCACTTCCGAGCCGAACACTTTGATGATGGCGCATTCGATGGCGTATTCTTCGGCGGCCTCCAGGGTGGCATTGGCATAGGTAGCGCCCTGATCTTCGAGCGCCGTTTTCATATCTTGCAGCAGGTCGGACACTCGGTAGCAGGTGCTTTCCAGGGCGAAAGTACGGATGGCCTGCTCGGCCAATTTATATTTTATCGCTCCGAAATTGGAGATGGCTTGGTCGAATTGCCTGCGCTCGTTGGCATACTGGATGCTGCGGGAGATGGCGGTTTTGCAGGCTCCCATGCACATGACGCCAAGTTTGAAACGGCCAATGTTCAGGGCATTGAAGGCGATGAGGTGGCCTTTGCCGATTTCGCCGAGCACGTTGCCTACTGGCACTTTTACATTTTCAAAAAATACCTGACGGGTGGAGGACCCTTTGATGCCAAGTTTGTGCTCTTCGGCGCCGAGGGAAATGCCCGGCGTGTCCCGCTCAACGATGAAGCCCGTGAATTTTTCGCCACCGATTTTTGCAAAAACAATAAACATATCGGCAAAGCCCGCATTGGAAATCCACATTTTCTGGCCGTTAATGAGGTAATGCTGCCCGCCAGAGGCGGGGTCAAGGTCGGCACGGGTCTTGGCGGCCAAGGCATCGGAGCCAGAGCCGGGTTCGGTAAGGCAGTAGGCTGCTTTCCATTCTCCGGTGCAGAGCTTTGGCAGGTATTTTTGCTTCAGTTCCTCCGTGCCAAAATAGAGGATGGGCAACATGCCAATGCCTGTGTGCGCCGCAATAGTGGTTGAAAAACCGCCCCCGAAAGAGCCAAGATCTTCACTGATAAAGGTGTTGGTATTGGTGTCGAGCGGCATGCCGCCATAAGCTTCGGGGATGTGGCAGCCGAGCAGGCCGAGTTCCCCGGCCTTGTCCATCAGCTCCACTTGGTGTTCGAGCTTAAATGGTTTTTCGCCTGCTTCATGGCCAAAGGCTTGTACCATTTGGCGCATCATTTTTTGATCTTCGTTGATGTCTTCGGGTATGAAAATGTCTTCGGCAGCAGATTCTTTTATGATGAACTCGCCGCCTTTCAGGACTTCGGATTTGACCAGTGTATCTTCCATAATAGTAATTGGTTGGTTATTTAGCGAATTTTCGCTGCAAAAATAAGCAGACGTTTTGGTCAAAGCAAATTTAACGGCAAATTGATTTGCGAATTTTCGCTAAAAAGGAGTAATTTCCTGTCACCTTTTTAACCAACCACTTTCATGCCTACAAAAAGCGAAGCCAGGCAGACCACCAAGCTCAAAAAAATATTGGCCGTCGCTTTGAAAAGCTCGCCCGCTAGCAACAACTGGAATGTTTCATTGGTGAAAGTAGAAAAGGTACTGAAGCCGCCGCAAAAACCCGCCATGAAGAAAACGGCCATCGGCCCAGTGATGCGTTCCTTCATGCTGAGCGCCACCAAGGCGCCCAGCACGAAACAGCTTGCCACATTGGCCGCAAAGGTGGCCCAGGGAAACTGGAAACGATAGCCCGCCAATAAATGGCCAATGCCAAAGCGGCAAATACTGCCCAGGCCGCCGCCGATGAAAACCAGGAGATAGTTGTACATTGTTCTTACTGCTCTTGAGCCGTTAAAATTCTCATCCCTCTCATCCCTCTCACTCCTCTCATCCCTCTGCAAACCACAGCCAAATGTATGATCCACTGCCCGGATTTCACAAAAGCGAATTGTATCCTGTCAATTTATTTTCTACAAACCCCTACCTTCGCAACCCGCCCAGCATACAGTTAAATAAACCATCCTCCGCCCCATCCGTTCAGCGGAAGGTAAACCCGCATCAGGAGCAAACACAACATGACAAAAAAGTCAAAAAACGGTCTTTCCAGTCCTCAATCAACAGTTTTGAGCGAAGCGAAAATCCCGAACCCGCTTCGGGACCGCAGTCCGCAGTCCGCAGATTCGAGCATAGCGAGAATCCCACAGTCACTAGTCAATGAAGAGGTAATTGAAGTCATTGGGGCACGGGAGCACAACCTCAAGGACATCAACGTGCGCATTCCCCGCAACAAAATGGTGGTCATCACGGGCATCAGCGGCAGCGGCAAGTCGTCGCTGGCGTTCGACACCATTTACGCCGAGGGGCAGCGCCGCTACATGGAGACTTTCAACGCCTATGCCCGCCAGTTTTTGGGTGAAATGGAGCGGCCCGACGTGGAGCAAATCACTGGCCTCAGCCCCGTTATTTCCATTGAACAAAAAACGACGGGCAGGAACCCTCGCTCTACCGTTGGCACCATCACCGAGGTGTACGACTTTATGCGCTTGTTGTTTGCCCGTACCGGCGAAGCCTATTCGTATGTCACTGGCCAAAAAATGGTGCGTTACAACGAGGAGCAGATGATGGAGGAGATCATGGGGCAGTTTGACCAAAAAAAAGTGCTGCTGCTGGCACCGCTCATCCGGGGGCGAAAGGGCCATTACCGGGAATTGTTTGACCAAATGCGCAAACAGGGTTATACCAAAATGAGGATTGACGGCGAGGTGGTGGACATCAAGCCAGAAATGCAGCTCGACCGCTACAAAGTCCACGATATTGAGTTGGTGGTGGACAAACTGACGGTTTCGCCGGAGCGCCACGATCGCATCGCCACCTCCATGCAGACGGCGCTCAAAATGGGCAACGGACTGATCATGGTGTTGGACATTGACAGCGAAGAGGTGAAAGCTTTTAGCAAGCACCTGATGGATGCGGAATCAGGTGTTAGTTACGAGGAGCCATCGCCCAATGCCTTTTCTTTCAATTCACCCTACGGCTACTGTCCCAGTTGCAAGGGGCTTGGCGAAATCAACGCCGTGGACATGGCCAAGGTCATCCCCGATCCCAATAAAAGCATCAACGAGGAAGGCATCGCCCCGTTCGGGGAAGTACGGGATACGCTGACTTTCAAGCAGTTGCAGGCCATTGCCAAAAAATACAAGTTCACTTTTGCCACACCAGTGAAAGACATCCCGGAAGAGGCACTGAACCTCATCCTGCATGGTGGCGACAAATCATCGAAGACGACCGCCAGCAGTAGTGTTCAAAGTGAATATGTTTACGATCTCGCCACAGAGGGCCTTGTCAACATGCTCAAGCGCTGGTTTGAGGACACCACGAGCGAAAAAATCCGCCAGTGGGCCGAGGATTTTATGACGGTGGATGTTTGTCCCGACTGCCAGGGGCAGCGGCTGCGCAAGGAGAGCCTCCATTTTAAAATACACGAAAAAAACATAGCCGAACTCAGCGAAATGGACTTGGGAGCACTCCAAACCTGGATGGACAACCTTGACCAGCACCTTACCCAGCGCCAACTGACCATCGGGCGGGATGTTTTGAAAGAAATCCGCCTGCGAATTGGTTTTCTCATGCGGGTTGGGTTGGATTATTTGACGCTCAACCGCACCGCCAGGACGCTTTCCGGCGGCGAAAGCCAGCGCATCAGGCTCGCAACGCAAATCGGTTCGCAACTGACGGGTATTACCTACATCCTCGACGAGCCTAGTATCGGCCTGCACCAGCGGGACAACCACCGCCTGATCGAAGCCTTGAAAGAATTGGCGGAAATTGGCAATACCGTACTTGTGGTAGAGCATGACAAAGAAATCATGTTGGCTGCCGACTACCTCATTGACCTGGGGCCGGGGGCCGGGAAACATGGCGGCGAATTGGTGGGCGAAGGTGTGCCAGAAACCTTTGTGGACAGGGAAACGCTCACTGCGGATTACCTGAACGGCCGCAAGAAAATCGAAGTGCCAAAAAAGCGGCGCAAAGGCAATGACCACTTTCTTGAACTGCTCAACGCCTCTGGCCACAACCTGCAAAATGTGGATTTGAAAATACCGCTCGGTACTTTTACCTGCATTACAGGCGTGAGCGGCAGCGGCAAAAGTTCGCTCATCAACGAGACGCTGTACCCCATCCTGCGGCAGCATTTTTATAAAAGCCTACAACGGCCATTGCCATATAGCGAAACGAAAGGCTTGGAACATTTGGACAAGGTAATCGAGATTGACCAGTCTCCCATTGGCCGTACGCCCCGCTCCAACCCGGCCACCTATACCAATGTTTTTACTGAAATCAGAAACCTTTTCTCCAATCTGCCGGAGGCCAAAATCAGGGGCTACAAGGCGGGCCGTTTTTCCTTCAACGTGAAAGGCGGGCGCTGTGAAACCTGCCAGGGCAGCGGCCAGCGGGTCATCGAAATGAATTTTCTGCCCGATGTATATGTGGAGTGCGAAACCTGCCTGGGCCGCCGCTACAACCGGGAGACCCTGGAGGTTTTGTACAAAGGAAAAAGCATCAATGACGTGCTAAACATGACGGTGGAGGAAGCCAGCGCATTTTTCGAGCCAGTGCCAAAAATCCACCGCAAACTGAAAACCCTGAACGATGTCGGCCTTGGCTACATCACCCTTGGCCAACAAGCTACCACCCTCAGCGGCGGCGAGGCCCAGCGGGTAAAACTCTCCGAAGAACTTTCCAAACGGGACACTGGCAATACCATGTACATCCTTGACGAACCCACTACCGGCCTGCATTTCGAGGACATCCGCCACCTGCTGCGGGTGCTGAACAAGCTTGCCGACAAGGGCAACACCGTCCTCGTCATCGAACACAACCTGGACATCGTAAAAACAGCCGACTGGATCATTGACCTGGGCCCTGACGGCGGCAGGCGTGGCGGGCAAATCATTTGCGAGGGAACGCCGGAGGAAGTGGCGAAGGTGAAAGGTAGCTTTACGGGCTTTTTCCTGAAGGAGGAATTAAAGTGACAGAATGACTCCAAATTTCCCTAAAACAGTTTCTAAACATTCGGCGGATAAAAAAGCCCATTATCTTTGCCCAACTGCTAACAATGGAAAGGGTACTGAAAGGATAAGGATTTTCAAACAACTCAATCATCCGGCTTATGAAAGATTATCCAGTTACCCAGCGAAACAAAGTAAAACGCCTGCCCAAACGGGGGCATTATGACCGTGAGACGGTATATAGTATCCTCGATGACGGCTTCCTCTGCCATGTAGGTTTTACCATAGAAGGGCAACCCTACGTTATCCCAACTTCTTATGGCCGTGACGGCGACAAGGTTTATTTCCATGGTTCCTCCAAGAGCAGAATGCTCACCCACCTGGACAAAGGCATCCCTGTCTGTCTTACGGTAACTCACCTGGACGGGCTCGTATTGGCCCGATCGGCTTTCCACCATTCTATGAATTACCGCTCCGCATTGCTCTTCGGCACGGCCAGATTGATAGAAGGTGAAGAAAAGGAAAAAGCCCTGTTCCTTATTTCGGAAAGCATCCTCAAGGGCCGCTGGGACGAAGTGCGTGGCCCAAATACCCAGGAAATGAAAGCGACCAGTGTCCTTTGCCTTGATGTAGAAACGGCTTCCGCTAAAATCCGCACCGGCCCGCCTGGCGACGATGAGGAGGACTATGCACTGCCCATCTGGGCGGGAGTGCTGCCCATCTCCCAACAATATGGTCCGCCAACCAATGATCCTTTGTTGCGAGAGGGAATCCCTGTATCTGACAGCGTGAAAAATATATAAATGGCTTCGCTGTTTCATGGTTTCTTGGCCATTTGACGGCCTTGAGAATTATGGAACAATTAAATCAAAGAAACAATGAAAAAACGACCACAAGCGCACGAATACGGTGCCTATTACCACACTTATATCAGCAAGGTCGAAAATGACGATGTGCTGCATGCTTTGCAAGAAGGCCAGCGCTTTACCCTTGATTTTTTTAAAAACCTGCCTTTGGAAAAATGGGATTTCCGCTACGCCCCTGGCAAATGGAGCGTCAAGGAACTCCTGCAGCATGTGATAGATGGCGAGCGGATATTTGCCTACAGGGCCTTGCGCATCGCTCGAAACGACAAAACTCCGCTGCCAGGTTTTAATGAAAACGAATATGCTGATGCCTCCCATGCCGACCAACGCACACCATCGTCGCTGCTGGCCGAATACGAAGCCGTTCGGGCTGCTACCTTGCATTTGTTCCAACATTTTACAGAAGAAGATTTGGGGCGCATCGGCACGGCCAGCAACTTTCCGGCCTCGCCGCTTGCCATCGGCTTCATCATTGCGGGCCATGAAAAACACCATATCGGGGTGATAAAAGAGCGGTATTTGTGAGGGAGAAGGTGTTTTTGTGTTTATGTTTTCATGTATTTTTTGGAGTGTTTTTCAACGTCAAATCATTGATTTTATGGAAAATATCATTGCCCGGCTGCAACAATTGGTAATAGTGGTGCCAACCCGTTTGCAGCAGTTTTCAGTGGAAGAAATGACCGACCGGCCCGCTCCGGGCAAGTGGTCGAAAAGGGAAATACTTGGCCACCTTTGCGATTCGGCACTGCACAATTGGCAGCGATATTCATATATCCAAATGCAGGGAGATGGGCCGTTCCACATTCAACGCTACCCGCAGGATGAATTGGTGAAATGCAACAATTACCAGCATTTGCCAACGGGCCAAATCGCAGCGCTTTGGGCCAGCCTGAACACGCAAATAGTGGCTGTTTTGAAAAATATGCCGACGGAAAAGCTGTCCAGCCCAATCGTTTTACCAAATGGAACATCGGCCAGTTTGTCCTTCCTTGTGCAAGATTATTTGGAGCATTTGGAACACCATCTCCGGCAGATTTTTTTGGATGAAATAGGTGTCCCGGCACTTCCCGCCAATTGGCAAATTTCTGTAGAAAAGGCGATGAATATTTTATCAAAACACCCGGAAGGAAAGCCTTTTGCCACCCTTATGGAGCAGGGCCGCATGTACGTTGAAATTTATCAACCACAAAAAGTGGACTTGCAGCAGCCGCACGATCAGGATGAAATCTACGTCGTCATCAGCGGCAGCGGGATATT
Organism: Saprospiraceae bacterium; assembly: GCA_041741095.1. Lineage (GTDB taxonomy): Bacteria > Bacteroidota > Bacteroidia > Chitinophagales > Saprospiraceae > UBA6168. The sequence goes on from JBGSKQ010000111.1 coordinate 58,069, forward strand.
TTACAACAATGGAGAGCGGCATTCTTTTCAGCCTAGTGATTTGATATTTGTACCCGCAGGCGTTGAACACCGTTTTGAAGATTTTACCGATGATTTTAAAACCTGGGTCGTGTTTTATTGATGGTTTCATTGTCTCATTGTCAATGAAACAATGAAACAATGCCTCCTAACTCCTATTCGCATCCAATTTCAACAAAACACTGATCATCAGGGTAAAGGCAAGCAAGGACGAGCCGCCCTTGCTGAGGAAGGGAAGGGGGATGCCAATGATGGGCATCAGCCCCATCGTCATGGCGATATTGATGAAGAAGTGGATAAAAATAATCCCGACTACAGCATAGGCATAGAGGCGGTTGAAGTCGGAGCGCTGTCGTTCGGCTATGAAAATAATGCGCCACATGAGCAGCAGGAAAAGAGAAATAATGAGGAAAGTGCCCACGAAGCCCTGCTCCTCTCCGATGGCGCAAAAGATGAAGTCTGTGATTTGTTCAGGCACGAAGTTGCCCTGCGTGAGGTTGCCTTCGAGGAAGCCTTTGCCGAAAAGGCCGCCAGAGCCGATGGCCATTTTTGAGTGGTTGAGGTTGTATGCGGCACCTTGGGGATCAGCCTCGGCGGGTTTCAGCCAAACGAGGATGCGCTCTTGCTGGTGCCTTTTCAGGAAATGGTTGTAGGCAAAATTGGAAATATAGGCCAAGTTGCTGCCCACGATAAGGCAGAGCATGACAATGCCCGCATAGTTTTGGTTTTTCCGGTACACCTGTACGCCCGCCAACGCCAATACTGCTACGATGCTGCCTGCAAGCACATAATCCACGAAACCTTTTTGGATGGCATAGCCCGCTGCCACGGCCAGGGCGGTAAAGCCCAGCAGCCAGTAGCTCCTTTTTCCCAAATTCCACAATAAAAACAAGGCTGCAATGGCCGCCAGGCCAATGATGATGTAAACGGGCGGATTGACCAGCCCCAGCACCAAAATCGTCGCCACACAAAACCCAATGATGAAAACACCGCCGGGAAAACCTTCCCTGAACAGCACGATAAAAAAGGAAGTGAAAACGATGGCCGAACCCGCATCTGGCTGTAGCATGACCAGGAAAATGGGCGCCAGGAAAAAGGCCATAGCATACAATTGAGAGCGGAAGCTCCGCAGGCTGTTGGTATAGGAACTTAAATAACTGGCAAGGGCAATGGCCGTCCCAAATTTGGCAAATTCAGAGGGTTGCAGCGTGATGCCACCTCCAAAATCGAACCAGGCGGTAGCACCTTTAATGGTTTTCCCAAAAATCAAAACCGCCACCAACAAGAGCAGGCACGCTACATAAATGATATTGGCAAAGGTGCGCCAGAACTTAAAGTCAATCGTATAAGCAATGAAAAACACGCCCAATCCAATCAGCACCCAAATCAACTGCTTGCCCACTGGCGTATCCATAAAGTCAAAAAATCCACCCTCGTAGCCGTCTTGGCCAAATCCTACGGTATAGATCATGGCCCATCCGATAGCCACCAGCGCCAAGTAAATAGAGAAGGTAAACCAGTCAATATTTTTGCTATTGGAACGGGGGCGCATGGGCGAAGCTTGTGTTGCGAGGTTTATGGTTCGGGTTTATGGTTTATGCTATGCCTGCGCCCAAACCATAAAATATAGACCATAATTACGTCAATGAAATTAATTTAGAATTTAATTTTCACAGCCGATTGATTGTCAAATATTTTCACAATTTCCAATTTCTATTTAAACCAATCAGTCTATATATTCAACTTTTCGGAGGAAGCGGAAGCCGGCGGTCACTTCGAAGGTCAGGTTGCGGGTAATGCGTTCTGGGTAAAGGCGGTCGTTATTGCCTGTATAAACATCATAGCCAACGAAAGAAGGTTGGCGGTATTGGGCAGAAAAATCGGGGTTTACGGAAATCTCCAAAACAGCACCTATCAACTCGCTAAAAGGAATTTCAATACCGCCGCCCACGGTGACCCCGTAGTTTAATTTTCTCACAAAATCATCGCTGGGAAAGGTCAGACGGTAAAGCTGGTTGATATCGTCGTATTGCTTCAGGTTGGTGCTTACTGTATAATCGCCCCGCAAGCCAAACATGTAGTACAGCCTGGTGTTGGCGTCCAGGTCGCCAATTCTCACCTTACCGCCCAATGTGAGGGATAGGTTGTTGTAAATAAACTCATAAGTAGGCGGGCGGAAAACTTCGCCATTGCCATTGACCACGGTGAAATTCCGGTTCCTGATGGCGCTGCCCTTGCGGTGAAAACCCAATTGCCCAAAGACGGAGAACTTGGATTCATCGCTCAGGCTTTCCATAGAAAATATCCCGTGGTATTTTATCAGTGGATCCTGTTGCCAGCCATTGATTTTTTGAATCCCCATCGTCAAGCCTCCTTTCAGCCCAAAGGCAGTCCCCTGTGCAGCCATCCAGTTGAAAATGGCCAATTGGCAAGCAAATAACAGTATCGTTTTTTTCATTTTTCTATTGTGTTTATTGATACGTGCCCAAGCAAATTCCTTATGAAATCAGGGCAAATGTAAACAGTTGCATCCAGATCTCTTTAACCGCCATTGCAACTGCTACTGCCACCGTCCTCACTTCACCCTCAGCACCTGCCCGATACTGATCACCGTGCCTGAAATGCCATTCAACCTGGACAACTCGTCCACCGAAATGCTGTAGCGGCGGGAGATGCTGTACAGTGTGTCCCCTTTTACAACGGTATGATAGGTAGCATTGGCGGGTGGATCGGGCTTGGTATCTGGATTAGTGGAAGGCGTCGTGCCGGGGTTGGTGGGTGGCGTTGGTACGACTACTTCATCTAAAAAATCCTCGTCGCCCTGGATAAGCGGAGGTACTGAATTAGTCGGCTTCGGCTCGGATACTAAGCGGGGCCTGGTACCTTTGGATATGTTGAAACCTTTAAGTTTGATGCGTTCGTTTTTTTGTGGCTCCGAACCTTCGGGCATTCGGTTGCGCTTGTAGAGCCGCTTTAAATTGACGGCGTACAATTGAGAGATTTCAAGCATGGTTTGCCCCTCTTCCACGTAGTGCCACTTGCGGTCGCCCCGGTAGCGGCAGCGCTTGGGTTGCAGGTAAATCCGTTGGTCTTCGGTCAGAGTGTCGTTGGGATTGGGCAGCACGTCGTTGTATTTTTCAAGGCGGCTGATAGGAATGCGGCTTTTTTCCGAAATTTCCTGTACGGTGATTTTATTTTTTACAAAAACCACTTTTACACTGTTCACCCGGCGGATGTCAAGGCCAGCGATGGCATCCTCCGGTTTGTCGGGTTTGCCACCAACATACTGGTCCATGGAAGCCCGATCCAATTCGCTCAGGTTATAGGTTTCGATGATTCGCACGAGCTTGTCGTCGTAACCAGCGCCCGTAGCATAGCCGGCAGTACGCAGCCCTTTAGCCCATCGTTTGTAATCGGTAGGATCGAGGCGGAACAGGAAGCCGTAGCGGTTTTCCTTGCGTGGGTCCCGCAGGAATTCGGAGTGGGCGATAAAGGATTCTTCCACGTCTTTGTACTTCCTGAAACAAGATTTGGTCAGGTTTCCAAAATCGTCGTAGTCGTCGTCCTCTTTTTCAAAGGTTTTGCCGTTCCAGTCACTATGGCATTTAATGCCGAAGTGGTTGTTGGCCTTCTTGGCCAGTTCGCTTTTGCCGGCGTTGGATTCCAAGAGGGCTTGGGCCAGTTTGATGCTGGCAGGTACTCCGGCCCGCTGCATCTCCTCCACGGCTATTTTTTTATACCTTTCAATATAATCAATAAAATCGGCGCTCTGGCCATGCAGGCTGGTGAAAACATTGGTGGCCAAACAAATCAACAAGGTAATTCTGTGCATGAGGTTATATTTTGGTGTTGGAAGTTTTGTTGCTGTTAAAAAAGTTGTAGTTCCTTTGCGGGCAAATATAAAAACTGCCGCCATTGTTTTTTAGGTATAAAAAGTTGCAAAAAGTTTCACATATAAGGGAGAAGACATATTTTAGCCGCTTGAAATATTGGTAACCGTAGGCAAGCCCCCTGCTGTTGCCAATGCCACACTATTCAACAAGTCATTACTCTATGAACACACAGGTACAACAAGGACGACGGTACGTCTTCATTGACTTTGAAAACCTACTTCAGGTCAAGTTTAAAAAACTGGAGAAAGTAGCTACCAGGATTTTTGTTTTTGTGGATGCCAAAGAAGATTCCTTGCCGCTCCAGCTTGCCCGCCAGATGCAGCCTTTTGGCAAAAACCTCCGTTGGATAGTGGTCAGCAACTCCCCAAATGGCAAGCTCAACTACCATATTGCCTTCATCATGGGCAAGCTCCACCAAAAACTCGACATGGACGTGGAGTTCGCCGTCGTCTCCCACGAAACTGATTTCGATCCACTCATCAGTTTCATCAACCAAACTGGCCGTAGCTGCTTGCGGGTAAAACGCAAAAAAGAAGACTCCACTGTTTTCCACGATGAAAGCGCCGACATCCATGATTACCATGAATCTGACAGCAACCCGCTCGGCCCATTTTCAGGCGATGGTGACATGGGCGTGCTGGTGGAAGACGAAATCATCGCCCGTACCGCCGAAGAAACCGTCAAGCGTCTCATCCGCTCCGGCAACCGCCCGCAAGACGTGGCAACTCTCAAAAATTATATACTTTTGCACAGCCAGGAGCTCTCCCTGCACGGTAACGTGGATCGCATCATCCAAAAGATGAAAGAGACCAACGATATCGAAATCCGCAAAGGGGAAGTGACCTATAATTTTTGAAACTGCTGGTTGTTCTGGTAAAAACAACCAGCTATGAACAACCAACTATCAGGAACTATGCAAGCAGAAGAGATCAACGCTATGATGCAGGCAACGGAAAGCTCCATGAAAGACGCCGTTGACCACCTCCAATACGAACTCAGCAAAGTAAGGACCGGCAAAGCATCGCCCGCCATGTTGAACGACCTCGCCGTCAGCTACTATGGCAATATGACGCCGCTCAACCAAGTGGCCAGCATTTCCACTGCCGACGCCCGCACCATCGTCATCCAGCCTTGGGAAAAAAACATGCTTGGCCCCATCGAAAAATCCATCTTCGAGGCAAACCTTGGCGTGACGCCCATGAACGATGGCGAAGTGGTGCGTCTCTCCATCCCCCCGCTCACCGAAGAGCGCCGCAGGGACTTGGCCAAGCAGGCAAAACATTTCGGCGAAGAGGCCAAGATCAGCCTACGCAGCACCCGCCACAAGGCTTTGGACACCATTAAAAAAGCAGTGAAAGATGGATACCCGGAAGATTCCGGCAAACGCAAAGAACAAGAAGTGGACGACATGATAAAGGATTACACCAAACGGATTGACCACGCCGTAGAAGCCAAGGAAAAAGACATTATGACCGTTTGATGTTTTTGTTTGGATAAAATGAAAAAGCCTTTCATGTACGCCATCGAAAGGCTTTTTCATTTTATCATAGTAAAAAGTAATTTTCTATCTTGCCGCCGCACTGGAAACACTACAAAACAAACATTCCTGCCACATGAAAAATCAACTTTTCGCATTATGCTGCCTGGCATTTTTTGCCATTTCCTGCCAATCCGGCCAAACGGATCAGCAACAATCCACCACCGAAGAAACGCCGCCACCTGCTACTGAAACGGCCAATACCTTGACCGAAGAAGAAAAAGCTGCCGGGTGGAAACTCCTATTCGATGGCCAGTCCACCGACCAATGGCGGACCTACGGGAAGGACGCTTTTCCGTCCGCTGGCTGGGCAGTTGAAAATGGCGACCTCGTCGTCCAAAAAGCGCCCAACCCAAGGCCCGAAGGCTACGGCGGCGATATCATCACGAAAGAGTCCTTTGGCAATTTTGAGCTGAAACTGGACTTCATGATTTCCGATACCTCCAACAGCGGCATTTTGTATTTGGTAAAAGAAGAAAAGGACGTGCCCATTTGGAACAACGCCCCTGAGTACCAAATACTTGACAACGCCACTTGGGAAAAAATGGGCGTCGTAGAAGACATGGCGACCCACCGCACCTGCGACAACTACGACCTGCAAGCCGCCCCATCCGACTATATGAAACCCAAAGCGGAATGGAACACGGCTACCCTGATTGTCAACAACGGCCACGTAGAACATTGGCTGAACGGCAACAAATGCGTGGAATATCAACTCGGCTCGCCTGAATGGGAAGCAATGGTCAAGAAGTCAAAATTTAAAGACTACCCAGGCTATGGCCGCACCAAACAAGGCCCCATCGGCCTGCAAGATCACGACCACGAGGTTAGGTTCAGAAATATTAAGATCAAGTCTTTGTGATTAGTAACTGGTGATTGGTGACTGGACCGCCCAGTCACCAATCACCAGTCACTTATTACCAATCACCAACTTATGAAAAGAAAAATACGCATGGGCATGGTAGGTGGTGGCCGGGGCGCTTTTATCGGCGCGGTACACCGCATGGCCGCAGCGCTCGATGGCGAAATCGAACTGGTATGTGGCGCATTTAGCTCAGATCCAGAAAAATCACGCCTTTCGGGAGAGGATCTGTGCCTGCCGAAAAATCGGTCGTACGGTAGCTATCAAGAAATGATCACCAAGGAAAAAAGGCTGCCCGAAAACGAGCGCATGGACTTCGTGTCCATCGTGACGCCCAACCACGTCCACTTTGGCCCGGCCCGCATGGCCTTGCAGAACGGCTTTCATGTTGTTTGTGATAAACCGCTGTGTTTCAACATGAAAGAGGCATTGTTCCTGGAAACACTGGTGAAACAGAGCGGCCTTCTCTTTGCCCTGACGCACAACTACACGGGTTATCCGATGGTGAAACAAGCCCGTGCAATGGTGCGAAACGGCGACATCGGCGACATCCGCAAAATCGTGGTGGAGTACCCGCAAGGCTGGCTCACTACCAAAGTGGAGGATACGGGCAGCAAGCAAGCTGGCTGGCGCACCGATCCCAAGCAATCGGGCATCGCCGGGGCAATGGGCGACATCGGCACCCATGCCGAAAACCTTGCTAAATACATATCCGGCTTGAAAATAACCGAACTCTGTGCCGACATCAGCACTTTCGTGGAAGGCCGCCTGCTCGACGACGACGGCAATGTGCTGCTCCATTTTGAAAATGGTGCAAAGGGCATCCTCCACGCCAGCCAGATTTCGGCAGGCGAAGAAAACAACCTGAACATCCGCATCTATGGCACCAAGGCAGGCTTGCAATGGTTTCAAATGGAGCCCAACAGTCTCTATGTCAAGTGGTTGAACAAACCAATGGAGGTTCTCCGCACAGGCACGGGCGGGCTTTACGAAGAGGCCGTTGCCCATACCCGCATACCTGCCGGCCACCCAGAGGGCTACCTCGAGGCCTTCGCCAATATTTACCGCAACTTCGCCATTTGCCTGCGGGCCAGGCTGGAGGGCAAGGAAGTCCCCGCCGTTTACAACGACTTTCCCACTGTACACGACGGTGTGCGAGGCATGAAGTTTATTGAAAAAGTAATCGCCAGCGGCAAGAGCAAGAAGAAGTGGGTGGAGGTGTGATGGTTTCATTGCTTCATTGTTTCATTGACTTTGAGACCATGAAACAATGCGACCATGAAACAATGAGACCATGAAACAATGAGCAAATCTGAAAAAATAGACGCAATAACCGCCCCCAAGCCCGTCGGGCTGTACCCCCATGCCCGGCGGGTGGGCAACCTGCTGTTCCTTTCCGGCATCGGCCCCCGTGATCCTGAAACGGATGGGGTGCCAGGGCTGAAACGCAGTGCCACCGGCAATTTTATTGAATTCGACTTCGAGGCGCAGTGCCATTCTGTTTTTAAAAATGTAAAAAGCGTCCTGGAAGCCTGCGGCGCCACTTGGGATTCGCTGGTGGACGTGACCGTTTTCCTCACCAACATGGAGCGGGATTTTCATACCTACAACCGCATTTACGCCGAGTATTTCAAAGACAACCAACCTTGCCGTACAACTGTGGGCATTGATTCGCTGCCTACGCCCATCGCCATTGAGTTGAAGTGCATTGCTGTGGTGGAATAATGCCACTTTCTTATCTTTGCGCCCCATGTCCAGGATCCTCGCCATAGACTACGGCACGAAGCGCATCGGCATCGCCGTGACCGACCCACTGCAAATCATTGCATCGGGCCTTACAACCGTAGCAACTGGTGAGTTGTTTGACTTCCTGGCCAAATACTTCCAGGAAGAGGAAGTGGAAAAAATAGTGGTCGGCGAGCCGCTCTATCCAGATGGGAACCCGGCACAAATCGCCCATCTCGTCGTGGGATTTGTCAGAAAATTAAAAAAGGAATTCCCTGATAAAGAAGTGGTTATGCAAGATGAGCGTTTTACTTCCGAAAACGCCAAGCAGATTCTGCTGCAAAGCGGCATTGGCCAGAAAAAGCGCAGGGACAAATCGCTGGTGGACAAGATCAGCGCAGCCCTCATTCTGGAAGATTACATGAAAAGCATTGGAAAATTTTAAATAGAAAATGATACTACCCATTTATGCATACGGCCAGCCTGTTTTGAAAAAGGTGGCCGAAGACATTAGGCCAGATTATCCCGGCCTGAAAGAGTTGATCGAAAACATGTTCGAAACCATGTACCAAGCTGAGGGCGTGGGTATTGCCGCCCCACAAGTGGGCCTGCCGATACGCCTTTTCGTGATTGACACCCACCCACGGGATGACGAAGAGAAAAAGGAGGAGAAAGAGGAGAAGGAACCAAAGGAGCCGCCCATTAAAAAAGTGTTCATCAATGCCCATATTGTGGAAGAAACAGGCGAGGAGTGGTCGTTTGAGGAGGGCTGCCTGAGCATCCCCGATATCAGGGGCGATGTGGACAGGCCCAGGTTTGTCCGGCTCAAATATTTGGATGAAAACTTCCAGCCGCACGAGGAATATTTTACCGGCGTCACGGCCCGGGTGGTGCAGCACGAGTACGACCACATAGAAGGCGTTCTTTTTACCGAAAAGCTGAAGCCCATCAAAAAGCAGCTTATCAAGCGCAAGCTGGAGAAAATCAAAAAAGGCGAAATCAAAGCAGATTACCGCTTGAAGTTTGCCCAAAAGCGATGAACTGGCGAGCATTGTTTCATTGTCTCATTGTTCTACTGACAATGAAACCATGAAGCCATGAAACAATGAAACCATGATCCCTTTCCGTACCATCCTGCCGCCGCTACAAAGCGGTCTCCGTTTTTCGCACGCTGACCAGATATTGTGCATCGGTTCCTGTTTTGCGGAGCATATAGGTGGGCGCTTGGAGCGCTGGAAATTCCCCACCTTGGCCAATCCTTTTGGCATTGTTTACAATCCTGTTTCCCTTGCGAAATCCTTGGATTTTTTGTTGTCAGGAAAGGTTTTTTCCGAATCAGATCTATTTGAAAATGCTGGCCTGTGGCACAGTTTCGCCCACCACGGCAGTTTTTCCCAACCTGATAAATCGGCGGCACTCGAACAGATAAACCGCTCATTGTCAGATGCCAATCGTTTTTTATTGGAAACCAACCGGCTCGTCGTCACCCTCGGTACGGCGAATGTTTTTGTATTCAAAAAAACAGGGGAAATCGTCGCAAACTGCCACAAAGTGCCAGGGCAGGATTTCGAGCGGAGGCGTCTTTCGGTGGGTGAGATTGTTGAAACACTTTCTGCTGTTTTTGAAAAATTAAAAGCCAACTTAACTGATCTCGAAATTGTGGCCACCGTCAGCCCGGTGCGGCACCTGCGGGATGGCTTGGTGGAAAACCAGCGGAGCAAGGCCACACTTGTTTTGGCCTTGGAACAAATCTGCCAGCATTGCGATTTTGCCCACTATTTCCCTGCCTACGAACTGCTGCTCGACGACCTGCGGGATTACCGATTTTACGAAAACGATCTATCGCACCCCAACCAGTTGGCTTTGGACTACATCTGGCAGTTTTTTACCGATAGCTATTTTGATGAAAAAACAAAAGCGATCTGCCAGCGCATCGAGCAAACCGTGATTGCCTCCGAACACCGCCCTTTCCATCCACAATCCGCTGAACATCAGTCGTTTTTGAAAACACAATTGAAAAAAATCGGGGCTATGAAACAGGAATTTCCTTGGCTGGATTTTGAAATTGAAAAAGCCGTTTTCCAACAGCAATTGGTGGCCTGACAGTTTTCACCAAAAGAAAAAAATAAAAAAAATCGCCCGCCTGGAAACTTTTCACCGCCCGCCCCCTGTTACCCCCTTCACGTGTGTCTTGCAAACAGTAGGAGAAAGGACAATTTATCAACTGAAAACGAGAGAATTATGATACTGACAGCCAACAAAACCTCGCAGTTCGAGCGGATTTTCGATGTGGAGTTCATGCCACATGCGGATGCGCTGTACAATTTCTCCTACCACCTGACGGGCAACGAGGAAGATGCCAACGATCTTTTCCAGGAAACCCTGATGAAGGCATGGCGCTTCATTGATCGGTACGAGGAAGGCACCAACGCCAAGGCTTGGTTGTTTACCATTGCCAAAAACGCCTTCATCAACGAGTACCGCCGGAAGGTGAAAACGCCCAACCGGGTGGAGTTGCAGGACTATGTGACCCATCAGGACCGGGAAGATACCCCCCTGACCGGCAGCCTCGACATGCGGGAAGATATGTTCCAGTACCTGATCGGCGACGAGGTGACCAGGGCTATCAACCAACTGGCGGTGGACTTCCGAACGGTAATTCTTTTGTCAGACATCGAGGATTTTACCTACGAGGAAATCGCCAAGATTCTCGATGTGCCCATCGGCACCGTGCGCTCAAGGCTGCACCGGGCACGCAACGAATTGAAAAAGAAACTGAAAGAATACGCTGAAAACCTCGGCTACGAGGATAAGCGGAAATAATATGATGGTTGGATGGCTAGATGGTTGAATGGTTTTTTAGAATAACCATTTAGCCATGAAGCTATCCAGCCATTTTTTTGAAAACTATTTTTGAACCTAACCTGCTCCTTTGGCATTTTGCCGGGCAAAAAAATTCAAAGCCATGTTTTTCCTGACCAACACCAATCAGTATGCTGCCTCCACCCAAGCTGTCAACCTTTCAGCAGGGTGCTTCGGCGGCCATACCACCTGGTGTTGTAGCGGCTTGCCCTGTGCAGAATCCGGCGGAGTGGTTGCAAATGTGACGAGCGATGAAAAATTTTCAAACCGGCCAGGATTTTATCCAACGGATGAACCTGCTTCTTGACAACGAACTCACTCCCGACGTGGAAAGAGAAATGCTGGAAGAAATAAAAACCAATCCCACATATCGTGAAATGTTGAGCCAGGAACAAAGTTTCCGAGAATTTATCCGCAGCCGCATCCAGAGAAGGAAAGTATCGCCATCCCTCGTCCAATCCATTAAGGAAAAAATCCACTCCACTTCCAACGGGCGAAGTATCTGATTCCCTAACTATTTGATTTGCAAGATTTTTTGCGTTGAACGCCAATGCCTTATTGGCGTAATGGCTATGTATTTTCACTTTCGAAAAATTGGATTTGAGGGGGTATCGAAAATCGGTTGATATGGCCTGATTTTACCAAATCACACCCCTCAAACTCCTCCAACATATTAAACCCCTTAATACTCCCACAGGTCATGTTCATAGTTGAAAATTTCCTGTTTGATTTTATCGGCTTCCAATAAGCGGTCAACGCCTGAATAGAGGTCTTCCAGGCGGTTGTCCCGCACATTTTCCTCCTTATAGACATAGCTGGCAAAACGACGCATTTCAAAAACATCCTCCCAGGTCGTGCGGGCAGCCCCGTTGCTTTCAACAAAGGCCAATTCCTTCGCCAGCACTTCCCGGGAGGTAGGATAGTGTACCCAGAAGAGCGGTATCTCGCCGATGAGGTCGCCGTTTTCCGAGTACTTCTCTTTCAGTGGAGCAATGCCAAGGATGCGCACTTGCAGGCTGGAAGTTTTAGTATCGAAAAACCATATTTCCTTGATGCGGAAGCGCTTCACATCTTCATAGAAAACCCTGGTTTCGACAGGGATATATTCAACGTTGTATTCGTCTTTCACAATAGGCACGGTGTCCCAGCTAATGATGGTAGCCATAGCCTCTTCTTGGGTCAGCGCACGGGAGAAGTCGTCCTTCTCTGCGCTGTACGCAATGATTTCCCCTTGTTCCGCTGCATTTACAATGATGTTGAAAAGCGGTGCTTTTGGGTAAACGAAAGGCAGGTTCATCTTCTCCCTGGTGTCTATGACCCGCCAGGTGCGTTTTTGCCAAAGGATGTCCCGCTCGTTGGGAATTTCATGTTGGAGCAGCTGTTTTTCGGGGACAACTTTCCGGTAAGCAATGTCGTCGAGCGGTTGGGCAAAAAGAAGCGTTGAGGCGCTGATGAGCGCTGTTAGCACAAATAGTTTTTTCATAAAAATTGGTAGGTTAAATTGTTATTATTTCATTTCAAAGTAAAAATCAATCCGGGCATTTTTCGGTCGTGCTCCTCTCCGGGGCAGTGGACTTTCACATTATCAAAATAAAAAACATCGCCCCGCTGTGCATTGTCTATCAGGCGACGGGCATCGCTGCCAAAGCCACCTCCACTATTGGCGGCAGTGGCTGCATCACCCTTTCGGATGCGCACTACTTCAAATCCACGCACTTCGCATTTGGCGTTGAAATCAAATTGGCCCATATCGGGAATGAGGCCACGTTGCGCCTGAAAATGAGAAACAGGCACGCTGCCTCCAACAAGGCTGCCCAATTTCATCACAGGGTCGGGAATGCGTTTCATCTTGTACTCAAATGTAGCCGGGGGCAAACCACCACCGCTCACGGTGATGGTCGCCTGGCCTGTCCTTTGGGGAATGACAACGTATTTACCACTACTTTTTTTGGTTAGTTGAACACCGGTAGATGTGACTTTCATCTGGTCGGTTGGCACCCCGGCAGCGGAGATGGACACTGGGTTTTCAACACCAACATAAAATACGTTCATGTTGTCCAAGCTCACCGCCACCGAGCGTTCGCCCACCTCGTAGCTGAAGCGTTTTCTGAAAGTTTCTGTTTCTCCAGTAAGCGGGTTTACCAAGCGGATGGCTATTTCGTGTTCTTTGGCACCAATGCTGGCCGGGCTATCGGTGAAAATCGCTTTCCCTTCCCGCACCGTCAGGGGCCTTCCGTCCACCGAAACCTGTATGTTGTCGGCGGTGCTGCTGTATGCTGCCAAGAATATTTCACCTTTGAATTCTTCGCCCCTAATCACATAGTTTTTATCGGACGAAATGACAGGTGCGAATTTGTCGGGTTTCACCGTTGTTACATTCAGCTTGTCGGCAAAGTAGTTGAGGATAGCAGTTTCAGCCACTTTTACGTCGTTCTGGAATTTGGTGAGCATAGGCATCACTGCCGCCACGGGCATTTGTTGGAAGGTGAACTGCACCCAGTCTTTTTTGTTGGAATTGGCAGGTATCTCATTGATTTTCAATGGAATGCTTTCCGCAATCCGCTGTCTTGCCTCCGGCTCGTCAATAAGTCCGAGCAGTTGTTCCCTAGTCTCCAAAGTTTTGTTTTTCAAAGTTTGGCCACGCCCTTCATTTACCAACAGTCGGGTAGGAATGTCCTTGTCGTCCTTCCGTTTGGGTAGGCCGTCCTCCCCGATTTCACCTGCGGCATCCAACAATTCAGTTTTCATTTCACCCACTAAATCAAAGTAGTTTTTGGCAATCTGCTGCGCCTGTTCTGCCTTGGCCCGATAAGGCTCGAACTGGGTGTAGGCATTGGCCTGCTCGCCGATGGCCTTGGCGAGGTTATGGTTCGACTTGTCCATCAGGCTGTTGCTTTCACCCAGGCTTTTGTCTATGGTGAAAAATGCCTGGAGGATTTCCGCTGAAACGTTGAGTGCCAACAGTGCTGTCAGCACAATGTACATGAGGTTGATAAGGAGCTGCCGTGGCTCTTTTGGTATTGACATAGCACAAATAGTTTTGAGCGCCATTGGCGGTTCGTCCAGTAGCAATGGCAAAGTGAGTCCAATCCAATTCATTGTTAATCAATGTATTGGGCTAAATTGGCTGCACCCTGCGCATAGCGCCCTTGGATTAAATTAGACTTGGAAAATTTTTGTAGTGGTATTTACATGAAGGCCGCTTTGGAAAGCAACTGTTTGAGAAGGAATCGCCTACTTAATGCGGGCTGCCAAAAAAAGGAACAACCTGTTCAGGCGCTTTTTTCTTAATCACAAAGTTCTTCTCATCGCTATGCCTTCTATTCTTACTTTTGCCTTTTCCCATTATACTTTCTATTTAAAAAAATGGCACTCGACCAATTAGGCATTGATGCACCGAAAAACGGCAAGAAAAGCGAAGAAAAAGAAATGTCTTTCTTCGACCATTTGGAGGAACTGCGCTGGCACATTGTCCGCTCCGTACTGGCCATCCTGGTACTGGCCATTGCAGCTTTTATTGCCAAGGACTTTGTTTTCAATACGCTCATCTTTGGGCCAAAACGGCCAGATTTCATCAGCTACGTTTTGCTTTGCAACTTCTCGCATTGGGCTGGCATTGGGGAAACGCTTTGTATCGCACCGCCTGACTTTCAGTTTGTTACGCCCAATTTTGGCGAACCATTTTTGGTTCACATCAAAGCATCGCTCATACTGGGCGTCATAGGAGCCATTCCATTTATTTTTTGGGAAATTTGGAAATTCGTGAAACCGGGGCTGTACGAAAAGGAACGCCAACTGACCCGCTATGCTGTTGGAATCTGCTCATTTTTGTTCCTGTTTGGAGTACTGTTTGGCTATTACGTAGTGTCCCCTTTTGCCGTTAGCTTTTTGGCAGGCTACAACCTGCCGGGCGTTACGCCTTTCCCGTCACTTGGTTCTTACATTAGTTATTTAGTCATGCTCACCATGCCAACGGGGTTGGTGTTTGAATTGCCCGTGGCGGTGTATGTGTTGACGAAGCTAGGCATCGTTTCTTCAGCATTTATGAAAAACTACCGCCGCCATGCCATTGTGGTGATTGTTATCCTATCGGCTATCATCACACCGCCAGATGTTTTCAGCCAAACCTTGATCGCCATTCCGCTTATACTGTTGTACGAATTGAGCATTGGAATTGCAAAACGGGTTGAAAAACAGGAAAAAGCATTGGCAAAAACCTAAAACTGACCATCCAGTCACCAAGCCACCCATCATGCAACGCATATCATCGAATGTTACCTTATTGCTGAAAATATTCTTTCCGACTTTCTGGATAGTGTTTTTTGGCGTATTCACTGTGGCAGTTTGGGTGGTAGATTTCCGGGTGGGCGCCTTGCCGCATGGGGCATTCAAGTTGGTCTGGACATTATTCTTTATCGTCTGCACCGCTATTTTCTATTTCACCGCATTTCAGTTGAAACGGGTCGAAATGGACGAGCTTTACATCTATGCTTCCAATTACATCAAGACTTACCGCTACCCCTACCATAATGTTGAAAAAATGACCGAGCGCAACCTGGGCTTGTTCCATCTGATGAATGTTTACTTAAAAGTGCCGGGGAATTTTGGCAAGCGCATCACTTTCCTGTTGGATGAAAGCATGTTGAAAGACTTTTTTGAAAAAAACCCAGCAATGGCAGGAGAAATAGGAAAGTTGAAAATCGAGGAGAAAAAATAATAGTCACGCCTTTTTTTTAACCATAAGCGCATGAAAATCCACATCCTCACCATCGGCGACGAACTGCTCATTGGGCAAGTAATTGATACCAACTCCGCCAAGATGGCGCAATTCCTCCTTGAAATCGGTGCCCAGGTGATTGGCAAAACCGCTGTCGGCGACAATATGGATGACATGCTGGATGCCTTGGAAATCGCCACCCGAAAAGCCGATGCCGTACTGATTACCGGCGGCCTTGGCCCAACTAAAGACGACATGACCAAAAAAGCCCTCGCCAAGTTCTTCGGCGTCGGCTTTGTGTTCCACCAAGGAACACTGGAGCGCCTGAATAAAATCCTGGAAAAATTCGACCGCCCCATGACCGATGCCCTGCGGGAGCAATGCTTCGTTCCGCTCAACGCCACCGTTTTGACCAACAAAATGGGCAGTGCACCGGGCATGTGGTTTGAAGAAAACGGCAAGGCCATCGTCTCCATGCCGGGTGTACCTTTTGAAATGGAATACCTGATGGAGCATGAAGTGCTGCCGAGGTTGCAAAAGCGCTTCAATGGCCTGCCAACCGCCCATCGCACTTTGCTCACGGCAGGGGAGGGCGAATCCATGATAGCCGAATACCTGAAGGATTTTGAAGAAAATCTACCTACCTACGTGAAGCTGGCCTACCTGCCCGCCATTGGCCGGGTGCGCCTCCGCCTTACCGTATCGGATGCCAATGAAGGTTTTGTCAGAAAGACACTGGACGAAAAATTCCGGGAAATGGAAGGCTGTTTGCCGCCAGTCTTAATTGCGGGCTACGACGAGGATACCCTGGAAGGGGCCATTGGCGAAACCTTGCGGAAAAGAGGGCTTACGCTTTCCACCGCCGAAAGCTGTACGGGCGGATACTTGGCGCATTTGATTACTGCTGTACCCGGTTCATCCGATTACTTTTTGGGCAGCGTCGTATCTTATGCCAATGAAGTGAAAATGAGGCAGTTAGGTGTAAAAGAAGAAACGCTGAAAGCACAGGGTGCCGTGAGCGAAGAAACGGTACAGGAGATGGTGGCCGGGGCCATCCGCTTGTTGCAAACAGACATTGCCATTGCCACCTCAGGCATCGCCGGGCCAACGGGCGGTACTCCCGAAAAACCTGTTGGCACCATCTGGCTGGCGGTTGGAAACAAAGAATGCATAGTCACCAAAAAGCTGCAATTAGGAAAAGATCGGATTCGGAATATCCAATATACCGCCATTCATGGCTTGAATATGTTGCGCTTGTTTTTGAGAGAAGGATAGAAATGTTTTCAAGATGAAGGACAGGCCCAAGCTTGGTTTACAGTTTCTTATACTTCCACCCCTACATCTTTCAAAATCAAACTGCTGCGCTCTGGCCCAGTGGATACCATTGTGACGGGAACGCCCAGTTTTTCCTCCAAAAAAGAAAGGAAAAGCTTGGCCGTGGAAGGCAGCTTGTCAAAATCTTCAATATCTGCGAGGGATTGCTGCCAGCCTTCGAAGGCTTCATACACAGGCTGGACAGGCACGCCACAGAGGTCATAAGGCAGTTCCATCCTGTTTTTTCCATCATAAAAATACGTTGTGGCGGCTTTTATTTCTTTGAAAATATTGAGTACGTCAATTTTGGTGATGGCCAATTGCGTCACGCCGTTGAGCATGATGGTATAGCGCAATTGTGGCAAGTCAATCCAGCCACAGCGCCGGGGCCGCCCCGTTGTGGCACCAAACTCAGCACCTTCCTTGCGCAGCAGTTCGCCCGTTTCATCTTCCAACTCGGTGGGAAAAGGCCCACCGCCCACTCTGGTGCAATAGGCTTTTGAGATGCCGATGACCTCGCCAACGGAACGTGGTGCAACGCCGAGGCCGCTGCATACGCCTGCAGTTACGGTATTGGAGGAAGTGACATAGGGATAGGTGCCAAAATCAATGTCGAGCATTGAGCCTTGGGCGCCTTCTGCCAGTATTTTTTTGCCTTGTGCCAAATGGTCATTGATAAAATATTCGCCGTCCACCAGTTTGAGCGAACGGAGCGTTTCGAGCGCCTCAAACCACTTGTCCTCTTCTTTTTTCAGGTCAAAATCAATGGAAGGAAGGGCTTCGAGCAGGCCGAGGTGTTTTTGTTTTAGGCCGTCGTAGCGCTGCTGGAATTCTTCGAGCAGGATGTCGCCGACCCGCAGGCCGTTGCGCCCGGTTTTGTCCATGTAGGTGGGGCCAATGCCTTTGAGGGTCGAGCCAATTTTTTCCTTGCCTTTAGCTGCCTCGCTGGCCATGTCCAGATAACGGTGGGTGGGCAATATGAGGTGGGCTTTTTTCGCCACCAACAAGCGGCTGCGGTATTCAAAGCCTGCGCTATCGAGGTTTTCAAGCTCCTTCTTAAGGGTAATCGGGTCAATGACCACGCCGTTGCCGATAAGGTTGATCAAACCCTCCCGAAAAATACCGGAAGGCACCGTGTGCAACACGAATTTTTTTCCGTCAAATTTCAAGGTGTGGCCAGCATTGGGGCCGCCCTGGAAGCGGGCCACCACGTCGTATTTTTTTGCCAAAAAATCAACAATCTTTCCTTTTCCTTCGTCGCCCCATTGCAGGCCGAGGATGACGTCTATTGCCATGTTGGTAACTGGTAATCGGTGATCGGTGATCGGTGATTGGGCAAAACCAATCATCAATCACCGATCACCGATCACGATTTTTTTAAAAGTTTATCACAAGCCCCGTTGCAGTCGCCAAAGAGGTTGAGCGAATGGTAGGTGACGTTGAATTTGAGCAATTCCCCCATGGTGTCCTTTATTTGCTGGATACGGGGGTCGCAGAACTCGAACACTTTGCCGCAGTCGTTGCAGATAAGGTGGTCGTGCTGTTTGTAGCCGTGGGATTTTTCATAAAGCGCCAGGTTTTTTCCAAACTGGTGCCGCTTGACGAGATCGCAGTTGACCAATAGTTCCAGGGTGTTATACACCGTGGCCCGGCTGACGCGATAGCTTTGGTTTTTCATGTGGATATAAAGCGCCTCGGCGTCGAAGTGGTCGTTGCGACGGTATATTTCTTCAAGGATGGCAAAACGCTCCGGCGTTTTGCGGAAAGCGTTTTGTTCCAGGTGGGAAGCGAACTTGGTTTTTACTTCCTGGATGATGAATTCTTCATTTCTCACATTCATGCTTCGTCTTTTCTCAAAGAAACAACAAAGGTAGTCAAAAGGTCAGTAATTGATGGGCGTAGAAAAATTAGCTGGCGAAGCTTCCAAAAACCATCAAAAGACCAATTTCAAAGCCGCCAAACACAATATTTTTGAAATATAAAAATGAATAGGGATGTAGTTGTAAAATTTTCCGCAATAGTTTTTATTTTCGCCAAAATTGTCAATCAGTGGACTCACCTTAACAGCTGCTCAATTTTCAATCGAATTTTTTTCCCGAAAACTGTCGTGCCTACAAATGTTAATGCCATGACCAAGTTTTGATTTTCCCCATTTTACAAAAAGTCTAAACCTGTTTATTTTATCATCTTACACCTAATTTATGAAGCGACTATTACTCTTTTGCTTCGCCATTTTTGGACTACAGACAGCTTTTGCCCAATTGCCTCCCGGCACTACGGCGCAAAACTGGACGATGACCGATCTCAATGGCGGCACACACACACTTTACAATTACCTGGACAACAGTAAAGTTGTTTTCCTGGATTTTTCCGCTACATGGTGCGGCCCGTGTTGGAATTACCACAACACCCACGCATTCAAGGATTTGTACAACCAGTACGGCCCTCCTGGCTCCAACCAGGTGATGGCCTTTATGATTGAAGGGGACAACGATACAAACACGGACTGCTTGTATGACCTGCCGGGCTGCGTAGGCGGCACCCAAGGCAACTGGGTCAATGGCACGCCTTACCCTATCCTTGACAACGCATCTATGAACGGTGCTTATGCCATCAACTATTTCCCCACCATCTACGGGGTTTGCCCCGATAAAAAAATATATGAAGTGGGGCAGGTGTCGGAGCAACAGTTGTGGCAATTTGCCATTGGCTGTTCCGCACCTACTGTTGAGTTGGCTTCGGTCACCAATAATGACTGCTATGGGCAGAACAACGGCAGCATTACGGTAAATACGGATGGCGGCATGCCCCCTTTTACATTTAATTGGAGCAACGGGGCCAGCACACAAAACCTCTCAAACCTTTCTGCCGGTAACTACATGCTGACGGTCACGGGCTCCCTGGGCGGCACCAAAACCTTCGGCCCATTTGCTGTCGAAGAACCCTCATCTTCCGTTTCTGTCAGCCTGGAATCTGTGACCCATGCCGGTTGCAGCGGTTTGGGCGGCACTGCCACGGTCGGCGCAGGTGGCGGTACTCCAGGCTATACTTATTTGTGGAGCAACGGAGCGAACACATCAACGGTATTTAACCTGCCTCCCGGCATGTACAGTGTCACAGCTACCGACTTGAACGGCTGCTCTGAAAACTTGCAGGGAATTGAAATCGAGCCACCCACTTTGCCTTATGCATCTGCATCTACGCCAGGTATGCTTACCTGTACCAGTAACACTGTCACCCTGAGCGGCGCAGGCTCAACCACTGGGCCAGATATGGACTTCACTTGGACCACCACCGATGGCCATATCGTATCCGGCGCCACCACCCTCAACAATTGCGTGGTGGATGCCCCCGGCACTTACAACCTCCTGGTGTTCAACTCTGCCAACACCTGCTCGGCATGGGCATCAACGGTGGTTGCAGAGGATGTTTCCGCCCCCACAGCAACTGCGGGTACGCCCGGAAACCTTACCTGTACCACCAATCAATTGACACTGATCGGACAAGGCAATTCAGGGCCCGGCTATACGATTTTGTGGACTACGATTGGCGGCAACATCGTTTCGGGCGCTACCACCCTTAGCCCTGTCGTCAATGCTGCTGGTACTTATACCTTGACCATCACCAAAACCGTAAACGGTTGTACGGCAAGTTCTTCTACTGATGTGGTTTCCAATATTACCCAGCCCAACATTTCAGCCAGTGGTGGCGAGTTGACTTGCGCCAATGCTTCTGTCCAGTTGTCTGGCAACTCTACAACGAACGGCGTCACCTATCTCTGGACGGGGCCTAATGGCTACACTTCCAACCAGCAGAACCCTACTGTTTCGACAGAGGGCAACTATACCTTGAAAATAACGCAAACAGCCACGGGTTGCACCGCTACCGCACAGGCTCAGGTCGCTGAAAACACAACGGCACCGACGGCAGGCGCAAACGGTGGCACCATCAATTGCAACCAAGCCACTGTTACTTTGGCTGGCAACTCAAACACCAGCAATTCTACTTTTGCCTGGACGGGGCCAAACGGCTATACTTCCGATCAGCAGTCGCCCACCATTAATGAAGCGGGCAACTACACACTGACTGTCACTGCGCCCAATGGCTGCACTGACGATGCGACCGCCGTGGTCAATCAAAATACTACTCCACCGACAGCCAGTGCAGGTGCAAACGGCGTTTTGAACTGCAACGCCAATTCGGTCGTATTGAACGGAACCGGCTCTTCCAGCGGCAACCAATACACTTACCTTTGGACGACTAATAATGGCCATATCGTTTCTGGTGAAAACACCCTTACACCTACGGTGAATGCAGTAGGCGACTATTCATTATTGGTTTCCAACAACAATAACGGCTGCAATAGCAGCGCTGCTACCACTGTTACGCAGACTCCGCCCGTTTCTTCGGATATTGCTTCGCAAACGAACATCCTCTGCTATGGCAATGCCAATGGTGCAGCTACCATACAGGCCGCTGGCGGCAATGGGAATTTTACTTATGCCTGGTCGAACGGCCAGACAACGGCCACAGTCTCCAACCTGAGCGCTGGCGCTTATTCCGTGACCGTTTCCGATGGTGAAAACTGCACCTCTACAGAAAGTGTCGTCATTTCCCAACCTGGCGAACTGTTGGCCAACGTGACCGCTACGGCCCAAACCGCACCAGGCACAAATGACGGTTCGGCCACGGCCAGCGTCAATGGAGGCACAGGTGCATATACTTATAATTGGAGCAACGGGGCATCAACTTCTCAAATTTCTGGCCTTGCCCCTGGGAACTATACCGTTTCAGTAGCAGATGCCAACGGCTGCCAAAAAGTACAGACCGTGACGGTCAACGCCTTTGGATGTGCTGTTTCAGCCACAACCGTTGGAACGGATGTCACTTGCCACGGCATGGCCGATGGCACGGCTGGCATTGAATTGGCCAACGCTTTAGAACCTTCCAGCTACGAATGGAACAACGGCGAAACAACGGCCACTATCAGCGGCCTCGCTCCAGGCACCTACACCGTGTCTGCTACCGATGGCAACGGTTGCGAAGTGGTCGCCTCCATTGATGTGGAAGAACCGGGCGCTTTGAATGCCAACGCTACCTCAACAGCGGTCACATCGGCAGGAGCAGGCGATGGTACGGCTACTGCCAACCCAACAGGCGGCAATGGCCCCTTCACCTACCTCTGGAGCACCGGGGCTACCTCTGCTACTATCACTGGCCTCGTTTCGGCTAATTATTCCGTCATCGTCACGGATGCCAACGGCTGTAACGCCGAGCAGATAGTGCCAGTTGCACCCTTTGGATGCGCTATTGTTTCCAATATCACTTTCAACGACATTAGCTGCCATGGTGAAAATGATGGCTCGGCCACTGTTGCTCTTAATGGTGGCCTTTCGCCTTATGTTTATGAATGGTCAAATGATGAAACAACTGCAACTATCAGCGACCTCGGCCCTGGCACTTACACTGTCACCGTGTCCGATGCTGTCAACTGCGCAGCGATTTCCGAAGTGACCATTGACGAGCCAAATACCCTGGCAGCAGAGGTGACGGCCATCGCCAGTGCCGAATGTGGCCAAAACAATGGTATGGCTGAAATTACAGCGATGGGCGGCACACCTGGCTATGCTTATGTCTGGTCAAATGGCGCAACGGGTACGATGGTCACTAATCTCGACCCAGGTTCCCATTCCGTTTCCATCACAGATGCCAATGATTGCCAGACTTCCCTGGAGATCGAAATCAGTGTGGACGACAACGAAGCGCCCAACGTTTTGACGCAGAACATGACAGTAGCGCTGGACGCCAATGGTTCAGCCAGCATTGCTGCTTCGGATATTAACTTCGGCAGCACCGACAACTGCGACATCGCCAGCATGGCCATAGATGTGGTCAATTTCAGTTGCGATGATTTGGGCGAACACGAAGTGACGCTCACAGTCACCGACGAAGCGGGCAACAGCAGCACAGCTACGGCCATTGTGACAGTCATTGATCAAACCAATCCTACTATTATTGTACAAGACATCGTAGTTGCTTTGGATGAAAACGGACAGGCCTCCATCAGCCCCGCCATGCTCGACAATGGCAGTGCCGACAACTGCGGTGTCGTGGACAGGAGCTTGGACGTGAGTACTTTTACCTGCGACAATATTGGCAACAACGCCGTCGTGTTGACAGTGAAAGATGCCAGTGGCAATAGCAATGCCGGCACAGCCATCGTCACTGTGGTGGACGACAAGGCTCCGCAAATAGACTGCCCAGCCGATATGGTATTACCTTATTGCGATGCAGTGGGAATTTATACCTACGATGCTGTTGACAATTGCACCGCCAACCCAACTGTCAGCGTGGACGGCCCCGCCAGTGGCTCTACCTTCCCTGCAGGCGAGACGACCATTACCATTTCAGCTTCAGATGGGCATGGCAACAACGCTGCTTGCAGCTTTACCATCAAAGTGGCAGAGGCATTGGAAGCCGACCCGGTTGTGACACATTTAAACTGTTTTGGCGAAAACAACGGCGGCGTTTCACCCAATATCACAGGTGGCAACCCTGGCCTGACCTATGAATGGAGCAACGGTGCCAATACGCCTGCCCTTGAAAATATCGGCGGCGGTGAATACAAGCTGTTGGTCACCGATGCAGACGGCTGCCAGGAAGAGTTCAACTTTGTGGTAAACGAACCTACCGAACTTGTTTCCGATGTTGTAACCATCGTGCCAGCCATTGGTGATGAGGCCAACGGTTCGATAGATGTCAGCGTGAGCGGCGGCGTCGGGCCTTACCAGTTTGTATGGACGGACGAAGAAGGGAATGTTGTATCGGAACACGAAGATTTGGAAAATATCACGGCTGGCACCTACACCCTTACGGTGACAGATGCCAATGGCTGCCAGGAAGTCCATGCCTTCACCGTAGAGTCTTCGACCAATACCTTTGACCGTGAGTGGGCCAACCAAATCCAGCTTTTCCCCAACCCTACCACGGGCATGGTGACGCTGGAAATCACTGGCCAAACAAGCAGCGAAGTATCGGTGGTGGTATATGACGTGAATGGCCGCTTGGTGGCAGATTTTCCACAAAGTGCATTATTGAACAGCAAAAGAGAACTGGATCTATCTGCTTCTCCGTCAGGCGTTTATCTGGTCAAGGTCTTGATCGAAGGCCAGATAGTCAGCAAGCGCTTGGTAGTGGGCAGGTAAAACCTTCATGAGGTTATGATTTGTTGATGGGCAGCCCTTCCCGGCTGCCCATTTTGTTTTTCCAAAACGCCTAATCCAAACAGCGCAAAATCATATTTCACCGGATCCGCCGGGTCGAACTGGCGGAGGCGCTCGGTCAGCTCCAGCACGGCCTGCCAGTCCGTTTGTTTTCTTTCCAGCAGGCCGAATCTGCGGGCAACACGTTCTACATGAACATCAAGCGGGATGAGCAATTGGGCTGGTCTTATTTTTTTCCAAAGGCCAAAATCCACGCCCCGGTCATCGTGTCGCACCATCCAGCGGAGGAACATGTTCAGGCGCTTGCAGGTGGACTTGGTGGCGGGCGTGGCCACATGCTTGCGGGTGCGTTGCGGCGCATCGGGCAAGGAGAAAAACAGGCGGTGGAAACCCGTGATGGCATTTTCAACATGGGTATCGTCGGGCTGCATGTTTTTCAAAAAAGCCTCCTCCAACGAGTGGTGATTTTTATAAAACCACTGCAAAAATTCCAGGAAATACAACGTGTCCAGCGCTTGGAAGGTGCGGTGTTTAAAACCCAGGAACCGCTCCCTGTCCTTTTCCAAATGATTGACAATAAAATCGTGCGGCGCTGCATCCATCAAGCCAATCAGTTCATTGGCCTTGTTGATGATGGTCACCCGCTGTCCCCAGGCGAACATGGCCGTCCAGAAACCTGTGATCTCAATGTCCTGCAATGTTGAGAAGCGGTGGGGAATGCTGATCGGGTCGCTTTCGATGAACGTGGGATGGTTGTATTTTTCGACGTGGTCGTCGAGGAGTGTTTTAAAGTTAAATGCCATTAAAAATGTCTTTTTTGCCATATAAACAAAATTGGAAAAGGGTGTTTTAACTAAAGTAAAGTTTAGTATGAAAGCCGGGCAACAAAAAGAAACTGTCTAAACATTCAACATTGTAAAAAACACTTCCGACCTTTGCCCCTCTGAAAATGCTGTTTCCCTATCCAATCATGTTAGCAACACTCACATACACCCTTGTCCTCGCTGCCATCTATTTTGGCATCAAGGCCATGGAACTCAATGATGAACGATGAACGATAAATGATGAACTGGAGTACCGTTCATAGTTCATAGTTCATAGTTTTTCTTTCAAAACCCTCCCCGTCGGTACATTTTGAAATTGGCCAGCCCCAGGCGCTGGAGAAAATGGCAAAACGACACCCGCATCACCCCCATCCCGTATAGTAGGCTACGTCTGAAATTGATAGAAGAGGCTTCCTCGAAATACTTCGTCGGGCAAGTCACCTCGGCGATGTCGTACCCGGCATAGACGATCTGTGAGAGCATCTCGTTGTCGAACACGAAATCGTCGGAATTGTCCATGAAATTGATGGCCATGAGCACCTCCCGGCTGAACGCACGGTAGCCGGTGTGGTACTCCGACAGCTTGTAGTTGATGAGCAGGTTTTGGGCCAGGGTCAGGAAGCGGTTGAAAATGTATTTGTACAAAGGCATACCGCCCCGCAGCGCACCCTTGCCAAGGATGCGTGAGCCGAGCACGACCGGGTACAGTTCCTCACCGATGATGTTGACAAAGGAAGGGATGAGCTTGGGCGTGTACTGGTAGTCGGGGTGCAGCATAATGATGATGTCTCCGCCGAGTTGGAGGGCTTTGTTGTAGAGCGACTTTTGGTTGCCGCCATAGCCCTTATTGTTCTCGTGTACGATGACGTGCTCGATGCCCAGCGAGGCCGCCAGTTCAACGGTATTGTCGCCGCTGGCGTCGTCGCAGAGGATGACCTCGTCCACCATTGGGAAAGGAATCTCGTTGTAGGTTTTTTCCAAGGTCATCCCGGCGTTGAAGGCGGGCAAAACGACGATGACTTTTTTTCCTTTGTACATCCTGCAAAATTAGAATTTTAGGAAATGCAGTGGATAGCACTTTAACTACCAGGATTTGTCTCTCATGGTGGTTTTGGCGAAAACCGTACCTTGCGGCGGCTTATTTTTTTAAAACATGCAAACAAACACTATGAACGGCCCATCAAAATACTTGCCTACAAGCGCAAGCTTAATGCTGTTGTACGCCGCCCTGCCTTTCTTTTTCCTTTTTCCTTCCTGTAAAAATGCCCCGACGGCATTGGCCCCCGAAAATACCGCCACTGGCTGGGCCATGCTTGGTTTTGAAAGGGTGGACAGCGTCAACCCTGTGCTTGCCCCCGGCCTTGCTGTGTTCCAATGCCCCATCCGCCGGGAGCTGGTAAAATGGGAGGAGAAGGATGTTTTCAACCCCGCCGCCGTGGTCAGAAATGGAAAAATCCACTTGCTGTACCGTGCCGAGGACACTGTGGGAAAACACGCAGGTACCTCCCGCATCGGCCTTGCCACCAGCGGCGATGGGCTGCATTTCGAGCGCTTGCCGGAGCCGGTTTTTTACCCGGCCAACGACAGTATGAAACTCTTTGAATGGGAAGGGGGGGTGGAAGACCCACGCATCGTGGAAACGGAAGATGGACGCTACGTAATGACTTATACGGCCTACGACGGTGAAATCGCCCGCCTCTGCCTGGCCACTTCACTTGATTTAATGCAATGGGAAAAACACGGCCTCGTACTCGGCTACGGCAAGCACCGGGACACCTGGTCGAAGTCGGGTGCCATTGTTTGCCGACAGGCTGGCGAAAAGCTCATTGCTACCAAAATCAATGGAAAATACTGGATGTACTGGGGCGACACGGACATTTTTGCAGCCACCTCCGACGACTTGCTGCACTGGCAGCCGCTGCAGGATGAAAACGGCCTGGTGAAAATCTTCGGCCCACGCCCCGGCCAGTTTGACAGCGAACTGGTAGAACCCGGCCCGCCTGCCATGATTGTGGAAGGAGGCATCCTCATGATTTACAACAGCAAAAACAGCGACAAGGAAGGCGACCCTGCTTTGCCTGTAGGTACCTATACCGCTGGCCAGATTTTATTGGATAAAAACGACCCGACCAAAGTGGTAGCCCGCACAGACAGTAATTTTTTCAAACCAGAAAAAGGATATGAAATTTCTGGCCAAGTCGGCAATGTGGTCTTTCTGGAAGCGCTCGTGCCGTTCAATGGCCAATGGTTCCTCTACTACGGCACGGCTGACAGCAAGATAGCGGTGGCCGTAAAAAATTTGGAAAGCAAGGCACCTCGATGATATTTGATAGAACACCAAAAATTCAAAACACAAAAAGCCTTTTATAATACCATGAAAAAAACATTTACAAAAATTGCAACCGCCTCCCTTTTGATGTTTGCGCTTTCCCTAAATGCCCAAGTCATTTATGTGACGCAAAACGGTACAGGCAACGGCACCTCATGGGCCGCAGCCGCTGGCAATCTCAAAACCGTACTGGACAATGCCGCCGCTGGCACCCAAATTTGGGTGAAACAAGGCACCTATCGCCCAGCTTCCTGCACGGCCTGCGTTTTCAACGACCGCAACCAGTATTTTCAAATACCCAGCGGCGTGAAGCTTTATGGGGGTTTTGCCGGTACGGAAAGTTCCCTCAGCCAGCGCAACATTACCGCCCATCCTACCTACCTGAGCGGGGACATTGACAACAATGGCACCCTGGCCAATAACTCATTTACCATTATTTTTACCCACAACGTAAATGTTGAAACGGTGGTGGACGGTTTCATCATCACGGGCGGCAACGCCGACCAGTCAGGCGCAGGGCTTGGCACACCGCCAAGTAGTGGGGCGGGTTGGTTTAACCTCGGTTCCACGAACAACAGCAACTCGCACCCCAGCATTTCCAATTGCGTTTTCACCAACAACTATGCTTGGGGCTACGGCGCAGGCATGTTCAACGACGGCAGTTTTACGGGCAGTTGTAACCCTCGTTTGACCAATTGTACCTTTTCCAACAACATATCCTCCAACGGCGGGGGCGCACTTTACTGTACCGGCAATTTTGAAGGCCAGAGCAGCCCAGTAATTATCAACTGCCTTTTTGAAAACAACGAATGCCAGCAGTCGGACGGCGGGGCGATATTCAGCCTCGGCTCAGAGGACGGCGTTTCAAATCCGGAGGTGATCAACTGCACTTTCATTGGCAATACTGCCTTCAACGACGGCGGGGCGATGTACAATTTTGGCAAGGGCGGCGTGTGCAGCCCAATCGTTACGGAATGTACTTTTGAAAATAACGAGGCCTTTGGAGGTGGGGCAGTTTACAACGACGGCACCTTTATGGGTTTTTGCGGAGCGGTTTTCAACGATTGCATTTTTAGGCAAAACCATTCCTTCAACGGCGATGGCGGGGCCATGTACAACTCTGGCTATCAAGGCACCTGCAACACGGAATTGAAACACTGCCTTTTTGAGGCCAACAACTCCAAGTTTGCGGGCGGCGCCATGTTCAACAACGGTGTACAGGGTGTTTGCAATCCAGCCATTACCAACTGTCGTTTTGTGCAAAATACGGCGGATACTTATGGCGGAGCGATGTACAACCAGGGCAAAACCGGCAATGCCAGCCCCCTCCTCACCAATTGCATTTTTTATGAAAACAGCGCCCTGTCGGCAGGCGCCATCTATAATCTGGGTGCCGACGACGGCAATGCAAACGCTATGATCACCAATTGTACTTTTTATGGCAACCATGCCAACATCGGCGGGGCAGTCTATTGCAATGCGGGCGAGGGTGGCACCGGAACGGCCAGCCCGACGGTGCGCAATTGTATTTTTTGGGAAAATATGGCCAATGATGAAGGCGATGTGTTCCGCATCATTTGGGGTACACCTACTATCAGCCACTCCTTGGTTGACAAAGCCAACTGCACCGAACTCTACAACGGCAATGGCGGCTCGGTCAATTGTGGGGCAGGTTTGCTTTTTAACCAAAACCCAAATTTCGTCAGCCCCGCTTCTGGCAACTTTCACTTGATGGCCAATTCGCCAGCCATTGACGACGGCAACAATACAGCTATCGGGCAGG
The DNA here is from genome assembly GCA_041741095.1 of Saprospiraceae bacterium. Taxonomy (GTDB): domain Bacteria; phylum Bacteroidota; class Bacteroidia; order Chitinophagales; family Saprospiraceae; genus UBA6168. The sequence goes on from JBGSKQ010000111.1 coordinate 87,156, forward strand.
CCAATGTATCGGTTGACCTCGACAGCCTGCCACGTATTTTTAACGGAACCGTTGATTTGGGTGTTTTTGAATTTGGTTCAACCGCCGGCAGCGCACCAGCCATCACCCAAAACCCCCAAAGCCAGGAAATTTGTGTGGGTGGCACGGTCACATTTAGCGTAAGTGCCACAGGCAGCCAGCCTCTCGAATTTCAATGGCTGAAAAATGGAGACGAAATGCCCGGCGAAACAAGTGAAGTATTGACCATTTTAAATGCAACAGGCTCAGATGCAGGCAATTATAGCTGTGAAGTGACCAATGCAACGAATGTGACCGTGACCAGTGGTGCCGCTGTTTTGGTGGTGAACCAACCTGCTCAGGTAAGTATAACTGTAGCCGCCTCGCAAGTGGAAATATGCCAAGGAGAAGAAGTCACATTTTCGGCCACGCCTGTCAACGGCGGCAATAGCCCAGTTTTTCATTGGTTTAAAAACGGCAACCCCGCCGGGGCAACCGGGCCGCAGTACAGCACCAACCTTATCAGCAACGGCGATGTATTTTCCTGCGAGGTCATTTCGTCGCAAAACTGTGTGGCAAACACATCGGCCATTTCAAATTCAGTTTCCATTGCTGTGGAAAATGTGCTAACGGCATCTCTAACTATCGCACCTGCACAGGCAGTGGTTTGCGAAGGGCAAGCGGCCCTTTTCACTGCCAGCCCCGTGAACGGTGGCAACTCCCCCTCATACGCATGGCTGCTGAATGGCAGTCCCACAGGAACTGGTTCTCCCTCATTTACACTCAGCGCACCGCAAAGCGGTGATTTAATACAATGTGTGATGACGTCCTCAAAAACTTGCGTGGCGGTCAACCCCGTGCAGTCTAATGTATTGTCGGTAGAAATAACGCCGAATGAATTGGCCACCATTGCCATTCAGCCGTCCATTGACACCACGTTTTGCCTGGGTACGACGGTGGTTTTCACCTCCACGTTTGAACAAGAGGGAAATTCCCCTGTTTTCCAGTGGTTGGTCAATGGGAATAATGTGAGCAACAACTCCCCAACGTTCACGACAAATGATTTGAAAAATGGCGACGAGGTAAAGTGTTCTTTGACCTCTTCTGTAATCTGCCTATTGGAAAACCCAGTTGTATCCAATGCCGTAATAGTATCGGTGGATAGCTGTGCAACGGCAGTGAGTGGCGGGCAAATAGCTGACGAAGCGTTATTTTTCGTGTACCCCAATCCGACCAATGGCAAATTTTTTGTAAATATTTCCAAATCAACGGGTAATTTTGCCCTACGCTTGCTGAACACAACCGGACAATGCGTCTTATCCACCTTTGAGAATCATCCCGTATTCCCTTTCAAGCAAGAATTAGACTTGAGCAACTTTCCAAAAGGGATCTATTATTTACAAATTATATCCAACTGGTACGCCCAAACAGAAAAAATCGTAGTGCAGTAGCCATCTGCGTTCGATAGACACACACACTGTTTGACATCCATAAGCTTAACTGTGAAAACCACAGGGCGGCTTACTATTATATTGTTTGCGATGGGTTGATTTTAGTTTGGCACCCAATCGCAAACCTTGTACAATTCATTGAAGTACAATACATTGCGAAAGAAAATAATTCCCATGACCCAAAAGCCAAATTGTTCCAAATCCGATTCATTAGTATCCCCCGCTAAACCCTACAAGCGTTCCAGCATACGGGCGCAAAGGGTTTAGGGCAAAAATGAACATATCTTGAAAACAAAATTCTACCTCTGCATCCTGCTTGCCGGATGGGCGTTGCTTGGCACGTCCAGCCTTTTGGGGCAAGATATCCACTTTTCCCAATTTTACAATACGCCGTTGACCATCGGCCCTGCCCTCACGGGGATCTACCGAGGCGACCTGCGTTTTTCCGGTGCTTACCGCAGCCAGTGGGACGCTGCCAACTCACCCTACCGCACTTTCCACCTTTCCGCTGACAAGAAATTTTACAAAGTAACGCACACCAAATGGTGGTTCAGCGGCGGGCTTTCCTTATTCTACGATCGGGCGGGCGACGGCAACCTGGCGACAACCCATGCTGCCTTGTTAGGTTCATACACCCGCATGATGGACCAACGGAACTTTCTGACGGCTGGCGTCTTTGCGGGCATTGGGCAACGGCGCTTCGAGTTTGGCAATTTCACATTCGACAACCAGTGGAACGGTGACATTTTCGATCCCGACAGGCCAACCAACGAGAATTTTGACGACCCAAGCCTCCTGTATCCCGATTTTGGCGTTGGGCTCAATTTGCGCTCGCAAAACGTAAAATACAGCACCAAACAAAGGACCAAGATGGACATAGGAGTTGGGGTTTTCCATTTCAACCAACCCAATTTGGCTTTCAAAAACAATGACAAAATAGAACTGCCCATCCGGTGGAGCACGTATGTATTGCCTGTCCTCCAGTTGACTAACAAAGTTGATTTGGTAGGCGCAGCTTCTTTCCAACTCCAAGGCCCAAACTGGGAAGCCCTGGGAGCAGCAGGAGTCAAATACTTTTTGAGCACAAAAAAATCGAAGGAAGTGGCCGTGCAACTTGGTGTCAACTTCCGTTTCAACCAGATCGGCGATGCCCTGATACCAGCCGCCGAGCTTCATTACCGTGACTGGATGGTGGGCCTGACCTGGGACGTAAACCTCTCAGGTTTTTCAACTGCCACGAACTATAATGGCGGGCCGGAAATTACCGTGCGCTACATCATCCACAAGGTTTATCCCTTTGGAGCATTCAAGGCTTGTCCATTGATTTAATAAAACCCATTCATTCCGATTGCTATGCGCATTTTAAAAAATATATCCGCTATCGCCTGCTTGTGTTTGCTGGCTGCCCTTGCTTCAGGGCAGACCCACAAGCAGTATGTCAAGGCGGCAGAAAAAGATTTTGAGGGCGAGAATTACTATTCTGCCATGAAACACTACGAAACGGCGATGGGCATAGAAGGCGGACAATTGGACGTGCTTTACAAATATGCCGAAGCCGCCCGCTTGCTGCCATCGTATGTGTATGCTGATTCGGCCTATACCAAAGTGCTGGCGGCAGATAGCACGGGCAAATATCCCTTGGCACGCTACTGGTTGGCTTCCGTGAAAAAGAAAAAAGGCGACTATGCCGATGCGCAGGCATTGTTCCAGCAATTTGCCAACGAAAGGCCCAGGGGCGTTCCAGACGACTATTTTCAACATGCAGAAGAAGAAGTGAAAGAATTGGATTGGGCGGTGGATGCCATTGAAAAACCGGATGAAAATGTAACCATCCGGCAGTTGGACACCAGCCGGATCAACTCTATCAAAACAGAATTCAGCCCTGTGCAAATTGGCGACAAACTCTATTTCTCCAGTATGAAAGAGGAAAAAGTGCTGAAGAAGGATTTGCCGTCCAGGCCCTTTACCCAGGTTTTGGTCACAACTCCAGACAGCCGCAAGGTGGACTTGGCAGCCTACAACGATAAAGAACGGCAAACCGCCTATACTGCCGTCAATAAAAATGGCACCCGGCTTTTTTATACACTTTGCAATTATGTGGACGAAACGGCCATTATCCGTTGTGAAATCTACACCCGCACCATTGACGAGCTTGGAACTTTTGGCCCAGCAGTAAAATTGCCCTCCTCCATCAACAGGGAAGGGCACACAGCCACCGAGCCTTCCATTGGCACCGATGCCAAGACGGGTGAGCAGTGGTTGTATTTCGTAACCGATAGGCCGGGCGGTGTGGGCAAAATGGACATTTGGGCCAGTAAAATTGTCGGTGATTCCACCTTTGAAAAGCCCGTCAACCTGACCGAACTCAATACGACCGAAGACGACATCACGCCTTTTTTCCACCATGCCAGCCAGACCATTTATTTCAGTTCGGAAGGCCGCCAGGGCTTTGGCAGTTTTGATATTTACAAATGCGAGCGACACGATGGCAAATGGCTGGAAATCGAACATTTGCCAGCGCCCTATAACACCAGTTATGGCGACAGCCATTTTTGGATGAACCCTGAGCAGACGAAAGGCTACTTTGCTTCTAGCCGCTTGGGTAGCCACGTTTTTGTGCCGGAATACGAGGCCTGCTGCAACGACATTTACGAATTTCAGGTGCAGGTAATTGACCTGGAGATTTTGACCTTTAACAAAAAAAGCCTGGAACCGCTGCCAGGAGCGACCCTGCAACTGTTTGAGATGACAAAAACGGGCGATGTGGCCATTTCGACTATTACCAACAGCAAAGGCAACGATTTCGATTATCCACTGAGGAAGGGCAGCAAATACCACATGTTGGCTACCAAACCTGGCTTCTTGCCCGTGCGGGATACCGTGGATATGAGCCTGCCAGCCAACACCGAAAACCGCAACCTGCAACGAAAGCTTTACCTCGTGCCGGAAAACGTGGACCTGCATGTCAGCTCGTTCAACAAAAAGACTGAAAATCCGCTGAAAGGCGTGGAAGTGCGCTTGGTAGTGGATGGCCAGGAGATTGATTTTAAGAAAAACGAAACCGGAAACGAGGTGGACTTTGTGCTGGAGCGGGGCAAGGAATATCAAATCATTGGTTCCAAAGTAGCCTACTTTTCCGATACGGCTTACGTTGACCTGCGCACAGATGTGGTCTCTACCGATATTGAAAAAAAGCTGTTCCTAAAGCCCAAAGAAATAGAAGACTTCCCGCCGCTGGTCATTTACTTTGACAATGACTACCCTAACCCCAAGACCCGGAAAAAGACCACGGAATTCAGCTATAAAGAAACCTGGGAGGCGTATATGGCCAAAAAAGACCTTTTCAGGGAAGAATACGTAAAAGAATTAGCGGGGTTTGACAGCATCACTTCTGCCCGCCGGATGGACGCCTTTTTTGAGCGGGAGGTGAACAACGGCTACCTGAGCCTGGAGGTTTTTTCAGAAAACATCCTTGAAATCATGGAAGATGGCGGCTTCAAAGTCGAGCTGGTTATACAGGGCTTTACCAGCCCCCGTGCCAGTGCCGATTACAATTACGACCTGTCGCAGCGCCGCTCTGATTGCCTGAAAAATCATTTTGAGACCTGGAACGGCGGCGTACTCATGCCTTTCATCAAACGGGGCATGTTGACAATGGAGGTGGTTGGTTTTGGCGAAAAACTGGCCCCACAGTTCATCAGCGACCGCCTGGACGACGAGCGGGGCAGCATCTACTCCGTAGTGGCTTCTTTTGAAAGGAAAGTGGCCATTATCGGTGCGAGGCGGGTGGCGGGGAACTGAACACTGGGCAGTGGACAAGAAAATAGGAATTCACGCTTCAACAAAAATATTTATATGGTTTGGTTTTAGCCAACAGCTAAGAGCCAATGACCAAAAGCAATTATTGCCATGAATACATCTAAACATATAAAACGGATCCTGTTGCTGTCCACATTGGCGGCAATCGGCTTGATGTTTTCCCAGCCCCTACAGGCTTCGCACATCATCGGTGGCGAAATCAGCTACGAGTGCTTGGGCAACAACAAATACAAAATCAGCCTGGATGTTTACCGGGACTGCTTCTATGGTGACGCCTATTTCGATCAGCCAGCCTACATCGGCATTTTTAAGGACGACGGCACCTTGGTCGGCAACCTGAACCTGCCCATCAAATCAGTTGACACCATCCCGAACAACCTCAACAACGATCCTTGCCTTTTCCCGCCCAGCGACGTATGTGTTGACCATGCCCATTACGATACCACCATCACGATTACTAGCCCCGGCGATTTTTATTTCGTCTATCAGCGTTGCTGCCGCAACCAGACCATCAACAATATTTTGGATCCTTTCACGACTGGTTCTACTTATTTTGTGCTGCTCACAGAGAAAGCCCGCACACAGTGCAACAGCAGCCCAAGGTTTGGTTTTTACCCGCCTGTTTTTGTTTGTATCAATACACCCTTTACCCATCCTCATGCTGCTTCTTTGCCAGGCAGCCAAAGCGGCGACAGCCTGGCCTATAAATTTTACACGCCATTCCAAGGTGCAACCTTCGATATTCCGCAACCCAACCCCTTTCAAATCACGCCACCGCCTTATATGCCCGTGTTTTGGAATGAACCTAATTATAATATTGACAAAATATTGGGGCAGACGATGCCGCCTGGCGGCGAACTCAAAATTGACCTCAATACGGGGGAACTCACTGCCGTGCCAGGTATTGAGGGCCAATTCGTGGTAGGCGTTTTGGTGGAGCAATGGCGCAATGGCGGCCTCGTCTCTGTCATTCGGCGGGACTTCCAGTACAACGTTGGCCCATGTGCCGAACTGGACGTGCAAATAGTAGCACCCGATGCCCAGTGCGATGACCTGACCGTCCATTTTGGCAACAACACCGATGTGGCGCAAAACTTTATCTGGTACTTCGACTGGCCCAATTTGACACCCTCTTCCACAGAGTTTGAGCCAACCTATACTTTCCCCGATACCGGCACCTACAATGTACGATTGGTGGCGGAGCCGGTTGGGCAATGTATGGACGATACAATCAAAACCATTTTCCTGCAATACAACTCACTGACGGCGGATTTCAATTGGCAGACTTTTGATTGTACCAATGAGAGCGTGCTTGTGTTGACCGACCAGTCTGTGGACAACGTGTCGCCGCCCGTTGAGTGGCATTGGACGGTCACATTTGGCGGCACAACCCTGACATCCACTTTGCAAAATCCAGTTTTTGAAATACCCAACCCTTCCAGCGGCATAATCACGCTCATGGTGGTTTCACAAAATGGCTGCGAAAGCAGCACGAGCCAGCCCTTTGTATCCGGGAACAACGACCCGACCGATTTGCTGCCAGACAACATTGATATCTGCATCGGCGAATCGGCGCAACTGAACCCAGCGGGGGCACTGCCAGGTTTCACCTACCAATGGGGGCCACCCGTGCCTGCCAACCAGCAAACACTGGCCAACCCAACGGTTATGCCATCGCAAACTACTACCTATTCTGTAACAATTACAGGCTACAATAACCTTTGCCAGTCAACAGCGACAGTGACCGTTACTGTCTTTCCTGCCGTTTCTTTAGCCTTCACGCCAGATACGGATTGCGATGCGAGGGTGGTGCATTTTATCAACCAAAGCCAAAATGCGCCCAGCGGTTATGTTTGGGATTTTGGCGATCCAACGACGACAGCGGACGTTTCTACCCAGGCCAGTCCCACTTACACCTATCCGGCTCATGGCACCTACACTGTCACCCTGATGACCGCCCCGGACGCCGTTTGCAAAGACACCATTAGCCAGCAGATTACTTTGACTGAAAAAATACTGGAAGCAGATTTCAGTTTCGATTATGAAAGCTGCGAGGAAGATGCCGTCACCGTGCATTTTTTTGATGAAACCATTAACAATCAAAACAATACGGTAAGCTGGCTGTGGCAGTTCAGTGGCGTTTATAATGGCACTTCCAATGAGCAAAACCCGGTCATTGTGGTCACGCAGGAGGGCATTTTGAACGTGCAATTGACGGTGACCACGGACGAGGACTGCGTAGCTTCCAAACTGCCCCAAAGCCTGGAAATAGACTTGACAGAACTGCCCGGCCTGGAACAGGACGAAGTGCTGGGCTGCCTGAGCAGCGGCGTGGTGCTGAACCCCGGCGGAAACCCGAATTACATTTACCAATGGTCGCCCGCTACGGGCCTATCCTGCGGCGGCTGCCCCGACCCCACCCAAGCACCCAGCCCGTTCGCCAACCCCAGCCAGACCACTACTTATACCGTCGTCATCTACAACATTTCCGCTGATACTTGCGAAATAACACGCACTGTGACGGTCATAGTGCCACCCAATGTGGGCCTGGTGGCCAGCGACGACGTGATGACCTGCGAACCGACGGCAGTATTGAACGCCAGCACCACTTTGTCGCCTGTGGTTTATACTTGGTTTGATGAAAACGCTGCCCAATATGCGGGCAACGTGAGTACCATCACTGTACCCGTTTCTGGATACGATTACTATGTGGTGCGGGCTACCGATCAGGAGGGATGCCACTATTACGACACAGTGCGGGTGGTGGGCGGCCCGGCAGATATTGCTGCCGTTGGCGATTCCGCCATTTGTACCAACGAAGTGTTGGATGTTTTTGCCCAAAACCTCGATCAGAACGATACGCTGACTTGGCAATGGTCGCCAGCCGGGGCCTTCAACGGCCCAGTCAATGTGCCAAACCCTGATTTAATTATTGCCCCAGGTGCGCAAACATTGTATGTCACTGCGGTCAACCAATTTGGCTGCGAAGCAACGGACACGGTAGAAATCGCCATTGTGGACGAAAACCTGAACCTGGATTTTGATTTTGAAACGGACTGTAACGGCAACATGGTGAGCTTTATCAACCAAAGCACCAATGCCTTCAACTTTGTCTGGAATTTTGGCGATCCGACCACTACAAACGATGTCTCCAATCTCGACAATCCAACTTATACTTACCCTGCGGAGGGCAGCTATCTTGTCACTTTGACCATCGGCTATGATGTAAGCTGTGCTGATACCATTACCAAGGAAGTGCAGGTATCCGATTTGCAGTTTATTCCCGGCTTTACCTTTGAATATGATGAATGCAGCGAGGACAGCATCGCCGTGCAATTCCACGACGCCACGCAGATTTTGGTCAACAACTTGACGATAGAGGAGTGGTATTGGGAAACCTCTTCTGGCGATACTTCCACCCTTCCCAACCCAATTTTTACCGTGTATGAGGGCGAAGAGTTTTTCATAACGCTCACCGTTACAGCCTCCAATGACTGTGAGGCTTCGGATACGGCCTCTGTAAAATTGGAGTTTACGGAGGTTAACCTGGAAGATTCCATCACCTTGTGTCAAGGGGATTCTGTTTTCATCAACCCATTGGGCAGCACGGCTTATGTTTACAATTGGACGCCCAATATTGCCATTAGCAACGTGAATGCAGCCAATCCACAAGTTTGGCCTTCCATCACCACTACCTATTTTGTTGAAATAACCAACTTGATACCCGATACCTGTTCGCTCACCCGCACGGTGACGATTTTTGTTCCTGAAAAAATCGAGGTGGACGCCACGGGCGACACATTGACCTGCGGCGCTCCCCTCACTTTAACAGGGCTTTCCAATGTTTTGCCCACCAGTTTCCAATGGACGGATTTGACAGACGGAACCATTGTGGGGGATGATGCCGTGCTGAATATTTTGCCGGACACAGCCACCACTTACAAGGTAGTCGGCACCGATCAATACGGATGCCAGGACAGCACGACCTTGAACACCGCCAATGAAACCGTCCAAATTTCCATGCAGGATGTCAGTCCAGAATGCCCCGACAGCGAGGTGGATTTGACCGTGGAAAACCAAGTGGTAAACCACGATTTGGACATTGAATGGTCAGCTACACTGCCGGGCGAAATTGTGCTTGAAAATGGTGCAACTGCTACCGTTTTGACCGCCCCTGCTGACGAAACGGCTACCTACACCGTCATTGTCGCCAACCAATTCGGCTGCAAGGACACGCTAAGCCAAGAGCTAACGAGCTACGATTTTGTGCCAACGGTGGTGGACAGCGTCTTCACTTGCCCTGATGTAGCTGTGGAAATCAACCCCGGTGCCAACCCTGCCCTGAGCTACCAATGGTCGCCCACGACCAATATGCAACCGCCGACGGGCGATGTGCCAAACCCCATTGTAACTATTTCACAAACAACTATTTACACCGTCACCGTCTCTGAAACCTTTGGCCAGGAAGGATGCCAGGATACGCTGGAGGTGCTGGTATTTGTACCGCCTGTCATAGATATTGACGAAACGGTGGACACTTTTACCTGCGGCGGGCCGATTAACATTTTTGCCCAAACCAATGTGGCGACTGACATCGTGTGGCAGGATTTGGCAGGCAATGTGCTCGGCAGCGGCAACTCTTTGGAGGTCAATCCAAGCGATGAGGAAACCTATATTATTGTCGCCACCGACGATTACCAATGCCAGGCTTTGGACACGGTGGTTGTTTCCAATAACGAAGTTGATATTGCCACGCAGGGTAGCGGGGTATTGGATACTTGCCCGGCACCGTCCTTCCTCATTTGCATCGAAAACCTCGACCCGGACGACATTTTGGATTATCAATGGACGCAGGACGGCAATGGGACGGTAATTGCTGGCAATGGCACGCCCTGTGCAGAAGTGGCTATTAATCAGGGAAATACGTCCGTTTACTCCGTGCAGGCTACCAATCAGTGGGGCTGCACCGCCGACGAAACCATACAGATTATCACCCACCCGATTGACGTGGAAATTCCCGATGAACTTGGCTTCTGCGAGGGCGATGCATTGCTGACTATCCCTGTGGAAAACAATGCGCCCGATCAGATATTGACCTTTGTTTGGGAAGGCGACTCTATTTTGAACCAAAATGCCGATGGCAGTGTGAACGTGATCGTAGAAGACACGACGATGTTTTTTACAAATATCTCCAACCAATATGGCTGTACTGCCGAGGACAGTGTTCTTGTCAATTATTACGACATAGAGCCGACGGTCGGGGAAATTACTTCTACAGAAGATACCATCTATTTCAATTCTGGCGAGTTTTCCCAATTGGAAATCAACTTCGTGGACGGCTATCTCTACGAATGGGTGCCGCAGGATGGATTGGACGATCCTTATATTACCAACCCAAAAGCAGCTCCCGACGAGACGACCACCTATACCGTCATCGTGACGGACGAAGGTGGTTGTACTACCGAGCGCCAAGTCACCATCGTGGTGCTGAATCCTGATTGCGATGACCCATACATTTTCTTGCCCAATGCCTTCACCCCGAACAGCGACGGCGAGAACGATGTGCTTTATTTCCGTAGTAATATCGTGGACATCTTTGAATTGGCCATTTACAATCGTTGGGGCCAAAAGGTATTTGAAAGCCAAGATTTTAATCTAGGATGGGACGGTACTTTCAAAGGCGAAGACCTGCCGCCCGATGTCTTCGGTTTTTACCTGAAAGCGACCTGCTTCAACGGGCAAGAGTTTTTCAAGAAAGGGAATGTTACGCTGCTTCGATAAGAGAAGTGGGGGGTGAGGGGTGAGACGTGAGGGCCCTCATGTCTCACCCCTCACCCCTCACTTCTAAATGAGGCCTCTCGACTTCAATTCCAAATACTTATTCACGGTATTCATGGAAAGCTCCTCCGGGCGGGTGAGGATGGTCTGGATACCATGCTGACGGAGCTTTTGGGCCATGGCCGATTTTTCGGCGAGATAGTTTTGGGCGACCGTCTGCGTGTAAATGCCCTCTACCGTTTTCACTTCCTCTTTTACAAAATCCTCTATTTCGGTATTTTCAAAAAAAATGACCACGAGCAGGTGCAAATTGTTGATGCGGCGCAGCAGGGGCAGCACCCGGTCGAGGGCGTACATGCTCTCGAAATTGGTGAATAAGAGCAACAGGCTGCGGCCATTCACCAGCTTGCGGGCAATGTGGTAGAGCAGTTCGTAATTGGCCTCCAGGGGTCGCTCTTTTTCGTTGTAAAGGGCATGGAGGATTTTGTTCAACTGGTTCGCCTTGCGGTCGGCCTTCACGGTTGAGCCAATTTTATCGGAAAAAGTAATGAGGCCTGCCTTGTCGTATTTTTTGAGGGCAATATTGGAGATGGCAAGGCTGGTATTGATCGCATAGTCGAGCAGGCTCAGGTCGTTGAAGGGCATTTTCATCACCCTGCTTTTGTCCAAAATACAATAAATCTGCTGCGAGCGCTCGTCCTCGTATTGGTTGACCATCAGGCGGTTGGCACGGCCTGTGGCTTTCCAGTTGAGGCTGCGGTAGTCGTCGCCCCGCACGTAGTTTTTGATTTGTTCAAATTCGTAGCTGTGGCCAATGCGGCGGATTTTGCGGAGGCCCTGCTGTGCGTTCAGGCGGTTGAATGCGAGCAGTTCGTATTCCTTCATCTGGATGACCGAGGGGTAAACAGGCACGCCCACCGCCTCGCCCAACTGGAAGCGGCGCTGCACCAGGCCCAGTTGCGTTTCGGCAAAAACATTGACGATGCCGAAGGCATATTCGCCCCTGGTCACGGGCCTCAGTTCATAAGCCAGGGCCTGTTCTTCATTTGCATTTAGTAAAATGCTTTTTTCAAAATCCCTTTTTTGAAACTGAAAGGGCAGCTCGTCAATGACGGTCAGCTTGAGCGGCCTGGGAGAAAGGTTGTTGATGTGTAAAATGACCTTGTTCTGATCGCTCAGGGAAAGCAGCTTGGGCAGACGGCGCTCCAACTCTATTTGGATTTTTTTATTAAACAACAAAATAACATCTGCCACAGCCAAGGAAGCCACAATGGCAAAAATGCTGAGTGCCGCAGGGAACCAAGGCACCACGATGTAGCCCAGCATGAACAGTACGGCCACCAAACCGAACAACTGGAAAAAACGGGCAGTTAGGTACAAGTTGCGCATTATTCACTCATTGAATCATTCTGTCATTCACTCATTGCTCCGCAAATTAAACAAGAATAAATCACCCGGCGGCATGGGCAATGCCCTATCTTTGCCATATTATTTTTGTTTTAAAACTAACCTATTTTAAAAAGATGGATACCCTAACACAAGTCAAACCCACCATAGAAAAAGATACCTTTCCCATCAACGGTACCGACCACCTGGAATTTTACGTTGGCAATGCCAAGCAATCGGCACTGTACTACCAAGCCGCTTTTGGCTTCCGCTGGATAGCCTACCGGGGGCCGGAAACTGGCAGCCGTGACAAAGTTTCCTATGTACTGCGCCAAGGGAAGATCACCCTCGTGCTGACTTCCGCCCTTATGCCCGACCATCCCATCGCCCAGCATGTACACCTGCACGGCGACGGCGTGAAAGTGCTGGCCCTGTGGGTGGACGATGCCGAAAACGCCTATCGCACCGCTGTGGAAAGGGGAGCAGAGGGCGCTATGGAACCGGTGATTTTGGAAGATGAACATGGCACCGTAAAATTGGCCGCCATCAAAACCTATGGCGAAACCTGGCACACCTTCGTGGAACGCAGCGAGTACGATGGTGCATTCATGCCGGGCTTTGAGGCAAGGGAAAGCGTTTACCCCGTCAAATCTGTCGGCCTGAAATACGTGGACCACTGCGTCGGCAACGTGGAACTGGGCGCCATGAACCGGTGGGTAAAATTTTATGAAGACGTAATGGGCTTCAAGCTGCTTATCACTTTCGACGACAATGACATTTCAACGGAATACACTGCATTGATGTCAAAAGTGGTGTCCAATGGCAACGGCTATATCAAATTTCCCATCAACGAGCCGGCAAAGGGCAAGAAAAAGTCCCAAATCGAGGAATACCTTGATTTTTACCGCAGCGCTGGGGTTCAGCATATCGCTGTGGCTACAGACAACATCCTTGAGACGGTGAGCCAACTACGCCGCAACGGGGTGGATTTCCTACGTGTGCCGGATACCTACTACGACGACGTTTTCGAACGGGTAGGCGAAATCGAAGAAGACATCAACGACCTGCGTGATCTCAACATCCTTATTGACCGTGACGAAGACGGCTACCTGCTACAGATTTTCACCAAACCCGTGGAAGACCGCCCGACAGTTTTTTATGAAATCATCCAACGGAAGGGCGCCCGCTCGTTTGGCAAGGGAAACTTCAAGGCCCTGTTCGAAGCAATTGAGCGGGAACAGGAGTTGCGGGGGACGCTTTAAAGAATATAACGGGATTGAGTTTTGATTATATTTGTATCATTCCTCATCGCCCTTCCCGAGCTGGAAGAGTTGGAATATAAAAAAACTGTTTACGACATGATACAGCCAAAGCCAATACCGTTGATTGAAGAAAGGCCAGATGTTGCCGCTATAGTAGAATTGTTCCTTTTGGGAAAACCCATGGAAGAAAGGGACAAGGAAAGGGACAAGGAAAGGATCCTTTATTCTTTTTTTGAGCTAAAACTTAAAGCCGAGGTCATCGCCAAAGCTTTCAAGACGGATCTCGAATTTGTCAAAGAAGTGATTAAGGAAGCAAAAAAACAAGGGTACAAGCCTAACCAGGAAGGCAGTGGCGATCATCAATCCGATTAATTCCCAGTTATTTCATTTTTTTGCAGCTTCCAAAAAACAACGACTTTTAAACGAAAAACAAACTGTCCAATGACAAACAACTTGCTCAAAGGAAAAAACGGCGTCATCTTCGGCGCACTCGACGAATCTTCTATTGCCTGGAAAGTGGCCGAACGCTGCCACGAGGAAGGTGCCAACATCGTGCTCACCAATGCCCCCGTGGCCATGCGCTTTGGGGAAATCAACAAACTCGCCGAAAAAATAAGTGCCCCCATCTTCCCGGCAGATGCCACGTCGCAAGAAGATTTGGACAAGCTTTTCACAAATGCCACCGAGCATTTTGGCGGCAAACTTGACTTCGTACTGCACTCCATCGGCATGTCGCTCAATGTGCGCAAGAAAAAGGAATACACCGATCTGAATTACGATTTTATGCTGAAAACCTTCGACATCAGCGCCGTCTCCTTCCACCGGGTCATGCAAACGCTGTGGAAACAGGACGCCATGAACGAATGGGGCAGCATCGCCGCCCTGACCTACATCGCTTCCCAGCGGGTGTTCCCCGACTACAGCGAAATGGCAGAATCGAAAGCCCTGTTGGAAAGTTTTGCCCGCAGCTTCGGCTACCATTTTGGCACCGCCAAAAAGGTGCGGGTGAACACCGTTTCACAATCGCCCACCATGACCACGGCGGGCAGCGGCGTGAAGGGCTTCCATGAGTTTTTTAATTATGCGGATAAAATGTCGCCGCTCGGCAATGCCTCCGCCGAGGACTGCGCCAATTACTGCGTGTTCCTTTTTTCCGATTATTCCAGAATGGTGACCATGCAAAACCTGTATCACGATGGCGGCTTCTCCACGATGGGCATGAACCCGGCAGCATTGGGATTGTGATTTCAAGAAGATATTAAAGCACAACAGCCGTTCGGATTCAGACCCGAACGGCTGTTCTGTTATCTTCAATGTTGTAGCGGCTTTCGCTTTATCACTCCACCCTTGATGTCACGGATGGCGTTCATGATGATAAAAGCAGAAGGGTCAATTTTTTCCACCTCCTTTTTCAATTTGGCCAGTTCGAGGCGGGTGACCACAGAATAGACAATTTCGAGGTGTTTCAAATCTTCTTCCTTTCCAAAACCGCCCTTGCCAGAATAGAGGGTCGCCCCACGCCCCAATTGTTCCACGATCATTTGCCGGATTTCCTCGTGCTGTGGAGAAATGATAGTGACACCCATGTACTCGTCAAGACCCTCCACAATAAAATCCACTGTTTTGGAGGCAGAGAGGTAGGTGAGGATGGAATACAGCGCTATTTCCAAAGAAAGCAACCAGGCCGCAAAGGAAAAGATGACGATATTGAACAAAAGGATAATATCGCCCATTGTCAGCGGTGTGCGGCGGTTAACATAAACGGCAAGCACTTCCGTGCCATCGAGCACGGCCCCGCCCCGCACTGCCAGACCGATGCCCGCCCCCAGAAAGAAGCCCCCGAATACCGATACCAACAACTTGTCGGATGTGATGACAGGGTATTCTATAAAGGCGACCACTGTGGCCAGGCAGGTAATCGCCACAATGCTTTTTAGGGCAAAACGAGCGCCCATTTGGGTAAAGCCCAAGAAGATAAAGGGTATATTGATGGCTACCAGCAAGACCGGCAGTGGCCATCCCGATACTTCGGATACCAGCAGCGAAATGCCTGTAACGCCGCCATCAATGAAGCCATTTGGCAATAAAAAACCTTTGAGGCCGAAGCCAGCGGAGCATATCCCGGTAGCAATGAGCAGTATATCTTTTACCCAATGCGAAATGGAAACGCCCACTTTGTGCGCTTCTTTTTCCAGGCTTTTTGGGCTGATATGACCCTTATATTTTTTGGGCGGGTGCTTCCGCAGTTGCTCGATGATGACTTGCTGAAAATATGGATTCATGTAAAAGGTGTAGGTTATTGGTCAGTGTTTGAGAGATTGGTCACAGCCAAAATAGCTACTTTCGCAGCTATATTTTGCCCAACAGAAAACCACCATGCAAAAATCTACAATCCGTTTTCACTATGCCAACCAGCATCGCCAAACTGACCTTCAATCCCTTTCAGGAAAACACCTACGTCCTCTACGACGAGACGGGCGAATGTGCCATCATTGACCCCGGCTGCTATGAGCCACACGAAAAAATAGAACTGGAGGATTTCATCAACACCAACCGCCTGCGCCCCGTGCGTCTGTTGAATACCCACTGCCATATTGACCATGTTTTTGGGAACAAATTCGTGAGCGAAACCTATGAGATTTCACTTGAAATCCACCGGGGTGAGTTGCCCGTACTGGAAGCCGTACCGCAGGTCAGTTCTTTTTATGGTATCCCAATGGGAGACCCCTCTCCCATGCCGGGGCGCTTCATTGAAGAAGGCGAAATCATCTCATTTGGCAACACAAAATTAAAGGCACTCTACACTCCGGGCCATTCGCCGGCCAGCCTCAGTTTTTATTGCGAGGCCAGCAAATTCGTCATCGCAGGTGATGTGCTGTTTAAGGAAAGCATTGGGCGCACCGACTTGCCCGGCGGCGATTTTGACACCTTGATTAGAAGCATCCGAAAACAATTGCTCCCCCTAGGCGATGAGGTGAACGTCCACCCTGGACATGGCCTTTCTACCACCATAGGTTATGAGCGGAAGTACAATCCTTTTTTGTAGGAATTTGGAAGGCGGTATTTTAGGCCGGGTATTCCACAAAATTTCTCGGCGTCTCGTACAGGCGTACGGCTAAGTCAAATTTTTCATCCAGGTGCGAACGCAGGATATTCCAAATCACCCAGCAAATATTTTCGGCAGTGGGGTTTAGGTTTTTGAACTCTTCCGTGTCAACGTTTAGGTTTTTATGGTCAAAACGTTTTTCGATTTGCTCTTCAATAAGTTCTTTAAGCACCTTTAAATCAATAAGATAGCCCGTTTCGGGGTCAACCTCGCCCGTCAGTTTTACCTCCAATTCATAATTGTGCCCATGATAGCTGGGGTTGTTGCACAGCCCAAAAACTTGCTGGTTTTTTTCGTCCGACCACTGTGGATTGTGCAGCCGATGTGCCGCATTGAAGTGCGCTTTCCTGAAAACTGAGATTCTCATGCCTTTTGTTTTTCACATTCCCAAACAACGGTTTTGGAGGAAAGTTGGGGCAAAAAAGAAGCCCTGATAAAACGGCAGGGTTTAAAACCTTTTGCACCGATTTACCAGGGCTTTATGAGAAATATTATGGCCGAAAACTTCGGCTTACTATTTTCCCAATTTCATCAATAAGCACCAGCCTTCTTGCGCCTGAACGCCTTCCCGGCTGGGCGGCTGCTGCGTGAATGGCCTTTTGGCGGCTTGATGAAATGTTTTCTGTCAAACCCACCGCCGCCGCTGCTGCGTTCGCTACGGCCAGAGGAAGACGACCTGCGTTCCGGCTCCTGAATTTCAGGATAGGCATTTACATTAAGTCCACCGCCGCCAAATTGCATTTGCAGCAAGGCAGCCAGTAGTTGTTTCGGCTTGCCGGAAGACAAGATTTCGTGCGCCAGGTTTTGGAACTCCTGCGGAGCCTCCACTTCGGCAGACGCAAAAACCTTGGCCTTCATCGCATTGCGCTTCGCTTCGATGACCGCTTGCCCAGCAGGCAAAACTGCCTTAGTGATGGGCGTTTTGGTCTTCTCCATGATGAAGCGGATCTTGCGGAATTCGCCGGGCGTCACGAAAGAAATCGCCTTGCCCGTCTTGCCCGCCCGGCCCGTGCGGCCAATGCGGTGAACGTATGCTTCCGGATTTTCCGGCATATCGAAGTTGATGACGTGCGAAAGGTCGTTGATGTCAATGCCCCTGGCTGCCACGTCCGTGGCTACGAGGATGGTAGAATGGCCTTTTTTGAATTTGGCCAAAATTCGCTCCCGTTGGGCCTGCGTCACGTCGCCGTGGAGCGCCTCCACATCGAGGTTCATAGCGCTCAACTTGCTGGCGAGCCTGTCGGCACCTACCCGGGTTTTACAAAAAACAAGCGCATAGAACTCGTCCTCTGTATGGATAAGGCGGTGCAGGGCACGCAGCTTATCTTTTTCGTACAATTCGTAAAAAACCTGCTCCACCGTGTCCGCCGATGCTTGTTTGGCGGCCACTTTCACCTCGTCATAGTCGCCCATGAATTTCCTGGCCAGCTTAACAATTGCGCTCGGCATGGTCGCAGAAAAGAGCAGGGTCTTGCGCTCTGCTGGCACGTGGGTGAGGATGGTTTCGATGTCTTCGATGAAACCCATGTTCAGCATCTCGTCTGCTTCGTCGAGCACGAGGTACTTTACATCGTTGAGTTTCAGCGTTTTGCGGTTCAGGTGGTCAATCGCACGGCCTGGTGTGGCTACTACGATGTCAACCCCTTCTTTCAGCATTTTCAATTGAATGGCCATGCCCTGGCCACCATACACGGGAAGGATGCGCAGGTTGCGCTTTCCCTTTATGCTTTCCAGTTCTTCGCACACTTGGCTGGCCAGTTCACGAGTGGGTGCCAGGATAATGGCCTGTACCTTGCGGAGGCCGGGCGTGATGCGCTCGATGATAGGCAGGCCAAAAGCAGCCGTCTTGCCAGTGCCGGTCTGGGCCTGTGCAATGATGTCTTTTTCGCCGTTGAGTAGGAGTGGAATTGTTTGTGCCTGGACAGGCGTAGGGTGTTCAAATCCCTTTTTCTTTAAGCCTTCGAGGATGTCAGCAGACAAGCCGAGATCCTCAAACGTCAGTTTGGAATCCATGAAATGATTGAGTTAAAACGACAGTTCAAGCGGTTTAGAATGTATCAATCTGAGAAGTCGGGAACGCCCTATGGCCTTTTCCGGGCCGACGTTCGGGCGAGTGCTCAGGCGGATTAACACATTTCATTAAATCACTTTGGTTGCCATTTGACTCGCATTTCGCAGGTGCTTAAATCACCTTCATCTTTTCAAACCCCGTCTAAACCTTATTAAACGGTCACATTTTTTGATAAACAGCGCCTTGCATATTTAGTTTTCAACAAGGCTTCGTGTAAAACGGGCGCAAAGATAAACAGATGAATCGGTATTGCAAAATTTTATTTTGCGATGAAAGTATTGACCCTACCTTGGTGAAAAAATAAACCGCAACCCCGGCAATCCACCGATTGCCGGGCGTTGCGGCCCACAGTAAATTCCGAATACGTCATTGTACAATGATAATATGGGCAAGATGCTGGCCTTCGGAATAGTTGGTGGTCGTCTGTTTATAGATTGTCCAATAGCTGTTTTTAATTGTAATGCCATCACAGCTATTGTTCCCAATTCACTTTAGCTTTTTCTCAACTTTTAATTTTGAAAGCATTGCTTCTTCATTTGATAAACAGCCCCGCCGGGAAGAAAATCTGAGCCTTTATAATAGGTCTTTGGGCCGTCCAAGAAATTGTTTTTGGAGTTGGTATCCTGTTGGTGGTGGAAAGTCCAGCCTGCAAACATATACTCGTTGTTTTGGTGGAACGGAAGTGTGACACCACCGTCGAGGATGGCTGTCATGCCTCTATCCAAAAACCAATAGGGATAGGCCAATAAAACATGTTTGTTTTCATTCAATTCGCTGCCGATATAAGCACCAATGGCATAATCTCCCTCCACTTGGCTCCTCCAATTCTCCAACCAAAAGTCGTTCTTCATGATTGGATAGAATGTAATCGTTTGGCCTCCTTGGTTCGAGCCTAACCGATAGCACCAATCAAAGGCTACCAAGTCACCACTTGTGCTGTAAGTATCGTTTGGAACTAAGCTAAAAGTCCTTATCAATTCAAAGGTGTACCTCCATTCATGGCCTTCAGGTATTGGGCCATACAACCAGAATTTGCCATGATTGTCACGGTCGCCCGAGCAGAGGTATTTGCCCGAATAAACATGCTTGATATAGTAGCGATTGCTTCCTACGTTCTCGAATTGGAAGGCATACCTGGCTTCGTGCCCCTTCGGCATCGGCCCCCACATCCACACATTGCCCATGTTTTCCTTTTTATCTGAGCACAAATATTTGCCGGAATATGTATGCTTCAAATAGTATTTCCCATCACCTGCTGGTTCTGTAATGAAAATATACCGCTCAACATGCCCTTCTGGAATCGGCCCCCACATCCAGAAATTTTCTCCATTTACCTTCTTATCAGAGCAGAGGTATTTGCCAGAATACAGGTGCTTGAGAAAAACCTCATCATTGTCCTTTGGCGTTTGGGCATTCAACCCAAGGGGGATATTTATGAAGCTGAACAACAATGGGAACAAAGCAATTGCATAGAAATATTGGGCAACAGGATATGCAGCAGCTTTGAAGTTTGCACAGTTTTGAAATGGATTTTTCATGACTTAGAATTTATTGTGAAAAGAAATGGCAAGATTGTTTACAAAGCGTTAATGCCTTGAAAATTAACTTAGTAGAGAATTCGTCGATAGATTGAATTGTAATGTAAAATCCGCCCCATTGACCCCAACGGGGCGGAAGGTTCTAAAGGCCTTAGCTATTTTGGTTCGGTGACTTCACCCGTACCACTCAGGGTGTTCACGCCGGTGGTAGGGTCAACTTGGCCAGTCGTGTTGAACCAACCTTGTGCATCTTTCCATTTGCCCGTGCCTCCGTCAATCCGCAGGTAGGTCTTGTTGGAAAAATCGGCGAACATATAGTACTCGCCCACATAAATCAGTTCGTCGCCGTCCTCGTCCACCGTGGTAATCGTACACTCACCTGTGAACCCGCCAATTTTTGGGTCAAATACTGGCAGTGGCAGTTCCATGAAACTCAGGGTCTCGTCCACCGCCCCGAAGAGGGCAGAAGTACCGTCCACCACGTATTTTTTAGGGGACATGAAAGTGGAGCCATCTGGTATCAGAACCTCCCAAAAACCTGCACTTGGGTCGGGTGTATTGGTGAAATTGCCAGTGAGGGCGACATAAGGGGTGATGACCTCTTTTTCACAGGATGCAAAGGCAAAAGCGATTGCGAGCAGCGAGAAAAAAATGAGCTTTTTCATGGTAGGGAATTTAAAGTGAAAAAATCAAGAAGGAAAAATTCAAGGCAAGAACCCCAACTTTTTTTCTTCTTTTGAACAGCTCAAAAATGACCTGCTTTACCTCCGAAGCTCCTATCTTCTTGTTTCAATAGCTGGACAAACCACCCGTAATTGCTGGATTCTTGTTCCAAAAACTGCAATATTGTTTCATGCGCCTTTCTACCCAACTATTTGCCCCAAATGACTGTCTATCAAGTAAAATCTAAAGCCATGAAAAATTTCATCTTGCTGTTGTTTTTGACCACGCTCGCCTTTTCCTGTGGTGATAAATCAGATGCCGACCTCAGCAGCGGCGATGCCATGCTGACGGGAATAGATATGCGCAAATGTGCCAGCCCATATTGCGGCGGCTGGTTCCTCGAAATGGACGGGGAGACGCTTCGATTTTTGGAAATACCCTCTGATACGGATATTGATTTCAATTCCGAACTGGAATTTCCAATACCCGTGGAGGTGGAATGGACGGAATACGACAATTGGTGGGGCGATATCGAGGGCCTGATTAAGGTTGAGAAAATCTATAGAAAGTAATAAGCCTTTTCAATGCTTCAAACTTGCTTTTCAACCCCTTTTGGACTGCCCTTCCGAATATCACTTGGTGGCACCCCGAACTCATGGACAAAGACCCTGCTGAAATAATTGGCATCCGAAAACCCCGTCTCGTAGGCGATTTCAGACACCGATTTTGTGGTGTTGAGCAGTAGTTCCCTCGCTTTTTCCAACCTGAAGCTACGTATAAAATGGGAGGCTGACTGCCCCGTGAGCGCCATCAATTTGCGGTGCAACTGCACCCGGCTGATGTCGAGTGCCCGGTAAAGTTCCTCAATGCCGAAAGCTTCATTGCCAAAATTCTGTCCGAGGATGGCTTTGGCATTTTTCAAAAACAACTCGTCCAAGCCGTTGGTATGCGGGGCTTCCGCTTCCTTGGCGTTCGAACTGTACTTGATACGCATTTTTTCCCGCTGTACAAATAAGTTTCGGAGGCAAACGAGCAATTCCCGTTTGTTAAACGGCTTGGTGAGGTAGGCGTCGGCACCCTGTTCCAAGCCAATGATGCGGCTAGCCGAGTCGGCACGGGCGGTGAGCAGCACGATGGGAATATGGCAGGTACGGAAGTCCTTTTTGAGCGTGCGACAAACTTCGAAGCCATCTTTTTTTGGCATCATCACATCGCTGAGGATGAGGTCGGGCACCTGCTCGATGGCTCTCTGGATGCCCTCTTCCCCGTCGTTGGCAATCAGCAGCCGGAATTTCGGGCCGAGCACCACTTGAAGGTATTGGCTAAGTTCCGGGTTGTCCTCGATGACCAGCAACTGGGCATGGCTTCGTTTTCTTTTTCGATGAAAAAAGGAGCCAAGTCAACTGGTTCGGGTTTTGGTGCTGGCGCAATGGGCGCAGCCGCCGCTTGCACGGGCGCACGGTGGGTCACGGGCAGGCTGACGCTAAACTCCGATCCAATGCCCTGTTTGCTCTGCACCGAAATCTGCCCGCCCATGAGCCGTACGTACTCCCGCACGAGCGTCAGGCCGATGCCGCTGCCCTCCTCATAGCGTTGTTGCTCGCCTTCCACCCGATAGAAACGGTCGAAGATATAGCCCAATTTATCGGCAGGGATGCCGATGCCCGTGTCCTTCACATGGAGGGTAAACAAGCTGGGCGTGGCATGAAAATTCAGGTAAACATCACCCCCGGCTGGGGTATATTTGAGGGCATTGGAGAGCAGGTTGCCCAGCATTTCCTCCATTTTCTCTGGGTCGAAATCCATCATAAAGCTTTGGTTTTCAGGCAAATAATGCAGCCTCACCTGTCGGTGCTCGGCCAAGCCTTTGAAGGAATTGAACACGTATTTGGTAAAAGCAGCTACGTCCGATTGCACCAAGTTCAATGGCATGGAACCAGCTTCTAAGCGGGCGAGGTTCAGCATTTGGTTTACCAAGCGGAGCAGTTTGTTGGCGTTGCGCTGGATGGCTTCCGTGCGCTCTCGGTGTTGTTGTTGGGGGGCTTCCTGCATCAATTCGGCCATGCCGCCGATAACCGTGAGCGGGGTTCTGAACTCGTGGGCAATATTGGCAAACATGCGGGTTTTCATTTCATCGGCCTCTTGCAGGCGCTGGGCTTTCAGCTTCGCAATTTCCGCTTGGTTGCGATAGACGAAGAAAACGAGTATCAAGATATTGGCGGACAGCCAAAACGAGTTCAAGACAAAAAGGAGCTGGTTTTTCCAAGGCACCATTTCGGCGGCAGGCGTCAGTTTTGCGTGCAAAACCGCAGCAATGACAAGGGTAGTGATGTATAAAAGGAAGGTCCACCAAAGCATCCTTGTGCTGGGGTAAATCATCGAATAGACCACACAGGTAAGCCCAACGAAAATCAGCCCGCCAGAATGGGTAATGCCGCCCAATTTCAGCATGGCCCAAAAGGCGAGCAGGATATTGAAGGTATTGCTCACCACAACGAACCATTTCAGGCCCCGCCTAAGCGTGGTGAAGAGGATAAAATGGGCCACAAAAAATGCCAGCAGCGCCAACCCGTACTTGGTCAGTATTGACAGCGCCAATTGCCATGTCAATACGGTCATCAAGGCTACGATGCCGAACAAGGCGAAGCTGCCAAGCAGGTAGGATTTTTTTTGGGTGAACAACTCTTCCGAGTCATCGGGACGGGCGACCCTCCGGCCCATCCATACATCGAAGCGCTGCAATAGGGGGATGTCCATCTGGCGGAATTTTACTGTGTTTCCCAAATATGCGGCGACAAGTCATTCAACGAGATGATTTTAAGAAGCGGATGCAGTGATTTTTTAACAAAACCTTACCAGGCTTTGTGATGAATGTCATCAATTCGGGAAGGTGCATTGAAGGATTTTTGCAAAAATTTTATGCGTAAGCCTTTGTCCATATTCCTGCTTTTTTTGTTTCTGTTCGCTACACTGGTACCGGGACAGACTCAGGAAGAATTGACAAGGATGCCGATGCTTTGGAAGCATTTTGTCCAACATCGTGAAGCAACGGCAACCACTTTTTTTCAATATTTGGAACTGCATTACGGCAGCGGTTTTGCAAAACACAAACCAGCGCACGACCATTCTAAACTGCCCATGAAAAGTGGCGAAAACCACTTGCACGCTCCGGTGCCCGCCGACTTGCCGAAACTTTCTATCAACCATTTCCAGCAAAATTTTTTGGATAAAACAGCGCCTTTTTACGCTGGCCCGACCTACACCTTTCTTTTATTTGCTGAGATTTGGCAGCCACCCCGAAACTGCTGATGCTTTGAGAGTTAATTATTCATAAAGTATTTTATCATTTACAACCTTGATTTTCAACGTTTTAGTTAATGACAAAATGACCAATGACTAATGACGCAAAGCACTAATTTCCCTCGCCCCATTTATTAAGGAATGGGCAAAATGTAACCTTCCTTTCGCTAATCAGCTGATTTTCAGCATTAAAAAAATATAATAATGGACGCAACACATTTGCATCTGTTGCTCAACCATTTTCCTATAATCGGATCATTGTTGGGCATTGGCGTGATGGCATACGGCTATCTCACGTCATCAGCACAAGTCAAAAAAACTGCCCTTTGGATTTGGGCTGCTATGGCCGCTGTAGCCATTCCCGTCTTTCTTACAGGAGAACCAGCCGAAGAGAGCGTGGAGAGCATCGCCAGCGTTTCCGAAGCACTGATTGAACAACACGAAGAAGCCGCCGAATTAGCCCTTTGGTTGATGGAGGCTCTTGGGTTGCTATCACTTGCGACCTTAGCCGTCGGCTGGAAAAAGGACGCCCTTTCTAAGCCGCTGGTATTGCTTGCCACAGTGCTCAGCTTGGCCACGTTCGCAGCTATGGCCCACACGGGCTACCTCGGCGGGCAAATACGCCACTCAGAAATTCGGAGTAGCATGGCCGCTAACAGTGGTGCTGAAGCCGATGGTGGTGAAAGAGAATCAGGCGACGACGATTAAAAAAAGCCGACCCCAAATTCCATTTTTCTATATTTGCCGCAACATGAGAAAAATCATCGCCAAATCTTTACTCACATTGTTCCTGTTCGGTGCCCTTGTGCCCGCCCAGGCCAAGGAGGAATTGGCGAAGCTGCCCGGCCTGCTCGAACACTTCAAGGAGCACAAGTTCGAAGACCCTTCCATTAGCTTTCTTGCTTTTTATAAAATGCACTATGGTGCCGATTTTGCGCAGCACCAAACCGACCACGACCACTCCGGCTTGCCGATGAAGCACCACTGTGACCATGTGCATGCTTCTGCTTTAGCGTTGCTGCCGCAGCAATGTTTCACCCCATCCATTTCGCTGGTATCAACAAACGGCAACCAGCCTGTTTTCATTGACCAATCTTATTCTTTTTCCCTTCCCAACGACATCTGGCAGCCGCCACGAGCCTGATTTTACGATTTACGATTTTGGATTTACCCTGTCTGCCGACAGGCAGGGATTGCGCCTGACCGTTCAGTTTGGATTAATTTCAAAGTGTTGACCGTCAGCTCATTATCACGATTCATCCTTGTAAATCAAGCCTTCCAATAGCGCCTTTCCGAGCGCCCCTAATCGTAAATCGTTCCCGACCTCTGTCGGGATAAATCGTAAATCGTCTCATGCTGGATTCCATTATTTCTTTCTCAATAAAAAACAAAACCATCGTCGCCCTCGGCACCTTAGCCTTGGCCGTTTGGGGCATCTTCGCCTTCACCCGGCTGCCCATTGACGCCATTCCCGACATCACCAACAACCAAGCGCAGGTGCTCACGGTCTGCCCCACCTTGGCCACGCCAGAGGTGGAGCAGTTCATCACCTACCCCATCGAAAGCGCCGTGCGGAGCATTCCCGGTGTGCTCGAATTGCGGAGCATCAGCCGCTTCGGACTGAGCGTGGTGACGGTCGTTTTCGACGAGGACATTGACAAATACCTCATCCGCCAGCTCATCAGCGAGAAGCTGAAAATGGCGGAGGAGCAAATCCCCGCTGGCTTCGGCACACCGGAACTGGCCCCTGTTTCCACGGGTTTGGGCGAAATCCTACACTACCGCATCGAGCCGAAACCGGGCTACGAAGACCGCTACTCGCCCACCGAATTGCGCAGCATCCAGGACTGGATCGTGAAGCGCCAACTGATGGGCATCCAAGGCGTGGTCGAAATCAACAGCTTTGGCGGCTACCTCAAACAGTACGAAGTGGCCGTGACACCTGCCCGCCTCAAAGCATTCGGCATCGGCATCGGTGAGGTCTTCGCTGCGCTCGAAAACGCCAACGAAAACACGGGCGGGGCGTACATCGAGAAGAACGCCAACGCCTATTTCATCCGCAGCGAGGGCTTGGCCAAATCGCTCGACGACATCCGGCAAATCGTGGTAACGAGGTCGGACTCCCCTTTAGGGGCTGGGAGTAACGGGACGCCCATCAAAATCGGCGACATTGGCGAAGTAAAAATCGGCCACGCCATGCGCTATGGCGCCGTCAGCCACAATGGCGAGGGCGAAATCGTGCTCGGCATCGTGATGATGCTCAAGGGCGAGAACGCCGCCAACGTCATCCAACGGGTGAAGGAGCGGGTGGCGCAAATCCAGTCGTCGCTGCCGGAAGGAATCACCATCACCACGTTTTTGGACCGGGAAAAACTGGTGGACCGCACCATCGCCACCGTCCAGAAAAACCTCATCGAGGGGGCGCTCATCGTCATTTTCATCCTCGTGCTACTAGTCGGCAATTTCCGGGCGGGCCTCATTATCGCCTCAGTCATCCCGCTGTCCATGCTCTTTGCGCTGGGCATGATGCAGTTGACGGGCGTCAGTGCCAACCTCATGTCGCTCGGTGCGATTGACTTCGGTTTGATTGTGGATGGGGCGGTGATTATCGTCGAGGCGACGCTGCATTTCCTCCACGAAAAGGTTTTTCATCAACGAAAACAGGAGGATGGAAGCTACGCCAGCATCCAACTTTCGCAAGATGAAATGAACGAGGCGGTGCGTTTTTCTTCCAGTAAAATCATGCGTTCCAGCGTCTTCGGCGTCATTATCATCCTCATCGTTTACCTGCCCATCCTGTCGCTCACGGGCGTGGAGGGCAAGATGTTCAAACCGATGGCACAGACCGTCAGCTTTGCCCTTATCGGGGCGCTGCTGCTCTCGCTGACCTACGTACCAGCCGTCAGCGCCGCTTTTTTGAGCAAGAAACTGAAGGCGGATAAGACCTTCGCCGACCGCATCATCGAGTTTTTCCAAAGGCTGTATTTGCCCGCACTGAATTTTGCCCTGCAATGGCGGAAGCTGGTCTTGGGCATCACCTTCGCCGTTTTTGTACTCAGTATTTTCCTTTTCTCCCGAATGGGCGGCGAGTTCATCCCCACCCTCGACGAGGGCGACATCATGATGCACGGCTTTTGCAAGCCCGGCACCTCGCTGACGCAAACGCTGGAAAGTCATCGGTTGGCGCAAAAAATCATCATGGAGAATTTCCCAGATGAGGTGGAGCAGGTCATCTCAAAAATCGGCAGCGCTGAAATCCCGACCGACCCGATGGCACCGGAGACCGCCGACAACGTCATTTTATTGAAACCAAAAGAGGAGTGGAAACGGGCGGAAACCAAGGAAGAATTGGTGGAAATGATTGAGGCGAAGGTCTATGACGTGCCGGGCATGGCCTTCGAATTCACGCAGCCCATCAAGATGCGCTTCGATGAAATGATGACCGGGGTGCGCTCCGATATTGCCGTGAAAATCTTCGGCGACAACCTCGACAGCCTTGCCCGTGCGGGGCATCGGGTGGAGGGCATCATCAAAAATGTGGCGGGGCTGAACGACCTGAAAGTAGAGCAAATCGAGGGCTTGCCGCAAATCGTCGCCCGTTACGACTACAACAAAATCGCCCGCTACGGCCTGCACGTAAAGGACGTGAACGAGGCGCTGCGCACTGCTTTTGCTGGCACGGTCGCTGGCGCAATTTTCGAGGATGAGCGCCGCTTCGACCTCGTCGTGCGCCTCGCCGCCGACCATCGTGCCGACATTGAGGACGTGCGCCAACTGCCCATCGCCACCCCGACCGGGCAGCTCATCCCCCTCAGCGAGGTCGCCGATGTGGACTACCGCCCCGGTGCTGCTCAAATCAGCCGGGACGATGGCCGCCGCCGTATCGTGGTCAGCGCCAACGTGCGGGGCCGTGACGTGGAGAGCGCCATCGCCGACGTGCAGGCTGTTTTGAGTGAAAAACTAAAGCTGCCAAGCGGCTACTACTACACGTTCGGTGGGCAATTCGAGAACCTAAAAGCAGCCAAAGCCCGCCTCAGCATCGCTGTGCCCGTGGCGCTGTTGCTCATTTTCGGCTTGTTGTATTTCACCTTTAACTCGTTGAAAGAGAGCACTTTAATCTTTACCGCCATCCCCATGTCGGCGGTAGGGGGCATCTTCGCTTTGCTGCTGCGGGACATGCCTTTCAGCATCTCGGCGGGGGTCGGCTTCATCGCCCTGTTCGGCGTGGCGGTGCTAAATGGCATCGTGCTCATTTCCTATTTCAAACAGTTGGAAGCAGAGGGCGTGCACAACGTCCATGAGCGCATCATCCGTGGTGCGCTGGTGCGCCTTCGCCCCGTGCTGATGACGGCGGCAGTGGCGTCGCTGGGTTTCCTCCCGATGGCGATTTCGAGCGGGGCAGGGGCAGAGGTGCAGCGACCTTTGGCGACGGTGGTGATTGGTGGTTTGGTGACTTCCACGCTGCTGACGCTGGTGGTGCTGCCGGTGTTGTATGCGATGTTTTTTCGGAGGAGAGCAAGCGAAGTTTGACCAAATGAGGTCAGCTATTTTTAAACGAGGCGAGAAATTCGGAGGGTGTAAAAACCGGAATTTGGTGGTTTGGAAAATCCTTTGGGTTCCGGGTAATAATAGCATCAACGCCGCCGAAGGAAGCTGCGCTGAAATATTGAATGGCATCTTCCATGTCCTTGAAATCGGAGGCAAGCGCATCAACGACTACCTTTTCATCTACACCAGTAATCGTCATGGATTGCGTGAGGTCTGTGAGGGTCTGAAAGAGCTGCGCTTGGGTTTGCAGTTTGCGAAGCACGTAGAAAATAGTGCTGAACGAAAGTGATGAGCCAAATAGCGAGACATCACCCTTATCGGCCAATTCAAAAATCCTTTCAGCATCCATTAAAAATGGTTGCCGTTGAGCAAGGTAATCGAGCAGGATATTGGTGTCGAGAAAGAGGTTCTTCATTTGGAAAGATAGGCTGCCAAAAGTTCGTCGCCAAGGAAGTCTTTATGGTTGAAATCAGGTGGCAACGTGATGACGCCCTTCAAACGTGAAATTGGCGACGAAGGCTTGTGCTTATCGGGACTGCGCCTTTTTTCGGAAGGCAAAAGCCGGACTTTCAAGGCTTCAAGCTCAGTCTTTAGTTCTTGGACGGTCTGCACTAACCGCAAGTATTCGCTTTCAGGAATGGTGATGCTTTTCATTTGAGATTCAATGTTTTATGGTTATTCCATCATTTTTTTCAAAGCCTCAAAGTTGGCTTTTTCGTCAAAAATGGCGGCTACGGGGATTTCAAATTCAGTCAGAACGATGCTTTTGATGTCATCGCCGGGCATGAATTTGCCGTAAGGCAAATAGGATTTGTCAGTTGGCACTAAAAGAGCGAACTGCTCAACAGTTTGCTTGTCGGGGTCAATAATCCAATATTCCCGGATGCCATGCAGGGCGTAGTCCTCGAATTTAGTGGTGCGGTCATGCTTTTTTGTACTTGGCGATAGGATTTCGACGATGAAATCTGGGGCTGGGTGCAGCATGGTTTCGTCTGTGAATCCTACAGCTTTTTCATTGCTCCAAAAACAGAGGTCTGGTTCATAGTCGTTGCGGGTGAGTGTGATAAGTGCTTTTTCAGCAGCTACCTCACCAACTTTTTTGATGACCGAAAAAGTGTCAAGCAGCTTGAAAAGCCGACCGCTTGCTTTGAAATGGCCTCTTTTTACGGGTGAATGCATGACAATTTCACCATTAATGAATTCGGCTTTAACATCAGGTGTTAACCATTCCCGAAACTCTTCCCGGCGGCGGGTTTCATCAGCAAGCGCCTCTTGTATTTGCTGGTAAAGCTTGACTGCGCCGGGGCTTTTTAAAATATCACTAACTGTAATTTCCATGCGGAAGATTTTAGAAAACAAATTTAAGCGTTTTTACCAAAACATCCTGCTCGTCGGCATGGTTGGCTGGGGCATGGGCCTGTCCGCCCAAGTCTCCCTCACCGAGCAGCAAGCCATTGACCTGGCCCTCAAAAGCCACCCGGCAATGGCGGCCACCAGCCACCAAATCCGGCAACAAGAGGTGCTCAAAAACGCCGGGCCGAACTGGGAGCCTTCGCAGCTTTTCCACAACGTGACCGCCGACCCCGACCTCGGCATCCTCGGCACTTCGACCTTTGGCGTAGCGCAAAGTTTCCCTTCGGGAAAAATGACCCGTGCCAACCGTGACCTCCACGCCAGCCGACAAGCGCAGGCCGAGGCTCGGCAGGGCATGACCAAGCAGGAAATCGTGAAACAGGTGCGGCAGATTTACCACCACCTCAGCTACCTCGACGGCAAGGCGGCGCTCAACAACCGCCTCGACAGCGTCTGGCAGCGGGTGGCACGGGCTGCCGATGTGCGCCACCGGGCAGGCGAAGTCTCGCTATCGGAGAAGCTGGCGGCGCAGGACAAGGCGGCACAAATCCGCCTCGAAGCCCGCACGGTGCAGCACGAAATCGAGTTCGACCGCATCGTTTTGGGGCAAATACTGGGGCTGGGCGAACCCGTACAGCCCATCGTCGAGCCGTTGCACGAGGGCGGGTTTTCCATTGCCGACACGTCTTTGCTGCGCAATTCGGCGATGGCCAAGTACGGGCAGGCCGCCGTCCAAGTGGCCCGTTCGGAGCAGGAGGCGACGCAGGCCAAATTCTCCCCGACCTACTCGGCGGGGGTGTATGGGCAGATTTTGGGCAATGGCGATGTGTATCCCGGCTGGCAATTGGGACTGAATTTACCGCTGTTCAAAAAGTCGCTCCGGGCGCAGTCGGAAGCGACAGAGGTGGGCATTGCGGCAGCAAACGCCGAGTACCGCAGTGCGTTGCTGGCGCAACAAAACGAGCTGGGGCACTTGCTGCATGAGCAGGAGAAATACCTGATTTTACTGGAATACTACGCTGCGGAGGGCAAGCAATTGGCCGCCGAGCTACAGCGAACGGGCAGCCTGAACTACACGCAGGGCGAGACGAGTTTCGCCGATTTTGTGCAGTTGATGGAGCAGGCATCGGGCATCGAAATGCAGCATTTGGAGAACTTGTTGGGGCTGAACCAGACGATTATTGAGTTGGAGGCGCTGACAGGGCAATAGGGATTTCAAATTAACTTCAAACCATAAGCCTGAAAGTGCTGGTCATCGGACATGAAATGTAAGTCTTCGGTCAGCGCCTATGCGATTAACAACCTGTCAAATGGGTCTTTATGATGGAAAGGCAGTTTTTGAACAGCGATAAAATGAGGCACCACAATATCCAGAATGGCAATTTCTTTTGGCACCAACAAGTCCAATGGGGCAGGTATGTCCAGCTTGCCAATACTGGTTTTGACGGCTATTTCCCACAGGCTGGCTTTGCTGAAAAGTTTGATGTTCTGACTGTCGGTAAGCAGGTCTTTAAAGGTGTTGGAGAGTCGCTTATCCCCCATCAGGAGCCAAAGCAAGATATGTGTGTCTATGAGAAAAGTCAATATCACATATATTCTTTAAAATCCTCGATAGGGGCGGTAAAGTCGTCCGCCATGTATTTTATCAAGTGTTTCCCAGCACCGAAGCTCAAGGCAACTGGTTCACCCGACCGCTGGATTTCAACAATCGGCAAGGGGCGTTTCAGCTTTGACCCATTAGGCAAAATGGGGTCATCAAAATCAGAAGCAACGTGCTGGAATGCCTGTTTGCCCCAACCGGGCTTGCGGGATGGGGGCAGGGGCTTCTCAGCCGTCTTTTTTAAGGAATATAATTTCTTCAAAAGGCTGCTATCGGTCAGTTCTCCTATCCACACCATTAGTTCCAACTTGATTGATTCTGCACTCATGGTAACAATTTTCTACAAACTTACAAAAAAACATTTTCGAATGAAAGGTTCAACAGAACACTCAATCCATTCGATTGAAAATCAAAAAATTACAATGAAAAATATCCTTTTTTCCCTCCTCATCCTCGCCGCCATTTCCTGCGGCAAAAACGAACCCACCGTTACCGAAAAACCCGAAGCGGAAGTTGTTCACACCAGCGGTGACTTCATCCACCTCTCGCCGGGGCAAGTGGAGCAGGCGAAGTTGGAATTCGGTGGTTTTACAAAAAAAAACCTGTTGGAAACGCTGAAGGTCAACGCCGAACTGGTCGTGCATACAGAGCACACAGCGGACGTGACGGCCTTCTCCGACGGCATCCTTTCCGACCTGCGCACCACGCTGAACGCCACGGTTCGCAAGGGCCAAGTGCTGGCAACCATGCGCAAGCCAGACTTGCTGGACATGCAGCAGCAGTTTTTGGAAAACAAGGACCAGATGCAGTTCTTGCAAGCCGAATTTGACCGCTACAAATCGCTCAAGGATGCGGATGCCACCGCTTCCAAGAACTTTACGAAGGCGGAAGCCGATCTGCGGGCAGCGAAGACGACGGGGCAGTTGCTGGCTGCAAAATTGCGCCAGTACCAAATCAATCCAGACAAGCTGACAGCGGCAAACCTGAGCACGGAACTCGTCTTGGTGTCACCTGTGAACGGCATCGTCACTTCTATCAAAACCAACGTGGGCGCTGCCGTGCAGCCCGGCACGGTGGTCTGCGAAGTGACCGACTTGAGCCAGCTCCACGCTGACCTGTGGGTATTCGAGAAGGATATTTTAAAGGTGAAAAACGGACAGCGGGTGAGCCTCGTCTTCCCTGCTGAGCCGTCTAAAACCTACCCGGCCACAGTTTACAGCATGGACAAAGTGCTCGACCCTGCCAAGCGGGCAATTCGGGCGCACGCTCGCTTGGACGGCAGCATTGCGAAGCAGCAAAACTTCGTGAACGGTGCCTTTCTGGAAGCCCGGATAGCCACCAATGGTGAAGGCGGTGGCACTGCACTGCCCGAAGCCGCCGTGGTGCGGGAGGGCGAGGAGGACTTTATTTACCTGCTTGAAAAGGAGGACGCAGGTGGCAGTTTTTTCAAAAAGATAAAAGTGGTAAAAGGCGGCGTTGCCGATGGGTATGTGGCCGTGACGCCCTATGCTACATTGCCCGAAGGGGCGAAAATCGTTTTGAAAGGGGCGTACTACGTGTCGGCGCAGGGCGCTGGCGTGGCGGTGGAGGAGTGAGAATGCAAGCCTGCAAGTGCGGTCAACTCTTGTCTGATTGTCCTTGTCTGTAGTTTTAATTCAATTTTGTGAAGTTGCGGCAAAGGAAAATCAATCCTGCTCCAGTTTTTTCACCATCGTCAAAATAGTAGCCAGCGCCACCGTCTCCCCCGTTTCATCATAAACATCCACCAGGAACTTCACGATGCCTTTGGCCACATCCTCCTCGCTCTTTTTCTCTTGGTCAATTTTTTCTTTTACGGTAAAACGTACACCGATGGTCATGCCGGGATAAACGGGCTTGGTGAAGCGGCACTCGTCAATGCCGTAATTCAGCAGCACGGGGCCTTTTTTTGGGTCCACGAAGAGGCCAGCGGCTTTTGACAAAACAAAATAGCCGTGCGCTACCCGCTGCGTGAAAATGGTGCCTTCGAGCGAGGTGGCGTCCGTATGGGCGTAGAAGTTGTCGCCGCTCACGTTGGCGAAATTGCTGATGTCCGCCTCGGTGACCGTATGTTTGGCGGTGATGACCGTTTCACCGATTTCCAGTTCCTCAAAATGCTTGCGGAAAACGTGGACGGGTTTTTCAGTTTGCCTGCTGCCATACTGGTATTGGTTCGTCACCGCCGTGATGAAGGTCGGGTGGCCCTGAATGGCGGTGGTTTGAAGGTAGTGTTTAACGCCCCTTGCACCGCCCAATTCCTCGCCTCCGCCCGCCCGGCCTGGGCCGCCGTGCATGAGCTGGGGCAGGGGAGAGCCGTGGCCCGTGCTTTCTTTTGCGCAGCTTTCATTCAAAATCAAAATGCGGCCGTGGTAAGGCGCAGAACCGATGACGTAGTCCCGTGCGGTGCGCTCGTCGGCGGTAACGATGCTGCTGACGAGCGAACCTTTGCCCATGTTCGCAATTTCGATGGCCTCGTCGAGCGAGCGGTAGGGCATGATGGTGCTCACCGGGCCGAAGGCTTCAATGTTGTGCGTGTCCGTTTTTTTAAAAGGGTCGTCGTTGAGGAAAATGATGGGGTTGAAAAAGGCCCCCTTGCTGCGTTCGGCGCCGATGACCTCGAAGTCGTCGAGGCTACCGATGACGATATCCGTGCTGGCGTTGAGTTCCTGCACCCGGCGGTGCACTTCTTCCACCTGCACCTGTGCCACGAGGCTGCCCATGCGCACGCCCTCCACCTGCGGGTCGCCGATGGGCGTGGTGGCGATGCGTTTGCCGAGGGCGATTTGCACGTCCTCCACCAGTTTTTCAGGCACGAGGATGCGGCGCACGGCGGTGCATTTTTGCCCCGCCTTGGTCACGATTTCCCGGTGGACTTCTTTGATGAAAATATCAAACTCCGCTGTGCCCGGCACAGCGTCTTCGCCGAGCACGGAGGCGTTGAGGCTGTCGGCTTCCATGTTGAAAGGCACGGCGTTTTCGATGATTTGCGGCAGCGATTTCAGCATCCGTCCCGTGGCCGCCGAGCCGGTGAAGGTGACCACGTCCTGCGAGGTGACGGGGTCGAGGATGCCGACGCCTGTGCCACAGACAAGTTGCAGCGCACCCTCCGGCAGGATGCCCGATTCGATGATGTCTTTCACCATCTGCTGCGTGAGGAAGCTGGTGAGTTCGGAGGGTTTGACAATGGCAGGCATACCCGCCAGGAAGGTTGGCGAGAGTTTTTCCAGCATCCCCCAGATGGGGAAGTTAAAGGCGTTGATGTGGATGGCCACCCCGTGCCTCGGAGACAGGATGTGGTGGCCGATGAAGGTGTTTTCTTTCGAGGATTTCACTGCATCGCCGTCCACATAGAAGGTCTCGTTGCCGAACTTCCGCCGCAAGCTGGCATAGGCGAACAGCGTCCCGATGCCACCCTCTATGTCCACCCAGCTATCGGTTTTGGTAGCGCCCGTGGCGTAGCTGAGCGGGTAGTAATTCTTGCGCCGCTCGTGGAGGTAGATCGCCAGTTGCTTCAGCATGAGGCCCCGCTGGTAGAAGGTCATCTTGCGCAGGGCCGGGCCGCCCGTCTTGCGGGCGTAGTCGGCGATGGCGGCATAGTCGAGGCCCTCGCTGCCTGCGGTGGAGAGGAGGGCGCCGGTGATGGCGTTGTGTTGGGGGGTGCCGGGGCCGGAGTGGGGATGCCAGTTGCCTTGTATGAAATTGGTGAGTTTCATAAATTGATTTTATCCGATGTTGGTTAAGTTACGATTCAGAAGGCAAATCAAAACATTTGCTTTCAATTGGGTTATATTTGTTGAAATTTTTAAAAAATGAGCGCTTTAATACAACGCATTACCCTGAATCCGACGGTTTCTTCCGGCAAGCCGACTATCCGCAATATGCGCTTTACGGTGGCACAGATGTTGGAATTGCTGGCTTCCGGTATGTCGAACGAGCAGGTTTTGGAGGATTATCCTTACATCGAGCAAGATGATATAAAAGCCTGCCTGTGGTACGCCGCCAAGATGGCCAATGCGCAATCTGTGATTCCTTTAGCTACTTGAATAGCACCTTATGAAATTTATGGTTGACACTTTACTTCCTCAAACGATTAGCTAAGTTTCGACGCGCTGCTTGTAAAGGAGGTGAGCTTTTTTTTAATAATTCAACTAATTTATGGAAAATATTTTCGTAATTTCAGAGGTTGTAGGGCCACCGGATGAGTTGATGAATGAATACCTGTTTTTGCAAATACGAGGGAAAGCGCTGAAAGTAAAATTTTAAAAATATTGCATGAAAGGCATTCAAAAAACGGTAAAATAGCAGGACTCAGTATTGAAAAGAACTCATACTTTGGAACGTACCTTATAACCTTAGAGGCAGACAGATTTGCCATTAACTCAGTAAATATAATTGGAGAATTTGAGGACTCTGGATTTTTATTTTTAGTTCTAAGATACGCTGGCTACAGTGAAACTCCAATATGTGCAACTACGAAAAAAGCAGCAGCAGAGGCTAAAATGATGGAGAGTTTAATACATGATTCAATTGAAGACGATAAAATTCCTGAATTTAGAATTTATCGAACTGATAATGTAACAGAAATTGTTGCTGGTTGGTACAAATACCGATGCGTTCAAGTATCAAGATGTGAGGAGTGAAATTTGGATAAGAGTAGATATATTATTTTTACCTTCCGCCCCAAAAATACACTCTTTCTTCTACCTATCATTGCATTAAGCCCCAACTCATCTGCTTTCGTTCTCATCCTCCGATTCCAATAATTTTTGAACCTCCTTAGCCAAAACTTCCTTGTCTGGGAGGTAAAGCACGTATTTTGAGGCAAAAACTTGGTTCACCAAGCCTCCCAAGGCATATTCGGCGACCACCTCATCCTTGCGGGCACAGAGGATGATGCCAATAGGTTCGTTGTCATCGGCGTCATTGACTTCCATTTTGTAGTAATTGAGATAAAAGTTCATTTGCCCAATGTCGGCCGGTTCGAGTTTCCGCCGTTTGAGGTCTATGAGGACATAAGCTTTTAATATTTTGTTATAGAACACCATGTCTATCCTGTGAAATTTTGTACCGACAGGAATACGCACTTGGGAGCCGACAAACATGAAACCCCGACCCAGTTCGAGTAAAAATTCTTCAATGTGGCGGATAATATGAAACTCAAGGTCTTGCTCGGTGTATGGCTTATTTTCCAACAGACCTAAAAAATTCAGGACGTAAGGTTCTTTCAAAATATCGGTTGCTTTCTTAATGGATTGGCCTTCTTTCGCCATCTTAAGGACTTCTTTGCGGTATAGTTCTCCTTTGGATAGCAATAAGCGTTCAAATAAAGAACTGTCTATCTGCCGTCTCAATTCACGCACTGACCAATTGGATTGGACCGATTCTTTTTCATAGAAACTGCGGGCAAGTGGGTCTTCAACAAGCAACAATTCACAATAGTGCGACCAACTTATCTGTCCAGACAGTGTCTGGACATCTGGATAGGCTGCATGGAAATTTTTCATGTTGAACAGGTTAGACCTGGAATAACCTTTTCCAAGTTCGGCTGTAAGTTTTTTGGAAAGTTCGAGGATAAAGCTCCTGTCCGAGGTTTGGCCTACTAATTCACGGTCAGCGATAATCTGTCCTATTTGCCAATAGGTCATCAGCAGTTCGATGTTAACAGTTGCTGCGATTTTATCCCTGGTTTTTTCAACAATGGTTTTTATCTGCTGAATGACGGATTCAATAAGGTCATCTTTTTTAAGATTCGGCTTCATAGTAAGTGTTGTGATTAATCCAATAATTTGGTCACTGCGAAAATAGCCTCATTTTCTTCAAGCATAAGAAAACCTTCCCCCTCACGAAACTTTCCCCACCCCTTTCCCCATTTCTCCCGAAAATTGCAACATGAAAACCACCATTTTACAACTCATCGCCCAAGTCGAAAGAGACACAAACATCAAAGTCCGCTACGCCTGCGAGAGTGGCAGCCGGGCCTGGGGCTTCCCGTCGCCAGACAGCGACTACGACATCCGATTTATTTACTTGCACCCACGGCACTGGTACCTCGCCGTGAACGAAGGGGAAGACAACGTCCGCATCATTCCCAATCCCGATAGCAATCGGGATCTGGACGGCAACGGCTGGGATTTTCGCAAATTCCTGCGGCTGATGCACGCCTCGAATGCCTCGGTGTTCGAGTGGTTGAACTCACCCATTGTATATTTGGAGGATAAGCCTTTTACTGATGGACTTCGGGCGCTGTCAGCCCAGTATTTTCAACCCAAAAAAGTCATGCATCATTATTTGGGCATTGCTACGGGCATGTTGGAAAAGGAATTTCAGGAAGCACAGGTGAAAATCAAGAAATACTTCTACGTGCTGCGCCCGGTGCTTTCGGCCTGTTGGATAGCAGAACATGGCACCCCGCCGCCCGTTGACTTTTACGAATTGTTGCCGTTGGTAAAAAACAATCCTCCTGTCCATCAGGCGATTATGGATTTGTTGAAACAAAAAGAAACTGCACTGGAGGGCGAAAAAGTGCAGCGGATGCAAGTACTGGACGACTTTGTAGTTGCTGAAATGGAGCGCTGCGAAACCATTGCACACAGCCTTGAAAAACGTCATCCAGCATGGGATGCCATCAACGATTTTTACTGTAAAACCCTGGATATCAAATGACCATCGCCGACCTAAAATCCCGGCACCTGCTGCTCTTCGAGGCGATCACTGGCAGCAGGGCTTATGGTACCGATCTGCCAGCTTCCGATCAAGACAGGAAAGGTGTTTTTGTTTTGCCAAAACAACAATTTTATGGCTTGACCGAATTGCCGCAAATTAGCGACGAAAGCAATGATAATGTCTATTATGAGCTGCGCCGCTTTTTTGATTTATTGATTAAAAACAATATGAACATGCTGGAATTACTGGCTATGCCAGATAATTGTATATTATATCGCCACCCTTTATATGATTTAATTAAACCGGAATTATTTCTTTCAAAATTATGCAAACAAACATTTGCTGGATATGCTTTATCGCAAATCAAAAAGGCGAGGGGCTTGAACAAAAAAATCGTAAATCCAATGGCGCAGCGGCGCAAATCCGTCCTTGATTTTTGCTACGTAATTGAAGGGCACGGCAGTGTGCCGCTGTTGGAATGGTTGGAGCGCAAAGGCTTTGACCAAACCCGTTGCGGCCTGGTCAACATCCAGCATTTTCGGGATACTTACGCCTTGTTTTATGATGAAACAGGATCACTTGGCTTTAGGGGCATTATGTACAAGCCGACGGCCAATGAAGTAGCGCTGAGTTCTATTCCGAAAGGCATGGAAAATGCTGGCATTTTGAGTTTCAACAAAGATGGCTACCAAGTGTATTGCAAGGATTACCAGGACTATTGGGACTGGGTAGAAAAACGCAACCCGGAGCGCTACGCCAACACCTTAGCGCACGGCAAAAACTACGACGCCAAAAACATGTTGCACACCTTCCGCCTGCTTGATATGGCAGAAGAAATTGCCCGCTTTGGCGAAATCAGGGTGCGCCGCCCAAACCGGGAATTTTTACTGAAAATCAGGGCCGGGGAATTTGAATACGAGGAATTGCTTCATTGGGCAGAAGAAAAAATTGACCAAATCGAGGAATATTTTGAGAAGTCAGATCTGCCGGAAATTCCCGATTTTCGGCGGGCAGAACAAGTATTGATTGAATTGAGGGAGAAATGGTATAAAGTATAAGATTTCCCAAATTTTGTACAAAAACAGCCTAAAAAACGTCGTTCACCTCCAAACCAACCCCTTCATTTTCAACAACATAAAAGCCAGCACCCCAAAAAATAACGAGGCAATGAAAGCCAGCGTCACGCTCCCCAAAATATATTGCATGGCATGTTCGTGGATCAATTCCAGGGAAAGCTCCCGGCTGAAGTCGAAGTCCACGGCATGGTGGCCCATCCAGAAGGCGCCGCAACGGTAGCTCAGGTAGAGGATGAGGGGTATCATGGGTGGTATGCTGACGTTGGCAAAGAGAATGACCAGCGCTTTGTTGAGCCTCAACAGGTAGGCCCCGCCAATGGCCGCCGCCAGTTGAAAGCCCCAAATCGGCACGATGCCCATGAACACGCCGAAGGCCACCGAGGCTGACTTTTTGGAGTGGGAATCGCTGGGGCTGAGCAGGTGCTCTTTTAGCTTGTCACGGAAG
The DNA here is from genome assembly GCA_041741095.1 of Saprospiraceae bacterium. Classification (GTDB taxonomy): domain Bacteria; phylum Bacteroidota; class Bacteroidia; order Chitinophagales; family Saprospiraceae; genus UBA6168. Next base: position 127,230 of record JBGSKQ010000111.1, read on the forward strand.
TTTTTTTTTGACAGGTTCCTGATGAAATCACGGGGCTTGATGTACAGGAAGGCCCAAATGACCAGCACCGTATTGATGACGCTCACCCTCGAAAAATCACGGAAGGGCCGGAAGTGTGACACCCTCGTCTCCTTCGGCGCATAATAAACCGTGACGGGCACAAACAGCACTGGAATGCCGCTCCACGCCGCCCGCACGATGACCTCTATTTCGAACTCGTATTTCTTGGTGTACCAGATAAAATCTTTCAGCCGCTGCACGGGATAGAGGCGGTAGCCCGATTGGGTGTCCTCTGGTTTGATTCCTGTTTCTACCCAAAACCAGAAGTTGGAAAAGCGGTGGCCAAAGCTGCTCTTGCCCGGCACGGAAGATTGCTCCATGTTCCTTGCGCCGATGATGATGGAGCCGGGCTGTTGTTCTATTTTTTCCAAAAAAACAGGGATGTCTTTGGCAAAATGCTGCCCGTCGGAGTCAATGGTGATGGCGTATTCGTAGCCTTTCTGGATGACGTATTCAAAGCCCCGGCGCAGCGCCATTCCCTTGCCGGCATTGACGGGGTAACTTACCACTTGCACTTTGTCAAAGCCTTTCAGCACGTCCAGCGTACCGTCAGTCGAGCCGTCGTTTACCACGATGATGTCATCGGAATAGGCCGAAACATCCCGGATGATCTGCCCCAGCGTCCCGGCGTTGTTGTAGGTAGGGATGAGTACGCAGGCCTTGAGCGCCTTGAATTTGTTGTTGAAACGCATGTAGGAAATGATGAACGATGAACTATGAACTACTTCGCAAACCGCCCGCATTTTAAAAAATACCTGACTCCCGTCTTCACTGACAATAGTGCTATTGGCAGCAAATTTTCCTTCGGTTTCTTCTTTAAAATCCAATTTCACCACCACGGTTTTATTTTCCAACGGGTTGATGACGTGCAGGAATTTGATGTTGCGGGAAGCGGTGAGCCGGGTTGTTTTGCCTAAAGTTTTTTCCAATAACTCTTTGGTTATCTGTACCATGCACACGCCCGGCACCACGGGGATGCCTGGGAAATGGCCTCCGAAAATGGGATGGTGGGCATTGAGTTCCAAGGTAGCGCTCAATGCATGGTCGCCCGTTTTTTCGAGGGAAATGATGTGGTAAAAATCCTTGAGCAGGGACATGCTTTGGTTGATAATAGGTTGATGGTAGTTGATAATGGTGATTGAGGGCGTGATAAACCCAATAAACCTTTTATCAACTTTTTATCAACCCTTTTCCAGCTTCACCAGCCGGATGGCAAAGTTAAAATTTTGGTGCTCGATAAGGGCTGTGTCGGGCAGGGCATTTTGGATAGGAGGGAAACTGATGATTGTTTTTTTGTCGGTGTTGGAGGCGTTTTCTATCCGCAGCAATTCTTTGCAGGCATGGTCGGTGAGCAACCAGGCGGTTTCTTTGCCTTTTTTAAATGGAAAATACAGATAGTTGCTGTCCTGCAACACCTCGCCGCCCGGCTCGCCTATGCCCTCCATGAGCAGCAGCGAGAGGTCACGTTGCAGGGTTTTGACGACGACCTTCCGGTCCATTTTTTCGATACAAAAATGTTTGGTGAACTCGTCGCCCTTGAATTCAAAATCAAAAATGGTCGGCCCGGTTTCGCTGGTAAAAACGGCCCTTTTGCTACCATCGGCCATCGTTTTGAAAATGAGCAGACCGCTTAGTTGTTTGCCCACAATGTCCACCTGGGTATCGTAAATCACCTTGTCAAATACTGGGAAAAGCTGCTGGGCGCAGCCTGATTGGACATTGCTTGCCTTTTGCAAATGCTTGTAAGGGGAAGAACAAGCGGCAAGCAACAGGAGGCAAGCGGATAAAAAAGAAGATAAGTTCTTCAAATGATCAACTTTTTACCAAAAACAAACTCTCCGGCAGCGTTCCGTTCAGTTTCTTATTGGTAAATTTCATCACGGTGTTGTCGCCGGACAGTTCCAGCATTTCAAGGCGGGCCACAGAATAATCGCTCTTTTCCACGAAGACGGTGATTTTATTGAAAAACTCCTTCAAGGTTTTGGAAAGCGGCGTCAGTTCCAGGGCGTATTGGCCCTTGTTTTCAAAAGCTTTGATGCTGTAATTGGGGTTGCCGAGCGCAGTGCCGCCCACGCAGTCCACGATGATTCCGTTGATTTGCTTGAACATTTTGTTCGATTTTGCGGACATGCGGTTCGTGCGCTTGTCATCTTTTATCACCACCTCGTCGCCGTTGATCACCATCAAATATTGATAGGGCGTGGTGTATTCCAGGCGCACTTTGTTGTCTTTTTTAAATGAAAACTTGCCATTGGAAACAATGGTTTCCTCCAACATGCTCAGGTTCTTCTCTTGCACAAAGTCGCTCTGGATGGAGCTGACAGTTTTCCCGGCGGCGGTGAAGCTCTCCCGGAAGGCTTTTTCATTTTGCAAAGATTTAAAACCCTGTGGCTGGGCTGCCAATGCTATGGTAAAAATCAAAAACATCAAAAGGGACAGCAGCCTCCCCCCACTTTGTACTTTGTACTTTTTCCTTTCTCCTTTCTCAAACATAAGGCTCAAGTTTTATCAGTTCGTCCAACGGCACGATGCGAAGGCCCTTCGCCCTTGCAGTTTGGATAAATGTTGGTAAAATTTCAAGGGTCATTTTCCCATGGTCGTGAAAGAGAACGATGTCGCCGGGCATTAGTTGATCCGTCACCCGGTGCATTAACTTTTCCTTATCGCCCACCACCGTGTCCAGCGAGCGGACGCTCCAGCCGATGGTGTGGAAGCCGCAGTTTTCAATGGCTTTTTTCAAATTGGGGTTGATGACGCCGTAGGGCGGGCGGAAGAATTTTGGCTGCAATCCGACCACTTTTTGGAGCGCCTCGTTGGCCCGCCGAAGGTCTTCCTCCATCTTTTTTTTGGTAAAAAGGTCGAACCAAAAGTGATGGGAAAAGCTGTGGTTGCCCACGATATGGCCTTCCTCCACGACCCTTTTCAACAAAACCTCGTTGCCCGGTATGCGCTGGCCGATGCAGAAAAACGCAGCTTTCACGCCTTCCATTTTTAAAATATCCAGCACCTGGGGCGTGTAATCTGCCAATGGCCCATCGTCGAACGTGATCGCAATGGCACCGCTTTCAAGAGGCCCACGGCAGATGGTTTTCATAAAAAAACCAGACTGTATGCTGTAACTTCCCCATGCGATAATGGAAAAATAGGCCACTGCCGATAGCACATAAGCCCACCACGGCAGCCCAAACTGCCAATCGAGCAGCAATAGCACGAGGAGGATTTTTAAAAATAAAAACTGTGTACGCCGATGGGTCAACATGCACTCAGCAGGATAAGGGAATGGTGGATGTCGTAAAAGTGGTTGTAAATCAAGATGTGCTTGGGAGCTTGTGTGCCGGCAGGCAATAGTTCCTCCGGCATTTTTTCACCTTTTAAAATATAGGCCCCCAACCAGGTGGCGTAAGATGTGGCCACCGGGTATTCGCCGCAAAGCTGTTTGAACGCCAATTTATTCGCATGATCGAACATGCCTTCTGCCGCTTTATCATAAATGTGGTCGTAGCGCAGATCCCCATTTTTCCCCCATAGCAAAACGTCAACATCGCTGCTTTTCAGGCCATTTTCTTCCAAAAATGCCTCGATATGCGGCCTCATGTCATTTGGCTTGAAAAAAGTCTGTACCTCCATGATGCAGCCGTTGGCCGTGGGTTCGTTGGTCAACACAAAAAAAGCAGCCCCTTCTCCAGCAATGGTCCCCACACTCTCCGACCGGCGAGGGCTTGAAGACTGCGGATTGAAGACTGAAGACTGAAGACTGTTGACTGCGGACTTTTTATAAAGCCCAAAGCGCTCCAAAATCTTGAACCTCGTATCCTGCATCTCGTCAACAGCGCCCAAGAGTACGCTACTTGCCTCGCCTTCTTTCAGCAAAAGCATGGCATCGAGCAGGGCATGTTCAAAGGAAAAAGCACGGTGGGTAAAGGTGTTATTGTAGGCATGGCATTTCAGCATGAGCGCTATCTGGCCGGCAATGGTGTTGTGGGTACTTTGGATGAAAGCGGTTGGGGTCAGCATTTGCTCGTCCTGCGCTATCATTTTGGTCAAAAAAGTCTCCGTGTCCTCGGTGCAGCCATAAGCCGTAGCCGTGATGATGGCCCCCGGCATCTCCACGCCAGCGTCCTTCATGGCGGTCAGGGCGGAGGCTGTGCCCATCCTCACCACCCGGCTCATTCGGCGGATGAGGCGGGGATCGATCAATTGCTTGTAATCCGGCTCGATGCAGCGCAGCCTTGGCTCCTCCGCTGGCACAGGCAAGGGGTAGTTTTCCCCAGGTATGTAGGGAGCGATGACGCCTGTGCCTTGTATGAAAATGTGCATATAGTCAAGTGAAAAAAAAGGCGAAATTAAAAAGGGCCACTTTCCTTGCCGCAGAACGAAAAAACCACTCTTTTTTCTCCATCAGGCAAATTCAAACAGCTTCTTAGTTTTTTGAAAAAATCAAAGACGAACAATTTCCCCCAAAACCGAAGGAATTGCTCAGCACGTGCCGGATGTCCAGCCCTTTTTGCAGGCGGGTTTCAGGCACAAGGGCCAGCCCTTCTATCGGCTTGGAAAACCGCAGGTTGGGATATACCATGCCCTGCTGTATGGACAAGATGGACAAAACCGCTTCTACCCCCCCACTGGCCCCCAAGGTATGGCCCGTGAAAGATTTGGTGGAGCTGAACATAGGCATCTTTTCCCCAAAAACACGGCGCATGGCCGTGCCTTCCGATTGGTCGTTGTTCACCGTGCCGGTACCGTGTACATTGATATAGTCTATGTCGGCAGCTTGCAGTTTGGCCCTTCCCAGGGCGCCCTGCATGGCAATGTACGAGCCGACGCCTTCCGGCGAAGAGGCGGTCTGATGATAGGCATCCGTCGCATTGTGCCAGCCCGATAGGCGGCAGATAGGTTCGATGCCCATCTTGCCCATTGCCTTTTCAGACATCAGCACTACAAAGGCGGCACCCTCGCCAAGGTTCAATCCGTTGCGGCTGTTGTCGAATGGGCGGCAGAAGTCTTTGTCCAAAATCATCAAAGTATTGAAGCCGTTGAGGGTAAAAGTGGACAATGCATCCACGCCCCCGGCAATGGCCACGTCCAGCAAGCCCTGCTGTATCATCCTGGCGGCCATCATAATGCTATTGGCGGAAGATGAGCAAGCGGTGCTGATGGTGGTAATGAAACCCGTGATGCCGAGCTTTTCGGCCACCAATTCCGTCGGGCTGCCGCACTCGTGATAGACCACGTTGCGTAAGCGCCCGCTTTGAGGATTTTGGAGAAAATATTTAAAAAACTGCGTCGTCTTGTCCATGCCCCCAACGGTGGTGGCAGAGAGGAAGCCAGTTTTGAAGGATGGATCGATCCGGTCTTCGACTGTTTTGTAGGCTTCGGCGGCAGCGGTGGCACCGAGCAGCGCTGTGCGGGTGATGCCAGGGGGCATCCCGACATGGGCAGCCAGTTCTTCATTGCCCATTTTTACTTCGGCTACGGGCAATTCGTCACGATGGGCGCTTTGCAACCATTGCATTTTGCCGATGCCAGACTTGCCTTGGCCTATTGCTGCAAGCGCCTCGGCGACATTGTTGCCAATGCCGGAAATCATGCCTACGCCACCTATCCAAACAGGTTTGTCCATTTACGCAGCTTGTTTATGGGCGGTAATGTATTCGGCCATCGTTTTCACCGAATGGAAGATTTTCGGGCCTTCCTCTGGGTTGGCCACTTTGATGCCGTAGTGCTGCTGAAGCAACACGATGAGTTCGAGGGCGTCAATGGAATCAAGGCCCAGGCCTTCCACGAACAAGGGGTCGTCGTTGCCGATGTCCGCTGGGCTTAGGTCTTGTAAATTTAGTTGGTCAATGATCTGAGATTTCAGATCCTGCATCAGGTTTTCCATATATAATTTGAATGTTTTTGTGATCGTGGATGATTGAGCTGTCCGTTTTCAAATGCGAGGCAAGATATAAAAAAGCCTCGTAGTGGCTTCCCATCAGGTCCACCCAGCCGCCGACGACGGCTTGGGCGGCTCCTGTTTCCAACAGGGAATTAATGTAGCCGCTCAAAAACGGGATTTCGTATTTGTCAAAAATAAAAACCGTGTTTTCCCCCTTGATTTGGTGGCGGATGCACATCTCGCCAACCATGACGTTTGCCAAAGTATAAACAAACAAGGAAGGGCTGGGAAACGATTGGATGGTCTCAAAATAACGGGCATCGGTATCGAGGCTGGAATGGCGGTTGGCCAGAACTACCCCGATGGCTTCCGGATCTGCAATTTCGCCAAGTTTCTTATTCTCCAACAGCACTTCGGCAGCTACAAACCCCAGCTTGCTCAGGTTGTCCATTTTATAAAACTTGGGGTAGGCAACTTCCAGGTGCTTATATGCATTTGTCAGGAAATCCGCACTGTTGTCCTCAAAGACCCTTTGTCCGTTTTTTACGATGACGTGCTGGCGCAATAGGCACCAATCAGTGATATATTGCATGATCCAGTTTAATGAGCCGTGCCAGGCGTTTCAATGCCGTTTTGTGGTTTTTCACATACGGGTTTTCTGTGTCCCAAACATAGCCCGCCAGCACGGAGCATATCTGCCGTTTTATATCCTGTTCTTGGCGCTCGGCGAAGAAAATTTCGCCCAATGTGCCGTCGTACCAAGCCTCCACGTAGGAGCGGAAAGTATCCACGCCTTGCATCATAAACTCGGTATAGTCTTGCTCCCAGTCCACTATTTCTCCCTGCAACTGCCGAACGGCCAATTCGCCCGCCCGTTGGCTGGACACCACGGCCAGCGTGACGCCAGAGGAGAAAACCGGGTCGAGGAATTCCGTCACGTTGCCCGTCAGTACAAAGCCGTCGCCGTGGAATTTTAGCGTGGAGATGGACCAGGCCTCCAGGGTACGTGGTTCGAATAAAAATGGCACACCCTCAAAGCGTTCGCAGATGGTAGGTTCATTGGCAATGATGGCCCGAAGGCGCTCTTCTGGCGTACCGTCGTATTGTTCAAAATATTCCGGCAATCCAACAAACCCGACCGATGTAGTGCCGGTAGAAAAGGGTATTACCCAGGCCCAAACTCCCGGTTTGTGCACCACAATAGTAATGCGGAAGGGCTCGCCGCCTTGCATCCGGTTCACATCATCCACATGGGTGAAGAGGGTTTTACGGGCGGGCAAATGGCTCGGCCTGTCCAGGTTGAACAGGCGGGGAATGACCCTGCCATAGCCGCTGCCGTCTATGATAAAGCGGGCCTCGATTTGTTTTTCCGATCCATCGGGACAGGTGACGGTGGTGGTAGAGTTTTGACCGTCGAAGGCAATGTCTGTAACGTTGGTTTCGTATTCGATGGGGACGCCCCGACTTTCGAGCTTGTCTGCCAATGTTTTATCAAAATCCGCCCTTGGCACCTGCCAAGTCCAGGTCCAGCCGTTGGTGAACTGGTCGGAGAAATTGAAATCGGCGACGAGATCTTCTTTTACAAACTTGGCCCCGTATTTTTTTTGAAATCCCATGGTCTCCAGCACCTCCAAAAACCCGGCAGCGTTCAATGCTTCCATGCAGCGGGGCAGCAGGCTTTCGCCGATGACAAAGCGGGGGAATTTCAGTTTTTCCACAATTTTTACATTGTAACCTGCCTGGTGTACAATCGAGGCAGCCACCGTGCCCGACGGGCCGGCACCAATGACGAGGACATCTACTTTTTCCGTGTTCATTTGAGTTATTTTAAAAGTTGGTCAATGTTTATAGCGAACGGTCAAGTTTTGGGATAGCGCTACTTAGTTGATAATGGTTTATGGGGTTGATAATGGTTGATAATGGTTGATAATCATCTGCATAAACTGTTAGTGAAATTATTAAAATAAATTAGGCCAAAATGATTCACAAGAGCCTATAAATCAATGTTTTGCAAGTTCATAGTTCATTCCCGAAGTAAATTCGGGACAATCTATTTATAGTTCATCGTTCACATGTCAACCGTTATAAATCCTGTCCAATACTTGTTTTCCAAACACCACTGCCGCATTGCAGCCGCCAAAACCGGAAGCGGTTTTTAGGCAGGCGTTCAAAGGTTTCTCCACCGCTTGCCTGTTCACCTTTATTGGCTGGCTGACACCGTGCTCTACATAGCCCAGCGAGGGCAGAATTATATCCTGCCTCAGCGATTCGATGCACATGATGGACTCTATCAAGCCGGCAGCCCCCAGCGTATGGCCAAAATTGCCCTTCATACTGTTCAGCGGCACCTCCTGCAATCCCGATAAGCAAAAAGCTTTGGCCTCCATCTCGTCGTTGTAGGGCGTGGCCGTGCCGTGCGCCGAGATGAAATCAACATCCGTTTGTGCTTGCGCCAATGCTTTATTGATAGCCGTGCTAAGTTCTTCGCCTGTGCGGGAGGGGCCGGAGATATGGTTGGCGTCGTTGCTGATGGCACCTGCTTTAACCACAATTGGCTGTTTTCCTAAAGCCAAATTGGGATCAAGTGACAAAACGACCGTACCGCAAGCCTCGCCCAGGTTCAGTCCATTGCGCTGCTTGTCAAACGGGCGGCAGGGCTCGTCGCTCAGTGCTTGGAAAGATTGAAAACCGGACACGACAAAACGGGAAACCACATCGGCCCCGCATATCACGGCATATTTAAACTGGCCAGATTCGAGCAGCCGTTTTCCAGTCAGGATGGCCGCAACGCCTGAAATGCAGGCATGGGCCACTACGATGGGCAAGCCTTTGAAGCCGAAAGCATGGGCTATTTTTTCCGCTGTTTTGTGCAACAACAAATTGGGCGAACGGGAATTGAAGCCATTCAGAAAGGCAATATTTCCTTTGGTAGTGGAAAAAATAAAAGCTGTTTCGGGGTTTTTCAGGTCAATGTTCGTTTGGGACAAGGCCTCCGAAATGGACAATAAAGCCAACCTTTCAAATTTTGTCCAAGCCGTGCTATCAAAGCCAGCTTGTTTTGACTTTTTATCAAAAACACTGTCGTCCAACACAGCAGCATGGATGGACGTGGGTGAAAAATCGCTATTTTCAACATAACGGATACCAGAACGGCCTTCCAGCAGGGCGCTGAAGTTTTCCCCGCTCGTCCAGCCCAGCGGGGAAATGACATTGTCCGCTACGATGAAAGTTTCTTTCATTTAAACCATCAAATCGTGTTCATTTTTCCAGGCTTCAAAAAAAGGTGGGTTGTTCAACAACAGGCCATTGGTTTTACTGTCCAAAAAAACCTGTATAGAATTTCCTGTTGCCACCAGTTCACTGCTCAGCACATGGAAAAGTTTGTATTCAAAAATGATTTTCGCCGCCTTGGTGTCGTGGTAGGTGGTTTCCACCAACACCCGATCTCCGTACCTGAGCGGCTTTTTGTACTTGCAATCCACACTTACGACTGGCACCACCAAGCCGTTGCGGTAAAAGTCGAGGTAAGTAAGGCCGTATTTGGCGCCAAATGCCTCCCGCCCGTCTTCAAAATAGCGGATGTAGTGGCCATGCCACACAATGCCGAGCGGATCGGCCTCATTGAAACGTACTGCGACTTCTGTTCTTTCCGTCAGGGTTTTATGCATTAAAATTTGTACTATTGGTTTTGTTTGGCTGAAAAATACTTGCCATTCTAAACAGCAATTGCCGATGTGATCAAACTGGCCACATCGGCAATTACCCTTAATTATTCTTTTTGAAGTATCATCCTTTGTACTTTTTCCGCCACTGGTTGTACCTGGTTTTCTGAATGTCCTGGATGACATTATAAACAGGCCTTGCCCAGTAATTCCTAAAACCGAAGCCGCCGGGCTTGTCGCTCATGCGCTCAGTGAGCAGGACTTTTTTATTGGACATATCAAAAAAAGTGACCCACATGCTGCTGCTTGCCTTTGGCTTGTCGAGCGTTTCCACAACGAAGACAAGACCGATGCCTTTTTCGCCATTAAGATCGTATTGATTGATGGCAGCCTGCACGTCTTCTTCCGTCAGCGTGGCCGATTTTGAACTCATGGACACCAGTTCTTCCGGGTTGATGCCGGCATTGGCTTTTGTCACAGGATCAAGGTTGTATGGCACTTCCACTTTGTTCAACGCCATCCTGAAATTGTACTTTTCGCTTTCGCTGATGATCAGGTTGTTGATTTTGTCAAAGTAATCAATGATTTGGATGGGCGAGGCCGTTTCGCCCAAAACAGTTGCTTTGCTGTAATCAACTCCCATCCAGGTGATGTCTTCTTCAAAAATCCTGCTTGCACCCTCCTGGGCTTGCAGTTTAAGGCCGACAGTGAGGAGCAATAGAATGAGATACGGGAAAAAATGTTTGCTTTTCATAATGAAAATATTTTAGGTTAAGGATGCTCAAGTAGTTGCGTTACTTGGTTTGGGCGGCACACCTATGAAGATTTTTCTGGCTTCAATTTTTCACACGACAGCCTGAAAATCACCCTTTTTTAAGAAAATTTTCATTTCGCAGCGAGCCAAAGTTAGATCGCCACAAGCCACCCTTCCGCTGATAATTGTCACGTCGAAGATTTGGTTTTTGACTTCCACGGTGGTTGTAATGGACTGCCCTACAGTGGGTAAAGCGGCAATTTCCAGGTTGTCAATGGCGGCAATGAATCCGATGGGTGGTGCAAGGCCCATTTTTTCGCTGATATAGCCAGCCTGTGCCGCTGCGGTCTGGGCGATGTTTTCGATGAGGCCCGGCTCTGCAAGCTGCCCGTCTTGTACAAAAATATTATCTGGCCGGATGGTAAACTGGGTAACAGCTCCTTTTTCACTGCATTCCAACAGCTTTTCTACCATCACAATGGGCGGCTTCTGAGGAATATAAGGCTGTGCGTCAATCATTTTTTCAATAAAAAATAAAGTGTCAGGCCCAAAAATAGTAGTAATTGAACCATTGTTCCGGGTACAGCTTCAATTTGGCCTCCAATTCCAGGATGTAAGCGTCCAATAATATGCCGGGGTCTTTGTTGCCATCGTTGAACAGATCAAGCTTGGGGGCGCCGTACAGTTGGTATTGCGTATCCGTGTCTTTGAATGCAAAAACGAATGAAACGGGGACTTTGAACTTGGATGCCAGCAGGAAAGGCCCTTCGGGAAATTTCGCCTCCCTTCCCAGGAATTTCCGGGTTATTGTCTTATTGCCGGGCATATACCTGTCGCCGTGGATGGCTACCAATTCATTGTTGCTCAGCGCATTGTAGATATTATAAATGTGCGAGTTGTCGTTTTTTATCAGGATCACGTTTACCCGCCTGGGGCCAGTTACCTTTTCCAGGTATTCTTTGATGGCTTCTTGTTCGCCATCGAACATGACAATATTGATCATGCCTGGCAAATGTTCGTGCAAAAAGTGGCCAGCCAGTTCCCAATTGCCCAAGTGTGCGCTCATCAAGATACCGCCCCGGTTGCCTGCTGCAATTTCTTTGAGGTTTGCCAGTCCATTCGATTTGGAAGTCAGGCGGTTGGGGATTCCAGCCATGACCACCACTTTGTCAATCAGGTTTTGGCCCAGCTTGTAGTAGTTTTTATACAAAAGCCCAATGGCTTGCCAGCGGCTTTTTTTCATGCCTTCCATGTAAAATTGAAGCACGGGCCGGGACGTTGACCACGAAAAAAGAAAATAATAGAACGAGACGAGGCGCAGCATCAAGTAAGCGCCTCTCACACCAAAACGGCGCAAAACCCAGACGAATATCTGGTAGCCGGAGCGGTTTGTCTTCGATTTGCCTTGCCACGATGACATGTGCTGGGTTTTGAAATTAGAAATCGGAAACCCTTGAACATCCCCAATTTCCACACTTCCGTTAAACAGCCGCTTTTGCCCCGACTTTGTTTTCGATGTAGTCGTAGAAATCCTGGAAGGTGACGATGCCCGTGAAGTCTTCCGGCATGACCTTGAAGCCAAAGTTGTTTTCAATGACCACCACCAGGTCAATGTAGTCCAGACTGTCCAGGTTGAGGGTTTCCTTGAGGTTGGCGTCCGGCGTGATGAGTTCTTCCTCTACCTCGAATTCTTCTACCAAAAAATGGTTGATCCTACCGATTATTTCTGTATGGTTCATTTGATTGAATTTTATAGCAACTTAAATAAACTTGATTTGCTGGATACCACAGTGAGTATTTCATTTAAATACCTCCTATTGGTTCCAGTTTTTTAAAATCAAGGAGGAGTTAGTGCCTCCGAATCCAAAAGAATTTGACAAAACAATATCCAACTTTTGCTCAATTGTTTTTGTGGCCAGGTTGAGTGGGGCCGAGTCTTCGTCCGCTTCCTCAAAATTGATATTGGGGGCGATAAAGTCGTTTTTCATCATCAAAATAGAATAGACCACTTCGCTTGCCCCTGCCATCCAGCACTCGTGGCCGGTCATGGACTTGGTAGAGCTGACGTAGGGCTTCGATCCGCCAAAAACCTCGTTGATGGCCTTCGCCTCGCTGGCATCGCCTGCCGGTGTGGAAGTGGCGTGGGCGTTGATATAGTCCACTTCGCTGGCACTGATGCCCGCATTTTGCAGCGACATTTTCAATGCCCGCACGGGGCCGTCCACGCTGGGGTTTGAAATGTGGGCCCCGTTGGAAGAAAAACCGTAGCCTATCACCTCCGCCAAAATGGGTGCGCCCCGCCTTTGGGCCGACTCCAGGCTCTCTAAAATGACGGTAGCCGCCCCGCCGCTTGGCACAAGGCCATCCCTGTTTTTGTCAAATGGGCGTGATGACTTGGTCGGTTCGTCTTCCCGGATCGAAAAAGCGCCTAATGCGTCGAAAGTGCCCATCGAAAATATGTTTATCTCCTGTGCGCCGCCGCAGATGATGCATTCCTGCAAGCCCTGCTGTATCAATAAATAGCCGATGCCAATGCTGTGAGAGCCGCTGGCGCAGGCTGCGCTGATGGTAAAATTGACGCCTTTCAACCTGAAAATGGTGGAAAGGTTCATGTTGACGGTGGAATTGAGGTTTTGAAAAACGGCAGCGGAACCTGCCATCATGGTATCCACTTTTTCCCGGATGATGTCGGTGGATTCGATGACTGCCTTTGCGGAACTATCGTTGCCGAAAATGATGCCCACCTCACGGCCATCAATATAGTCTTGAGCCATACGGGCCGTTTGCAGCGCCTCCACGGTGGACATGTAGGCAAATTCGCCCTGTTCCGGCAACATGATCCGGGAACGGCGGTCGAGCACACCTTTTAAATTGGGCCTTTCGACAAAACCTGTAAGGCCGGAACGGTAGCCAAACTGCTTCCTGACAGGATCCAGCACAATGCCCGATCTGCCCTGGTAGAGCGAGTCCTTCACCTCGTCCAGGTTTTTCCCAATGCAGGAATAAATGCCTATTCCGGTTATCACAACTCTGTTCATTGCATCTAAAATATGGATAGTGGCTTTTACGGGTATCGCTTGTGTATGTTTTGTAAAAACTATTTGAAATTTCTGGGTATCAATTTAAGCTTCAACTTCAATTTCGGGCGGCAAAATTACGGATTTGCAGCGGCAAAAAACACGAATTCTATCAAATCCCACCCGTGACAGACAAGACCTCGCCCGTGATGTACGAAGCTTCTGGGGAGGCCAGAAAAGCTACGGCAGCCGCCACTTCTTCCACCTTCCCGAATCTTTTCATCGGTATCATGCCGGAAAGGGTCTTGGCGTCCAGGTCTTTTGTCATGTCCGTTTCGATGAAACCTGGGGCGACCGCATTCACCGTGATGCCACGCCTGGCCACCTCCTGCGCCAGCGCTTTTGTAGCACCGATAACGCCTGCCTTGGCCGCCGAATAATTGATTTGACCTGGCACACCCCTTATGCCTGAAACGGATACAATGTTGATGATCCGTCCGTATTTTTTCACCAACATAGAGTTGATGATAGGCTTTGTTACATAAAAAAAGCTATCCAAATTGGTATTGATAACGTCCTTCCATTGCTGGGAGGTCATCCACATCATTAAGGTGTCGTGGCGGATGCCTGCATTGTTGATCAGCACTTCAATCACATCCTCAGGGTGGGCCGCCGTCCAGCCTTCAATTTGCTGTTGTATTTGTTCGGGGTCAGCCACATCGAAAGGCAGCAGTTCGCCAGCCACGCCTTTTTCCTGTACCAATTTCAAAGTTTCAAGGGCCGCTTCCTCGTTGCTTTTATAGTTGATGAGAATGGCGTAACCTTTTTCGGCCAGTGCAAGGCAGACTGCCCGTCCGATGCCTCGTGATCCACCCGTTACCAATGCGTATTTCACTTGCTTTTGTTTTATGTGAAAAATTGTGCAAGCAAGTTAGGGGACAACCATTATGCTGCTCCCTAACTTTTGTCACCTACTTGAAATATTGGAAGAAATGCCGTGTGCAGCCGGGTCATTTGGCCTATGGGGCAAGGAGTGGCAAAGAACTTTATTTTACTGGAAAAATTCAAAATCGGCATGGTGCAAATGGTTTTTGACTTTTTCGATATCCCTGTATTTCGGCTGGTCGTCCACGAAGCAGGGGAACACCTCTCGCACCTCCTGGTACACCTTTTTTGAAAAGGCCGACAGCCTTGCCTCGCATTTCAAATAATCAATGGCTTGGGCAATGGTCATCAATTGGATGGCCAGTACCTCGAAGCTGTTTTCCAATACTTTTTTGGTTAAAAGCGCAGCGTTGCAGCCCATGCTCACCATATCCTGGTTGTCGTTGTTGTTGGGGATGCTGTGCAGGTACATTGGATAAGAAAGGGTCTGGTTTTCTGCTACCGTGGAAACTGCTGTGAATTGTACGCCCTGCATGCCCAGGTTGATGCCCAACCTGCCCAGGTTGACGAACGGCGGCAATTTATGGTTCAGATTGTTGTTCAGCAAAAAATTAAGCTGCCGCTCGGAGAGCATGGCGAGCTTGGTGATGGCGATTTTCAGCTTGTCCATTTCCAGCGAGACATAGTCGCCGTGGAAATTTCCACCGTGGAAAATATTTTCTTCCACATGGTCCACCACTGGGTTGTCGCTCACGGAGTTCAGTTCGTCCAGCACCACTGTTTCGGCATTCAAAATAGTGTCGAGGATGGGCCCCAGGATTTGCGGTACGCAGCGCAGGGAGTAATATTCCTGCACTTTATCGTCCAAAATGTCCTGTACCAAACGCCCATTGTACAGGTGTTCTGGCCTTTTGCGGATGAGTTGGCTGTCCGCCAACATGGCCGACATGGCCGCTGCCACATGGCGTTGCCCTCTGTGGTGTTTTACCTTGTTCAGGCCTTTAGAAAAATGGTCGTCGTAGGCTTCGGTCAGCTCGTTGGTCATAGAAGACAATACGGTTGACCAATTTATCAACTTCCTGGCCATCAACAAGTTAACAACTCCGATGCCCGTCATGGCCGAGGTGCCATTGATGATGGCCAAGCCTTCCCTGATGTGTATTTTCAGCGGTTGCAGGCCCAGTTTTTCCAGTACTTTTTCGGTAGGCTGTACTTGGCCCTCGTACCATACTTCCCCTTCGCCAATCAGGTTGAGCGCCAGGTGTGCCAACTGCACGAGATCGCCGCTGGCCCCCACGCCGCCGTGCTCAAAAATGCAGGGCGAAACATCGTGGTTGATGAAATTTTTAAGTGCAGCAACTGTATCGGGATGGATGCCGGAATAGCCGGCCAGGAGGGAGTTGAGCCTTGCCAGCAGCACCGCTTTGGCGAGCAGTGGCGGCAGCAGGTTGCCAGCCCCAGAGCTGTGGCTGCGGATGAGGTTGTATTGCAGTTCAAGCTGGTCTTCGTCGCTTATCCTATACCGGGCCATTGGGCCGAAACCAGTACTCAGGCCGTAAATCAATTTGTTGGTGGAAAATTTTTTCAGGAACTCGTAGTTTTCGGTTACCCTTTCCACTGAATCCAAGGCCAATTCGACTTGCTCATTCCTGTACAATACGGCGTCAAAATCCTTTAAATTGAGCCTTCGTTTGCCTAAAATGATCATTCTACAGGTAAAAATTTGTGCGAAGATAGGAGAATAATTGAATTCGCCTTTCCCGCCGGGATAAGGTAAAATGGTACTTTTATTAGTGCTAATTCGCTTGTTAACCATTGAAAACGAAAGTGGTTTTCAGGATTTTTTCTCCCACGTCTGCGCTGCCCTTCCTCTATGCTATTTGAGTTGTGAAATAGGTAAATACCCCCTTCTCGCTGTAAGGTTTTAACCCAATTTTAACCAGGTTCACATAATCTTAACTAAGGGAAAATCAGTTAGTTAGGTGTCTTTTTTATTGGAAAAATCAATGACGCCGTCGCATGGCTTTTTTGAAATGATTTTTATCAATGAATGCTCCGTTTCAAAACAGGAGCAGCGTTCGAACAATGACCAATTTTACCCATTTTAAATATTGATAACCAATAGCTTATGAAATAATTTTTCCCACTTTTCACTTAAATAAAAAAGGAGACCATGAGAAATATATCCCTTTTGCTGGCCAGCACTTTTTTGCTGGCAATTTGGGCCTTGCCTGTCCAAGCCCAATATTTTGGCAGGAATAAACCCAAATACGAAAACTACGATTTCAAGGTAGTGCAAACGCCGCACTTTGAAATTTACCAATACCTTGACAATCCTGAAGTGTTGGAGGAATTGGCCAACCAAGCTGAGCATTGGTATCTGCTGCACCAAGCAGTTTTGGCCGATACTTTTAACCACAAAAACCCCTTGCTCATTTACAACGACCACCCCGATTTTCAACAAACCAATGCCATTATGGGCGAAATCGGCGTGGGCACGGGCGGCGTGACGGAAGGCTTGAAAAACCGGGTTATCCTGCCTGTTGCCATGTCGAATGCGCAGACCAAACACGTGCTGGGCCACGAACTGGTACACGCTTTTCAATACCACATGATCATTGAGGGCGATTCCACTTCTATCCGCAACCTCGGCAACCTGCCGCTTTGGATGATAGAAGGTTTGGCTGAATACATGTCAATCGGCAGGGTGGACGCCAATACTTCGCTATGGATGCGGGACGCCGTCATCAACGATAAAGTGCCGAGGATCAAGGATTTGTACAATCCGGAATTTTTCCCTTACCGTTGGGGCCAAGCATTTTGGGCCTTCATAGCAGGCTGGAAAGGCGACGACATCATCAAACCATTTTTTGTTTATACCGCCAAATATGGTTTTGAAAAAGCCACCAAAGTCATTCTCGGCGTGGACGAAAAAGAACTTTCCAAGCTGTGGGTGGATGCGATTAAAAACCACTACGCGCAGTATGTGGGCGACAAAAAAGAGCGCTTCATCGGCAGGCCATTTGTCACCAATGAAAAAGGTGGCGGCAGGCTCAATATTTCGCCTGTGCTAAGCCCCAATGGCAAGTACGTGCTTTTCCTCAGCGAAAAAGACCTTTTCAGCATAGACATCTTCCTGGCCGATGCCGTGAATGGCAAAATTATCCGCAAAGTGCACAGTGGCACGAAGGGCGGCCACCTGGATGACATCAGCTTCATTGAAAGCGCCGGCACCTGGTCGCCCAATAGCAGGGAGATAGCTTTCGTGGCGGTAAAGGATGGTTCCAATGTGCTGGTAATCAAAGATTTGAAAGGCAAAACCCTTGAAACGTTTAAAATAAAAGGTGTACCCGCTTTCAGCAACCCCGCTTGGTCGCCCGACGGCAAAAGCATTGTGGTAGCTGGTTTGGTGAAAGGGCAAATTGACCTTTTTCAGGTTGCTTTGAAAAGCAAGGACGTGGTACAGTTGACCAACGATAAGTATTCTGAAATGGAGCCTGCCTGGTCGCCAGATGGCAGTAAATTGGTTTATTCGACTGACAAGCAAAGCTTTGAAAAAAATGCAGATTCCTGGACTTTTAACCTAGCCATCATGGACATAGGCACAAAACAGGTGGAGGACTTGGGCTTCTTTTATGGTGCCGACAACCTGAACCCCGTTTATGATGCCAACGGGAATATCCTATTTCTGAGTAACCGGGATGGCTTCCGCAACATGTACAGGTACGAACCCGCCACTGGGAAGGTGTATCAAATGACCGATTTCCTCACGGGCATCAGCGGTATAACCCCTTATGCACCAGCCATTTCCGTGTCAATAAAAGAAGATCGTGACCGTCTGTTTTTTACCCATTACATCAATGGGAAACACAATATTTATAAGGCAAAATCGGAAGATTTTCTGCAAAGGGAAGTGCCAACGGACAGTGTGGATCTGGCGGCTGCCACCTTGTTGAAAATAAATAAGCAAGCCCCAAATATCGTCGAGGCCAACCTGTCCAAAATTGACAAACTGGAAGACCTGCCAGCCACGAGCATGGTGAAGGTGCCATACAAGGCCAAGTTTAAGCTGGACTACATCGGTGGAGGCGGGGGGATTGGCATCGGCACGGGCGGCATGTTTGGCGGCACGACCACTGGCCTTTCTGGCGGGGTGGACATACTTTTCGGCGATATGCTGGGCGACCACCAGCTTTTCACCAGCCTATTTTTGAATGGTGAAATATACGACTTTGGCGGTGCGGTGGCCTATCTCAACAAAAGGCACCGCTTCAATTGGGGCGTCGGACTATCGCACATGCCTTTGCAAAGCGGGCGTTTTTCGCCGCTGTTCCTCGATTCATTGGAATTTGACAATGGCGAAAAAGCCCTCGTGTATCACGGAGTAACCGACATCATCCGCATTTTCCAGGAAAAAGTGGACGTTTTTGCCCAATATCCTTTTTCAAAAATCCTGCGGGTAGAAGGTGGGGCTTCACTTTCTTATTACTCTAATCGGGTGGATCGCTACGACCAGTACTACACCTTGGGCGGCTCGTACCTGGGCCAGGAAAAAACAAGACTGGATCCGGATGAAACGGGCTTGAACCTGTTCAAAGGTACATTAGCCTCCGTGAACGCAGGATTGGTGGGCGACAACTCCTATTTCGGCATCGCTTCACCTGTAAAAGGCTATCGCTTCAGGGTGAGCGGTGAGCGCTACTTTGGCGACTACGACTTTTACAACCTCACCTTGGACGGGCGCAAGTATTTTCATGCAAAACCCTTCACATTGGCTGCCAGGGCCATGCACTATGGTCGTTATGGAAAGGATGCCAACACATTCTATCCATTGTATTTGGGTTACCCCTGGTACGTAAGGGGTTACGAGTTTGGCAATGCCTCAGAAGTTTTGCAGCAAAACAAACGCTCATTGGATGAGCTGTTCGGCAGCAAGTTAGCCGTAGGCAATGTAGAGTTGAGAGTGCCTTTCACCGGGCCGGAACAATTGGCATTGATAAAATCGAAATTCCTCTTCACCGAATTGTCCGTATTTATGGACGGGGGTTTGGCCTGGGATACTTTTGATAAAGGATCCGACAATTCCCTGCGGTCTTTCGACCTCAACCCGCTGTTTAGTGCGGGCGTGTCCATGCGTATCAATTTGTTCGGGGCATTGGTTTTGGAGCCATATTACGCCTGGCCGCTCTTGAAGGAAACCAAGGGCACCTTTGGCCTGAACATAGTTCCAGGTTGGTAAGGACTGAGGCTAAAAAATAAAATAAAGCCCGGCCAGCAGTTGCTGTTGCCGGGCTTGTTTTTAGATATGTGGAGAAACTCTTTTCAATAAGTGACTATCAACTTACTGTTTTCACTGTCAAAGCGGATGTTGATGCGGGGGGCTTCGAAACCAATCTGCAAATCATCTACCCCTAAAAATTGCAAAATGCCATTATCCTCCACCACTGAGATCGTCAAATTTGACTTTAGGGAATACTCCCTGGTCGCCAGTAAGCCACCAAAGGAGCCAGAAAAACATAAGTTGTTTCCACTTACTTGCACCCCAGTGAATGAACCGGAAACAATATTGTAAGAGCAAACTTCCAATCCATTTGACGCATTGGTAATTACCAAATTTTGATAATCCCTGTTGATACTAAATTCTTTAATTAGGTTTCCGCTCATGTCACGGAACTGGTAATCGGTGTTAAGTTGACAGGCTGCCATGTTGTTGTGTTTAGGTTTTAGGTTGAAACTTTAGGTTTTTGTCTTTTCAAAAAGCAAGGGGCAATTTGCCCCTTGTTGTGCTTTTTAGGGTTAAGGAACTTTTACTGCCTTGGCCTTAATTAGTAAACCCAAAAGGGAGAAATGTTCCAACAGTAGATCTTTATTGATGTAACGGAATAAGCAGTTTATGTAACATCCACAACATGCGTGGACAATCAAGCTAAAAACATACATGGGTTCCGGCTACGCTTGGGGTCGGCTTTGGTCAACATTTTGGAAGCCCATGCATATTTTTTCAAAAGTCTCGAAGAGGTTTTTTTGGTGGCCAGGAAATTGCCACTGGCCAAGGCGGGGAGGAAGTTTTTTTTACTGCAACTGCTCAATGTGGGCGAGGTGGTTAGGGTTGGTTTCTTGGGGAAGTAGGATTGTAAATACTACTTATGTTATGTTTTCATTTGATTGATACAAAGATAGAATGGCAATGAAGGAAGGACTAATTTTTTTCTCACCAAACGTAACTTCCTAATTTGATTTTTATTAGCAAGAATGCTTTATTTGCAAAGTCTTACGTCTAAATAAACCGTAAGCTCTAAATCGTGAAACAACCTTCCCAAGATTTATTTGATTTGATAAAAAAAATGTCGCAGGCAGAAAAGCGCTATTTTTCAGTAACAAATGGCCAAAGCGGAAGAGACAAGGCTTACTACTTGATATTCAAGGAGATAGACAAGATGGAGTTCTATGATGAACAACTTTTATTAAAAAACCTAAAAAAACATGGGGCGAAGGTGTCGCAGCTTCATGTTGCCAAGTACAACCTTAATCAGTTGCTGTTAAAGTCCCTCCGCTCATTTCATGAAAACAACTCTACAGATCAGACCTTGTTTGCGTTGATGGCCGAGGCAAGCTTGTTGAAGGGCAAAGGTTTGTACCTTCAAAGCCTCAAGCGATTGGGAGTGGCTAAAAAAATGGCCTACAAATTCGAAAGAAATTTGCAGGTATTGGACATCCTGAACAAGGAGGTGTTTTTGAAATTGACATTAAACATACAGTTTGAAGATGGAGATTTAAAAGCAATTTATTCCGAAATTGACCAAGTCGAAAAAGCAATAAAATACGAAACAGCCTATCGAAAACTTTGGCACCAGGCGTTTTCCTGGTACAGGACGAGAAATAAACCAAGGGATGAGGAGTCTTTATCTCAGCTCCAAGAATTTTCAAATCACCCGCTTTTGCATGTAGAGCCTGCCGATCTTTCTTTTGAAGCTAAGCTAAATTTCTTCTCGATACATGCTATACTCTAATGTCGTCAACTTAAGGCAAAAGCAGTATTTTGTGTCACAAAAATGCACAAGCCCACCACTATTTTCAAATCGGTAGTGGAACAACTTCAAAGCGAGTCCTTCCATACCGAATACCGTGCTGAAACGAACTATTTTTG
>JBGSKQ010000112.1:0-20226 GCA_041741095.1 Saprospiraceae bacterium
GGGGCGGCGGCACCCGCACGGCGGTGGTGACCAGGGCGATAGTGCTATCGCATACCGGGTAGGGGGTGCCGAGGCGGTAGTTGGGGTAGTTGGGGATGGTGCTGGCGTTGTAGCGGGGCAGTTGGACGTCATGCTGGCGAAAATCGCAGTCCTTGCCCTTGCGGTCGGGATGATGGATAACATGCAGATAGTCGGTGCCGTTGGCACTGACCATATAGATGCGGCAGTCGGGGCCGAGCTGCATCAGGTGGAAGTTGGCCTCGAATGGCGACTGGAAGCCGTCGTATTCTCCCACCAGTTCCCTAGACGACTGTATGTCGGCAGCCCATAGGTCGAACTGGTAGAGGAAGAGGGCATTGGAGACATAAAGGAAGCGGGAGTTGGGGGAAAAGGCCACCCCGCCGAAATAGGCGGTGTCGGCGACGAACAATTGTCGGAAGTTGCTGAACTCCCCCGTGGCCCGGTCGAAGTCGAAGAGCTGCACGTTGCGCAACTGGTCGTACCAGGCATATTTGGTACCGTCAGGAGAAAAGACAGACTGGGTAATGGACGAGCCATACTCCAGCGGCAGGCCGATGGCCTGTTCGTCAACGACTGAGATGCCGCTTGAATCCAGCAACAGTTTATAGTAAACGTCGGAGAAGCCCTTAGCGGAGATTATCCACCAGTCACGGTTGTTGGCGTGCCTGGTAGCTGTCAGGTGGCCTGTCCATAATGAATCAATAATGATGGGTACATTTTTTTCAACTACACCACCCTGCCCGTCGTCCAGCGACATGTCCACCAAAGAGTAATAAAGAACGTCTGCATAAAAGAAACTTTCGTCACTGCCCCCGTTGTGAATGAGGTAGTATTGGTTGGTGTCTGCGATGGAGGGCAATGCAAGCACTGCTTGGACAGCAGGATAGCCATGATCACAATAGCCTTGATGCACGTCGCCAGGGTTTAGGTTATTGCCATTCTGTATGACTCCGTGCTCCTTATTGGCAATATAACAGCCATTGGTGTAAAAAAGAAGGTTGCCCATTCCATCACTCATTGTGACATTGTCAGTATGAATATTCATATTTTTTTCCAGGAACTCAATGGAAATTTCCCCGTCATTAAAATTCATCAAAGTCCCTTCACCTCCGGGTATGGTTAGATCGGTATCATATCCAAGTACCCAGTTGTAGTCCCATTTTGCCTGTGAATGAAGGAGGGATGGCAGGAGCAATAATATGATCAAGTATTTCATGTCAGAAGTTTTGAAGAAAAACAAGGGGCTGTGGACACTGTCGCCCACAACCCCCAGTTAGTTTACTTGATCACAGTCAGCTTGTCTGTAAATCGTTTTTTGCCTTTTTCCAAAACAACAATGAAATAGGTGCCGGGCGATAAACCAGAAACATCATACTGCTTTTTCAAGCTCCCCTCTGGCAGTAAGTGCCTGGCCACTTCCTTGCCTTCCAACGACAGGATGGAAACTTCCCGCTCCATTTCTACCAGGGCCGGGTTCAGCCGCACCGTCACGCTGTGGGAAGCCGGGTTCGGATAGACCGTGAAGTCGCCGGACCAACTGCCACCTTGGGGGCCGTACAGAGGGTCTGGTTCAAAGTCGCAGAGGTCGGTATCGTCGTAATCATCATAAGGATCGTACATGGCTTAGAGGCTCCTGGCCCTATAAACGGCGTCGCCCCCGCACTTCGGGCACTGGCTGATGATGCCCTCCAGGTCGGCTATCTGCTGGGAAGTGAAGGTGTCTATGTCAACCATAATGGTGCGGAGGAAGATGTCGTTGACGGTCTGCTCGTTTTCTATGTAAATCCCGCTGACGTTCATGCTGTTGTTCATAAAATTTCAGTTTTCATAAAAACAATTTTCACGGCTGCACGACGAGTTTCCCCCCGCCCAGCCTTCGGTTGGAAGATTTTACCTCCCAAAAATACAGCCCCGGCGGCAGCCCCGCCACCGAAAAGCTGTGTTCTGCCTGCCCCGTGGCCAAGACCTCCCGCCGTACCCGCTGCCCCATGCCGTTGTACAACGCCCAGGTGCCGGGCTGTGGCAGCGGTGCGGCCAGCTCCACAAAAACCTCCCCGCTGGCCGGGTTGGGCCACAGCCTCGCCTCCCGCAGGGGCGGCGGCACCCGCACGGCGGTGGTGACCAGGGCGATGCTGCTGTCGCACACCGGGTAGGGCGTGCCGAGGCGGTAGTTGGGGAAGTTGGGGATGGAGGCTGCACTCACAGCGGGGATGATAAACTCGTGCTGACGAAAGTTGCAAGCTGTGCCTTGCTCGTTGGGGCTATGGATGACGTGAAGGACATTCGAGCCGTTGTGCGTGGCCATGTATATCTTACAGTCAGGAGCCAGTTGCATCTGATGGAAATAGGTTGGAAAAATGTCTAGGTACTTATAACCATCATACTCACCTACCAGCACCTTGGAAGCAGCAATATCTAGTGCCTCTGTATCAAATTGGTAAATGGCTATTTGGTTAGCTGCGTACAAAAATCGTGAATTGGAGGAAAATGCAAGATGACCGTACAAACTGCCTGTTGTAGTGTCCACATAAAACTGTTGAAAGTTGCTAAGTTCCCCCGTAGCCCTGTCAAAATCGAACAGGGAGAGCTGTTCGTCGTAATAGTACCTGGCATATTTCGTCCCGTCCGGAGAAAAGCAGGAACTGCCGCCGCCGCTATACCACGGGTCAGGATTCGGGCCAGTTTCCTGTTCAAAAACTCCATCTATGCCATTTTTGGTCAGCAATATTTTATAAATGACATTGTTGTTACCTTTAGCGACAATTATCCACCAATCCTTTTCATTGGCATGTTTTACAGCATGCATATCGCCGCGTAAAGTGTCAGCTATGACTACTTGATTTTTTTCAAGTACTTTCCCAAGTCCTCCATTTTCAGATACATCAACAAGGGAGTAATATACTTTTGCTATATATGAAGCAGATGATCCTTCACCTTCTTCTGCAGACTCATGGAAGATATAGTATTTTGTAGAATCTTCGGGTAGTGGCAGTACTATAAGTCCCTTTGTGACGGCGTTTCCCATATCAGGGCAATTTCCCGTTGTGTATGCTAAACCTGGATTTAACCCGCTTCCATTTTGCATGACCTGCCCTGAAGAATTATAAATTTTACAGCCATTGGAGAAAAACAACAGATTGCCATTGACATCGCAGATACTCGAATTAGTAAGAAAAAATTCAACATCTAAATAGTCCCTTTCAACATTTAATTCACCATTGTTAAATTTCATGAAATCAATTCCATAGGCAGGATCTTGAGTAGGAGGGTTTCCCTGTGTACCTAATAGCCAGACATAATCATTATTAAACTGAGCAAATGCATTGCAGGATATAAACAGTAACATCAATGTTGTTGCAATAAAGGTTTTCATCGAAGGTAAATTTAAGGTGAATAGAAAAGCCGGAGCAGCAGTGAATGGGACTGCACTCCTTCCCCCAATTTCCCCTGTCCTGTGCGCACCTGCACCTCCCTTTCCACTTCCGCCAGGCCGGGGTTGATGGCGATGGTTACAGCGTTGGTGGCCGGGTTGGGGATTTGACAAAATACCAATAAAGGAAGGTTGGGAAGTTGAAGAGTTGCGTGTAAAGTAGTCATCATATTGTTTAAGGATTTTGGTAGAGGACTAAGATGACAGCCCGAGTTCAATAGTGAATGCTGTAATACTTGCAAGGTAGGGCCAAGGAGGTGAGGATACAAGCATTTTTTCGCAAAAAGTCGGAGTTATAACATTTGTGGAATAGGTAACTTTTCAGGGATGTTAAATCTGATAGCATAGGCCCCCAATAAAAAAGCACCGCCCCACTCGGCTATCCAGCCGTCCTGAAGCAGTGCCTCCTTATGCCAAAAAATCTCCAATTTTATTATCCCTCCGCCTGCACTTCCCCATTCGTCGGCACACTATGCAGGGCCATTTGGAGCAGGGCGTTGGCAGTAGGCTGCTCTACGATGGTCGGCGGGGCGGCAGTTTCTTTGCCAAGGGTGGCGGCCTGCGGCTTGTTGTGGCGCACGCCTTCTGTATAGTTGCGGCGGGCATTATCGTAGAGCATACAAAATTTCTTGTCCTTGTCCAGATAGGTTTGGGCAAGGGGATCCATTTTTTCACGGATGTAGTTGTTCAGTGACTTTATTTGTTCCGCCAGGAGTTCACGGGTCGTCTTATTGGTGGTCATCCATTTGCGGGGGGCCGGATTTTTCTTTTTGAAACTACTGACTGCAAGGCCCAGTTTGGTGAGCGTATCGGCTTCCACGTTGTAGGCTTGTAGTGCTTCGGCATGGTCGGTCGCCAGCTTGTGAAGGGCGGCGGCAGTGGATTCCAGGTCGGTCGCCCGGATGCGCATCAGGTCGGAGTAGGAATAATTGACCTGTTGGGCCAGGGCCTGGTCGGAGTGCTCGCTGGCATAAGCCTTGAGGCCGCCGCACACCGCCACCAGGAGGTTACTGAGTGCTTCCTTGGCGCTTTTCTTGTCTTTGGCATGGCCGGTGGTGCTGAGGGAAATCAGTTCCCTTTTTCCTTCGATGCCGCTCAGTTCGATGCCCAGGTGCTGGTAATGCGCAGTGAAAGCCGGGCTGCTGTTGACGACGCTGATGTTCTCTGTCAGCATGTTTTCCAATTGGGTAAACATGTTGACCTTGGCGGAGTTTTTTTTGTCCATGATGGTCAAATTTTAATTGGTGAAGATTGGGATGTTTATTGGTCATTAGGCGACAGCGGTCAATGTATGCAGTTGTACCTATTGCACCTCCAGAGACCTGCGTCGGATAACCCTCAACAAACATTTAAGTATTACAAATATTTTTTATCCAACAATAATGCCAACTGTGAAAGGATACTGTTGATGCAAGTATGGGTGGTATCCCGGCAAAGTGGGCATTGGAGAAAAATACTGTCGAAATGCAATGATTGCCTGCCGGAGCTTGATGATAAGGTGTCGGAGCTTGATGAGAAGCCGCCGGAACTTGATGATAAGGTGTCGAAGGTTGATGATAAGGTGTCGAAGGTTGATGAGAAGCCTCCGGAACTTGATGATAAGGTGTCGAAGCTTGATGAGAGGCTGCCGAAGGTCGGTGAGAAGGTGTCGGAGGTCCGTGCGAAGCTGTCGGGGTTTGATGAGAAGCTGCCGGGGATAGATGTTATTCATTCATTCTACTTGCACAAGTCCACTGTCCTGATAACGTGCGATGCTCAAAAAAAAATGCGGCCTTTCCTGCCAAAACATACATGCAGCTACGCATGGGACATGTAAGAGGTTGACAAGGCTCATGTTATACCATGAGAATCATCATAGCGGGGGAGCGTGGTATTTTGAAAAATTGAATCCGTGCCGATAATACCTTTGGCTCAATTATGATTTCAAGTTGGCGTCCATCATGTGCGATATTTTGACCTCACCCCCGGCCCCTCTCCTCACAGGAGAGGGGAGCAGAGACTGCTTAATTTGCTAAGTACCTACTTTTGGCAAGGCAGCAGAGGTCCGCTCCCCTCTCCTCAAGGAGGAGGGGCCGGGGGTGAGGTGTCAGCAACTTGTAATGATAATAGAGCTATACCTTTTAAAGGTGCGGCGGATTCTATTTTAAGCACCAACTTTTTACGCCATGAAAAACGCAATCAACAACCCAATGATGGCCGAAGGGAAAAAACTGCTCGATTTTTCGTTGGAAGAAATCAACCGGGCCGAAGAAGACGTGGTGAACTACCTCGTTTGCCACCATACCCGCAATGCCATTACGAATTTCCTGAAGGTATTTTTGGCCAACAACGGCGCAGCTTTCGAGGATGAACCCATCCACAAGCTGTTGGAAAAATGCATCGAAATAGACGACCGTTTTGCCAACGTTGACCTCTCCGGCATCGTCTGCTCCAAGGTCACGGTGGCGCAAAACGATTGCTACTGCCTCGATACCCACAAGCTGCGGGACTGTGTGCGCAGCGCCCAAGCCATCGAGAAAATGGTGGCGGCGGATGTGCCGGGGTATTAAATCGCTATAGTTGCGGAATATTTATTGCGCACCGCTGGTTCTCAAGGTCTTTAAAAACGATTTCCTACCGATATTGCCGCCGCTCCCGCTGGGACGGGACAGGTACTGCGGCTATATTTCAATTTAACTTCAATGGGAAACTGGGAGATTTTGCAATAAGCTGTCCATCCGCCCCCCTACTCTCATTTAATAGAATTAACGTGAATTATGGCATCAAAAATTACAGGATGGGAACGCGGATTGGGCGGATGAGGCTGATTTACACGGATTTTTGGGCTTCATCAACTTTATAATCAGCGGAAATCCGCCCAATCCGCTTGATCCGCGTTCCCATCCTGTCATAAGGGTTTATAAGTCATTGGTTTTCAATAAAATAATCCCATAACTCACCTTAGAAGCTGTTTGAATTTACCTCAATGGGCTAAAAAGGTGTCTTTTCCGCCCTGCGACCAGCAAATTTTTCGGCAATAGCGATGCTATTCCCTCAAAATTTCCTTGCCGCAGAACGAAAAAACCACTCTTTTTTTCTCCATCAGGCAAATTCAAACAGCTTCTTAGAATTACAAAAAGAAAAAAAATTCCCACCCCATGCAGCGAAACGCCCTCCGCTCCGATTTAGTCACAGTAAGCCGAAATCAGATCTGTTGCTTGCAGGCTTCAAACACCATCCTAACTATTCTAAAATCGTAGCAACTTAGCAAGGGTGTTTTGGGGAGAAAAATTTTTCTCCCCAAAACACCCCAAAATGTGGGAGGAGGAAGAAAAAATAAAAATTTTTTCTTCCTCCTCCCACACCCTCCTAAGCAGTTACTTTAAATCTTCATACAATGAAAAAATTCGGAATCCTCTTTCTATTGATAGCGCTGGCCTTCTCGGCCTGCCGCAAGGACGTTGACCAGGTGACCACGGAAGAGACGCCCTATGTGCCTGAAATCCTGAAAAAATGGGAGCAAAAAATCGTCAATGTCAATGGCTCCTTGACGGGTTTTGTGTCCAACGAACTGGGTTATCCAGTTGCCGGGGCCGATGTGAAATTGGGCAGTTTGACCACTACGACGGACGACTACGGCCATTTCTTTTTTAAAAATATACAACTGAACGCCAGGGGCACTTTGGTGCAGGTGGAAAAGGAGGGCTATTTCCCTGGCAGCCGCCGCTTCATGGCGGTGGAAGATGCCGAAAACCGGGTGAAAATAGAACTCATGGAAAAAGTGTTCTCGGAGTCCTTTGAGTCGCAGGACGGCGGCATTGTGGACCTGAACGGCGGCGGCAGCATCACCTTTTCACCCAACAGCATCCAAAAAGCCGACGGCACGCCCTACACAGGCCTGGTAAAAGTGGCCGCCAAATGGCTCGACCCCAGCGATATCCGCACGCTCGACCGTATGCCCGGCAACCTCCAGGGCGTAAACGGCCTGAGCGAGGAAGTGGTGATGGCCACCTACGGCATGATCGTGGCCGAACTGGAAAGCGAGGACGGCCAAAAGCTCAACATCCTGAAAGGTGAAACGGCTACCATCAAAACCCCCGTGCCGGCCAGCCTCCTGGCCAGTGCCCCGGCGGAAATCCCGCTCTGGTCTTACAACGAAACTTACGGCATGTGGGCTGAAGAAGGCGTCTCCAAGCTCCAGAATGGCTTTTATGTGGCCGAGGTGACCCACTTTTCTTACTGGAACCACGACTTCAAAGACCCGCTCATCGAATTCACCGCAACCATCGTGGACGAAAACGGGACACCACTGGAAAACTACAAAGTGGTCATCCGGCAAACTGGCAGTTCCTTGTACGGCTATGGCCACACCTGCGACCGGGGCATCATTAGCGGACTGATCCCGCAGAACTACAACCTGATAATGGAAATATTCGGCGTATGCGGTGAATTGCTTTATTCCCAAGCTATCGGACCATTTCAGGATAACGTGGACATGGGAATTATCACTATTCCTTCTTCTGTCTTGAACGCTACAACATTGACGGGTGTACTGGTGGATTGCGATGGCGATCCGATTCAAAACGGTTTGGTTGTTTTCAATTTTGATGGGCAAACGGTGTATGAATATACCAATGGCGAGCCTTTTGAGGTGTTGTTTTCAACTTGCAACAATACCAACGACATTGAGATTGTCGGCATTGATCTGGATGCTGCCCTGCAAAGCGATCCGATTGTCCAAATTGCAGGCGGCACTATTGATTTGGGCGACATTAGTGTGTGCGATGTACAATTGCAAAACTATTTGAGCCTTACCGTGGACGGCGTGACGCAATTGTATGTCCCGTTGTATGAAGCTTCACCCGATACGGTTGGAACAGGCACCTCCATCCAGTTTTACAGTGGGCAACAAGAACAGTTTTTTGACATTGTCTTTAATGGCCAAACGATTGGGGATTACAGTGGAACGGGCAATCAAATCAACTATTTTGGAGATTACGTGAACAATTGGAGTTTCTTTTATGGATCCAACTTCTTGAATTTCACCGTCACGGAATACGGCAACACAGGCGAAGCCATCAAAGGAACATTTAGCGGCCCTCTTTCGAACAGTGCCATACAGCCTCCCCAAACAGTCAACGTGAGCGGGCACTTTAGTGTGATACGAGGCTTTTAAAGATAATCCTTGAATTATGCCATTGTTCTTTTTGGCAGTAAAGAAAAACATAAGTTAGGCGGCAATCCCAAATGCCGCCTAACTTCATTGCCGGAAAAGGTGGAAAAATTAATCAACCCTTATAAACCTTATCAACCCCCATCAACCATTTTAAAAAACCCAATCAGTGACAGAAGCACGGCTCATACAAGGTTGCAAAAGCGGCGAAAAAGACTGCCAATACCTGCTGGTGAAGCAGTATGCGGGCATGTTGCTCACCGTTTGCCGCCGCTATGCCCGTGACGAAGCGATGGCCAAGGACATACTCCAGGAAACGTTTCTGCGCATTTTTTCCAATATTGACAAATATGAGCCGACGGGTTCATTCGAGGCCTGGATGCGGCGCATAGCTGTGCGGCGCTCTTTGCAGTGGCTGGAAAAAAGCTGTTTCCGCCAGGAGGCGCAGCCCCTGGAAATGCCCGATGAAAAGAGCATTGAGCCGGAAGTATATGCCCAAATTGGCACTGAAGATCTGATGCAATTGATAGGGAACTTGCCGCCGGGTTATCGGGCGGTTTTCAACTTATATGTGGTGGAAAATTACAGCCACCAGGAAATAGCGGATATGTTGGACATCTCGGAAGCTACTTCCCGTTCGCAATTGACCCGTGCAAGGCACTTATTGCAACAAAAACTTCATCAACTAAAACACAGTGACCATTATGAAATGGCAGCAGTTCGAAAATAAAATAAAAGCAGCTTTGCAGGGCCACCAAAGCGAAGTGGATGCAGATGCTATTTGGGCAGCCATTGAGCCGCAGGTGGACGCCATGAACCGCCGCAAAAAGCGCCAGGGTTTCGTATGGTTCTGGCTCGTGGGCCTTGCACTGGCCGTTGGTGCTTGGGGCTATTTTTACCAAAATGAAAACAGCAGCGATATTGAAAATAGGCTGCAAGATATGGCCGTTGAAAATATTGCCACTCATACGCCAGCCCCTGATAATACAGGCGACAATGCACTTAATTCCATCCATCCGGATAAATTAAATACAACAGGCGATTCAGAAAAAATCGCCCAACATATTGTTCAAAACAAAACCCCACATAGCCGCCGGACTGAAAATATGCAAGCCAATATTATAAGCCAACCTGAAGCGGAAATTGCTCCAACACAATTGGAAATCAAGCCCATATATTTAACAGAAACAAGCTCCATCAATCAGGAGGAATTATTGCTTAAAACAGAGGAAAATATATTCACGACACCCTCTCCCCTACCCTTTTTGCCCATTGATTTGAAATATAAGGATAAAAATAAACAACCTGATTTACCAACAATTAACTTAGTAGAGAAAGCACCCCAACCTATTTACCGGAAAAAATATTTCCTTTCCGCTGGAATACAAGGCAGCATCAGTTTCGTGGACAGGCAATTAGAAGCCAAAGACTCCAATTATACCGAACTTTTGTCCTTACGGGAAAGAAACGAAAGGGAATTGGAAGCCTTTCAGTTTGGTTTACGGCTTACGCTTCAACACCGCTCCGGCCTGGGCCTAACTTCCGGCCTGAATTTCACCCAAATCAACGAGCAATACCGCTATTATTCGACCGTCATTAAGGTGGATACCGTGCCGGGCATCAAATACCTGGTCATCAATTTGGACAACGACACCATCCCCATTTATGGCGACGTGCCGCTGGAAACAAAGACCAGTTACAAAAAAGAATATTACAACAATTACAGGATGATTGAAGTACCTGTGCTGGCTGGTTATCATTTGCGCCACCGCAATTTTTCCCTGGCCGCCCAAGCGGGTGTTTTTGTCAATGTAGGCCTCAACGTCCAAGGCAAGGTATTGCAGTCAGTTTCAGAAGATGTGGATATTGAAGAAGCTGATATTTACCGCTCAAGTGTTGGGCTGAGCTATTATTTCGGCGTATCTGCCGGGTATTTTATCAACGATAATATAGAAGCTTATATCTCGCCATTTATGCGTTATATGCCCAGCAATATTGCAAATGACAATTATGGCCTAAAACAAAACTATAATTTGTACGGGGTGAATATTGGGGCGGCATGGCATTTTTAAATAAATACTATACTTGGCGTATGCGCCAAGTATAGTATTACCGCCACAAAAACACCCTTCAAAACCTTGGGCACCTCACCTTCCGGTGGCCCGCATGGTAAAATGGCCTATAGGTAAGCGTCAGCCCGCCCAGCCAATAGCCATCACGCTTGGAATCGTTGCCACGTTCCATGCCGGAAGGGAAGTTCTCCCCGTCAGATGTGTCCCGGTAGCTCAATTCCCTCACCATTTGGCCGTTTTCGTAGGTCGCCAGCATTTCGGCGGCAGGATAATAACCGCTCACATCGTCCAGGTAATCGGTGAAGACCCGGCGTGGCGCAAACTCCAGCCCCACGGACAGTTCCCTGCTCAAAGGCACTTTGAATCCAATGCCAAAAGGAAGAGACCATTGGGTCAGGTTGTATTGTTTTTTAGCACCTTCCCGGTCCTGAATTTCGGTGGCCAGGGGCGCCAAATCAACCCATTCGCCGTGGTACTGTGCCTTTGGGTTGAAATGGTAAAGGCCGATGCCCCCAAATAGGTAGGCTTCAAAGCCGGGGCTTTTGTGAAAAATCCTCGAAAAAGGGATGCCCAACTGCCCCACAAAATTCAGTTCCCAAAGGTCGGATTCAAAGTGCAAATTTCGGCGGTAGGTAGAAGTCCGGTTGGCGTCGTTGCCAGAAATTTTTCCCCGGTTGGCCGAGAGGCGCAGGCCCAGGAAGTCGTTGATTTTCAGTGTAGTAAAAGCGCCGTAGGCAATGTGCCACTCCTGGAGGGCAGGTGTCGGCTTGTCGGAAGAGAGGTCGCCCGTGTAGGCGCTTTGGCCGATGAAGAGGCCCATTTCCAGGTGTTGGGCGTTCAAACAAAAGCCGCTCCACAGCAGGAGCGCAGTTGCAATGTGTCTCATAGTTGATGTTTGATTTCGAGCTGGTCGCCGGTGGTTTTGGCAAAACAATGCTGATGCCACCTACCTTCGGCAATGGTTATTTTAAATGAGAAAATTATCCGTATGTAAAGCGCTTGACGTGCAGAAGTAGTTGCGAAGCAGGGAAAGTTGAATGCGGGGGGAAGTAGCTGATGCCGTCACCGGGAATGGTACTTGGCATTTTTTCAGATATGACAAGAACCGATCCCGTTTTGATGGGAAAATGAAATTTTTTTTAAATCCAATTTTTTACCAAAACTACATTTCCCCGCTTATGCCCAGTGTCAACATATTGGTGCGCCTCGGCGGCTTGTTCCAATGGGTATTGACGGTCAACGACGGTTTTCAGTTTTCCCTCATTGAACATACCCATTAGTTGCCCCAACATAGTGCGTAGCCCTTCATGGGGCAACAAACCCGTGGCCGAAAACTTGGCCTTTTTTGTTCCAAATTTTAATGTCCACAGCATTTGCAGCAACAGTCCAAAACGCAGTTTTGGCGAGAGGTAAATGCCCTCTGGGGCCAAGGCGTTTTTGCTGCGGGAAAATGAGCTTTTGCCGATGGTGTCAAAAATAATGTCGTAGGTCTGCCCAGTTTTCGTAAAATCGGTCTTTGTGTAATCAATCACTTGGTCGGCACCGAGAGATTTCACCAATTCCAGGTTTCTGGTACTGGAAACGCCCGTCACATGCGCCCCAAAATACTTGGCCAATTGCACCGCCGCCGTGCCCAGGCTGCCGGAAGCGCCGTTGACAAGCACCTTTTGCGCCTTTTTGAGGTGGCCCAGGTTTTGTAAAAAATTCAGGGAAGTCAAAGGGCCGTCGGTGATGGTGGCCGCTTCTTCAAAGCTCAAATTGGCAGGTTTCAGGGCCAGTACGCCGTCTTCAGGCAACGTGACATATTCTGCATTGGCACCGAAGTTTACCCCTGTTTCACCAAAAACTTCATCGCCAATTTTAAACTGCGAAACATCTATTCCCACTGCTTCCACCGTTCCTGCAAAACCCGTCCCGGTGATGGGTTTTTTGGGTTTGAAAAAGCCCAGGAAAAAACGGCAGATGATGGGGTCGGCCCTGCGCATCATGCTGTCGGCCTGCGTCACCGTGGAGGCATGTACCTTTACCAATATTTCCTTGGCTTCTGGCACTGGTTTGGCGACTTCCTGCATTTGAAGAAAATCGGGTGAACCGTATCGGGAAAGGACGATGGCTTTCATTGTTTGTGCGGTCATTTTTTTATTGTTTTTTTTTAAAGAATGGCTTTCCGCCGATTGATGGGACAAAGGTAGCGGCAGGCTAAGGGCGGGTCGTTCGGGTTTTGAAATCGGAACTTCTTTTTCGGTGTGTTTTGGTGCTTGGGTGTTTATGTGTTTTTAACGGGCGTTTTTCAAGTTTTGAGGTGGCATCTTTTCGCCCGCTCAAATAGTTATTTAAAGCAAACATTTCAAAGGCGAAAAGCTATCACCTCATTGGCAATGAAGCCATGCAACAATGAAACAATTTGACATTACCCCACCACCCCCTTCCAATACGCCTTTGGCGTCATTCCCATTGTTTTTTTGAAAAAAGTATTGAAGACCGTTTTGGAATTGAAGCCACTCTCGTAGGCGAGGCCGAGAATGGTGAGGTGTTGCAGCGCAGGGTCGGCAGCTTTGGTTTTGAAGGCTTCCAGTCGGTAGCCGTTGATGAACTCCGCAAAGTTTTTATCGAAACCCTCGTTGAGCAACTGCGAAAGGTGATTGGGCGGCAGGCCGAGCATTCCGGCAAGTTCACGGAGCGTAAGGTTCGGGTCGAGGTAGGGCAGATTTTCCGACATCACCTGCTCCAATCGCTGCCGGTTTTGTTCCAATTCATCTTTGGTAAACAGCGTTTTTTTGTATTTCCTTTCGGCAAAATCAGAAGGCGTTTGTTTGCCCAGCACCTGCCGCATCAGTTCCTGAAACCGGGGGTTCGGGTGCAGTGGCTTGAGCAGGGGTTCCACGGGCAAATAGACCATCATGGGCAGGTGATAGGCGATGCCTTTGGCAATCAGATCCAGCGTCGTTTCCTCCTCGCCCAGCATGGCCTGGCAGAGGATGAGCAGGTTGAGCGCCCGCTCCATCAGGTCCGATTGCAGGTGCGTTTCCAATTGGGCGATGCCTGCCAGCGCTTTTTCAGCTTGACCCAAAGCAGCGTGTGCCAGCGTCGTGCCGCCCAATTTCAGGATGTCGTCCGCATCATCCGGCAGGTTCTGGAAATAGTTCAGGGCATCTTCCTTTCTATCCATGCAAATCAGCGCCTGCCCCCAATACAGCGTGCTCACTTTGAAATCCGGCTTCAGTTTTATGCCTTTTGCAAACCATTCCATCGCCTCCCCGAACTTCCCTTGACAATAGTCAATAAAGCCCCGCAAATGGCAGTTGATGGGCGAGAGCGGGTCTATTTGCAGGGCTGTTTCAATGTAATGCAAGGCCGCTGCATATTTCCCCTCGGCCACGAGGATGGAGGCCATGCTTTGGTAGCCGTCCACCGTCGGGCGGATATCCAGGGCCTTGTTGATATGCTGATAAGCTGTAGCAGCGTCCCAGTCCTGCAAAAAAGCCATGTAGGACTGGTTGAGCTGGCATTCGGGGAGGTCGGGGTTCAGCTCGATGGCTTTATCCAGGTAGGGCTGGCCTTTAATAAACGCTTCGTGGGCGGGCATGAAGCCCAGGGTGCCAAGCAGGGTGTAGGCCAGGTGCATGCCCAGTTGGCCATAAACATAATTGGGTTGCTCCTGAACGATGCCCTCCAAAATCGCCATGCCTTCGTTCAGGTCGGCCTTGCCCATTTTCAATAGATGATAGCGGCTTTTGAGGTAGCGCTGGTAAACGCTCACCGGAATCTGGGGCGCCTCCACCAGATGCTCGGCAATGTCCAGATGGCCAATTTGCTCCCGCAATTTATCGGCGATGAGCAGGCTGATTTCATCCTGCACGGCGAAAATATCCTCCACCGAACGGTCAAAGGTTTCCGACCAAAAATGGTAGTCGTCGGCCACGTCAATCAACTGGGCGGTGATGCGCATCCGTTTCCCGGCGAGGCGTATGCTGCCCTCCAAAACGGTAGAAACCTTGAGTTCCCGCCCCACCTGCTGGATGGGCAGGTTTTTGTTTTTGAAAAAAAACGAGGAGGTGCGGGAGGTCACTTGCAGGTTTTTGATTTTGGTGAGGGCGTTGATGATTTCCTCGGTCATGCCGTCGCAGAAGTATTCGTTGTCCTCGCTGGCGCTCATATTGACGAAGGGCAGCACAGCAATGGATTTGTTGACCTGCCTCTGTTTTCCTTTCATCTGCGAGCGCTCCGGCACGGTGATGCCTTCGTTGTTCACGGCAAATATTTCGATAGGCTCATCAATGTTTTTCAATTCCACAAAGCCCAGTGATTGCGCCGAAATGTGCGGATGGTTTTTGAGTTCGCCGTTCAGCTTGGCGGACAGGAGGATGGCCCCCGCCACGCCCAGGCTCTCGATGCGGGAAGCCAGGTTGACGCCGTCGCCATAGATGTCCGTGCCGTCAAATACGATGTCGCCGAGGTGCAGTCCGATGCGCAGCGGCACCCGCTCGCCTTGGTTCAAATCCTGCTGAATAGCCACCGCACATTCTACTGCATCCACCCCGCTCTGAAAAACGCTCAGGGTGCCGTCGCCAAAGTATTGAAGTATCTCCCCGCTGTGCCGCTGATGTTCCCGGTCGAACACCTCCCGGTGGCGGGCCCGCAAGGCGGAGGCGGCCACTTCGCTCTGCTGCATAATGGCCGTATAGCCCACGATGTCGGTGAACATAATGGCGGCCAGACGGCGCTGTTTTCTTATGGTCGGCATGGATGGGCGGTGTTGTTGAGGGGGGAAGGTAGGGATTTTTTGGGGGATGGGGGGAAAGGTTGTAACTTTTGATGGCCTCTAAATTGTGGCAGATTTAAGATTTCCGAAATCTTTGAGATTTCGGAAATCTGGCGTTGCTTTAACCTTTTCGACCTATATGTGAAAAAATTTATCTTCTTTCCATCTAATTCGACTTTTCCTCCTGATATTGCCACCTAACTGCTGCCGCATCCCAAAAGCTGCGGCAGCTTCCAACAAAATCCAGGCATAGTTGCAATAGCTAAGAAACATGAGCGAAACAACCCAACCAACCCAACTCAAACCCGAAAAGAACCCTGCTGGTATGAAGCTCCTGCGCACCTTGCGGGGACATACGGAAACAATTTTTGGAATAGCCTTCAGTCCAGATGGTAAAAAAATCGCTTCTGGGTCATATGATAAAACCACAAAAATATGGGATGTGGAAACTGGGGAAAATTTGACAATTTTGAAGGGAAGTATTGGTTCTGTCAGTTCAATATGTTTTAGCCCAGATGGAGGGAAAATCGCTACAAGTGGTAATGCTATTGAATTATGGAGTGTGGCAACTGGAAAAAAGGTAGCAACTTTCAATGGGCATAAAAGCACTATCTATTCTGTAATCTTTAGCCCAGATGGAAAAAAAATTGCTTCAGGGTCTAAAGATGGTGGCATTATAATATGGGATTCAGAAACTGGGAAAAAATTGAAAGATTTTGTGGGCCATAAGGCTTCAGTCTTTTCATTAGCCTTTAGCCCAGACGGAAACAATATAGTCTCAGGATCAGATGATAACACCATCAAAATATGGAATGCTGCAACTGGGAAAAATTTGAAAACTTGGGATGAGGAAAAGCAATTATTTTGGCTTTCCTCAGCAACATTTAGCCCAGACGGAAAAAAAATTGCTTATGGAGGAAGTAATTATAATATTAAATTATTTGATGTACAAACTGAGAAATTGTCGATTATCCTTGAAGGCCATACAGCCTATATTACCTCCATTGCATTCACAAATGATGGTAAGTTTTTAGCATCAAAATCCGCAGACCAAACTATAAGAATTTGGAATACGGATAAATGGCAAACTGTCGCTATCATTGCGGATGAAATTGAGATGGGAATAGATGTTTTATCTAAGATAGCATTCCACCCTACAAAACCCATCTTGGCAGTTCTTGGCGAGAAGGATATGGTTATCAAACTCTGGGAAC
Organism: Saprospiraceae bacterium; assembly: GCA_041741095.1. Lineage (GTDB taxonomy): Bacteria > Bacteroidota > Bacteroidia > Chitinophagales > Saprospiraceae > UBA6168. The sequence goes on from JBGSKQ010000112.1 coordinate 16,652, forward strand.
TAGACTACAACATATTGCTCGGCAAAGATTTTATCAGCGATTCCGTGCCTTATACCACGGCCAAAATAGCGCTGGTAGGCGATAGCGGAGTGGGCAAGACGGGGCTGGGCTGGCGGCTAGCGCATGGTGCTTTTAAGGAACACAGTTCCACGCATGGCCAGCAGTTTTGGGTCATTGACCAGTTGGGCAAAAAGCGGGCGGATGGTGCAGAGTGTGAAGCGGTGCTGTGGGATCTGGCCGGGCAGTCGGATTACCGGCTGGTACATGCCCTGTTCCTCAGGGATGTGGATTTAGCGCTGCTGCTGTTCGATCCCGGCAACCGGGAAAAGCCCCTTAGCGGCGTGGAATACTGGGTGAAACAACTCTGCCACCAACAAAAAGCGAACCTGCAAACCATGCTTATCGGTGCCCGTGTGGATCGCAGCAAACCTACCTTGACACGGGAAGAACTGGACGAGTTTTGCGAATACCACAACATCCCCGGCGGCTACCTCGCCACCAGCGCCATGAAGGGCGATGGCATCCCTGCCCTGATGGAAAAGCTGAAAGCCATGATTCCCTGGGACGACATGCCCGCCACCATCACCACCAGCACCTTCAAGCGGGTAAAGGAATTTGTGCTGAAACTAAAAGAGCAAACCGAACAAAAATCGGTGCTGAAAAGCCCGCAGGATTTGCGCCGTGAATTGCAGCAAACGGATGCAGGCTGGGAATTCTCCGATGCCGAAATGATGACGGCGGTCAAGCACCTGGAAACGCATGGCTATGTGACCATCGTCAGCGACTCCAATGGGCGGCAATCCATTTTGTTGTTCCCGGATGTGCTGGTCAACCTCGCCTCCTCCTTCGTGCTGGAAGCCCGTGGCAACCCACAGGGGCTGGGCGTGCTGGAGGAGAAAAAGCTGTTGGCCGGGCAGTACAATTTCCCGGATTTGGAAAAAATAGAAAGCGAAGACGAGCGGGAAATATTGCTCGATGCCGCCACTGCTTTGTTCCTGCAACGAAACATCTGTTTCCGGGAAAGCACGGGCGGTGCCAGCAGCCGTTCCCTGCTCGTGTTCCCCTCCCTCATCAATGAAAAACGCCCCAAAACCAGCGACATCGAAACGCAGGACGATGCTTCGTACCAAATCACCGGTTCGGTGGAAAACGTTTATGCCTCCTTAGTGGTGCTGCTGGGCTACACCGAGCACTTCACCCGCAAGCACCAATGGCAAAACCAGGCGCAGTACGAATTGGAAAAAAACAAAATCTGCGGCTTCCGCCAAATATCAGAGCACGAAGGGGAGATTGAATTGACACTCTACTACAATGAGGCGACGCCGTCAGGCGGGCGGTTGTTATTCCAGGGATTGTTCGAGACATTCCTTCTACACCGGGAAGTGAAAGTTACTCGTTACGAAGCAGTGATTTGCCCGAATTGCAAGGAGCGGCAGCAACGCTCCTCTGTGATGGCACAAATTGAAAAAGAGCGCAATTTCATGTTTTGCAGTTCTTGTGGTCATAAAATCACCATTCCTGCGACAACTGAATTAACTCCTATTGTAGGCATAGACAAGGAAACAATCAGGCGTGAGGAGACCCATGTAGCGAGAAGAACGCAATTTGAAACGAACCTCGTCCGAATAAAATCCATTCTTCGGGAACTTGGGCAGGCAGAAGAAGTGGCCGAGCCAAGTTGTTTTATCAGCTATGCATGGGGTGTGCGACAGCACGAAAAATGGGTGCTGCAACTGGCGAAGGATTTAAGAAATGCGGGTATTGGAGTTTTACTTGATAGGTGGCACAATCCACCTGGAAGCAGCATTACAAGATTTATTGCCCAAATTGATGCAGTTGATTTTGCTTTAGCCGTTGGTACTCATAAATACCTGGAAAAATACAAAACCGAAACATCCGACCCAGTTGTTGATGCGGAAATTCGGTTAATTGAAACCCGGCTTCGCAAGCGGAGTGCCATTCGGGAAACGGTCATCCCACTGCTGTTGGAAGGCCCACAGACGAGTGCCTTTCCTCCACTATTTGAAGATTCAGTTTACATCAATTTCGCCAATGAAAAAAGATATTTCGTTGAACTGTTTAGACTGATACTTCGGCTTTACAATATCCCGTTCAGCCATCCAGGCTTAGATGAGTTGATGGAAAGTATGGAGCCGAGGGAGTGAGAAGGCAGAAGCGTGTGGTTATGGGTTAAGCTGGGGCTATAGGCGACACCATCGTTGGCCTTAAAATAAAAAATCTGACACCTGACGTCTGATATCTTAAATCAAAAAGAAAAGCGCTTCGGATAGGCTCAATACACCTCCCCCACCCTCCCCTCAAACGACTGCCTAAGCATTTCCACCAGCACATTTTCCCGGCGGAAGAAGCGGCCCGGCGTGAGGCCGGTGAAGGCTTTGAAATTGTGGACGAGGTGGGCCTGGTCGAAGAAGCCCTGGTTGTAGGAAAGCTCGGTGAGGGAAGGGGCAGGCTCCCGTTGCTGCTGATAGACGAGGCTGTTGAAGCGCAGGATGTTGGAGAGGATTTTCGGGCTGAGGCCCACATTTTCCTGGAATTTCTTTTCGAGGGTGCTTTTGCTGACGCAGAGCTTTTCGAGCAGGTCGCCGATTTTCAGGTTGCCGGCGCTTTTTACCATTTCACTGATGGCATTTTTTACCAAATCGTCTGGCGAAGCTGTGTCGAAAGTAAGGCGGGAAAGGTGATCATCGAGCAGGGCGATGCGCTCCGCAAAGCAGGCGCTTGACCACAGTTTTTGCTCCAAATTCTCCAAAAAAGGCCGCAAAGTCTCGCCCTGCAAAATAAATGGCGGCGGATAGTCCATCATGGACAACTTGAAAAACGGCGCCAATCCATGCGGCTTGAAACGCACGCCCATCACCCGAACGGGCTTCTGCTGCGTGATGAGCACACTCTCTTTGCCTTGGTGTGATAGGCTGCAAGTGCCCACCTCCAACCATTCTGTCGGTTGGTGGCAGGTGGCCCGTTGGTAGTTGGGGCCAAAATTGAAAATAAGCGAAGCCGAGCCATCAGGTAGGCACAGTTCATTCTGAAGAGAGAAGTCAGATTGGAGTATCCAATAACATTCGATGTACTCCCGCAGGGATTGGGCGGGAGCTTTTTCCTCGTATTGCAACATTAACAGTCGGGATTTTGACGTTCAAAACCCCCAGCTCGAAAGGTGCAGAGATACCTGTGTTTTTGTAAATAAAATTGTAAAAATGCGTATTTGAAAAAAAATAGAATTGCTTTGTCAGTCTTATAACAATTACTGCATTGTTGAGGCCCAAATGCAACCTTCCTTAATTTTCCTTCTTTTTTACAATTATAGGATAATATGGCGTACCACCTTTGCCAGACCTTGAAAAACGATGAACTATGAAAAGAACGATGAACTATGAACTTATAAAAGAATTTACGGTAGAAGCGGCAGCGCAATCGTCAGATTGTGAAAAAAGCCCCCTCCCCCCTATAAAAACAGGCGGAGAATGCTTACCTTTCGCGTAATAAACCAATCGAAAGTCATGTCCCACCACAAAACAGGGATTTCCCGGCACCAAATCAGCTTCGGCAGCTTA
>JBGSKQ010000113.1:0-7042 GCA_041741095.1 Saprospiraceae bacterium
GGATGGTAAGCTCTACCCCCTTTTCTTCCGCTTCTTTGAGTATGGCAAGTTTCTCTTCCTTGCTCCATTTCCTTTTTTCCATGACTAAAATTACAGATTTTTGATCGGTAATCTTGTCTGGTTATTTAGGGGGCCAGATCACCAATAGCCGTTACGATTATTATTACTATTATCCGTATGCTTTTAGGGATGTTTATGCAGTGGAAGAATACGAAGTAGGAGAACTGGTGCTCGAGTTTATGGAAAGTCCATCTGGACAAACCATTTGGGTAGGTGCGGCCATGGACATACTTGCCAAAGGTGTTTCTGGTGTTGAAGAACGGTTGGATGATGCTATTTCTGAGTTGATTTCAGCATTTCATAAAGATATGATCGGCAATGGATCAAAAGTGGCTAACCGCTAGTAGGACGAGAACAGCACATACGGAAGTATTTCTAATCGCCGTTCAACACCCATTGGGTGAGTCCGTTTTACCAATATAATTCTTCCAATATCTGTGAGCAGCCAAGAACATAATTTTCTAACCATTAAAAATAGTTACAAATGAACAACGACAAGCAAATAAAAGCCCTTAACGATTTATTGGCCAAATGCTATGATGCTGAAAAGGGCTTTAAAGAAGCATCAGAAGATGTAAAATCCACCAACCTCAAACAATTGTTCACGGAATATTCCACCCAGCGTTATAATTTCGGTCACGAATTGAAAAACCTGATCATTAGCTTGGGTGGAGAAGTGGACAAAGGCGACACCTTCGCTGCTAAGGTTCACAGAACTTGGATAGAACTAAAATCTGCGCTTGCCTCCAACGATGAAAAAAGCATTTTAGAAGAGGTTATCCGTGGTGAAGAACATGCTTTGGAACACTATCAAGATGCTTTGGACGATTTGGATGCTGGCAGCATCGCTTTTAATACAGTTGTGAACCAACGGAATCAAATACGTACCGTGATTTCAAGGGTAGAAAACCTTTTGCCAGCTTATTCAGAAAGCTAATTTATTCAAAAAAACATGCCTCCTCATGGAACAGTCGCAATACAGTATTGTGACTGTTCCTTTTTTAGTATTATTCTATCTCCTATAAAGGTAATTGGTCATATCCTCAATGATTAAATCCTTTTGCTTCATCAATGTAAACACTACGTCTCCTATTGAAATGACACCGGCTATTTGATTATGGTCCACTACTGGCAAGTGCCGAATCCTATGTTCGGTCATCAACTCCATACATTCCTCCACGGAAGTTTCAGGGTGGACGATTACAAGGCCAGGGTGAGGGGTCATGATTTCTTTGACATAAGTATTGGCGGAATACCTGCCTTGCAGCACCACTTTTCTTGCATAATCCCTTTCTGTTAAAATGCCAACCAATTGCCCATCTTCCAATACCAATACAGATCCGATGTTGTTTTCGCCCATCACTTTAATCGCCTCATAAACCAAGATATTCGGGCTGACGGCATGGAAGTGGCGACCTTTTTTTTGCAGTATGTTTTTTACGTTTTTCATAGGCATTGTTGAAGTTTATCGAAAGTAGATTTTATTTTTTTTATTAATTCCAAAATTTAATTGCAAGAATAGTATTTTTAGATAAATTAAGTTTATCGCATCGGCAATTTTTGTAAAAAAAATAGCCGCCCGATTACACAGGCGGCCTATTCTAATCACAATAACCTATAGTTCTATCCAAACTTGTCAGTTCGGGCAAAAGAAGAAGTGGTTGCCGCAGGTTTTCATAAAATGCAGGTCGCAACCATTCGCCGATTTGATGCGGAATGCCAGGCGGTCACGCTCGCCGTCTGGCACTTGTGCATACAGCGTTTTATGGGCAGGACTGTAGCCCATGTTGCCGACCGTACCGACAGGCAAGGTAACTTCCGAGAACATTTCAGGTTTAGCATCGGCAAAGCCATTGGCATAACCCATCGCCTTGAAAATGCCATCAAGGAAGCGTTTGTCCGTGGCACTTTTACTTGCTTTGGCGGCTATTTTATCGTAAAATCCTGTTCCGTCCAATCCATGCGAATTTCCAAATTCGGGATTAGTGCCAAGGCGTGAGAGCGCCTTTGGTGTTTTCCCTACAGGAATATTGATAATCGGATTTTCAGAACCCTTGCAGGCGCAGGTGGCTGCTGGAGGAGGCGCAGGTGGCTCTTCCTTTTTCACCGTATCTACGACGGGCGGGGGCGTAACTGGCGTTTCTACTTTTGTTACTGCTTCAGGTTGTTTGCAGCCTTCGCAGCCCCTCAGCCACAAAAAGAGCGGTATCAGCAACAAAGGCAGCAGCCACCACCATTTAAAACCTCCGCTGCTTTCCACGACTGGCGGTGGCGGCGGCGCAGTTTGTACCACTTTTGGCGGTGGAGGAGGAGGGGCGGTTTGAACAACTTTTGGCGGTGGAGGCGGTGTCACAACTTTTGGCACTACCACAGGGGCTGCGGCTGCGGCAAGTGCAGCGGCGGCAGCTGCCAAGGCAGCATTACGGGTACCGGGGAACCAAGCCAACGCTGCTGCCATTTCGTCTTTTGGACAACTGCGGGCTATCTCCTGGCGGTTGCCAGCTTTTAGTACAGTGAACCATTTTCCGTCCACCTCTTCAGTGCTGTAGCGTTCTTCCAAATCACGGTTGCGCATCACGGATTCAATGCCATTGTCCCTCGCCCCGCTGGTTGGATAGCCTTCTCCTCTCATGAGGATATCATTTTTATCTTCGTCCAACCATGCAAAGTAAAAATTACCATCCTCTCCCTTGAAGCTGATAAAGCCTGGATATTTTTCTGATTTTGAATCACTTATGCGCTTACGGTACTCTTCGCAGGGCAAATAATCGTCCTTTACTTTGTCTGAAACCCTTGGAGGCGGCGCTGCTGCGGCCAGTTTGGCAGCCCTGGCTTTTTCCCTTTCGGATGGAAACATGGCCAAACATGCTGCTTCTGAATTGGCAGGGCAGCTACGGGCAATTTCCTGTCGGTTGCCAGCTTTCAATACAGCAAACCAGGCACCGTGGCTTTGTTCTGTGCTAAACCGCTCTTCCAGGTCACGGTTGCGCATCACGGATTCGATGCCATTGTCACGGGCACTGGTGGTGGGATATCCCTCCCCACGCATCATCAGTTCGCCTTCCTCGTCAAGCCAGCCGAAGTAGTATTTTCCATTGTCGTGACGGAAAGAAATGAAACCTGGGTACTTTTCTGATTTTGAATCTGTAATCCTTTCTTTGTATTCCCGACAGATCAGATAGTCGTCTTCCAATTTATCAGAAACCCTTACTGGCGGTGCTGCTGCGGCCAATTTGGCAGCCCTTGCCTTTTCTCTTTCCGATGGGAAAATAGCAATTGCCGCAGCCTCTGTTTCATAAGGGCAACTCCTGGCTATCTCTTGGTGGTTGCCCGCTTTCAACACGGTAAACCATGCGTTGCGTTTCTGTTCAACACTGTATCTTTCCTCCAGATCACGGTTGCGCATCACCGACTCAATGCCATTGTCCCGTGCGCCTATCGTTGGATAGCCCTCGCCACGCATGAGCAGGGCGCCATCATCGTCGAGCCAGCCAAAATAGAATTTGCCGTCCGTATGTTGGAACGAGATGAAACCTGGATATTTTTCTGATTTTGAATCTTCAATGCGTTCGGCATATTCCCGGCAGAGGATATAGTCGTCTTCTTTATTGTTGGAAACTGGTGCTGGGGCTGCCTCTTTCTTGGAAGCCGCAATCATGGAGGCCGACCAGCGGATGCCTTCTCTTTCTTCCGAGCCTGCACCAATGATGGAATCAGGGCCTTTTACCCAAGTGAGCGAGGCCAGCATGACGGCCTCATCGGCATAGGGGCAACTGCGGGCGATTTCCTGGTTGTTGCCGGCCCGTAGTGCAAAATAGTGGCCTTCGTCATCCTTGCCGGTCACCCAGCGATCGTCATTCGGTGCATTTTTGATGACGGATTGGATGCCATTGTTACAGGCTGCTTCTGAGGAATAGCCTTCTGAGCGAAGATAGGTGATGCCCTTTTCGTTGTTGAGGGCGAAGTACCAACTTTTGTCCTCTTCATTAAAAAAACGGTGGAAACCTGCGCTGCCGGAATAGCTGCCACAGGGGAGGTAATTGTCAGTCATAGTTTTTGTTTTGATAAACGAGGGCGCTACGGCAGACGTATTGGACGAACTCCCGAACAGCAAACCCCATAAAAACCTATTGAATGGTTGGTTTTAGCCAATCATTGGACGCATCTTTCGTTGCGAGTATCAGATTTGTTGAAAACTTTTGAATGGGTGCAATACCAAGTCTGCTGGATGCATTGATTTAGGAATCACTCAATGCTGCTTGGTTTGTTTTAGATGAAAACCTGAGAATTCGATTGGAAGGAGAAGAGATTCAAAGTGCAAATGTTTTTAAAAAAAGTGAAAAAACATAGCTATTGCACCTTTAATAATTATGCCCTCGCAGAAAGGATGGATAAATGGGCAGCGAACTCAAATGGGTAGAGATCGGGGTCATTAAAAGTTTGATTTCAAGCCACTTCAGCGTTCAACCGCAACATTTTACTTAAAACAAAAGCCCCAGCAGGGCGGCATTTTTTTCAAATATCGCCTTGCTGGGGCTTGAAAATGAATTGATTTATATTTCAATTTTACTTAACCCAATTCGCTTTGGCCGTTTTCACATCTCTCGAATTGCTCCCGATCATGATTTCAAACTCGCCCGCTTCCCAGTCGTATTTCAGGGAATTGTTGTAGAATTTCAAATCTTCTGTCGTGATGCGGAAGCTGACTTCTTTGCTCTCGCCTGCTTTCAACATGATTTTTTGAAAACCCTTTAACTCCTTCACTGGCCGTGAAATGCTGGCCGCCGGGTCATGCAGGTAGAGTTGCACCACCTCCTCGCCAGCAGTATTTCCAGCATTGGTCACTGATACTGAAGCCGTTAGCGTTTCATTGCCTTTCAGGCTGTTTTTGCTCAATTTCAAATCCCCATATCGGAAGCTTGTATAGCTGAGGCCAAAGCCAAATGGATATAGCGGCTCGTTCGGACTGTCGAGGTAGTTCGAACGGAACTTGGTCTGGTAGCTGCCATCATAAGGGCGGCCCGTTGGTTTGTGGTTGTAGTAATTGGGAATCTGGCCAACGGAACGGGGGAAGGTAGTTGTTAGCTTTCCGCTTGGGTTCACATCACCGAACAGCACATCGGCAATGGCGTTGCCAGCCTCAGTGCCGGGTGCCCATACGTTTAGGATGGCGGCGCAATGTTCCTGCTCCCATTCCAGCGTGAGCGGACGGCCAGTGAACAAAACCAGCACCACCGGTTTGCCCGTGCCGACCAGTTCTTCCAGCAAAAGGCGCTGTGCCGCTGGAATTCCAATATCCGTGCGGCTCGAAGCCTCGCCGGACATGCTCTGTGATTCACCCATCACAGCTACAATTATATCTGAACGGCGGGCGGTTTCAAGCGCCGTGCGCATCATGGTCTCCGGCGAAATGGGGTCCAGTTCCACCAGTTTTTGCCCAAAGAAATTGAGGCGGTGAATGAAGGAAGTATCGTCAGTAATATTGGAACCCTTGGCATGTAAAGTGGCCAGTTGTGGGGCCACGTTTTTCACGCCTTCCATCACGCTTACCGATTTATTCACGTCTCCGGCAATGACCCAAGTGCCGAGCATGTCCTTTTTGTTGTCGGCCAATGGGCCGATGAAGGCAACGGTCGGCCCCGTTTTTTTCAGGGGCAAAATTTGCTGGTCGTTTTTCAACAATACAAAGGAATGGGAAGCGATTTCACGGGAAGCCTTGCGGTTTTCAGGCGTCAGGATTTCCTTGGCAGGGCGGCTTTCGTCCAGGCGGCGGTAGGGGTCGTCGAAGAGGCCCATTTTCCATTTTGCCTCCAGGATGCGGCGGCAAGCCAGGTCAATTTCCGCCATTGTCACCTTTTTTTCGTCCAATGATTTTTTCAAAGTAGTCAAAAAACCTTCGCCCACCATGTCCATGTCCACTCCAGCCTTGAGCGCCAGCGCCGATACGGTTTGCAAGTCGCCGAGGCCGTGTTGCGACATTTCGTTGATGGCCGTGTAGTCGGTCACCACAAAACCCTTGAAGCCCCACTGGTTGCGGAGCACATCGGTCATCAGCCATCGGTTGGCGGTGGCAGGCACCTCGTCCACCACGTTGAAAGAGGTCATCACGCTGCCCACGCCTGCTTCCACGGCAGCTTTGTAGGGCGGCAGCCAATAGTTGTACATAGCGCTTCGGCTCATGTCCACTGTGTTATAGTCACGGCCAGCTTCGGCTGCACCGTACAGCGCATAGTGTTTTACACAAGCCATCAGGCTGTTGTTTTTGGATAAATCGTCGCCCTGGTAGCCCTTCACCAAAGCCTTGGCGATTTGGGAGCCGAGGTAGGGGTCTTCGCCATTGCCCTCGGAGATGCGCCCCCAACGGGCATCCCTTGCGATGTCCACCATGGGCGAAAAGGTCCAGTTCAGCCCCTCGGCGGTAGCCTCTTGGGCCGCTATTCTGGCCGATTTTTCAACCAATGCCATGTCCCAAGTGCAGGACAAACCAAGTGGTATGGGGAAAATGGTGCGGTGGCCGTGTATCACGTCCAGGCCAAAAAAAAGCGGGATTTTCAAACGGGTTTCATCCACGGCAATTTTTTGGATTTTCTTCATAATGGCTGGGTCGTAATAGCCGAACATGCCGCCGATTTGTCCTTTTTTGAGTTTTTCTTCGGAACCTTCGCTCATTACAGAGCCGGTGGGTACCCAACCTGCCACAGGGAGGTTCAATTGGCCGATTTTTTCTTCGACCGTCATTTTTTTCATGAGGCCATCAATGAAGGATTTCATCTTGGCATCTTGCGAAAAACTGGGGGATAGCAAGGCAAATAGAAGGAGTAGAATGGTGCTCGTCTGTTTCATCAATAGTCCGTGATAGTTAAAGCGTCTAAGCAGCGGCTTTGACGCCGAAATTTCGGATTTGGATAATAGCTGGATGATTTTTTAGCGGGTCTGCGGCTTTCCCAAACACGCAAAAAATTCTTTCCAGCATCAGTTCATT
>JBGSKQ010000114.1:0-10874 GCA_041741095.1 Saprospiraceae bacterium
AAGATAGAATTATGCTAATTTGCAGGATTGAAAATTATCGGGGCGTAGCGGGTTGCAGAAAAGATGACAGGTAGGTGGAATGGACAACTTTTTATGAAAAAATGAAAATTTGACTTTTTTCACAACCTGCGTTGTGTGCAATAAAAAGATGAAAAATAAAACAACAATCCTGCTAATTTTAACGATTTCGCAATTTGCATTTGGGAATAGGATTGACTCTTTGTCAGGTGATAAAGAAGTAGAAAAATTTGTAAAAGAAGTAAATAAGGTTCTAAGTTCATTTGAATTTGATGATATTAATAAAGCTTATCATGATTCTACCGTTTTGATAAGAGCGAAACAACTAAATGTTGAGAATTTCATTATTTGCGATTTAACAAATGACAGATATCAAGACCTATTAGTATATGGTAAGTTACATGGGAAATTTCAACCGATAGTGATAGCTTTTGAACCAAAAACTGGAAAATACAGATATTTCTTGTTTAGGAGGAATCCTTTTAGGTCTTTATATTTGGCATCAATCCAAACCGTAGATTCTACAAATATTTTGATGATTTCAGAATACTTTATAGGTAGATACAATGACATACCTGTGATGGAGATGCCAGACGGAACTATAAAAAGGCTTGAGGATAATCGCTCGGACTGGAAAGATTTTAAATTGATTTACAAATTTGATAACTTTATTGAGTACAACCCCAATCCAGATTTTTATCCAATTGAATCTGTCACTTTCAAAACATCAGGATGCTATGGCCCTTGCGAAATATTCAAGGTTAAACTCAACCAATTCGATACAATCGCATATTTTAAAATTTCTGACCACAAAGGAAAAGAAATAAAGACAATAAATAAGAAATTGGAGTGGTACGAATTTCAGGAAATCAGCAACATCTTGAACTACATTGATTTTACTAATTTCGAACCATACTACACCATGAATTGGACAGATGACCAATCTATTTCAACAGAGATTGTCTACCAAGATGAAGAAAAAATAAAGAGCAAGAGAACCTCAGATTACGCTAAATTGGGAACTTATGGTTTGATGCTTATTTATAAGAAAATATATGAAATCAGAGGAAGAAAATAGAAAAGATTACTGCACACAACAACGTGTAGCTGTCCATTGCGGGCAAAAGCCAGCAACGTCAGCTACACAAACCGTTAGCGGCAATCAAATAAGAAAAACAAAAAACCAACCGAGACCCAGAAAACAAAAATGAAAAGAGAAGGAGACGAGAAAACCCACCAGAAAGAGGAGAAAGCATAGAAAGAAGAAAGCAAAACGACGAACCCAAAAGGATAGGGTGTTCAAAAGTCCGGAAAAAAGTTGCTGCCAAAAAAAATACATTTTTTGCAAAGCAAGCTTTCACTCTTTTTTGACATTTCTTGAGTGCTTTTGTCATTGCGGCAGGCAAACTCTGCGTCATAAGTGCAGTCGTGACGTGCCTTTATGACGCAGAGTTTGCCTGCCGCAATGACAAAAACCCCAAAAAATTTGACAAAAAAAATTGAGAACGAAACTGAAAATGTAGTGCAAAAACGACAGCATAAATACCCCCCGCTTTTGAACACCCTAACCCAAAAGGATGCCTTACTAACCGAGCCGAAGGATTTCCGTAACTTTGAAGTGCCGGAAACCGGAGGCTAAAACATCCATAAATTATGGCAACATCAACCATCCCAACCACCAGCACCCGTGCGCTTTTCAGCTTGCTTCTCGTACTCCTCACCACCCTCACCGCCATTTCACAGGTTGCGCTCAACCGGGAGTGGCAAACCTTCTTCGGCGACCCCGAATCCGACCAATGGGCGCAGACCATCATGGACGGCGACGGGAACATCTACACCACAGGCAACACCCGGATTTCCGACACGGAAACTGCCATCCTGACCACCAAAATGGACTGCGACGGCGTGACCACATGGGAGGAAGAGTTCACGCACCCCGGCGGAACGGCAAAAAGCTATGGCGTAGCTCTCGCCCTCGACCAGTCGGGCAACCTTTATGTGGCAGGCACGGGAAAACTTGCTTCTTCCGGCAATTTCGACCTTCTCGTGGTCAAGTACAGCACATCTGGCAGCCAATCATGGCAGTACGCTTTCAACGGTGGTGGCGACGACATCGGCACGGGCATCGTTGTGGATGCGAGCGGAAATGCCTATGTCTCTGTCGCCAGCCAGGGCGCTACCACGGGCTTCGATTACAGAATCATAAAGCTGAACAGTTCGGGCAGCGTGGTCTGGAACAATGCCCACAACTTTTCGAGCCTCGACGATTTCCCGGTCGGCATCGAACTTTCTTCCGACGGGAGCGAGGCAATCGTGACGGGCGTGAGCGCCAGCAGCGCCACCGTCTGGGATTTCGCCACCCTCAAGCGCAGCACGTCGGGCGGCAGCCTGACAGCGACGAACACCACCGATGCACAGGGAGTTGTGCTGGACGAACCAGCCGGGTTCGGAAAGGACGCATCGGGCAATTTCTATATTTCGGGGACGGTCACCACATCCCCCGGGCATACCATCATCAAGACAATCAAGTTGGACACCTCCCTAAACACCGTTTGGCAAACGAGCTACGACAGTGTGGGGAAAACCAGCAAGGCAAAGGCAATCAGCGTTGACGCAGGCGGGAACGTCTATGTGGGAGGTTACGATACGGACGTGAGCGAGAACGTCCATTCCCTGCTCATCAAGTACGATTCTTCCGGCACGGAGCAATGGACGAGGATAAGGCAGCCGAGGGCGGGCGAAAGCTCAGAAATCCTCTGCTCTGCCATTGACTATGCGGGCAACGTGGCAGTTGCATCAACAATATCGGAGAACGGGCAGTCCTATTCGGCTGTCCAGAAATTTTCGGCGGATGGAGACCCCTTGTGGGAGTATTCCGTTCGGGAGGGCGACGGGAAAGAGGAGACGCCAAAGGATATTTTCCCCAAGGATGATTGCATAACAGTTACCGAGGTCATCGTCCGGAGCGAGCAAGAACAGGAAAGGAGGGAGTACAGGAACAGGAAATTCTGCACCTCGGACTGCGGGAGGTCGTCCGGGGAGGTCGTCGTCGGGGAAAGCGGTGACACCCTTTGGGCAGCAAACCAGATAGTAATAAAGTTCAACCGTACCATGGTCAACACGGCATTTGTGGACGACGTGGGCAAGCAGTTCGGGACATTGGAGGAAATCATCACCGATTCGCTGCTGATAGTTCAGATGGACAGCGTACTTGGGGCAGGCGGCTCGCTCAGGAGCGGATGGGAGATGCAGAAGATTTTCAAACGCCTCACCACTGACAAGGTATCCACGCAGACACGAATGGGAAGGACGTTGCCAGTCAACGATTTCTGGACGACCTTCCTGATGTGCCTGCCGGAAGGCTCGGATGCGGCAAAGGACATTCCCGCCACGGCGCAGCAGTTGATGGGGTCTTTGTTCAGGCACAGGATAGTTTATGCACATCCAAATTATCTTTATTTTCCAGATGGCTGTCCAGCCTCGGATGAAAGATATACAGATTGGCAGGCAAACCTGCATCCTACCACAGCATCCAACAACACTTGGCTGAATGGACACATCAACATCGAGGATGCCTGGTGTTTTGAACAAGGCAAAGATTACATTAAAGTGGGCGTATATGATGATGGAATTGATTGGGAGCATGAAGATTTTGGCGATGGCACACAGGCTGGCTCAAAAATTAAAGGAGGGTTTGATTATAAGAACACTCAATCCTTCCAAAGTATGGTTCCAAATGGAGGAGGATTTAGTCATCATGGAACTGCATGTGCTGGCATCATAGGCGCATTGAGAAATAACGCTATTACCCCAAGTGGTTACAGTGTCGCTGGAATTGCCGGAGGAAATGTGGATGGCTCTGGTAATAACGGAGTTAGCCTATTTACAATGCGGATTAACGAGGGCAACTCCTTTGCTCCTTCTACAACAATTGCGAATGCTTTTTCGGAAGGAAGCCTTGGAAACACTGACCCTGTAAACGGATTTACCTCAGGATTAAATGTATTCAGCAATAGTTGGGGAAGTGATTTTGCAGACCCCACAATAGAAAGGCAAGTTTATTTTGCTTATAGAAACGAAGTAGTTTTGGGCGCATCGAGAGGAAACGTCGGAACTGACGTTCCAAGATACCCATGCACTTATGAAGATGAATGGATTATGTGTATAGGAGCAAGCGATACGGAAGGGCATTGGAAGATGAAGGACAGGAACTTTAATCCTAACGACCAAAGTGGTACCGATAACGATAAGGTGTATCAATCAAATTATGGGCTAACACTTGACTTGATAGCCCCCGGAACAAGTGCATTAATCAGGACGACGGAAGCTTTTGTCATGCCTAATGACCCATTTCCTTACAGATGGTTCAAAAAAACATCTGCTGCTGTACCTCATGTGACTGGGACTGCCAGTTTAATGCTCAGTCATGTGAATTCTTCCAGCCCTGCTCCCCAAAACCTCGCGCCGGAGGATGTTGAAACTATCATCCAAATGACGGCAAAAGATAGTGACTTGGAGCCATCTTCTCCCAATGATGAATACGATGAATACCAGGGCTGGGGGCTTTTGGACGTGAGCGCAGCGATGGCGCTCATCAGAAAACCCAAATACCGCATCATCCATGTACCCGAGGAAGGCGGCTCGGTCTCAAAGACTTCAACCCTTGTCAACAGCAGCGTTCAGGTGAGCATCGAAGAACCAGTCGGCACACTCCAGCCTGGCGACTACATCGCAGAGCAGCACGAATTCACCCTGACTTATGACCACCAAAGCCTCATGAGCGCTTATGACCTGCTCGGCTCATGGAACAGGAACAGCGCATCGGAAGGCTATGCATCTGCCGTCACGGACGACCTCACGGCTGCCCGCAAGACCTGTCAGGTCATTTCAATTGATGAGAACCAAGGGGTACTGAAAACGCACAATTACAAGATTACGCACAAAATCAATCCGGGTGGAGGTCAGACCGCTGTAACACCGACTTGGGTGGTAGGAGAGGAATGTCCATATAGCCTCCATGTAGACGACCCCGCCATAAGTTCCACTAAGGACGACGTACAAGGCAACTTGAGCATCCTTAACATCTTCCCGAACCCGACCTCCGGGCTGTTCACGGTTTCCTATCAAAACGCTTCACCCCAACAGGTGGAAATCGGCCTGTACAATGCGGGGGGTATTTTGGTCAAAACCATTTTTGAAGGTATTGCCCAGCCCGGTACGCAATCAGTCGAAGTGGACACCTTTGCTCTGCCGGAAGGGGTTTACTTCTGCCGTTTGGTGACCGGGAACGGTATCGGATATGGGAAACTGGTCAAGGTCAAACAATAAGAGGATTTATTATTGCCACCATGCAGCCACATTGCCGGGGCAGGGCTACATGGTGGCATTTTTTATTGCCCCGGCTAAATCTCCCGATATGAAAAATTCATTCATTTCACTTTATGCAGTCTGCACGACTTTGGTAATTGCCTGCTTCCTTTCCTGTCAGGACGACGAACTGCCTCCCGCCACGAAGCCCTGCCCCAACTCGTTGCCGATAATTGTCAACGTACCATGTGACTATACGATTGCCAACACACCTGAGCCTCCATTGGGTTTTATCGGTAAAGGACCGAAGAGGGGTTTTGTTTATCCTTCTTTCAATCCCAGTAATCCATGCGAAATATTTGTTGTCAAAGGAAATCCTGAAACCCAATTAGCTGACCTCATCATTTACGATTTGGAGACCAACGAGGAGCGGTTTGTCATGCAGTTCAATCCGTTCAGCCACCCACGGTGGAGCATCAAGAATTGGATTATTTTTCATTCAAGTGATGGGCAAATATGGAAAGTGAAATCGGAGGGTGACAGCTTGACCCGTCTAACACATTTTGGCGGCTATGACCCTGATTGGAGCCCGGACGGAAAGCAGATTGTCTATGAGAGGGTAGGTAAAGGGCTTACCATTATGGATGAAAATGGAACAATACTAATGGAACTCGACAGCATCTATAAGTTTTCTGCATACTGGTCACCAGACGGAGACAAACTTGCATTCGTACAGGATAAAAGTCTCGCTTTTTACCATCTCAGCACGAAACAGGTAACTACAATCACACCATTCCCGGACTATATTGGAGACATAAATAAATGGATACGAACAGAACCCATCGCATGGTTGCCGGGAGGGCAAAAAATCATTTGGGGTAACCATGACCAAAGTTATTATATCACGGATATCACGTCAGAAGAAACGGTTTTATTGATTGAAGGGTGTGGGGTAGGTGGGGACAGGTCTTATGCCGGGCTGAACGTTTCTCGTGACGGAAAGAAAGTTGTTGCATGTCGCACAAATCTAAAGTTAATCCCCCCTGATACCATTTGGGGAGAAAGTGTAATGTCTGTATTCAATATAGATGGGAGCGAGGAAGTTCTAATTTATCCGAAGCAATAGAAGAAGAAGAAGAATGCCGCTAACAACGCATTGCCGACTATTTGCCCTAAACGGGCAAACAGCGGCAATGCAGCCGTTCTCCCCAACCAATAAAAAAAGAAAACCAAGCGGGAGCAAAAACAACCTCAGTCACAATTATTTTTAAACCAATAAAATTTTCAAGAACATGAGAACGGTTTTACTTACCATCGGATTTGTATCCACCCTGATTCTGAACCTTTACGGTCAGATACACGACCAAGAGAGATTCACCGACCTGAAAAACAGGTCGGAGATTGTGGTCTTCGGCGAACTGGTTGAGAAAAGCAGCTTCTGGAACCCCTCGCAGCGGCTGATTTTCACCACGAACAAAATCAAGGTGTTCTCCACCCTGAAAGGGGGACACAACGGGACAATCGAGATAATCACGGACGGGGGCGAAGTGGGCGACATTGCCCAGCAATGGTCGCACAACACCGAATTGCCAGACAGGGCAAAGGGCTACTTTTTCCTCCACCACATAACGGAAGGGGAGATAATGGCAGGGGAATTCCTCCGTTTCGTCGGCCACGACGGCTTCATCCCTCTGAAAACGAGGGAGTTTCCTCCCCAGCCCGAATCTTTCCTGATGACCGATACCATTGTGGAGTTCGGTTTTGACAACATCACCATTGATTTGCCCGACCTGAGTTTCGACGTCCTCATCCGCTCAAACGTTGGCGGGCTGAATTTCGGGAAGGGCGAACTATACCTGCAATACCCAAGCGAGGTCTTTGGGACGGACGCCGTTGCCAACGATTGGGTAGAAGCCTCTAAGGGCGACGTAATCAATTCGAGCGAATACAGCATCACCTTGACAGACGAGGAGGAAGACATTTTGGAGGCGTTTGTTGACGGCGGCTGTGTTGTACCGAGCGGGGCTGAGGACGGAATCCCTATTTCCACCTCGTTCCAGACATTCATGAGGGTCAGCCTTCAGGTGCAGGATTTCAACGCACTCGGCTCTATCTCGATGGACAAGCTGAGGATGGAGGGCAGGATGTTCTATTTTGACGAAGAATCGTCAACCTGCAAGCCGTTCACCGACATTATAGTGCCAGACCCAATCGAGACTGGACTGGTGTGTTCCATCACAAGTTTCAGGGATACAATCGTAACGGCTGGTACGGGTGATGTTCTGACAATAGTTGGGATGAACTTCGACACCGTCAAGCATCTGGTCGAGTTCCCGAACGCTGACGACGGCGGGGCGACTTTTACCGCAGCCCAGCCAGCGGACATCCTGAAATGGAAGAACGATACGATTCAGGTACTCGTCCCGTCAACCCCAGCGCCAGCGGGGACGGGCATTTTCAGGGTGACGACCAGCGGCGGCATGATGTGTCCAAGCCCTAAACCGCTGGAGGTCTGTTATGCAGTGAGGACAAGAAGAAGGGCTACGGGTGAAGAGGACAGGGTTCACTTGGGTAGTGCCACTGGAGGGAACAAGTATGTTTTCAGGCCAGACAGCACCATTTTTAACAATGCGGATGCAAAGGCCACTGTCGAGCAGGTGCTTTGTGACTGGAACAAACATTCCAATATCAACTGGGAACTTGGAGCTATGAGCCATCCTGGTTCTTTCGCTGATGATTCGATTCATCGGGTATTCGTTGCTCCGCCAGCAGTCTTCGGTGTAGGGGTCCCTGCAAAGACAATGGTTACAATTAAAAGCTGCCAGATGACAACCCCGCCATTTACCACAATACGATACTCAGGTGATATTGATTTTGCCATCAGGAGCGACCTGACCACATTGCCTATTCCTGTTACGGGTGGGTGGCATTTCGACCATACGACCGCTCCCGCAGCAAATGAATATGATTTTTATACCGTTGCTCTCCACGAAATGGGCCATGGACACAACCACCTCCACGCAATGCCTTTGCCCAAGGTAATGATTTGGGAATCGAACGCAGGCACAACGCTCAGGGTGATTGACGCAAAGGGCATCTTGGGCGCTCAGGATATTATGAATGCAAGTACCCCAGCCCTAAGCCAAAGTTTCCTTTGCAATCCAATTGATACTGCAAGCCTTTGCGGTTCGACCTTCACGACCGAAATCAAAGACATCGGACAATTGACAGTTTACCCTAACCCAGCAGGTGATTATATTGACATCGAACTTGACATGTCAGAAAGTTCAGAAGTCAATATAAGGCTGAGCGATATGACAGGGAAGGTCGTACTACAGAAGGATTTTGGGGTGTTGTTCAGGGGCAAGCACAATCTGCGTGTTGATTTGCAAAACGACATTCCTTCGGGGCTTTATGCAGTTTCGCTCCAGTTTGGAGAGAACAGCATCCAATCGTTTAAACTCATTAAATTATAGTGCCATGAAATTGTTAACCATCTTTGGGGTTTTGCTCCTTTTTGGATGTGGCTCCCACATCCAAAATGCATCCGATGATTGCAAAGAATACTATCGGTTTGTCAAAGAAAATTGGATTCCATCATCGGCAGAAAATAAGCTATGCGGATTTAGAGGGAATCCAGAATATTGGTTTACGCCAGAAAAATACTTTAAAGGAGAATGTCTTTTAAAGCTGACCGAGAAGCAAATAGAAGGCTTGTTTGGAAAGCCGCAAAAGGCATATATTTTTAGAGATTTTCAGGTTTGGTATTATTGCATGACGGATGCTTGTTTAAACTCAATGCAGAATAGCGGAAAAGAATTGATAATTAATTTTGATTCAACAAGAACCGTCACGCAAATAGACCATAATCCTGTTGGTGTAGATACAAGCCATTGACAAGAAAACGGGCGGACATTCAACCGCCCGTTTTCATTTCACCGTTCGGGCAGATAAAAGAGAAAAAATAAAATAAAAAAAGAAGGCTGGGGAGAACATTGCGCCAACGCCAATAGCCCCTATGCGGGGCTACTGCGTCGGCGCTGACCGTTAGCGGTGATAAAAAAACATTATAAAAATAAATAAAAATCACTTTTTTATAAGTTTTTGACATGAAACTCGCCCTGATTCATCCAAAATTTGAACAATAAAAATGCCCACCGGAAGTGCTGAAATTTCCACCGGAAAATTTGGTTCTTCCAAGACTAAACGTCCGACAGTATCAAAAAATCTAACTACTTGAACCATAGTATCTTCAGGTTTTTCCAAAAATACAACCGCCCCCGATGGATTGGGATATAGCCGAAAATTGGAAGTTTTGGCTACATCATCGACAGAAGTAATATTCAATCCTTTTTTTGAAAAAATAAGAGTATTCGCAGGGGGCAACGAAAGCGTACCGATTTCCGCAACTTGGTTCATGCCTTTCAGATAAGTATTGAAAAACGCTAATGAATTGTCGAGGTTGAATTGCTTAATGGCTGTATTATTGCCTGCAATGTCGTTATGAGTGGTGCCTGTGCCTTTTACGAATGACTCAAACCGTGGTGCCATTTCGTTCATCGCATCATAAGCCTGCAAACGCCAGTCGGTAGCCATGAAAGTGCCGCCGCCGTTGACATCTTTTTCTTCTTCTCCAATGACGACAAAAACAGAGGCATTTTTAATACCACCAAATCCTGGCGGATTAGTAATGATACCAAATTGGTCAGGCAAAAAACCCGCAGGTGACATCCCAAACACGGCTTTGATTTGCGGTACAAGATAATCGCCGTGAGTCATATCTGTTCCAGCGGCTTCCAAGCCTTCCATGCAACCGCCGGAATGCCCTGTAAAACCTTGGTTTTCGGGGTCAATATTCCCCTGAAATCCGCCATAATCTAGCATACCAGAAGCCACTTTTTCGCAGATGCAAGAAATTTCTTCGCCCCGATATTGTGCAATTTGCTCAACATCTGACCCTGCGAATCGGTGGTCAACCTGCACCACTACATACCCATTTTGCACATAATGATTGACATAGGAAAGCAGTTGCCCACGGTCGTCGCCTAATCCGTTGCCACCTCGTGAAACATGGATGACACAAGCGGTATCCGTAAAATTCTCTGGAAAATAGACCCTATAAGACAGCGAGCCAAAAGCGCAACTAACCGCCCCATCATGCGATTGTGAATGGAGGATTGAACAAGAACATAAAAGTGCGATGGCACAGAATAAAATGAATTTTGGCATAATACTTTTTGATTAATTTTAACGTTTGACCATTAATTCTGGCATAGGTTTAACCAAGGTTCTTTTTTTCCTCGAACGTTCAATTGGGTAATGTAAAAACCGCTAACAATGCACTCAACGGCTATGCCGCCCAACCCCAACTCACAAAGCCAACGCAGGGCGGCACAGCGTGAGTGCTGACGTCAGATTGTGAAAAAAGCCCCCTCCCCCCTATAAAAACAGGCGGAGAATGCTTACCTTTCGCGTAATAAACCAATCGAAAGTCATGTCCCACCACAAAACAGGGATTTCCCGGCACCAAATCAGCTTCGGCAGCTTAG
>JBGSKQ010000115.1:0-10174 GCA_041741095.1 Saprospiraceae bacterium
GGCGCCGGAGGCGCCGCTGAGGGGAGGAAAGGGCATTTGGGGCGGCTTGCGCCGCCCCAAACCCCATGCACGACCTGTCCCGAACATCGGGAAAACTTGGCGGTCCGAGCTAAAATCATGGTTTTGTAGGTTCATCATTCATTCCCGAAGTAAATTCGGGACAAGCTATTTATAGTTCATCGTTCACTTAAAGGTGAATAAGCTTGATATTGTCCAAATATACTTCGGCGTGATCGAGGGTAGGTGCCCCATTTTGAAATGGTATGAAGGCCCGGAAAACGATGTGAAATTTATCAACCGGGGAGGCGGTCCGTATCAGATCGGTCAGGTCGAAATAAATCTTGTTCCATTCGTTTTTAGCCAGCACCACAAATTCAAAATTTGGCACCAATCCGCTCACGTTGTCCACGGCCAGTAGGCCAAACTCCATGGGCACTTCTGTTTTGTAATTCACCTCCAGGTAAATCCGGCCAGCCTTGCTAAAGTCTATGGTGTAAAAATCGTTGGTAGCCACTACTGCCAGGAAGTTGGCAGAGTCCAGCACGATTTTGCCAGATTTTTCCCCTTCAAACACATCGGTCGTGGATGCCTCCAGGGTGGTAATTGGATTGTCGTCCTGGTCGTTTTCAAAAATATGGGAAGCGCCTTCAAAATCTTCGATAAAAACAAACTTGATCCCGTCCTTGTATGCCGTCGTCGGTTTGACCTCTGTTTCTTCACCCGGAATTAACTGCACCGCTCCATAAAAGCGCTCATAAAACGGATAGGCTTCCAGGTAAAAACTGTTGCCATTGGCCTTGATGACAGGGTCAATGAAGGCCGTCTTTTGCCCCTCGTCCAATACTGGCACGGTAGCGGGCAGTTCAAACAGGCCGATCAACTGGGTAGTGCTGTCCACAGGGTCGAGCAAGGAAATACGGGCGTGGGTGATTTTGCTGGAAACGCTGCCGTGTACCGATGGATCGGTTGATTGCAAGGTGAAGGGCTGGAAGTTCAAATAGCCCGGAATGGGTTCCTTTACTTTGTCGCAGGCCGACAAAAGCACCACAAAAGCGGCCAGGGCCAAGCATATTTTTCCAGGGTAAAACCGGGACATCAATTTTTGTTTTTTCATAAACGATAGTTTTAGTTTCATCAAAAAAGAAGAAACGCCAATTGCCCAGTGTTCGTTGCCTTGGCAATCCGGTGTTGGCACTGCGGGCGTTTCTAGCGCCATAAAAAGTCACCAATTGGGCAAGAACTGGTTGTATGATTTTGGGGCGGCAAAGCTAAGTGCTATTCAACTATGGTGAAGGCTTTCAGGCTGTGTTTGGATTTTTTGGCACTTCAGAATATTTATGCTCGGTAGCCAACAATGTAAATATGGGTTTACATTTGGGGAAAATTCTTTCATTCATCACTGGAACTTGCACTAAAATTAACCCTTTGGGGCAATGGATGGCGCAAGGCCAAAAATTCTCCCCACCATGAAAATCGTTTTACCATTCCTTTTGGCGGCAGCAGGTTGCCTTTGGTTGTTGCCCACTGGCCTCGCCCAACAGGGAAGCAAAGTGCCAATAGCCGCCCTGCCTTCTGTTTCTGCCAAAAAATCGCCGGAAATGACGGCCAGCTTGCTCGGCATTGCTACGCCAAACCCCGCCAACAGCCGCTGGCAACCTGTATTGCTACCGCCACCGCCCAGCAAAAACGAATCGGAAGACCAGGAAGAACTCCGTCAAATCAAGGCGGAAAAAGCAGTGAAACGACAACAGTTTCAAGGAACCTATCCGTTGACCGACGAGGCGATGGGCCCCGGTACCGGCGGGGAACTGCCTATCATCGCCACCAATTTCGAAGGAAACCTCCAAAACGGCTGCCCGCCCGACAATACATTGGCCATTTCCAATACTGGCCTCATCGTGAGTTGTGTCAATTCCAACATGTACATTTTCAACGATGCGGGCACTTTTCAGAGCAGCACCACATTGGTTGATTTTTTTTCCAACCTAAGCCCCAATCCCAATCTCTGCGACCCAAAAGTCATTTACGACCCCGGTGCGGATCGCTTTATCCTTTACACCCAGGTCTGCACAGGTTTTGCAGTGCCAAACCAGATTCTGCTGGCCTTTTCCCAATCCAACAACCCGCTCGGTGCTTGGTGGATCTATGGCGTGGACGGTGACCCGCTCAACGACAATTCCTGGTTGGATTATCCTAAAATCGGGGTCTCCACCAATGAGTTTTATCTCACTGGCAACCTCTTTTTTAACAATGGCAACTATAATGAATCAATCGTTTACCAATTCACCAAATCAAGTGGGTACAATGGCGAGACCCTGCAATACCAGGTCTGGTCGGATATAGATGGCAACCCCTTTACCATCCAGCCCTTGTCGTGGGGCCAGGGCAGTACCTATGGGCCGGGGGTCTATTTGGTGGCTACGGATGCGTTGGGCGGCAATGTGGTGCGTTTTTACGATTTGACCAACGACCTGACAGCCGTCAACGAGGCAATGGTGCAGTTCCCCATCAATGTGCCTGCCTATTCGCCACCGCCAAACGCCGTCCATGCTGGTTCCAATACCCCGCTCGACTCTGGCGACAGCCGCATGATGGACGGTTTTTACCTGGACGGCACGGCCCATTTTGTCTTCTCCGAAGATGTGGACAACTGGTCGAGCATCCGTTATTGCCGACTGAATGTTTCGGCGCAAACCATTGATTTCCAGCAGATTTCGTTTCCAGGGGAAAAAGATTACAGCTATGCCTCGGTGGCGAGTTTTGCCACCAGCCAAGCGGACAAGACAACGGTAGTAGGCTTCCTTTCTTCTGGCAATGTGGATTTTCCGGAGTTCAGGATAAAATATTACGACAACGACATGAACACCGTTGGCTCTACTTTGGTGAAAAACGGCAATACGTCCGTCAGCACCAATTTCTGCTTCGACCCTGACGCCAATTACATCCGTTGGGGCGACTACTCCGGTATGGCCCGCCGCCACAATGCCACCGGGCGGGAGATCTGGATGAGCGGCTGTTTTGGCAAAACGGGCGGCAACTGGGGCACCTGGATTGCCGAAATACTCGACGATGGCAACGTGGCCACGGGTGAAAAGGACGATGCTCAAGCCCAAGTGGCCGTTGCGCCGAACCCCGTGGTGCAGGAGACGTTTACCATAAAGGTCATTGTTGATGAAATAGAATTGGCCAGCTTCCGGCTCATGGATCAGCAGGGCAGGCTGGTAGAGGAACTCTACGAAGGGCGCTTGCTGCCGGGTGAAAACCTCTTTTCGTTTTCGCAAAATGCCCTTTCCAACGGCACTTATTATCTCGTCATCACCTCCACTTCCACTCAAAAAATATTGGCCAATGAAAAAATTATGGTTGCTCGTTAGTGTCAGCGCCGCCTTGATGGCGGTAAAATGTCCGAAAAACCAATCGGACTCCAAGGCTTCTGAGGAAACCGGGGCATCTGCCCTGGATACCGTTGAGCAGGTTTCCACCGCCATAGCTTCCGATACGCTGGTAGATGGCCGTACCATCCACCCAGCGGATTCCCTGGCGGATGGCGGCATCATTTCCCCCAACCACTCCCCAAACCAGGAAAAGCTTGATTCCATTAAAAAAGAAAAGGCAAAAGAAAAGAAGAAACACTCAGGTGGTAAAGGGGACAACAATTGAACTTTTGCCCATAAGTCGGTGTAGAATGCAGCAGGTTTTTTCGGGTATCGAAAAGCCTGTTGTCATTCTAAGCCGTATCTTTGGCAGAAAATACAAGGGCATGATCATCAAAGATTTGCACATAGAGAATTACCGCCTGTTCGAGGATTTCCACATGGAAGGTCTGGCGCAGGTAAACCTGATCGCTGGGAAAAACAATACGGGGAAGACGGCGCTGCTGGAGGCGTTGAGGATTTGGGCAAGCAGGGGAGACAATTCGGTTATTAATAATATTTTGCAAAGTAGAGGGCAATACGATAGAAATCTAAAGGAACCCCACCATACACTTTTTAATCGATCAAAGGCTAATCAATCTGGTCTCCCAATTCGTCTTTTATTGATAGAAGCAGATGGAAATAAGATTATAATAAGCAGAGGTTTAAGGGATGGAAAAACTATTTATGCTTTGGCAAGTAGTAAAATCGATTTACTAAGTGATTTAGACATATCAATTTCACCTGATTTCCCTTTGGATGAAGCTATCTACGTTCCATTCTCAACAAATAATTTTGATATCACAACTCTTTGGAAGGATGTTGCTTTAACACCTTTAGAAGAAGATGTGATCAGAATTATGCAGACAATTGAGCCATCTATAGACCGGTTAAATATTCAAGATGATGGCGCAAGAGTAAGACTTACAAATGAGAGTCAACCAGTCCATTTAAAAAATCTTGGAGAAGGTGCGAATCGAGTTCTAATACTCTCACTTGCACTTGTTTCAGCAAAAAACAAACTCCTCCTCATTGATGAATTCGAAGCAGGCCTCCACTACTCCGTTCAAGAACAACTCTGGGACATTATATTTGAATACGCCAAAAAATGGAATATACAAGTATTTGCCACTACACACAGTATGGATACCTTGAAAGCCTTCCATTATGTTTCCGGTAAAGAAATTTACAAGGATATGGGTAAATATTACAGGTTACAAAAAAGCAGGAAAGGCCCCATTGAGGCTATCCCTTATACAGAGGAAGGCCTTGAATTGGCACTGGAAGTCAACCTTGAACCTCGTGGCTAATGATAAAACAAAGACTTATAGTAGAAGGTCATGATGCAATAGCTTTATCAACTATTTGCAAATTAAAAGGTCTCCCAGCTCCAAGGGGCTACACTGATGAAAAAAAGTATAAAGCGGAATTTATACAAGTGGCAGGAGGATATTCAAAAGTCAACGCTGCTTTGGGCCAATTACTCATAGATACATCTGTGCAGAATATTGGTGTAATTGTAGATGCCAACAACGAAGGCCCACAAAAAAGGTGGGAGACGCTCAAAAGCCAGTTGGCCCATGTTTTCCCACATCACTTGCTTTCTTCTATTGCACCCAATGCAAATGGAATTGTAGTAAAGGAAGACGGCCTGCCCACAGTGGGGATTTGGATTATGCCAGACAATTTGGCGAACGGTTACTTGGAGCATTTTTTAGCTGCCTTGATTTCTATGGAGGATAAAAACTATGCTCATGCGGACAAGATAATAGATGACCTTATGGCATTGGATCACTGCCGTTTCACCCAAAATAAAAAACAAAAAGCCCTGCTTCACACCTGGCTTTCGTGGCAAAAAGAACCTGGAAAACCTTTTGGGGCTGCAGTTCAGGCCGGTTATTTCAACATCAATGCCCCCAACGTCCAGCCTTTCCTCCATTGGTTCTCCCAAACATTTTCCTTGGAAAAGGATTAACATTTTCACCTGCAACTACACACCTACCGCCCTGTCTTTCCAAAATCAACATACGTAACTAGACCAACACCGGATGAAAAACATTGCCTGTTCACTCGCATTCCTGTTCGCCCTCATTTGCCCGTTTTTTACAAAAGCTGGGCCGGGCGATCCACCCGCCGATAAACGGAAATATTTTACCCAAGCCCTTAACGGCGGAAGCATTGACCTGGACGGCATTCCCGACGAAGCAGCCTGGGATGCCGTGCCTTGGGAAAGTGGTTTTACCCAGCGCAACCCCAAGGAAGGGATGCCGCCTTCGCAACAGACCAGTTTCAAAATAATCTATGACCAAAAATTTCTCTACATCGCCTACCGCTGCCACGATGCTGCACCCGATTCCATCATCCAGCGGATGAGCCGCCGGGACGAATTTCCGGGCGACTGGGTGGAAATCAACATTGACAGCTACCACGACCTGCGCACGGCATTTTCCTTTACGCTTTCCGTGTCCGGCGTGCGCAATGACGAATTTGTGTCCAACAACGGCGACTTCTGGGACACCAGTTGGAACCCGATTTGGTTTGCCAAAACAAGCGTGGATTCGCTGGGCTGGACCGGCGAGGTAAAAATCCCTTTCAGCCAACTCCGCTATGGCGACGAGGAAGAAAAGGTCTGGGGAATACAGGTGATGCGCCGTATTTTCAGGCACGAAGAACGCTCCACCTGGCAGGTGATCCCGCAAAATGCAGGGGTGTGGGTGAGTGCTTTTGGCGAATTGCACGGCCTGAAAAATGTGCCTCCGCAGCGCCAGGTGGAGATCCAGCCCTACGTTTTGGCACAAGCGGAAACTTATCAGGAAGAAAAAGGCAACCCTTTTGCCGATGGTTTCGACACCCGGCTGACCGGCGGGGTGGACGGCAAAGTGGCCGTCACCAGCGACCTGATTTTAGATTTTACCATCAACCCCGACTTCGGGCAAGTGGAGGCTGACCCTTCGGCGGTGCGCATTGACGGTTTCCAGAATTTCTTCGAGGAACGCCGTCCGTTTTTCATCGAAAGCCGCAATATTTTTGACTACCAACTCACTGGCTCGGCGGCTGGTGGCGACTACGACAGCGACTTGTTGTTTTACTCCCGCCGAATCGGCGGCTCGCCGCACGGCTATCCCGACTTGGCGGACGCGGAATATGCCAAAGTGCCACAGAACGCTTCCATTCTCGGCGCTGCCAAGTTCAGCGGCAAGACGCAAAAAGGCTGGAGCATCGGCATTTTGGAAAGCATTACCCAGCGGGAAAAGGCGGAAATTGACAATAACGGCGAGCGCAGAAAGGAACTCGTCGAGCCGCTCACGAGCTATTTTGTGGGACGCCTGCAAAAGGACATTGACCAGGGCAACACGGTCATCGGCGGCATTTTTACCAGCGTGAACAGGGAGGAAGGCCTGAGCGATTTTTTGCTCCGCAACGCCTATTCCGGCGGCATTGATTTTTTGCATTTTTGGAAAAACCGCACCTGGTACGTGCAAGGGAAGGGCCTTTTTAGCCATGTGGACGGATCGCAGGAGGCCATTCTGCATACCCAAGAGTCCTTTGAGCATTTGTTCCAACGCCCCAATGCCGACCATGTGGAAGTTGACCCCGACCGCACTTCGCTCACCGGGCACGGCGGTACTTTTAAATTGGGAAAAAATGGCGGCAAACAAGGCAAACTGGGGCAAATCTGGAAGTTCGAAAGCGGCCTGACCTGGCGCTCGCCTGAGTTGGAACTCAACGAAATCGGCTTCATGCAGACTGCCGACGAAATCAACCATTTTACCTGGATTGGGCTGCATTTCCCTGCCCAGTTTTCCATTTTCCGAAACTATCGGCTCAACTACAACCACTTTTCAAAATGGGACTTCGGCGGGCAGTATTTGTTCCAATTGTTCAACATGAACACCCATGCAAGTTTTAAAAACAACTGGGTCTCTGGCGCTGGCCTCAATTACAATCCGCTCGAAATATCGAACAATGCCTTGCGGGGCGGCTCCTCCCTACGAAAGCCGCCGGGCATGGGCATATTTGCCTATTTAGGCTCCGACAGTAGGAAGAAGTTTTTCTTCAATTTTGAATACAACTACGCCTGGGGATTTGAAAATACAGTCATTTCAACAAACTATTATTTGTACCTGGGGCTACAACCGCTGGATGCGTTTAGCCTAAACTTTCAGCCCGGATATAACCGCTATTGGCGGCGGCAGGACCAGTATGTGGATCAGGTGGAATACAACGGCGAAACCCGCACCATCGTGAGCGGCGTGGAGCAAAAAACCATACGCCTCACCCTGCGCCTCAACTACAACATAACGCCCGAATTGACCGTACAATACTACGGCCAGCCCTTTATCACCCGGCCCAAGTACAAGGATTTTGGCTATGTGGTGGACCCGCTTGGCAAGGATTACGACAAGCGCTTCCACCGCTACACGGCTCAGGAAATCAGTTTCAACGAAGATGAATACAACGTGGACGAAAACGCTGACGGCCAAGTGGACTATGTTTTTGAAAAACCCGATTTCAACTTCGTGCAATTCCGCTCCAACCTCGTGGTGCGCTGGGAGTACAAGGCCGGCTCGGAACTTTACTTAGTGTGGTCGCAGGGCAACACCCCCGATGCCTTCAACGACCTCGACCGCAACCTGGCCACCAGCCTGTTCGACAACCTCTTCGACCAAAAGGGCCGCAATATTTTTTTGGTGAAAATGACGTATCGGTTTTTAAAGTAAGCGCCGCCCTGCAATTCTTTTGCTGAATAAATATTACCTTCCCCGCCTCATTGCAATAAAACAATGATGGCATGATGCAGCACCCACCAGACAGCGAAATCTTGCGGCTTCTCCAATCGGGCGACACGGCACAACAGGAGGCGGCTTTCCGTCATTTGTACCGCCAGTATTTTGGCCTGATAGAAAGCCTTGTAACCACCAACAACGGCGATCAGGAATCCGCCAGGGACGTTTTTCAAGATGGCATCATCGTGCTGTTCAACAATGTGAAAAAAGAAGGCTTCGTACTATCCTCCTCCCTCAAAACCTACCTCTATTCTATATGCCGGAACCTGTGGCTGATGAAGCTGCGCAGCGCCCGGCGTGAAACGCCCCTTGAAGACCACCACCAGCACATCCAGCTCAACGAAGATATTTTTAAAACCATTGTCCATACAGAACGCCAGCAAATGGTGGCTAAGTTGTTGGAAAAAATAGGCGAGGATTGCCGCCG
The DNA here is from genome assembly GCA_041741095.1 of Saprospiraceae bacterium. GTDB lineage: Bacteria > Bacteroidota > Bacteroidia > Chitinophagales > Saprospiraceae > UBA6168. The sequence goes on from JBGSKQ010000115.1 coordinate 8,628, forward strand.
CATCATCGAACTGTTTTATTTCCGCCGGGCCCGCATGGCGCAAATTATGGAGGCGTTCAATCTTGGCAGCGAACAGGCCGCTAAAAACAAAAAAAGCCTCTGCCTGAAAAAACTGCGAGACTTGGCCCTGGCCAGCGAAGAGTTAAAAACTATGAGCTATGAATGATGAAATATGCTGATTGTAACGGATTGTAGTTATTGCATTATTTCCTGCCCCAGCGGGGCAGAATGTTGGTAGGATTTCCGTTTCCTTATTGATTTCAGCCCCAGCGGGGCGTGATGTTCCGCCCCGCTGGGGCTGAATTCGGGGGTATGCGTGTTTGCTACCAACATTTCGCCCCACTGGGGCGGCATTTTATACACCGCATTTTTCTTGAAAATATGGAATCAAACAGTACACAAGACCTTATCGAGCGCTATTTTGACGGGGACCTGAAGGAACAGGAACTTGCCATTTTCCATGAAAAACTGGAAAAGGACCAAGCTTTTGCCGAGGCTTTCCGCCTGGAGCAGGAACTGATGGGCGGGATAGAAAGCTATGGCAACGAGCGCTTGAGGGAGCAGTTGGCCACTATCCATGAGGAAGAAATCAGGTCGGCGGAAGTGCCTGGCAAAGACGGCACGGCAGCCTATGTGCCCATCCGCCGCTGGATGTGGCTGGCCGCGGCGGCCTTGATAGGAATATTGGTGGCCGGCCGGTTATTGATGGAAAACCGCAAACCCAATCCTCAGCAATTGTATGCGATGTATGCCGTACACGATTTTGATTTTACGGAAAAAAGCGGCGGGGACAACTTATTGGCCGATGCCGAGCGCTTGCTGAAAGCGAAAGACTACCGCCAAGCCCTGCCCGTGTTGGAAACATACCTCGAAAGCCGCCCGGATGACATGCAGGCAGTTTTGGCCAAGGGAATTGCCCAAATGGAAATAGGGGAATATGAATCGGCCTTGGCCGATTTTCAGACGGTTGGGATAAACAATCCATTGTTGAAAAACGAGGCTATTTGGTACATGGCCTTGGTTTATTTGAAACAAAACAAACTGGCGGAAGCGATTGGACATTTGGAACAAATACCAACAAATTCAGCGAGGTGGAAGGATGCGGAAGCTTTGGCTAAGTCGCTCAAAAGATTAACCGAATGACATTTTTCGTTGCTTTTTAAAAAAGATAAATACGAATCCAATCAGCCCAAGTCCCCCTAATACAAAGGCCCAATTTGGCAGCCCATCCGATGATAAATCCATTGGCCCGTCCTGACCAATAAAACTGAAACCCGCCCAATAATAGGGCGACAATTTGGCATCGCTGCCCGCTTCCTTTAGGTATGTCAACTTAGCATCCCGCAATGCCTCCGATTTGCTTTTTCCCATCAACAGGTTTTGGTAAAAATGAGAGAACAGCGTCGCCGTCAGATTGTGAAAAAAGCCCCCTCCCCCCTATAAAAACAGGCGGAGAATGCTTACCTTTCGCGTAATAAACCAATCGAAAGTCATGTCCCACCACAAAACAGGGATTTCCCGGCACCAAATCAGCTTCGGCAGCTTAG
>JBGSKQ010000116.1:0-5543 GCA_041741095.1 Saprospiraceae bacterium
CCGATGACCAGCACTTCCTTGTCCCGGTAAAAAGCCCCGTCGCAGGTGGCGCAGAAATGCACCCCTGCACCGATGAGTTCTTTTTCGCCGGGGATGCCGAGCAACTGGTAGGTACTGCCCGTGGCAATCACGATGCTGCGGGCCTTCACCTCTCCAGAAGTCGTGTCAAGGCTGAAGAACTGCCCCTCCCGCTGAAAGCTGCGCACCTCTGAACCGATGTCCAATTTAGCACCGTAGGTCGTTGCCTGCTCCGCCATGCGGGTCATCAGGTCGGGGCCACTGATGTTTTGAAAGCCGGGGTAGTTCTCGATGGTTTCCGTGAGGAAGGCATTACCGCCGATGTTCTTTTTTTCCAAAACAATGCTGTCGAAGCGGTCCCGTTGGGCGTAGATGGCGGTGGTCAGCCCGGCAGCCCCTGCACCGATGATGGCCACATCGAAGACGGGCAGGTTTTGGCGCTCCGGTAGTCCGAGCGCCTGTCGGAGCGCCGTGTTGTTGGGGTTGCTGAACGCCTCGCCATTGATGACCACGGTGGGGATAATGCGCTTGCCGTTGTTCAGGCGGGTGACTTCCTCCGCAGCACCAGGCGTGGCGTCCATGTCAATGTACTGGAAGTTCACCTCATTTTCCCGAAGGAAAGCCTTTGCCCGGTGACAGTCGGGGCACCAGTCGGCGCCGTAGAGCACGACCCGGTGCGCCGGATTGATGCCGAGCAAGCTGACCAGCAGCGTTTCGTCGGGGTTGGGGTATGCCTTGCCCTCCCAAACGAGCGTGGGTACGACGGGCTTGCCGCCGAGGTACTCCGCAATCTGGGCGGTTGCCTCTTGCGACACCTCCACGTTGACGTACTCGAAGGGGATATTGTGGTTTTGGAGAAAAACTTTGGCCTGGAGGGTGTTGGGGCACCAGCCTGCGCCGTAGAGGGTCAGTTTTTGCATGAGCTATGAGTTTTGTTATTGATGGGTGAAAATAAAAGACCTTCCCGCTTCGCAACGGGAAAGTCTTTCTTTATTTATGAAAAAAAAATCTTCTATTATGCGATTGCCGCTTCCCGTTTCCACTCCCTTGACTTGAATACCGCATCGAGTGGCGTATCGAAGATATGGTTGGAATAGTTGCTAATAATCTTCACCGAAATGGCGAGGATGATGGACAGGATGTGCCGTTCGGTATATCCGGCGGCGAGGAACTCGTCCACGTCATCCTGTGAGGGCCTGCCCCTTTTGACGACCATCGCCAAGGTGAAACGGCTCAACGCACCAAGTTTTTCATCGGCCACTTCTTCCCCTTCCCGGATGGCATCTGTCACTTCTGTCGGTACGCCGGACTGCTTGTCGGCGAGGAAGCTGTGCGCCCCCACGCAGTAGTTGCAGCCGTTTTCAACGCTGACGGTCAGCAATACGACTTCCTGCTCTGCCGGGGTAAAGCCGCCTTCCTGCCGGAACAGTTGGTAGCCTGTAGAATATGTTTCGAGCAAGGCGGGCAGGTTGGCCATATTGGCGTACATGTTCGGAATCATGCCGACGCTCTTTTTGGCGGTTTCCAGCAGCGCCACGGCTTTTTCATTGGAGGAATCAAGCCCCTGCGGGGGCAAGGTTGCTTTGAAAGGTGTGCTCATTTTTTTAATTGAATTTTAGTGAAAAAATTATGCGCCGGATTGCCGACGCCCTGAACAAACACCGTTGCAGGTCGGTGTGGTTGAAGGGAGGGCGGGAATATTGGGGGAGATGTCCGAGCATGGACAAGTCAATGGAAATGGTTCTAATTATTTGTTATCTCCCGTCCCATCTGAAAGGAAAACCTAATCATAAAAGAAGGTGAAAAAAGCAGATTGCATCAAACAAAATCCTTTTCTATTTTTAGCTTTTTAAATAAATAAAGCTTATTTTTGCGTAAATTAATTCAAAAATCAATTTTATTATGCTTGTTCAATTTTCTGTTCGCAACTACAAAATTTTTAAAGAAGAAGCTAAACTGACCATGTTTGCATCCAATTACGATAAGACCACGCTTGAGGAAGATAATGTTTTTGAGATTCCCAAATTTGGCTTGCGCTTATTGAAAAGTGCAGTAGTTTATGGTGCCAACGCAAGCGGTAAAACCAAGTTGGTGGATGCGGCCAACTTCATGCGAGCGCTCATAAGGGACTCTTCAAAAGAATCGCAAAAAGGTGAGCCAATAGACACAGAACCGTTCCGGTTGAGTACGGCGACAGAAAACGGGCCGTCTATGTTCGAGGTCATTTTTATCCACGAGGACGAAATGTTCAGATATGGGTTTGAAGCTACCAATCAAGAGATTGAGAGCGAATGGCTTTATCATCGGCCGAACACCAAGGAAGTGGAGATTTTTTACCGTGAAGGGCAAGACTTCAATGTTCATAAGGATTTTCGAAAAGGAAAAACCCTTGTGAAAGAAAAATGGGTACGGCCAAATGCACTCATGCTTTCGGTTGCAGCCCAACACAATGATGAGTTGGCTGGAAAGGTTTTCGATTGGTTGAAAAAATTCCGGCAACTGTCCGGCCTTTCTGAGGATGGGTATATGGGGTTTTCAATGGCAAGGGCACAAGATGAGAATATGAAAAAACAAATGCTGTCCCTTCTAAAAGAGGCAGATATTGGTATTGAAGAAATAGAAGTGCCTAATTTAGATGCTACCAATTTACCTACAGGCCTTCCAGATGTTCTTAAAGAACTACTGGCCAAAAAACTGAAAGATGGTGCAACGATTTTTGATGATATGAAGACATTTCATTCCAAGTATGATACCGACGGTAAGTATGCAGGGTTGGAAGAATTCAAAATGAATAACCAGGAATCTTCTGGCACGAGAAAGTTTTTTGCCCTTTCTGGGCCTCTGAGTAAAGCGATTGATGATGGGGAAATACTCATTGTAGATGAGTTGGATTCAAAACTCCACCCAAACTTGGTCTGCAAACTTGTGGCTTTGTTCAACTCCGCTGAAACAAACCCAAAAAACGCTCAACTGATTTTCAATACCCACAACAGCAATTTGCTCAGTTCTGAATTATTCCGGCGTGACCAAATCTGGTTTACCGAAAAAGATAGGTATGGGGCAGCCACGCTATATTCGTTAGCTTCGTTTAAAACGGATGAAGTCCGCAAAACGGATAATTTTGAAGATAACTATCTATCTGGCCGCTATGGAGGTATCCCCGTGTTAGGAAATTTTTCCGAAGTTTTTCACCCTTAAAATGTTGAAGAATTATGAGGATGAAGAACAAGCAAGCTGAACAAATAGCTCTAAAAAAGAAACATAAGGCCAGTTTGAAAGCATCAAAACGCAGGAGGGAAGAACCCTTACTGGAACTACCGCCACCAGCAGTACCGGAGCGTCAAACAATATTAATAGTTTGTGAAGGGAAAAATACGGAGCCTTCCTACTTCCGTGAATTTCGTTTGACTTCCGCCCAAATTGTGCCAGTTGGAGCCGGCTGCGAAACTATCAGGGTAGTGGAGCGAGCTATCAAGGAACAAGAAAAACGGAAATGCGACCAGGTTTGGGTGGTTTTTGACAAAGACGACTTCCTTGCACAAGATTTCAATCAAGCCATTGTCATGGCGGAGGGTTTGAATTACGGAGTAGCTTACTCAAATCAAGGATTTGAGTACTGGCTCATTTTGCATTTTGAAGACCATCAAGGCGGCCCCATGCACAGAGACGACTATCATCATAAATTGAATAGCTACCTTAATGTGTTCAATCTGTTCTATGATGGTAAAAAGAGTAAGGTCGTGACCAGGGAAATTTTCGATTTGCTTTTGGGAAAAGATGAGAAAACTGATGTTCCCCGTATTGAACAGGCAATTGAAAGGGCAAAAAAGGTTTATGACCACTTTGACCATGACAGTCCAGCAAAAGAAGAATCTTCGACTACTGTTTTTCGATTAGTGGAGGAAATACAGAAATTTGTTTAATGATAAGAATTTATAGAAATTGATTTGAGACTGTTTTATAAAGTGTGTCAAAGTTTGGGTTTCAAAACACCACCATTCCTCCCTTCACCCACTTCCCCCATCTCTCGTCATAGCCATGCACCTGTTGCACGGGCTGCCCTTGCCCATCCACCACCGGATAGCCCTTGTTCACCCAGTCGAAAATGCCGCCTTTGAGATTGACAACATTTTGAAAGCCAGCCTTTTGCAGCTTCTCGCCAATACGTTCGCTGCGGTAGCCGACCGAGCAGTAGGTGACGATAAAAGCGTCTTTGGGCAGGTCATCTACCCTCGACAGGTCGAAATCCTTGAAGCCTACCCAACGGGCATCGGCGAGGTGGCTCACGTCGTATTCTTTGCGCTCCCGGGTATCGAGCAGGACGGCTGATGGTGCGGATGCTTGTATCAATTCGTCAACGGTCAGATCCGTGACCTTGCCTTTCGCCATTTGGTCGGCCATATCGGCAAACTCTTGCTCCGTGAATTGTCCGGCGACCTTGACGGTGGGGAAACAGGAGGAGAACAGGAAAATGGTGCATAGAAAATGGAAGATATGCTTCATGGCAATGATATTTTTAGAAATGCAGTCGCTGAAATTGTCCACACCTGACAGCTTGCGGGTGGTTTTTTTTCTGAATTTTGTCAGGAATCATCAGTAAGCCCTACCAACGTAAAGTTCACCATTTTTAATTATTGCACATGAAATCCAATCACTTCCTCCTTTGCTTCCTGCTTGCCATGACCACGGCCTGCACCGATTCGCCCGCCCAACATGCGGCTTCACCTGCTGCTTCCAAAACCTTCCACGATTACTGGTACAACAACGAGGCGGAACTGACCAGTTACCAACTCGAACAGGCGAGGTATGGCGAGCTTCGCAACGGCGAGGCGGTGCTGGTGTTCGTGACGGAGCATTTTTCAAAAAAGAAACAAGTGAAGGCCGATAACCCCGGCAAGGGCGACTACTCGGTGCTGAAACTGAACATGGAGAAAAAGTTCAACACGGGCATTTATCCCTACTCCATGCTCAATTCCAGCTTCGTGCCTGTTGACGACCCCGCCGCACACGCCACTAAAGTGACGACCAGCGTACAGGAATGGTGCGGCCATGTTTTCGCCCAAATCAACAACTGGGGCGGCAAGTACAAGGTGGAGTCCCGCAGCTATTTCGAGAGCGAGGGCGACCGGGATTTCAACCTAAAACAGACATGGCTGGAGGACGAGCTTTGGTCAAAAATCCGCCTGAACCCGGAACTGCTGCCCATTGGCGAACAGGAAATCATTCCTGCCGTTTTTTACACCCGATTGATTCACAAGGAGTTGAAGCCGTACAAGGCCATTTTTACAAAAAAAGACCTCGGCGATGGCACGACTGCCTACTCCATCCGCTACCCCGAACTCGACCGGGAATTGACCATCAGCTACGGCAATGCCTTTCCCTATCCCATCGAGGGCTGGGAGGAAACCTACGTGGACGGCTGGGGCGAGAAGGCCAAAAAGCTGACCTCCAAAGCCACCAAAATCAAGACTATCAAGCTGGATTATTGGAAACGGAACTCGAATGTGGACGGGCATTATAGAGAG
>JBGSKQ010000117.1:0-87396 GCA_041741095.1 Saprospiraceae bacterium
CAAAAGGATGATTGGAATAATATACAGGTTTAAAGAGCCTGTCAGGCCGGACAGGTCGCTGCCGAGAAAGGCTAAGCACTGGATAAAGTATAATATGAACCAACGACCTGTTTTATGAAAACCTTAAGTTGACGACATTAAAGCTGTGCTTGCATACGGGCTATGGTTGCTTCCGATAGCTATCGGAACTGGCCGCTGTAATCTGCAATGCGTGGCCCCAGTTGTTACAAGTGTCTGGCCGTTCCCTTCAAGCATTGCCTCAGTATCTTAAAATCACCGTACAGTTCGAGTAAGTGTCGAGCGAAGCGGCACTTGCGGCGAGTGTAGCAGTCCCATCGCAAGTGCCACCCGGAGCGGTTTCGGGACTGAAGGCATCGGTCTACACTGGCTCAAACCCGAGCCTACCAACACCCCCCGCTGGCGCACCACCTGTCTTGTCAAATGAAATATGGCACTGCTCGTTGCAAGCTTCGTTGGCAAAGAAGTAATTAATCCCGCTGGCCCACACCTTTACCTTCCAATTGAAAAGCGGCACTGCTCGTTGATTCCGATAGCTGTCGGAAGTGCTTGCACATAGGCTAATTTAGCGGCCTCTGGCCGCCCTATGTCATAGGCCTGGCGGCCACAGGGTGCCGCAACCTTGGCCCGCCAACGGTGATAGCTGAAGCCGAGCAGCGCCGTTCATGATAGAAAGTCGAGCAGTGACAGGAACAAATATTATACTTGCCCCGTAACCCTTACCATGTTTATCCCCTCGACCAGCATAAATATTACGTACATGCAATTTGTATTGACCTTGGGAAAAAACTCCCTCATCGTGCCGGCCCTTATCTTGCCTTCCGCCATCATGACCGCTGTCTTGGTATTGCTGTTGGAGTTTGTGGTCCCACTGGCGCAGGTAGCTGATTGGGCCGTTTTGGCGATATCGCTCGCTTATTTTGCAGTGGTTATATTCCTGACGCTACAAGTGGTAGGTTCGACTTCCTGCCGGGTGGAAATTGCTGAGGTGGAAAATGGCATGTCCTTCCATTTTCTGGATGAGAATATTTTTCACCGAAAAGACTTCACCTTGTCATATTCCGACATTTACAACATCGGGGAGGACAATGACAAGGGCTACGATTTTCTGTATTTCACGACTGCCAAGCAGGGCTATAAGAAATTCCACTTGACGGCTAAGGAGAACGACCAAGGTTTCGGGGCGTTCAGGGCTATTGTGCTGGGCAAGGTGGAAAGCTACAATTCGAGCGTGTCGGTTCAGCATAGGATTGCCAGCAAAACCATTTACCAGAAATGGCCTATGATAACGCTTGCCGTGCTGATGGTCGTTTTTTTGGTTGCTTACCCCTTGGCTGCTGCTTTTTTAGGTTCCAGTTGGCTGGACGATTTGAAATATTGGGTGATGGTGGTGGTGAGTGTGCCCATCGTCGGGAAGGTGTATTATCAAAATTTTAGGCAGCAGTAAAACACTTATGAAAACCCAAAAATACGCCGCCAACCAGCACCTCATCCAAACCTTGCTATTGTGGGTGCACAGCGAATTCCGCCTCCCTCACTCGACCATCACTTTTTCGACAAAACGGGTGGTTCCTTTTATGATTTCCAGCAGGTAAGTCCCAGCGGGCAAGCTGCTGACATCCAACAAGTTGATGCCCTTGGCAATGGGGGCGGTCATTACCAAACGGCCAGTAATATCGAACAGTCGGGCCATTTCGCCGTCCTCCATGTTTGTTGGCAAATCAAGGTTCAGGTGGTGGCTGACAGGGTTTGGGAACACCTTTAATTCGAACCGCCAGTCCGTGCCGACGCTCACGCTCACCACCTTCGAGTATTCCTCCTTCCCATCAACATCCATTTGCCGGAGGCGGTAATAGTTCATGCCTGCCGACGGGTTTTCATGCAAAAAAACGTAGCGTTGCTCCACTGTCCCGATAGCTATCGGGATGCCAGCCGCTGGCCGCTCACCGATTTTTTCAAATGAAAAACCGTCCGTGCTGCGCTCCACCTCGAAGCGATCGGCATTGAGTTCGCTGGCGGTTGTCCATTCCAATTGCACGCCTGTGTCCACTTTTTTTGCTTTAAAATCAACCAATTCCACCGGTAAGACGGCGGCTGCATTGAGCGTTATTTTCGTGCTGGTATAGCTCACCGTGAAATTCAAGCCGCTCACGGATGGGATGGTCACATTGGCGAAAGTACCCGTGCGGCTGGCGAAGGTCATCACGTCGAAAGTCTGCCCAGCGGTAGGCGTGTAGCTGCCCCAGTCCACGACAAGGCTGGCGTTGGAGAGGGTTGCATTCCCGCCGATGGCGAGTACGTCGTGTCCAGTCCCAGGTGTCGTGCCATTGATGTCACAATAGTAAGTCCCTGTGCCCATGTTCAAAGCACCTGAGATGGTAAGCGTGCCAGGGCTGCTCCCCGGCGAAAAACTGGCGCTGGTACTGGTCAGGCTGGACGTGGTAATGGAAGCACCTCCCAAGAAATTGCCGCTTACCAGGTTGATGGCACCCGTGCCCGCCGTCATGCTGGTGATGGTGACGTTGTTGGTTTCGCTTAAAAACTGGGCTGAATTGCCGCTGGACGAATTGGTGGAAATATTGGCGGCGTTGAAAACCAATGGGTTCCCACTTGCGCCGATTGTGCCGTTGGTGGTCGTTATGGACAATGTGTTGGCGACTACATCGGTCGTTGCTGTGCCTGAGGTAATATTGCCAGCATTGGATGTCAGTGTGACCGTGCTGCTGCCAGCGTCTATGACGCCAGTCGTTGAAAACTGGATGCCGTCGGCACTTGCGATGCCCCTTGTTCCGGTAAGGGATATAGCGCCACCGCCCGTGCTGGCGATGGTTCCGGCGAAAGAAATGCCGACATGCCCTGTGCCCGTACCGCCGCCGCCCGTGCCCGTGATGGTGATGCTCCCATTTTCGGAAGAAATGGAAGTGGAACCAGTAATTGCCACGCCAATCCTGTTGTTCCCAGAGGTGCTGCCCCCTGTGCCGCCGATAGTGATATTTGCGTTGTTGGTGGCAGTGATTTGGGAACCCGTTTCAAGGAAAAAGCCCCGCATGCCGTTGGCCGCATTGCCACCAGTTCCCGTAAGGCTTATGTCCCCGCCCGATGAGATGATGGCTGAATTGGAGCCAAGCAAGTGTATTCCAACCCCTAATTGTGCGGAGCCACCTGTGCCCGTCACCGTAATAGCTGCGCTACCGTCCGACTTGATTTGGCCGCCGCTCTCCAACATCACACCCTGGTTGTTGCCGGTCGCTGTGCCCAGCGAGACGCCTGTTGCCTGGATATTGCCCGAAGAGGACTGCACCAAGCTGTTTGCCCCATTTACATAGACACCATAACAAATGCCGCCATTGCTCGCACCGCTCGTGCCGTTCAGCGTGATGGTGCCTGTGCCGCTGGTTGATTCGACCACGCCCGCAGCTTGTACCGCTATGCCATGTTGATTATTGCCTGTGTTGCCACCCTTGCCCGTTAGGCTGATGTTCCCGTTGCCCGATGTGGTCAATTTTGCCGCATTGACATGGATGCCAATAAAATTGCCGGCAGAACTACCGCTGTTGGCCGAAAAGGTCATGTTGCCATTCTCAACGCTCACATTGGTGGTCGCAAGGCTGACGGAAATATTGACCGTGGAAGTAAGGCTAAGGCTTCCCTCCCCAGTCATCGAGATATTGGCGGTTATGTTGATGATGCTCCCCGAAACGCTCACGATGCCAGTGCCTGAAATCGGCTGGTTGAGCGCAATGGACGCACCCGCTGTACTCCAGTTCAAGGCACCGTTTATGGTCAAACTGCCTGTCAACGTCAGGTTATGGCCCACATTGATGGCGTCACCGAAGGGAAGTGGGTTGGGCGGTACGCCATTGCCATCCCACGAACCTGCATCGCTCCAGTTGCCGACTGCGTTGGAGGTATAAGTAGTAGCTGACAGCGGTCCGGTAAACAACAGGAGCAGACAGGCAAGCAAAGTGTTTTCCTTGATGAAGTGTATCATTTTTCTCATTCTATTTCTTTTCTATCATGCGCAACAAAGAAAGTGGCGCAAATGGATGGCGAACTTATAATAAAGAAAATGAGGAAGGCGATACATGGGCGTTACAAAAGCGTTACAAGTTGTAATGGATTGAAAATAAACAACTTGGAAAGCAGGCTCATTGGTTGTCGCAAGGACTTCCTTTTGCAGCCGCTGATTAAAATTAACAGCACCGTTCAGGTATGGAAACTACAAGATACGCCGTCAACCAGCATCTCATCCAAACCCTGCTCTCGTGGGTGCAAGCCCTCCACAATCTCCATAAATACCCCTAATTTTGCCAAAATTTGAGCATTAACATCCAAATACCGCCAAGCAGATTCCAATGGGCTATTGCCCGGGCGGGCTTTGATTATGACGAGTTCCTGCACACAAATGAGCGGGTCAGGCTTTGGATGAACAATCAGGCGCTTTCCAGAGACTCCAAAAGAGCAAATGTCCATCCCTGATCATAGGGCTTCACCCTATGCAAATGTATTCCTGAGCATAGGGCTATACCCTATGCTAATGTTTTCCGGATCATAGGGTTACACCCTATGCAAATGTATTTCGCCCCGTTGGGGCTATGATATTGGAGGTGGGGCCTTTGCCTTGGAGCATAAGGCTACACCCTATGCAAATGTATTTCGCCCCGTTGGGGCTATGCTGTTGGAGGTGCGGCCTTTGCCTTGGAGCATAGGGCTACACCCAATGCAAATGTATTGCGCCCCGTTGGGGCTATGATGTTGGAGGTGGGTACCGGCTCATAGCCCCAACGGGGCGAAATACGATAGCGATGGGTGCATCCCATCGAATGGGGTGCAACCCGTCGAATGGGGTGCAACCCGTCGAATGGGTGCAAACCCGTCGAATGGGGGGAAACCCGTCGAATGGGGGGAAACTCGTCGAATGGGTGCAAACCCGTCGAATGGGGGGAAACGGGGCGAACCACGTCGAAATATCGTGCAACCAATCGAAACATGATACGAAATTCATAATAGCCCCGAAGGGGTAACATACATTCACGCAGGGTGCTGCCCTGCATCATCACTGAGAAAATGGGACAATCACTCGTAAAAAACTACGTACACCTCGTGTTCAGCACGAAACACCGACAGCCGTTCATCCTTCCGGCCATCGAAGAAGAACTGTACGCCTATATGGGCGGCATCTGCAAGGCGCTGGAATGTCCGCCCATCAAAATCGGTGGCTACACTGACCATATACACATCCTGTGTATGTTGTCGAAGAAACTACCGTTGATGAAGTTGCTGGAGGAGGTGAAATCACATTCATCGGGTTGGATAAAGACCAAAGGGGAGGAATACCTGGGATTCTACTGGCAGGATGGCTATGGGGCATTTTCCGTGAACCCGTCTGAGGTGGAAGTGGTCATCCAGTACATCGCCAACCAGAAGGAGCATCACAGCAAGAAAACTTTTCAGGATGAGTACCGGGCATTTTTGAAAAAATACGAGGTGGAGTATGATGAGCGGTATGTTTGGGAATGATGGGGGACGGACTGAAATATTGATGATGTATATCGCCCTTTCAAGGCTTGGTGGTGGCGGTGAGATCCACACTGCTGTTCCCGCTGGCGCACTACCTGCCGTGTCAATTAAAAAACGGCACTGCTCGTTGATTCCGATGGCTTTCGGAAGTGCTCGCATACGGGATAAGGTTGCTTCCAATAGCTATCGGGGCAAGTCGAGCAATGTCGATCTTTGCTGAAAATGCAGTAGGTTCAGGTGAAATCGCCATCCCATAAATCCAATGGCCTTTCGTTTGGTGCAGAAACAAGGTGCGTGACGGGATGGACTTTTATTTCAACCGCACAATCCAGTTTTCCACTTGGTTATTTTCAATTCGGGAAAGTTCAGAGACGTTGTCGGTGACGATGGTGAGGTTGTGGGCTACTGCCGTGGAACCGATGAGAAGGTCGAAATCAGAGATGGACGTTCCCAATTTACGGAGGCGTACCCTATTTTGGGCGTAAGGCTTAAAAGCGGGACGGATAGGCAGGATTCTTTGTTCAAAGATGCTGATGAAATTGTCGAGGGCAATACGCTGGCGTTCTTGCCATTCGGGAGCGCTGTTTTCCACGCCATATTCCAGTTCAAGGATGGTTATTTCAGAGACGAAGCAGTTTTCGATACCGACTGAGCGCATTTTCTCGTCTAAGTGGTAGGCACCTCGCAGGAAATGCACAACGATATTGGTATCAAGGAGGTATTTCATTGGTTGATTTCCCGTGTATGGTTGACCCTAGCGGCGTAAATGGATTGAACGAGTTCATCGCTTGTTTTGTCAGAAGGGAAGCTGCCGAAAAGCAAGGAAACAGGATCAGTTGGCGGCAGTGGCGCATTTTTTACTGCCACATCTTCCTTCCAATCAAATTGGAGGTTAAGCCGTTTTAATAGCTGCAGCAAGAAACTCCATTCCTTGGTATCTTCAAACTTGATGATGATGGTTTTCATCTATCTTATTTTTTTACAAAAATACAAATCTTCACAGAGGAAAACCCAAAAATACGCCGTCAACCAGCACCTCATCCAAATCCTGCTGTCGTGGGTGTCCCGACCTGTGGTCGGGATGAAATCGCTATCCCGGAGATACAGCGGCCTTTTGTCCGGGACAGCAGCAAGGTGGGTGATCCTCATGGACTCGTTGTACAAGGGCATCCCGGTCGGTTACCAGTTGTTGGAAGTATGATTCAAGCAAAATTTAAGTCACTTATTCCCCATTTGTGCCAAGTCTCCTTCCCACCTGTTGATTTTACCTTTAGTTTAAGCAATTGTTGAGCGCAGCCTTCAGTCCCGAACCCGCTTCGGGTGGCACTTGCGATGTGTTTTGTCGCCCTACAATCATGGCTCGACCTCAAGATCGCCCCTACCACGCATACCCCACCCCCACCGACGGCGAAAAACCCAATACCTGATGGTAACTGCTGGCCACGTCCACTTTGATGGATTCTTTTATCAATATGCCGAGGCCAAAATGGGCGGTAGTGGGGTTGGAGGCCACGCCGAGGCGGAGGTATAGCGGTTTGGCAGCCTGGTATTCGATGCCGCCTTTGGCACGGAGTGGGAAGTCAATGTCTTTTTCCACTTCAATTGCGAGGGAAGTTTTGGGCGAAGGGGTCCAGGCGAGGCCGAGGTTAAAAATGGTGGGCAGGCGGTCGCCTTCTGCGATTTCCACTTTGCCGGGGTTGGCCACGTGGGCACCGAGGAGGAGTTGCTTGGAGAGTTGGGCCTGCAAGCCGATTTGTACGGAGACGGCACCCTTGCTACCGTATTCGGGGATGCGGGTTTGAAAATAATCGAAACTGGCGCCTGCGTAAAAGTTTTCAAACAGGCGGCGGCCATACGCCAAGCCTATTTTTTGCTGGCGAAATTCGCTGTAACCAAAGTTTTGTACCAACAAACCAAAGGTGCCCGAACGGGTGGGCAGCGCCACACCTGCCGCCACGGCATCCAATTCTGACAGCATAAATCGGCGCTGGGCAGCCACCAACACCGCAAAATTTTCCATGGCACCAAGTCCGGCTTGGTTGCCCAGCAGGCTTTGTTCATCCTTAAATATTGCGCCCACATTGCCCATTGCGGCACTTTTTGCGCCTTGGGTAAAAACTTGTGCATGGGCATTGGCCACCAACAAAAAAACGGCAAGGGTAAAGTATGTTTTCATGCGCCAAATGTAAACATCCAATTAATACCTTTGCCTAGCGGATTGTGTTTTTGTGTTTGGGTGTTTATGTGTTTAGGCCCAAAACACAAAAACACGCAAACACCTAAACACGTAAACACATTTTTTTCATGTCTAAACCTTTCCTCATTGGTATCACGGGCGGCAGCGGCTCTGGCAAAACGACTTTTATCAAGGAACTACGGGCCGCTTTTTCTACTGACGAGCTTTGTATTATCTCTCAGGACGACTACTACCGGCCCATTCAGGAACAGTACCGTGACGAGGAGGGCATTGAAAATTTCGATCTGCCCCGCTCCATTGACAAAAAATCATTCGCAGCCGATATACAGCGGCTCATGGATGGGAAAACGGTGGAGCGACTGGAATATATTTTCAACAACGCCAAGGCCAGCCCTGCCACACTGGCCTTTTATCCGGCCCCAATCCTGTTGGTCGAAGGGATTTTTGTGTTCCATTTTAAAAAAATAAGGAAAATGCTCGACCTGAAGATTTTCCTGCACGCCAAGGAGAACCTCAAGGTCATCCGCCGCATCAAACGGGATCAGGTGGAGCGCAATTACCCCATTGAAGATGTGTTGTACCGCTATGAAAAACACGTGCTGCCCACTTTTGAAAAATACATCGAACCTTACATGGACGAAGCGGATTTGATCATCAACAACAACCGTGATTTTAGGGTTGGCTTGGAAGTAGTGAAGGGTTTTTTGAAAAGCAAGCTGGCCAATAACAGTTGACTTGTACCCACCCTGATTTTATCGGCCAAAATGCCCTTGCATTTTTTCTTGCCCATCTTGGCATTTCCCCGTAATATCACAGCCAGATTTACTTTTCAATCAAACTGGTTCAATGAAATACTCATCCCTCCTCCTTTTGCTCATGGCAAACCTTCCACTTTTCTCCCAAACATCTTGGGGCATTTTTAAAAACAGCGTGGATGTCGGCCCTGTACTGCACAAAGGCCAAACAACATTTGACCCTGAAAATGAAAAATACAGCCTGTCCGGGTCCGGTGAAAATATCTGGTTTTCGAAGGACGAATTTCATTTTAGCCATAATCAACTGACAGGCAATTTCATTCTTTCCTGTCGTGGAAAATTGCTTGGAAAGGGGGTTGACCCGCACCGAAAATTTGGTTGGATGGTCCGCACTTCTTTGGACACCAGCGCTGCAATGGTGTGCGCCACCGTGCATGGCGATGGGCTGACAGCCATCCAATTCCGCAAACAGGCTGGTTCGAATATCCAGGAGGTTATATCGCCTGTAAAAACGCCCGATGTCATCCAACTGGAAAGGCGGGGGCGCAGTTTTTTTCTCTCCGTGGCCAAATTTGGCGACCCGTTTTGGACCGTGGAAGTGCCAGATTTTGACTTTCCCCAGGATTTGCTGGCTGGGCTTTTTGTTTGCTCCCACCATAAAGATGTGGTGGAAAAAGCCGAATTCGACAATGTCCGTATCGTTTTGCCACCCAAAGATGGTTACACACCTTATCGGGACTATTTGGGCAGTCATGTGGAGGTGTTGGATATGGCGTCAGGAGCAAGGAAGATCGTTCATTCTGCACTCAATTCCTTGCAGGCACCCAACTGGACATTGGACGATAAAGCCTTGATTTACAATAGCGAAGGCCTGATTCACCGCTTTGATTTTTCCACTAAAAAAACAAGCGTATTGAATACCGATTTTGTGAAACAAAACAACAACGACCATGTGATTTCCTTTGACGGAAAAATGCTCGGCCTCAGCAGCTCGAATGGCAGTGAGGAGTATGTTTCGTTGATTTTTACAGTGCCAATGGCAGGAGGCACACCCAAGCAGATTACTCCAATCGGGCCGAGTTACCTGCACGGCTGGTCGCCCGATGGCAAATGGCTGACCTACACGGCGCAGCGCAACGGCGATTACAATATTTATAAAATCCCTTCGGATGGTGGCGATGAGATACAATTGACCAAGACGCCCGGCTTGGACGACGGTTCGGAATACAGCCCCGACGGCCAGTGGATTTATTTCAATTCCGTGCGGACGGGTTCGATGGAATTGTGGCGGATGCGGCCGGATGGCAGCTATCAGGAACAACTAACGGACGATGAATACCAAAACTGGTTTCCGCATATCTCACCGGATGGAAAATGGCTGGTTTTCCTTTCCTATATGCCTGATATGAAGGCCGACGACCACCCTTTTTACAAGCATGTTTATTTGCGTACCCTGCCCGCCAATGGTGGCAAGCCAAAGGTAATCGCCTATTTGTATGGAGGCCAGGGAACCATCAATACCCCTTCGTGGTCGCCGGACGGAAAAAGGGTAGCATTTGTGAGCAATACAGGGATGTGAATGATTCGCTCATAACCTCCAAAAGTTGAAAAACAAACTTTCAGTTGGAGAGGCCGGGTAATCAAACCCGGCGGTTTGGGATCGGAACCGCCGGGTTTGATAACCCTGTTGATTGCACACAGAATAAAAATATTCTGCTTTGTTCAAAAAGTTGAGCATTTGCCAAAAACATCCCCCCTACCCCCCTTCAAAGGGGGATTGAGACCCTGCTTAATTGCCCAAATTGTGCAAAGTAAGCAGACCCGAATTCCCCCTTTGAAGGGGGGTAGGGGGGATGTCAGTACCGGAAAAGCAGAAATTATGCAGATATTCCAGCCCCAAGTTATTCTGTGTGCAATCACATGGGTTTGATAACCCGGCCTCTCCAAACAAACGGTAATGAAATCTTCACTACAAATTAAAGGGAGGACGAGCGGATTGATTGATTGACAAAACAATGATTATCAAATACTTGAAAAATGAAAAACGTATTATTCCCAATTTTTTTGATGTTGATTTCAACCAATTTGTTCGCCCAAAATATCGGCGTTGGTGCAAAGCCAACCAAGGGCGCAAAGGTCTATTTTGATGGAAGTGAAAAATCGCTGCACGACAATTGGATGTATTGGGCTGGCCCACGCCTAAAGGCAACCATGCCCATCAAATGGCAAATCGTCAAAGACCCCACTGGCGCAGGTTCGGCCATGAATACCAATGACACTGCGGCTGCGGGCGGGATGTACGGTGCAGCCGATATTGTGACGAAGCATGAGTTCAGGGATTTCAGGGCGCACATTGAATTCCTGATACAAGACCCCGGCGGAAACAGCGGGGTTTATCTCCAAAACCGCTATGAAATACAAGTGCTCGATGGCGACAGCACGGCGCACGGCCTTGCTGCGGTCATCAACGAACGGCGCTCGCCTTACTATCCATACAATGGTGTGGGAAAATGGAACGCTTATGATATCGTGTTCCGGGCGGCCCGTTTTAAGGATGGTAAATTGGTGGAAAAGCCATTGGTGTCCATTCATTTCAATGGTAAAAAAGTCCATCAAAACCAACCCATACAGCAAGTTTGGGGCGGCCCAAATTCTGGAATTGATGGTGGGAACGACGGCGGCAAAGGCATAACAGACCGTCCAGGCGGGCTGAAACTGCAAGCTGAAGGCCACAATGTTTTGTACAGAAATATTTGGATGGAGGACCTAACTCTTGAGGCGCCAAACACCGACCTGCTCGAACCCGGCAAAGCAGTGGCGGCAACATCAGAAATGGAAGCCCGCCTGGTTCGTGTACCTTTCAATAGCAAGTTGGATGATGGAAAACATAAGTTCTTCGTGTATTTTCCAAAAGGGCATGATGGCGTGGTTGGCAAAAAATATCCAGTGCTGATGTTCCTTCACGGCAACGGCGAACGGGGCGATGGCATGGACGACCTCGATTATGTAATGATTCATGGGCCGCTGTATGAGGCTTGGGTTCAAAAACGGGATTTGCCGTTCATCATTATTTCGCCACAACTGCCCATGTTTGGCATGGATAAAAAGGGGATTTCGTACATAGACAACCGCAAGAAAGAATCCATCCCGCAACGCCTCAGCGACGGCACCCCGCCCAGAAATTGGGGCGACCTGCCGCAAGCTTACATGACGGGTGCCTTGGCTTCCGACACATTTCCCGGTGGCATGAAAACCCTGCCCGATGGCTGGGATTTGGTAGAAGGCGACCTATTGGAAATGCTGGATATGGTCCACAAATATATGGGCGGCGATCCGCAACGCACCTACCTGACCGGCCTGAGCTATGGCGGCTTCGGCACTTGGCATTTTGCCAGTACGCATCCGGAAAAATTCGCAGCCATTGCACCCATAGTTGGTTGGGGGCATCCAGATTATATGGCCTCCATTGCGCAAGCAAAAATTCCGAGCTGGACCTTTGCCGGTGGCCTCGATCCTGTCGTTCAACCCCGCTATTTCTATGCTGGAATCAATAAATTAAAGGAACTCGGCGCTCCCGATGTGCGCTTTACCATCCACGAAGACATGGGCCACGACACTTGGCGGCGGGTCTATGGCGGCCAGGATTTGTACGATTGGCTATTGTCAAAATCAAAAAATTAAAACATGAGTAAATTGAAAATACTCAACCTTTGTGGCTGTTTGGTCATCGGGTTTTCACTCTTTTCACAAATTTCCACCACAGGTTACAATCATGTTGGGCTGTCGGTGAAGGAAATTGATGCCAGCGCCAAATTTTACCGGGAAGTCGTCGGGCTGCAACCAATTGAAGTGCCTGACAATTTGAAGGCAATTCGGGCCTGGTTCAAAGTAGCGCCAGGACAAGAGCTGCACCTGCTGGCTGGCCGCACTGATCCGGTCACGAACAACGATAAGAATGGGGCGCATTTTTCCCTCACTATTCAAGATGCTGACCCAATTGAGGCTTATTTGAAAAAAACTGGCTTGGCCTACCATCGCCAACAGCGCTTTGATGGTGCTTACCAAATTTACATCACCGACCCTGATGGCTACGTTATCGAACTGAACGAGCCAAAAGTGCAGTGGCGGCAGCTCTTCAACGGCAAGGATTTGGAGGGTTGGGACACCTATTTAGGCCCACAATTCCCGCCTGTAGGAGACGACCGTACAGGCGTTGCGCCCATCGGTTTAAATATAGATCCAAAGAAAACATTCACCGTGGCGGAGATAGATGGAGCTCCTGCTATTAGCATTTCGGGCGAGCATTTTGGTGGCATTTCAACAAAAGAAGAATTTGAAAACTACCACCTTCGGCTTGATTTCAAATGGGGCAAAAACAAGTTCCATCCAAGGGAAAACTATAAGAAAGACAGTGGTTTGCTCTATCATGCAGTCGGTGAACACGGTGCAGATTATGGATTTTGGATGCAATCGCAAGAATTTCAGATTCAGCAAGGCGACTGTGGAGATTTCTGGGGCGTTGCTGGTGCTGTGATTGACATTCCAGCCACAAAACAGGGCGAAAAAGATTGGATTTATGACCCAAAAGGTGACTTGAAAACCTTTATGGATAAAACCGAAACAGGGCGGCACTGCATCCGTAGCACCGACTTTGAAAAGCCAGATGGCGAATGGAACACCCTCGACCTGTATTGCTTCGGCGATACTGCTGTGCATGTGGTAAATGGCCAAGTAGTGATGGTATTGTACAATTCTCGCCGACCCATCAATGGGGCTTACGAACCGCTGACGAAAGGGAAAATCCAGCTACAATCGGAAGGGGCAGCGATATATTACCGCAATATTTGGATTACCCCAATTGCCAAGCTACCAGAATCATTTATTAAATCTTAAAGCCTAATAAAAATGAAACCAGGTTTGCTGAAAAATATCCTCCTTGCCGGACTGCTGGCTGGATTGCTGGATATTCTTGCTGCCATAAAAGGAAATGCCGTTGGAACGTTCAAGTTCATTGCCAGCGGCGTATTTGGCGAGGCCGCTTTTGCTGGCGGAACTGATATGGTGGCCTGGGGCATATTCTTTCATTTTTTTATTGCTATAAGCTTTGCTGCTTTATATTTTCTCATTTATCCCAAAAATGCATTAATGAGGAAAAACAAATGGATAAGCGGTTTGCTATATGGCGGCCTATTCGTCTGGGCGGTAATGAATCTGGGCGTTTTGCCATTGACCCAAGCACCGCAGGCCGCATTCAATTGGTCGGGAGTACTAACAAATATGGCCATTTTGGCAGTATGTATTGGATGGCCAATTGCATGGCTTGCTGATAAGTATTATAAGCTTTGATGTGTTTGCGCATGGGGTTTGGGGCGGCGCAGCCGCCCCAAGAGACACTCTTCTCCCCGCAGCGGTGCCTCCGGCGCCGCTGCGGGGAGAAAGGTTCCGATAGCTATCAGAATTGGGGGCTATCGCCCCCAAACCCCCATGAACAAAACTTGGCGGCGTTAGCTATAATAACTAATTTATCAATTCAAAAATAGCCAATATAATTCTCGTTCAACAATGTCCGGAATTCAAATAATTACAATGAAATATTACTTCCTATTTATCTATTTAATTAGCACCACACTTCTTTTTGCACAACAAAAACCCATTAGCATCCCGCTTTGGCCCAATGGAGCACCAGGGTTTGAAAACAGAAAAAACGAAGCCGAACAAGCGCAAGACTGGTGGGTAAAAAATATCCATCATCCTTCTGTTACTGTTTTTCTTCCGCCAAAAGATAAGGCCAACGGTACAGCCGTTGTGATTTGTCCAGGGGGAGGCCACCGGGCATTGGTCTATCAATCCGAAGGTCAAAAAGCTGCCGAATATTTCAATAGCTTGGGAATAACGGCTTTTGTATTAAAATACCGATTGTTCCGGGAAGAAAATTCACCGTATAAGGAGGGACATGCCAAACAAGATGGATATCGTGCCATGCGGTTGGTCAGGAGCCGGGCCAAAGAATGGAACATTGACCCCACCCGTATCGGCGTGATGGGATTTTCGGCTGGCGGAGAATTGGCCGCCTGGATTTCTTATGGTGAAAACAAATCCAACCCTAATGCCGATGACGCCATAGATAAAGTAAGCGCTTTGCCGGATTTTCAAGTGCTGATTTATCCTGGCCCATTGGCAGTTCCTGCTGCCATGGACGAATATGCGCCACCTTCCTTTTTGCTGGCCGCAAATGATGACGAATGCTGCTCGGAACCAATTATGGAAATTGCCCAGCTATGCCGCAAAGCCAAAGTCCCCGTGGAAGTACATCTTTTTTCTCAAGGACAACATGCCTTTAATATGGGCAGCCGTTCCACGCTGGAATCTATTAAAGATTGGCCAAAAAGACTCACCGATTGGTTGTCGGACAATGGTTGGTTGGAAACCAATTGATAGGTAACCCGCCAATTTAGGGAATTGGCGGGGGTGCCTAAAAAGTCGTAGTCCAGATAGCAATCGGGATAAAACCAAGTCCATTCCCCACAGATTTGACCCCGCTAGGGGTCTAATGTCGGTAGTTAAAGAAAGCGCATGAAATTCCGTCCCGCTAGGGACGAAATGTCGGTTTCATTTATTTCCGACATTGCGTCCCTAGCGGGACGGAAGTCAGCTCTGGACATTTAGCTACCTATATTACGTCCCCAAGGGGACGGTAGGCACTCGATTTCAAAAAATTATTCTGTGGATAAAGAATAGGGTTTGAAACCTCGACGTCTTTGCGCTGGGTTTAACCTGTCTGCCCTATCAACCGCAGAGTAGGCGAAAGGTAGTTTTTTGATTTGTTACTCAACTCTCAATTCCGATTCCGCTCCTGGCCCTCTTGCCACGCAGGCACTTCTTCCATATCTGCAATTAAACGGGCAGTGAGGGCAAATGCCTTGCAGAATTGCAACAAATAATCATAATCTATCGTGTCCGGGTTGTCGCTTGCTTGGTGGTAATATTTAAAAACATCTTCGTTCATTTCTTTGATACCTGGCGCATAATCAATGGCCGGAATTCCTTTATTGGCAAAATTGGCGTTGTCCGAGCGTTCATAAAGGTTTTGTTTTGGATCTGGGTCGCCCGTTACTTGTAAACCATGCGTCTCAGCGCCTTCCATTAGCCTGTCGTTTACGTTGGTTTTATCCAAGCCAATGATTGTTACATGCTCGGTGGAGTTGTAGCCAGCGCCATCATTGTTTAAATTGAAAACCATTTGTTCCAAAGAAACTGAAGGATGTTCAACGTAATATTGGCTGCCGAGCAGTCCCATTTCTTCTGCGGTACAGGCGAGGAAAATGACCGAGCGTTTTGGCGGATTTGCAGCCAGTACTTTGGCAGCCGCCAATAAAGCCACCGTACCCATCGCATTGTCACGGGCACCATTAAAAATACTGTCCTGTTCGGTATAAGGCGCACCGCCTTGTTCGCCAACACCCACATGGTCGTAATGGGCGCTCACCACGACGTATTGTTCCTTCAAATTTGGGTCGCTGCCTTCCACTACTCCTACAACATTGTATGCAGTTGCTTTTTCATTTTTTACGCCGGAACTTGTTAAGGAAGCAACGATTGGCTTACCATGTTCCAGATCCTTAATGGGATTTGGGACGCCCTCTTTGAGCCATCCATATAGGAGGGATGAATTGCCATCGGCCTTTTCTTTGTCAACCATTTCCAGCCTTTCCTTTCCAAAAAAGTTTTTGAAAAAAGTCCAGGGAATATTCATTCTGTACAATTCGATCAAGGCGGCAACGCCTTTCGAGGCTGCGATTTCTCTTTTTTTGGCCATAGCCTGAATGGTTTCCATCGGGTTGTTGGAGCCAGGTTTTCCTGGCAAAACGAACACGATTTTACCTTTTACGTCCAGGTCTTTATAGTCGTCGTGATCCATGATTTCGTCCACCCAGCCATGCCCGGCGAAGACGGCGGAAGATTTGATTTGGCCCGCATCCCCGGCCAGTATCAGCAGGTCGCCGCTCAGGTCGTATTTTGATTCGCCCAAAACCAAGCTGGCAGAAACAGGCGGGCTTATCCTTTCAAATGGGATTTCCTGGCGAAAATTGTCTGTGCCGGGCGCAGGTTTTACCCCATAGCTTTCCAAGATGGAAACCAGGTAATCGGCTGCCATGCGTTCGCCGTCGGAGGCTGTCATCCTGCCAGCCATTTCGTCTGAAGCAAGGTATTGCAGATGTTTTTCAAATTCCGATTTTTCAAGTTCTATCTCAGTCACGCCCTGTATGGATTGGCCAAGGCACAACAGGAAGGAAAACAGGGTCAATGAACAGCTAAGGAAAAATTTCATTTCTTTGTTGATTTTAAATCTGTAAGTATTTAGCAGTTGGAATTCCTCAAAAGCAAAACAATGCCATTAAGTATTGGTAAAAAATAACACCCCAAATTTCGTGGGTCTAAACGTCGGCGGGGTTTGAAACCCCGCCGACGTTGTGCCGATTTTATTTTTTGAACGATACTAAATGGCTGCTTCTTGGGAAAATTTTGCAAGAATAGTTTGTTTTGCCTGAAGAACAGTTTTCAAAACACAAACCTTTGTCAAAATGGGACATGTCACCGACAAAATAAGGGCGCACATCGGCGAAGGCGAGTTGCCGGAAGCCATTGATTCCATGACTGGTTTTTTAAAAACGATTGGTGGTGAATTGTACAACCAGTCTATTTTCCTAAAAGGAAAATACAAGGAATATGAGCGGGAAAAGCTGCTCGGCATGAGCGACAAGGCACAGGAGCGCTCGCAGATTTCAATGGCCGTTTTGAAAATAGCCGACGACATTGACGAGAGGCAATTGGAAAACCCTCCTACCAACAAGGATTTCAACAATTTGGCCCCAGACCCTGCCATGATTCAGCAACGGCAACAACAATTCCAGCAGCAGCCCAGCTACCAACAAAACAACCCGCACTATGTGGCCCAGTGCATTTTTCAGGGCGACATGGCGCAATATTTTTTGGCAGCCGACAACTCGATTTGGATGTACAATCCACTCAACAACCAGACTTTTCAGGTGGGCATGAAACTACCTTCCCAGGATTTTCGCTTTGCCTGGACACTGTACGTGACGACGACCGGGATTTATTATCTGGTGGATCAGGCGGGCATCATTTGGGGCCAAAATTTTGGGATGCCGGTACAGGTGGGGTATGTTAGGGGTCAATAGTCATTGGGGTCATTGGTCATTGAATTATTTTGGAGCAAAAATGGCGGCCTCGGTGAGTTCGCAAATAATATGGCCAATGAGGAGGTGGCCTTCCTGTATTCGGGGCGTTTTTTCGGCAGGTATTTTTATCAAAAAATCACAGGCTGTGGCCATTTCTCCACCCATTTTGCCAGTCATGCCTACCACTTTCATGCTTTTATCACGGGCAGTTTGGATGGCTTTTAAAATATTGGCCGAATGGCCAGAAGTAGAAAGCGCAAACAGCACATCGCCTTCCCGGCCCATCGCCATGACCGCCCGTGCGAATACTTCTTCATAGCCAAAATCATTGGCAACGGCCGTTAGAAACGACGTATTTACATGCAACGCCTCCGCAAAAAGTGGTTTTCTGTTTAAATAAAATCGGCCTGAAAGCTCAGCAGCCAAATGTTGCGCATCTGCTGCGCTGCCACCATTTCCACAAAAAAGCACCTTGCCGCCCCTATTGAAAACCTCCACTAAACAGGCCACAATTTGCTGGATTTCGGCATGTAGCGAAGCGTCGGCCAGCAGCATTTGCTGGACAGCGATATGATCTGAAATGGCCGATTTTATTTTTTCAATCATAGCTGGAATTAAAGGGTCAGCAAGTCTTTGACGTAAGCCGCCAATTCCGTGAGTGGCACTTCCTGCTGCGCTTTGGCGATCCATTCCTGCTTGTCGGAGGTGCTGCTCGCCATTTCTTTGCCCAGACGGAGATTTTTAACCATGGCCACGCCTTTGGCGGCTTCGTCGCCACCGATGAGGATGACCGCCGGGCAATTTTTGGCATCGGCATAGGACATCTGTTTTTTCATTTTTTTAAAACCCTTGAACAGGCCGCAATATACTTCCACATTAATGCCTTCCGCCCTGAGTTCCCTGGCGATACGGTAATATTCCTGCTGAAGATCGTCATCGAAATAGGCAATGAGGACGGGGCCTTCCGCTTTTATTTCCTCGCCACCGGCCATCCGCAGCACTTCGGCCAGGCGATCCACGCCGATGGAAGCGCCCGTGGCAGGGACTTTCATGCCCAATAGTTTTTCCACCAAGCCATCGTAGCGGCCACCGCCGCAGATAGAGCCGACGTTGCGTTCCTTTCCTTTTTCATCCTTGTATTTTAACAATGACTCAACCTCGAAAACTGGGCCCGTATAATAGGCCATGCCCCGCATGAGCGTTGGGTCGAAAACAATGCGGTCTTCGGAGAATCCCAGCTTATCCCACAGTGCGTCCATTTTGCGGAGTTCGGCCAAACCTTCTACGGCAACTTCGTTGTCACCCATAGCTTTTTCGATTTCAGACAACACATTTTTGCGGCCAGCAATGCCGGTGGCCAATTTGATAAAACCAACGATTTTGTCTATGGTGTTTGGTTCCAAATTGAGGCCTGCTATTTCAGCCCCGGAGGTATCAATGCGGCCAGGCCCCAATTCCATCCGCACGTTTTCCCAGCCGATTTTATCCAATTTATCAATGACCCGGAGCACGGCGGCTTCTTTGTCATCCGTATCAATGCCGATGGAAAAAAGGAAGCCTTTCAGCACTTTTCGGTTGTTCACTTTTACTACATAGGTACCCCGTTTCAAACCGATTTCTTCCAAGGCGTCGGAAAGGATCATACAGGCTTCGGCGTCGGCAGCCACGTCATTCGTGCCAACGGAGTCGAAGTCCAATTGCCAAAATTCCCGGAAACGGCCGGGCAGCAGCTTGATTTCATAACGGAAAACAGGCCCGAACTGGTAGCGGCGAAAAAGCGGCGCATTTGTCTCCATGACCTGCTTGCGGCGGTAGTCCTGCCAGAGGCGCTCGGCATAGACCCTGGCGAGCGGGGCCGTCAGGTCGTAGCGCATGGCCAAAGGGGCAAATTCCATGAAGGCTTTGCCATCCTTGCCACGCAGTTCGCTGCCGTCGGTGTCGAGCACGGGTTCTTCTTCGGGGTTGCGGAAGGAATAAACGCCTTTGTCCACCGTGTCTTCGTCGGGCATGAACTTGCCCAGCGCTTCGGCATATTCGAGCACGGGCGTGTCCAACTGTTCAAAGCCGTAGGAACGGTAAACTTTGGTAGCGCCTTCGATGATACGCCTGCGGATTTCGTTCTGGTCGGCGTCTATGTCCCGAAAGCCCCTGATTTTGCGTGGAATGTTGCCTCTTTCCATAAAGATGTCATTGAGTCATTTGGCCATTGGCCATTGATGAAATTTGGTAAAAACAAAAAAGCATTACCGGTGAAGTAATGCTTTTTGTCCCCCCGAGTGGTCTCGAACCACTGACCTTCGGAACCACAATCCGACGCTCTAACCTACTGAGCTACAGGGGGAAGCGATATGTTGATCTTGCATTAAAAACATCCTATTTTTTAAAAGCGGTGCAAATGTAGAAATAGTTCCAAAATCTCGAAAGTTGTTGGCGAAAAATAAAGGGCCTGCCGCTTGGCAAGCCCTTTTTTAATGTTGAGAAAAAAATACCCTTAAACAAAAATTAGGGGAGTCGCAAAATTTGGATCATATATACTATGCGTATAAATTTCAATTGTTGGTCAGCACGATTTTTTTGGAAAACAGCTTTCCATCCTGTTTTATTTGAAGGAAATAACTGCCGGAGCCATTTTGGGAAATATCAACATAGTCGCTGAAATCGCCGCTGAATTTGCCCAAATCGTATTCGTAAATAGCTCGGCCAGCGGTATTGAAAACCTTTACCACGGTGCTGCCGCTGGTGGGCAGGTTGAATTTTAGTTCAAACATGCCCATCGAAGAATTTGGTGAAAGGCTCAGCATTTCCACTGTCAGGCTGCTGGAAGTGGGCATTTGTACCCCTTTGGCTTGCAGGCTGCTTTCTTCGCTGGACGTTACATTTTCCATCGCAATTTTTGCATTGGAAACATCCACCCTTGGGCCGCTTTTGTCCTCCGATCCCTTCTTGCTCCAAATATTTCCCATGTCGTTGGACCAGTTGAAATCACTGCCAAAATTCATCGAAACCTCATGGTTGCCACAATTGCAATCTTCGCATTTTTTGGTTTCTGCATAAGACTTAATGGCCTTGAAAGATTTCATGGTTTTTCCTTCCCGCTGGAATTCTACTGCGATTGTTTCGCCAGGAGACAGCATGTTGATGGCTGTGCTGATGTCAGTCCAGTCCAGCATCGGATAGCCATTGATGGATTGGATGATGTCGCCGGCCTGTAGGCCCAAATCCGTGGCGGTCGAGTTTTTGACGGGTGTTATTTTGACGCCGTTCAGTTCTTCCTGTTCCTCGTCATAAGCCTGATTGATACCTAAAAATGGGTCTTCGCAACTGTTCCGGCTCGTTTTTTTTGCATCGGCATGTTTGCCAAAAGTAAGGTCAGAACTCGCCTTTTTGCCCTTGCGGATGTAGTGTATGGTGGCCGTGTTGCCAGGCTTGTATTTGGTCAAAATGCCGCCGAGGCTTTGGCGCTCGCCCACCCGGTATTCGTCAATGCCATAAATGTAGTCGAAGGGTTTCAGGCCAGCTTTTTCGGCACCCGTATTTTTCAGGATGCTGGTAATATAGCTGCCGTAAGGA
Source organism: Saprospiraceae bacterium (assembly GCA_041741095.1). Classification (GTDB taxonomy): domain Bacteria; phylum Bacteroidota; class Bacteroidia; order Chitinophagales; family Saprospiraceae; genus UBA6168. The sequence goes on from JBGSKQ010000117.1 coordinate 21,261, forward strand.
TTGTCGAATCCCAGTTTTTTGGCTTTTTCTTCGGAAATCCGTTCGATATAAACACCCAAAAACGCCTTGTCCTCGCCATCTTCATCCTGATCCTCCCAATTCCAATTGCCATCGCTGTTTTCCCACGCCATATCATCGGACAAAGCCTCCGGGTAAGCTTCTTCGTAAGATTTGATGGCCTGTTTTGCACTGTTTTCCTGGCCGTTCCGGTCGTACACCACCGTTACCTCCTGGCCGGGTTTCATGTTAGAAATAGCAATTTCTACATCTTCCCAATCCAAAATAGGATAGCCGTTGATGCCTTTTATTACGTCGCCGTCTTTCAGGCCCATCTCTGCAGCAGTGGAGTTTTCGACGATGTCAACGGTTGCGCCGTTCATTTCATCTTCGTCCTCTTCTTCATTTGGGCTGACGCCAAGGAAGGCGTTGTCTTCCTCTTTTCCATCCCATTCCCATTCCTGTTCGTCGTAGGCACGCAGCTTTACGTTCACCGTCTGGGATTTGCCCTGCCTGTAAACATGCAGCGTTACTTCCTCGCCGGGTTTGAAGTCTTCGATAATATCGGCCAAGCCCTGATTGTCGCTGGTGCGCTGGTCGTTTACACCATATATATAATCGAATGGCTGCAAGCCCGCATCCTTTGCGGAAGAACCCTCGATGACCCTGGTTACATAGCTTCCGTATAAATTCGGAACGCCCAATTTCCTGGCTTTTTCGTCGGACAAATCGCTGGATTCTATTCCTAAAAACACAGCATCTGGGCAGCATTTGTCCAATACTTTTTTGGGGAAACGCTCGAATTTTGGCTTCCATTTGCGGTTCCATTGTTGTTCGGCAGCTTCGGCATAACGATCGGCACTTACTTCCCATTTTGCCGCAGTGCGTTCGGCCTGTCGGGCAGCCCTTTCCGCCAAACGTTCAGCTTTTTCGGCAAGGCGTTCACTGCGTTCCTCCCAGTTATTGTCACTGGTTTGGGCAAAAGTGATTGTGAAGCTGAACAAAAGGGAAAATATTAAACTTAAAAAGTATTTCATGACTTTTAAGATTGTTGAGATAAAAGTTTCGGTGTAAAATGTAGCTAAAAGTGACAGCATTTCACAAGAATAGTTGCATTCGACAATACCAACGGATTCATAATTTTGCGCCACTTTTCCATCTGCTGTTTAGATGGATTTTGGCAAACATTTCACCTATGGCAAAATCAAATTGGCTGCTTTTTTTTCTCGTTATTTTTTTGTTTTCCTGCAAAACCAAGGAACCTGTCAAGCCAGACGAATATTACGAAAACCTTGGCTTGGAGCCTGAACCTTCTACTATTAACATTCCGATCCGTTTGTACAAAAACGACCTGTTGAAAGGCATCACGGGCGAACTGGGAAACTTGCTTTACGAAGACAAAAACATGTCGGACGATGGCATGATGATGAAAGTAACCCGGCGGGAAGGTTTGACGCTCAACGTTGATAGTCAAGAGATTACGTATAGCGTACCTATGGATTTGTGGGTAAAAAAAGACGTAGCCATTACGGACGTGGAGGCTGAAGGTTCGTTGGCGCTCGATTTCATCACCCATTTCAAAATAAAAAGTGACTGGTCGCTCGAAACAAAAACTTCGGTCAATGGCTTCAAATGGCTCAAGGAACCTGTGGTGAAATTGGGCTTTGCCAACTTGCCCGTCACCGCTATCGCCAATGTTTTTATCAATCAAACCAAAAAGGAACTGGCCGCTTCCATTGATTCGGAAGTAAAGGACATGTTCGATTTGAAAAAGGAAATCGAGAGCGTTTGGAAAGAAATCAACCAGCCTTTTCTGGTGTCGGAAGAGTATTCCACCTGGCTTTTGCTGAACCCACAGTCCATATCCATGTCGCCTTTTATCACCAAAGGCGATCGCATTGAAGGCATCATTACGGTCATCACTAAACCCACAGTGTTTTTGGGTGAAAAACCGGCCACAAATGGAAACGCCAAAATCCCTTCTTTCCAACCGGGAACGGCATCGGGGGAGGATTTCACGCTCTATCTCAGCACAGAAATCCCGTTCAAGGAGGCCGAACGGATTTCAAAGCAAAACATGGTTGGCGAGACATTTACCTACGGTAAAAAAACTGTGAAAGTAGAGGACATCAAACTGTATGGCCAAGGCAACAAATTGGTTATCAATACTTTACTTTCCGGCAATTACAACGGCAATGTCTATTTCACAGGCAAGCCCCAGTATAACGCCAATAAAAACCGCATCGAGATGACCGACATAGATTTTGAATTCAGCTCGAAAAAAGCCCTGATGAAAAGTGCCAGTTGGCTTTTCAAAGGCACTTTGAAAAAAAGTGTCCAGGAAAGCCTCGATTTTTACCTGAAAGAAAACCTAGATGAAACCAAAAAAGCCATTCAGCAGGAATTTGAAAACTACGAAGTGGCGCAGGGCATCAACATGCACGGAAATTTAAAAGAACTGAATGTTTCGCATGTTTATATCGCCGCCGATGGCATCAAAGTAAGGATTGGGATGACCGGCAATTTGAACGTGGAGGTGAAGGGGTTGGGGAGGTGAGGTTTTTTTTAGTCTTCAGTCCACAGTCCGCAGTTTACAGCGCAGCGAGAATCCCGAACTTGCTTCGGGGCCGCAGCCTCCAGTCCACGGGCAATTTATGTGGGCTTAAAAGTTGTGTTCAAGGTTTTGTGGGGGTCTTAGAGGTAGTTTTGGATGGCAAAATTTTTTTTCAAAAAATTTCCATTTGGTAGTTGACCTTTATTCAAAAAGCCTATACCTTGCCGCTATTAAAACATGGTAAAACGATACTGTGTATTTTAAAAGAAACGACCGCACAAGTACTAACTTTAATGTTTTGACTCAACATTTCTCACGTTAGGGTTTTGATTTGGAATGCGACTAGGGCGGGCCTCAACCGTTGACTTGTCCGGTTCCTTCCCTTCCCCTTGACCGGGGTCGGCAGGGACGAGAGGATTACCGAAATCATTCCGACTGCCTTATCCATGATACCTGGGGTCTAAAACGCCTCACGTGCTTGTGTGGTTTTTTTATTTCCTGCCTGTCCATCTTCCTACCTTTTTTGTCTTCTTGTCGTGTTTTTCAGGATTTTTGTGTAGAAATATCTGCCTTTTGGCCTGTTTTGATTAACTTTCCCCTGTTAATTCAATTTCATTATAAAAAATATAATCATGGATATCACATTGCTCATTCCTTTAGTCTTGGGTTTGTTTGTTTTGTCGTCGGGTCTGTTTACTGTCAAGCAACAAACTGCCGTTCTCGTGCAACGGCTTGGTAAGTTTCACAGCGTCCGTCATGCGGGGCTGCAGTTCAAGGTGCCTTTTGTGGATCTGATTGCTGGTAAAATCAGCCTGAAAATCCAGCAACTGGATGTTATGGTGGAAACGAAAACCAAGGACAATGTCTTTGTCGGGCTCAAAGTTTCCGTCCAATACCGCATCCTGGAAAACGCCATTTATGACGCATTTTACAAACTGCACAATCCAGGCGAACAGATTACGGCCTACATTTTCGATACCATCCGGGCCGAAGTCCCCAAAATGAAGCTCGATGATGTATTCGAGCGCAAGGACGACATTGCCCTGGCCATCCGCCGTGAGCTTTCAGAAGCGATGATGGAATACGGCTACGATATCGTGAAGGCCCTTGTGACCGATATTGACCCTGCCGCAGAAGTGAAGCAGGCCATGAACCACATCAACGCCGCCGAACGCAGGAAAACTGCTGCAGAATACGAAGGCGAAGCGGAAAAAATCCGCATTGTGGCCAAAGCGAGGGCAGAAGCCGAAAGCAAACGCCTGCAAGGTCAGGGTATCGCCGACCAGCGCCGTGAAATTGCCAAGGGCCTGGAAGATAGTGTGGAAATGCTGAACAAAGTGGGCATCAATTCGCAGGAAGCATCTGCCCTAATTGTGATTACGCAGCACTACGACACCTTGCAATCGGTGGCCGAGCATTCAAAAAGTACCTTGATTTTATTGCCCAATGCACCCACGTCTGCCAGCGATATGCTGTCACACATGGTCACCTCGTTTACTGCCGCACAGGAGTTGCGTGACAATGCTAAAGTCACACCGGTGTTGGCAAATGGCAACAAAAATTAATCATCTTTAAATACTTATATTAAAAAGGCCCTGCAGCGCTGGTTGCAGGGCCTTTTCATTTGCCAATGACTATCAAATTGCCAAAAACAATCCCATGCTTTAACGGCCTATTGAATTTACTGCCTACTTTTGGCCACTCGATTTACCTTTCCTACCACTTCCCTTGAGCTGCCCAATTTCACTTTCCAATTTTATACAGGAACTATGAAAAAAACTTTGACTACTTTTTGCGGTGTGCTCTTTTTAACCAGCTTGTTTTCCCAACCCATCAACGACGATTGCAGTGGTCTGATAGATTTGGGAATAGCGCCCATCTGCCCTGTTCTGGACACCTTCGACAATGTGGACGCCACAACTTCAATAGCTTTTTCAAACGCTAATGATAACATCCCTACCTGTTATACGAGCGGCATTATCAATCGGGATGTCTGGTTTTCTTTTACGGTGCCTGCGAGTGGCGACATCGTTGATTTTACGGTTATCCTCACCGGGGTGGACGGCCCAAACGGCAGCATCGTCCAGCCACAAATTGCGGTCTATCGGGGCGAATGTTTGTTGGATGAATTGCAGGAACTAGAATGCGCAGAATCGGCTTTGGGTGAAACTACCCTTGAAATGGACCTGCTGCAACTCACCCCCGGCTTACCTTATTTCCTGCGCATCAGCGACTGGTCGGCCTCGGCTAACCCGAACTCGGGCGATTTTGTTTTGTGCATCAAAGAATTTGACCCTATTTACAACATGGGGGATGATGATTTTTCGGAATCCTGCGGCGGGACACTTTTTGACTCTGGAGGTCCTGATGGTAATTACAGCAACAATGAAAATTTGACATTCACCATTTGCCCGCAAGAAACACACCAGTGCATTTCTATTGATTTGGTGGAATTCAACCTGGAAACTACGTTTGATTTTCTCTCCATATATGAGGGAATGAACGTGAGCGGTCAGCAAATCACCAATTTCACTTCATCGGGAAGCAATATAGAAATCCAAACATCGAGCAACTGTATCACGCTGCTTTTTGAATCAGATGTTTCTGCAAATGATACGGGATTTGAATTAACCTGGCAATGTTCACCGACACCATGTACCGTGCCCCCGCCCAGCAACTGCGGCAATCCAACTGTCGTCGCTGCCCTACCCTATTCTGCCAGCAATTTGACCACTTGTAGCATGGTCAACAATATTACAAATAGCCCTTGTGGCGATGACGAATTTTTGAATACGGACGATGTGGTTTTTACCTATACTTCACCTGGCGACGAGTGCATTTCCATCGCCATCACGGGTTCCAATGAAGCAACGGGTGTCGCTATTTTTGACAATTGCCCCAACCTCGCCTCGAATTGCCTGGCCCAGGCGGGAGGCGGATTTGGCGATTTCGATCCAGTCATTCCTTCGACCTATTTGGAATTGCCCGGCACCTATTATATCGTGGTGGACAATGGATTTTATTGCACTGATTTTAATATTGATGTTCAGCAAGTTACCTGTCCCGTGGTGTTTCCTTCGCCAGCCTTTTGCGAAGATGCACTGCCGCTGAATGGTTGTCAAGCCAATGGCAATACATTGCCCGCCATTATTAGCGTTGCTCCAGGACTTGGTGATGAAAATGCCATCATAGAAGGGGTGAACGATGGTTGTTGGGGCGCCTTTGATCCGCCCAATTTTTCGTGGTTTATTTTTCAGGCGCAAGTAGATGGGGAATTTGGATTTATAGTCGAATCATACAATCCCGATGAGGCATCAGATATAGATTTCCAGGTGTGGGGGCCTATTGAAACGGTTGAAGAAATTTGCGATTTTACATTAGAAAACCAACCGGAGAGAAGTTCTTATGCTGCTGGTGCAGATCCCACAGGCTTGGCCAATATTCACCCAATTACAAATCTGCCAGTAACCGATGTTTGCGAGGATGCAGGCGGCGATGATTTTGTCTCAACCTTGCCTGTGATAGCAGGCAAGTGGTACGTCGTTCTGATAAATGACTATGGTGAAGCAATTACCAGCGGAGCTGTTTCCATAGATTTTGGAGGAACAACGCAAGGCGTCCTTGACCCATTTTCGTTAGATATTGAAGTCTCCAACGATACTTTCGTATGTCCTGGCCAATCGGTGCAACTCATGGCAGATGGGGGCGAAGTATATGACTGGTTTCCCAATACAGGTTTAAGTTGCTCCAATTGCCCCAATCCAATTGCCACTGTCAATTCGGAAACCAACTATAATGTTGCTATTCATACTGTTTGTCAGGCGGATACATTTCAAGTGAAAGTTGGCATTTTGACGGTGGATGCTGGGCCAGATTTGACCGTTTGTTTGGGCGAACAAATCCAGATTTTGGCGGGTAGCAATTTCGCAAATATCCAATGGGAATGGGCAGGCGAGACCAGTTTTCTGAGTTGCACAGATTGCGCCGATCCTATCCTGACAGCCAATTCGGCGGGGGATTTTGAATTTATTGTCATAGTTGTAGGCCCAAATTGCACATATAGCGATACCATGATGCTGCATGTATTGCCCAACGCTGCCCCCAGCTATCAAATCAGTGAGGATAAACAACTTTGTTTGGGAGAAACGGTTTCACTCGGCGGACAGGCTACATCGGGCGTGGATTATTCCTGGACTTCCATTCCAGCGGGATTTTTTTCCGATATTGCCAATCCAATTGATACACCCACACAGTCTATTGTATATTATTTAGAATTAAACAACGGCGATTGCCCATTGCCGTCTTTTGATAGTGTGGTGGTCGTGGTTTCAGAAAAACCAATTATTCAAGTTGCCAATGATATGGAATTGTGTTTGGGCGAATCAACCGTATTGGGAAGTACAATTGCGGAGTCTGGTGTTATTTACGAATGGTCGCCAAGCATTGGTTTGAATAACCCAAATATCGCCAATCCAATTGCCTCGCCCGCTCAAAGTACCCAGTATATATTGACAGCCAATAGAAATGGGTGCCTGATACAAGATACTGTCCAAATAAACGTCATCATCATTGATGTAAATGTCACTTCCCCCGATACGGTGGGTATTTGTGCAGGAACAAGTGTCACATTATCAGCTACATCATTGCCGAATGGAACTACCATCAATTGGACTCCCAATGATGGCTCGCTCAGCGACAGCACTGGCGTCAATGTAATAGCATCTCCTGCTACGCCAACGAGTTACATTGCTACTGTGTCCGTGCCGGGTTGTATAAAAATGGACACGGTATATATTGGGGTAGATTCCTTGCCTTATGATTTGGATATTATGCCTTTAGATAGCCACGTATGCAAAGGCGAAATAGTTTATTTAACTTCCACAACTTATGAACCGTCACAATTTCCCAGCATCGTTTTCCAATGGTTGGAAGGTAATGGGCAGTTGACGCCAGACTCACTTTATAACATGGTCGTGCAGCCAGATACGACCACGGAATACCAGCGAATTGCAACCAATGGTTTTTGCAGCGACACTTCATCCGTGACGGTTTTTGTCAATACAATTCCGCAAATTGAAATCACTCCATCTATTGAGTTCATTTGCCAGGGAGAATCTGTCCAATTGCAAATCTCCAGTGATTCTGTGCTTACAAGTTTTAGTTGGTCGCCTTCGGAGAGCTTGAGTTGTACAGATTGCAGCAGTCCTACTGCCATGCCAGACACAAGCACGACCTATACGGTGGCGGCGCAGTTTGGGGAACAATGTCCTGGCATTGTAACAGCCTCTGTAACGATTGAAGTTTTGCCCGGTTTTGAACTAATTGTTCCCGATATGGTAGAGGGTACCCAAGGGGAATTAGTGACCATTGAAGCGACGGTTTTACCGATGTCACCTACCTACAGCTATGAATGGCGGCATGGAAGCACCGGCATAGGCACGGAGGCCAGTGTGGTAGTAAGCAGTTGTTTTTCAACAACTTATGAAGTAATAGCGACTGATGAAAATGGCTGTACCCAAACAGATTCCGTTTTCCTAAACGTAACGAATGGTTTTACAATAAACAAGATCAATTATTTCAACCTATCGCAAAATACAACCGAAATATTCGAAGGCCAGGAAATGGGCTTTAGCGTGACAACCGATCCGACGGTATTGCCTGGAGCTAATTATGAATGGTATTTCAATGGCCAACTGGTCGGAACAACCACCGATTCAATTTTTGAATCCATCCATGCGCCGGAAGTAGATAGCGATTCGCTTTTTAAACTAAAAGTAATTATTACATCAAGCGAAGGTTGCCAATTAAGCGATTCTATTTTAGTGAATATATTGAACAATCCAGTGGAAATGCCGAATGCCTTTTCACCCAATAATGACGGCACCAACGACCGTTTTTTTCCTGTAACAAAGGTGCCCATTACCGTTTTGGAATTCAAAATATGGAACCGATGGGGCGACTTGGTTTATGACAATGAAGATGGCATAGATGGCTGGGATGGCCAGCAAAAATCAGAGGATTCACCTTCCGATGTTTATGTCTATTTTGTTGTTTTTGAAATAAGCGGCGGCACAGAAGGAGCACAAAAACCTTTAAAAGGAGATGTGACATTGTTGCGTTAAGCCGATTTTAGTATAGTTCAAAAAATAAATTCGGCACAACGTCGTCGGGGTTTCGAACCCCGACGACGTTTAGTCCAACGAAATCAGGAAGATATTTTTTCATCGTTACTAATTCTTTTCTAAAAAATCTTTCCTAACCAAGCCCTTTCCCATAAACCTTTCTATGTTTGCCCCGCATTGGTGATGGGCTGTAAAGTCGGCCTATCTTAATAGGGAATCCGGTGAAAATCCGGAACAGTCCCCGCTGCTGTAAGTCCATTGAAGTTTTTGGCAAATGCCACTGGGAAAAATTGGCCACTGGTCAATGATTGTCTTTTTGACAAATTTAAAAAGACCATTATTGAAAAGACCAACATGCAAATTTACCTGGGAAGGCGCCAAAAACAGGACGAGTCAGAAGACCTGCCAATGTTCCATTTTCATTCAGGCTTTCGGAGGAAAGGCCAGGGATGGAGCGTTGTAGCAGCTTTTGGCTGAACCGCCTTTTCGCAAAAGGTCTTTTCCTGATTCCTACCTACACGTTTCAACCTGCCGCTTCCCCAAGCCCTCAAGGCAGGTGCAATGTCCAATGTCTTAAAATTGTCCCTTTTAGTTTGGCTGTTAGGCAGCCATGCGATGCTTTTTGGGCAAAACGACAGTATCCGAATCCTGCCGCAAGTGGAAGTTAAGGCAAACAGCATCCGGTATGCCCCCATTGGCAGTAGCGGACTTGCTTTTGATAAAAACACCTTTCAAAAACTGAATATTACCAGCGTCGCCGAAATGTTGGGGCGGGAAAGCGGAGTGTTTATTAAAAGCTACGGGCCAGGCAGTTTGGCTACCAGTTCCGTGCGGGGCGGCAGCGCCAGCCATACTGCGCTCGTGTGGAACGGCTTTCCCATCCAAAGCCCCATGCTTGGCCAGCTTGACCTTTCCCTGTTGCCCTCCTATTTTATGGATGAAGCCGCTTTGACGACGGGTGGCGGCAGTGCCGTCTGGGGCAGCGGGGCTATTGGGGGTGTCATTTCCTTAAGAAGCGAGTCAGCGCTTGAACGGGAGGGTTTGACAGGCCAATGGCAATCGTCGCTCGGCAGCTTTGGATGGTTGGGGCAGCAGGCCAAATTTCAGTTTAAACATAAAAAACTCGCCGGCACCTTCCGTTTTTTCCACCAGGAAGCGGCCAACGATTTTCAGTTTACCATCGCCAATCAACCCAAAAAACAAAGCCACGCTGCTTTTTCACAGCAGGGTTTCATGCAAAATCTATTGTGGCAAATCACTGATAAACAGTCACTTGCAGCGCATTTTTGGTGGCAGGATTCCGACCGGGAAATTCCGCCGACCACCACCCAAAACCGTAGCAAGGCCGAGCAGTTTGACAAAATATTTCGCTCTGCTTTGGAGTGGAAACGGCTGGGAAACAACAGCATTATCACTGCCAAAACTGCTTTTTTTCAGGAGGAAATTGACTACCGGGACAGCCTCTCCGGCGTGTTTGATCTGACAAAATTCCAAACTGGCATCGGTGAACTGGAAGCCCAATGGCAGCCTTTTCGACATGGCAGTCTTTTATTTGGTTTCAATCAGAGCTTTACCAAGGCAGAGGCCGAAGCTTACGGCAAGGTTGCAAGCCAAGAGCAAACGGCCTTTTTGACAGGTTTCCGTTTTGAAAAAAAGCGATGGAAAGCTCAATTGGACGGCAGGACAGAACATTTGGATGGCAGGTGGCTACCATTTATACCCTCTTTGGGATTGGAGTGGAACCCACATAAACAATTGATTGTCAAAGGAAAAATAGCCCGCAACTACCGCTACCCCACCCTCAACGACCGCTTTTGGCAACCGGGCGGCAACCCCGATTTGTTGCCGGAACAAGGCTGGTCGGAGGAAATAACGCTGCGGCCAAGCATATTAAGCAACGATAAAAAACAGCTCGATTATCAAATCACCGTATTCAACCGCCTGATAAAAAACTGGATTTTATGGGCCATCCAACCTGGGGAAATATACTATTCGCCGAGCAATGTGGCAGAAGTATGGAGCCGGGGCATTGAGCAGCAATTGAATTTTAGCGCAACTATTGGCCCATCTATTTTGATGGTAAAAATTGGCTACGATTACATCCGCAGCACCAATCAAAAAGACATCCAAAGCCCCGCCCTGAAAGCGGGCGAGCAACTCATTTATGTACCTGAACACCAAGCATTTGGAACTCTGAATTGGCATTTTAAAAAATGGCAAATCAATTATCAGCACCGATATACCGGCCCGGTGAGTACGCAAACTGAAGCGTTGAACGCTTATCAATTGGGTTACTTTTTTTTGGAAAAGGAATTCCCCATCCGGCCAGTAACTGCAAGGCTTTCTTTTTACCTGGACAATATATGGGACGCCAATTACAGAGTAGTCGAGCGGCGGCCCATGCCTGGGCGGAGTTTTAGGATTGGCCTTTCCATAGATTTTGAGAAATACAAACCATAACATTCACCCATAAAATGATTTTTTATGAAACAACTCATTACCCTTCTGTTTGCAGCTTTTTTCGCCTATTCCAATGCCCAAACAACGGCCACATTTGAAAATTTTGGATTGATGCCTGGCGAATATTTGAACAACAGCCAACCATCCGATGCCTTTGAAAGTGGCCATATCCGCTTGCCCAATACCTTTTCGGGCGGCTTTTGGTCTGGATGGGCTATTTCGGCTACCACCGATACTTCCACACCCGGATTTCAAAATGAATACAGCGCCATTACTGGTGAAGGTGCCAATGGTTCTACGGCTTATGCCACTGCCTACGTCTTTGGGCACAGCACATTACGCCTCAGCCCCGAAGCGGCGGGAGCTGCTGTGGAAGGACTTTACATTACCAATAGCACGTACGCCTACCTCAGCATGTTGGACGGGGATAATTTTGCCAAAAAATTTGGCGGCGAGGATGGCCACGATCCTGACTTTTTCCTGCTGACAATTAAAAAATACCTAAACGGTCAATTGGGCCAGGATAGCCTTGATTTTTACCTCGCCGATTACCGTTTTTCCGACAATTCACAGGATTATATCGTGGATGAATGGACTAATCTCGATTTGTCATCTTTGGGCGATGCCGATAGTCTTATATTTAGCCTTACATCCAGCGATACCAGTATTTTTGGCATGAATACGCCCGCTTATTTTTGTATTGATGATGTCACTACTTCTGATGTATCGTCTGTTAAAAATACGGAAGAGTTATTTTATAATATTTATCCAAATCCAACTTCAAATTATCTAATATTAGAAGGGAAAAATATGGAGGGTTTGGAGTATTCAATACTTGATTTACAAGGCAAGGAAGTGCAGCAAGGGAAAATATCGAGCAATAGAATTGAATTAAATAATTGCATTTCTGGCACCTATGTATTGTGGTTTAAAAAAACAGGGCAATGGTATAAGTTTACCAAAATGTAATATTCTCAAGGTAGTGGCATCTTTTAACTGACACTCGCATTTCGAGAGGCCGGGTTATCCAACCCGGTTGTTCCGAAACTGCCGGGTTTTATACCCCGGCCTCCCGAAAGACACTTACATGATCATCAAAGCGAAAAATAATTGCCAATTATAGATGAACGTCATTGAATGTCATTCGTCATTGATGTCATTTTGTTGAAAATCAGCTACTTACTCTTTGTCGACTATCAATTTAAAATGCGATTATCTACAAAGTATTCCAGCAACTTTTCTCAATAATAGGGCTGCATCAAGATGACGAACTGTGTTTAGACACACCCTTTTTTGGCCTCAAATGAGTCTAAACACAATTCGGTTTTGGTTGATTTTTAGAAAGTTATAGATTTTTAATTTCAATGGTTTTTCTAAAAATCATCGCACGACACCTTTTTTCCTAATGAAAGCTCTCCAATATTGAAAAATCTGAACAAGGAAAAAAGATGTCACCTTGATGCAGCCCAATTACTTTCCCAGTGATTGGGCTTCCTCACATTCCTTCAGCTTTTCCCTGACTGCTGGGTGCTTGGCCAATTCGCCTGTATTTCCCCAACTTGTATTGATGTAATTGATGATATTGGTAATTTCAAATTCGGTGAGTTTGGGTTCGCCGGGCATTTCGGTTTGGTAGGTTTTACCATTCACATCCACGGGGCCTTTAAGCCCATATCGGATGATGCAGGGCAGATCCGCTGGATTTTTTAACAAAAAATCAGAGCCAGCCAAGGGCGGGATGATGCCCCGAAGCCCAGTGCCATCTTCCATGTGGCAGCGCTCACAAAAATTGGTATAGAGTATTTTGCCTTGTGTGTAGGGGTTTTCTACGCAGGCATATAGCAACAAGGCGACGGTAAATGCCAGCAAAAACAGGCTATTTATTCTCTTCATTCAACAGCGTTTCAATATCTTTCATAAAACGGTCCACATCGGCTGGATCGGTGCCGTCGCAGAAGGAACGGATATGGCGGTATTTATCCACCAGAATCAGGCGGCCACTGTGGTCGAAGCCGCCCGGCGCCTCCGGGTCTTCCATGGCGATGCTGAAATAATCGTCGGCGATTTCATAAATGACATCCTTTTCGCCGGTGAGGAAATGCCATTTTTTGGAAGACACGCCGAGGCCATCCGAATACCGTTTCAAAGCAGCCACCGTATCACGCTTTGGATCTACCGTGTGGGCGACCAACAGCAGGCGGTCTTCATTTTCAAAATGCTCGTATATGCGCAACATCTGGGCGGATGTTTTTGGGCAAATAGTTGGGCAATGCGTGAAAAAGAAATCTGCCACATAAGCCTTTCCGGCAAATGTTTCATTGCTCACAAGTTGACTGTCCTGGTTCAAAAAAGCAAAATCGGGGATGGCATGATAGACCGTGTCGCCGTCCACGAAATCCCGTTCGCCCAGTATGGGAAGGTTCCCTGGACTTGGCTCCTGGCAACCCCAAACGAAAAGAAGGGAATTAATAAAAAGAAATAGGTATTTCATGGCAATTAATTATCATTCGGCTTTTTGAATTTCGCCCAGGACGGCATTGCCGACCTGTATGCTTTCCAGCATCTGCGCCTTTACAGTTCCGATTTTTTGCTTTTCAGCTTCCAAATATTGCATGATGGCAGCATGGTCCATCTCTCCCCGCTTTTTGGAGGGTGACTGATAGGCTTCCATCCAACTCATCATGCCTTCGTCGGCCTGCTCCAATTGTTGCACAGCCTGCGAGGCGATGGATTTAACGCTTTCATCATAGCTGGAACTGCTTTCCGCCACTTCTTTCAGCTCACGGGAAAGCTTATTGATTTCGCCCATTTTGGGCATTACCTCGTCGTGAATGGCCATCACTTCTTCGTGCAACTGTTCTTCGGCCTGATGGTCGGGGTTGTTGCTGTTTTGGCAGGCATTGAAAAGCCATGCAAAGGCGAGGAAGGAGGCAAAAATTACTTTTTTCATGTTGTTCTTTTTTGATTTTTTTCGCCGCAAGCTTACACATTATTGCGGGTATAAGGAGCCAGTTTCGGTAAAACCTTTGTCAATTGTTCCCTATTTTTTTATCCTCGAACGATAGGCCGACAATACCCGATCTGCTATTTCCAAATTGTCAAAACCCGTGCGGATGAACTCACGGGCGCTCATGCCCATTTTCATCATAGCAGCCTTATTTTCAATGCTTTGCGAAATTTTGTCAATAAAATCATCCGGCGATTGGGCAATAAAAAGATGCTCACCGTCCTTCGCAGGAATACCCTCCACGCCGATGGGCGTTGTAAATACCACCCTTCCCAAAGCCATTCCTTCCAACACTTTTATTTTGATACCGCTCCCTGAAAACAGCGGAGCGATAAACAGGGGAAATTGATTGATAAAAACCTTGGCGTCCGGCACTTCGCCGTGAAAAACCACTCTTTCCTGTGCTTTTTTCATCAACCAATCGGGCGTGTTTTTTCCAGCGATGTGGAATTCCACTTTTGGAAAACGCTTTGCCAATGTAGGCCATACTTTTTCCAAAAACCAAATGATGCCATCCTGGTTGGGCATCCAGTCCAAAGCCCCAATGAAAGCGAGGTTTGGATATTTTTCAAAACACTGAAAATCAGGTACATATTCATCCAAATCAATTCCCACAGGGGCCACGACAGATTGATTTCGATAGCCCAATTTTTCAAAAACATCCAAATCCCGTTGGGTAATGGCAATCAGCAGATCGAATGTATTTAAAATCTGTAGCTCGAATTTTTTTAGCTGCTTGTTTTGGTTTTTTAAATACCATCGTTTTATTGGGTTGGCCGTATTGTCGGCCACCCTTTCCCATATTTCATGTTCCACATTGTGCGAACGCATGGAAATAATGGCTTCTGAATGTTTTCTAATAGCTGGTATATAATGCGCCATATATACCGTTTCCAATTGTATGGCATCGTAATTTCCGGCCTGCAATATTTCAATTAATTTCCTTTCATATTCCCTGGAATAAAATCGGTCCAAAATATAAGATTGTCTTTTCGCCCAGCTCTTTAAAGCACCTGCAAGACTAATATGGTTGTCAACGGGAACCGAAAATATCTGCTGGTAATGATTGTGAGTTGCCGGGAATTTTTTTGGGTCAAAATAATGCTTGCTGGTATTCAGCACCAACAAAGAAACCTCGCATCCCACCTCCACCAACGACTTGCTCAAATAAGTGATGGCGATGGGTTCGCCCTCTTTCAGCGGATAAGGAAATTTTTTGCAGAGGATGAGGATTTTCATGCCGCAAATAAAGGGTTTTTAGTCTTCAGTTTTCAGTCTTCAGTTGGCAGTTTCGAGCGAAGCGAGAACCCCGAACTTGCTTCGGGGCCACAGTCCGCAGCCCGCAAGCGGCACGTTAATTTTCAAAGCTAAATTTGAGGCAGGAGTCTTAAGATATTGGATTATTCCTAATAACGATCTGCCGAGCAGATTGCGGACTGAAGACTGTGGACTGAAAACTGCGGACTAAACCCCTCACCCCCCATCCTTTTTCTTCTTAAACGGGTTCAGGTCGTCCAATTTCTTCTTGGCCTCTTCTTCGAGTTTCTTTTTGGTTTCTTCCTCCACTTTCTTTTTGGCTTCGTCGGCGGCTTTTTTGGCAGCATCCTGTGCTTTTTTCTCAGCTTCGGCTTTGGCTTTTTGCACCAATTTGGCGGCCTCTTCTTCGGCCTTTTTCTTTTGTTCGTCCAACTGGGCTTGTGCCTCGGCCTTTACATCGTCCATCCTTTTCTGGACCTCTTCTTTGGCTTTGTCCACCACGGCATCTTTGATGCTGCCGCCCTTGCCTTCTGTTCCCAATAGTTTGAAGCCCACTTTTGGATTATCGAGAGTGCCGCCCAGGTTGATTTGGACATTGACGAACTCGCCCACGTTGAGATCGAGGCCCAGTTTAGAGGCTTCCGCCCCCAAAAACTCCAGGCCGGAATTGGCAGCGGCGCCCAATGGGTTTTTGCCGATTTTTTCCCTGGGGATTTTGGCGATGATGTGATAATCCATGTCTCCGACCAACTTGTGCGAGCCGCCGATTTTCATATCAATATCCTGGTATTTGGCGTCGAATTCTTCCAACAACACGGCACCATCTTTTACTGTGAACCAGTTTTTGGTATCCTTGAACTGCATGTTTTTAAAGGCGTCCACGTTGAGTTTGTTGCCGATGGCCTCCAAGGGTTTTGCGCCCCGAAGCTGGGCATTTAAAGTTTGCAATAGGCCAGCAGCAGCCAAGGTTGCGAGATTGGGCGTCAGGTCTTTGTTCAACTCGCTGCTCATGCTGAGTTCCGTGTTGAACACGCCCGACATGAACTTGCCAATAGGGGCAATGGCCTGGAAGGTGTTGAAGGTATTGAAGGACTTTTGGAAGTCCATTTGCCGCAGTTTCATTCCAAGGTCGAACTTGGGCTTTTCATGGTTTTGGGTATTGTAGCCGCCGTTGATATCTATGCTGCCGCCCAATGTATTGGCCGTCAGATTGGTAAATTTCACCTCCTCATTGGCTACCACCAAGCTGCCTTTCACATTGTTCAATTCCATGTTGTCGTAGATGACCTTGTTCATATTGGCATCCAGCACCACATCTATGTTTTCAGGTACCAAAATCGGCTCGCTTGCCTCGGTCGGAGCAGTATTTGCTGCCGCCGGTTCTTCTGTCATGAACTGGTTGAGGTTCATATAATTGGAGCGCAGGTCAAAATTTCCGCCCAGTTTTCCATTGTAAAAAAGGTAATTCCAAACATTGGTCAAGATGCCGGAAGCGGACACGTCGCTCTCGCCTATTTTGGCACTCAACTGGCTGGCCGTCAGTTTGTTGGGGGTGAAATTCCCTTTGGCTACAACGTCCCTTATTTTATAAACATCATAATCCAACTGTTTCAATTCCGCATCCAGGGTGAAATCAAAACGGTCAAACAGTTCCTCGCTGGTGGTGGCTGCTGGTTGCGGGCTTGCGGTGGCTTGGCTTCCTTCCTCCACCGTCATCCATTCATCGGCATTGAAATAGCCGGAACGTATGGTGAAATCGCCTTTCATCGTGGCGTCAGGTGAAAAATAAGCGAGGATATTGTCAATGTTTCCGCTGCCGCTTAGGTCGCTTTTCCCCAGTTTCATGCTGAAATTCGGCACCTGTACATTTTTCGGCGTAAAAAACAGGCGCATGGCATCAATGCGGATGGGCGGCATCCCGTCGGCCACGTAGTCCATACTTTCTATGGAGGCATCGCCGCTCATGTCCACATTTGAATAATCGCCTTTGTCAATAGTGGACATCTTTGTTTTGGCTGCAATATTCATGTTTAGGACACCATTCAGCGTTTTGACCCCTTCCATCGGGAAGGCACGGGCCAGGTCACCCAAGTCAAGTTTGCCGTTAATTTTGGTATCAATATCGGGGTCGGACATGGGCGTCCGCAGTTTGAAATATCCTTCAACAGGATTGTTGCCCAGCTTCAGGTTGAATTTTGAAATATCCACCAGCATTTTATCCAAATCGCTCTCTGGGCTATTGACAATGATGGTTGTATTGATGCCAGAAATACCCATCGGCAGGTCGGGGAATTTGAAATCCGCATTGGCAATGTCGAGGTTGATATTAAAAGCAGGATATTGCTCAGGTTCCGCACTGTAAATGCCTTTCACCATGCCCGCCAATTTAAAAGTGCCGTTGGCTTGTACATTTTCAAAGCCCTCCGTATAGGCGTTCGGAATCATAGACAACAGGCTTTTAAAATCACTTTTTGGCGAATTGAAAGTCAAGTCCATCCCGATGTCATCGTCTTCGGCCATCGCCAGCCAACCGTCCAAATTAATTTCCAAATCGTTGATTTTCAACTTGTTTTCCCTAAGGATATACTTCTGGTTGGGCAGGTCAATGTTAAACCCGGCATCGTAATCCACCTTGGCTTTTTTCAAATAAGGAATACCGCCCGATTCTGCGGTCAGTTGACCAATAGTGGTTTCGGTGTCCAAATCAAAAACGTCTTGTGTAAAGTCGCCCTTGCCGCTGTGGTTGAGGTTTACAATTTTCACATAAGTACCTCCCATGCGGTCGTCATAGACCAGATTGCCCTCATTGATGGAATATTGCTGCAATTGAATTTCGTAATTCATGGGGGCCGCCGTGGTATCGGTGGTGGGTTTGGCAATGTCATAATTGGCTTTGCCATTTTCCAAAACAATGACGTTGATATCCGGCTTGTCGAGGGTAACGGACTTAATGTTGAGCGGCACTTTTCCAAAATTCCAGGCCGACCAAAAATCTACCGTAACTGCCGCCAATTCGCCAGCAGCCAGCTTGACGCCCTCAAATTCCTCAACGCCTGTAATGGAATAATTTTGCAAACCCACGCTGACATTCGGAAAGCTCCTGAGCAGCGAAATATCCACATCTTCAAACTCCACGGTGGCGTTCAGGTTTTCGTTCACCAAATTTTTCACCGCCGTCACGATTTGGTCTTTAAACAAAAATGGTGCGGCAGCCAAAAGGCCAATCACCAGCACCAGGAAAATCCCCAAACCAATCAAAATCCTTTTTAAAATCTTTTTGTTTGCCATGTTCAAAATATTTGAGGGTGGATGCAAAAGCAATAGGTTTTGCACATAAAATTCACCCCTCCTTTAATCGAAGAATAGAGGGAATTGTTTTAAACAAGGTTGTAAAGTTGGAGAAATTACGCAATTAAAAACTTTGTTAAGCACTATTTTGTAACTGCATCCATTGCCTTGCTTTTCGTTGGCCAGGGTATGAGTTTGGAGGCATAAAAATCAATGCCCATCCCCACGAGCCGGGCTTCAAAGCTGCCAAGCCGTTCTTTGTATTCCTCCCAATTTCGCTGCTCCGAAGGCGTCCAACCGATTTCAGCGTAGCCCAACAACCTTGGGAAGGCCATGTATTCTATTTCGTCCATATTGGTGATGGTCTCCGTCCACAGCGGCGCTTCTACGCCCAGGATATTGTCTTTTCCAACCCCTGGAATGAACGAGGCCGGATCCCATAGGTAAGCACTGTCCACCTCAATGTAAGCGGCCCAATGCAGGCCGAGTTTGGTGGTGGAATCGTATTGCATGTCCATGTAAGTTTTATTGGCAGGCGACATAATGAGTTGGGCGCCTTTTGAAACGGCCATTTTGGCAAAATCGGCACTGGCCCATAGCTGCACGATGGACTGATTGTTCATGTCGGCCTGTGCGGTTTCGTCCCAGCCGATGACGGTTTTTCCATGTTTCTCTACAATACCCTTCACACGGTTGACAAAAGGCAAATAATCCTCTTTTTTGGTGGCGTGCGATTCGTCGCCACCGATGTGAATATAAGGGCCAGGCGTGATGGCCGCCAATTCCGCAACCACATCTTCAATAAATTGATAAGTGATTTCCTTGCTGGTACATAAAGTGCTGAAACCAACCTCGGTCCCTGTATAAAGTTCGGGCGCTTTGCCGTTGCAATTCAGCTCAGGATAAGAAGCCAGGGCAGCATTGGTATGGCCGGGCATATCAATTTCAGGGATGATGGTGATGTAACGCTCCTGGGCATATTTAACCATATCGGCATATTGTTCTTGGGTGTAAAAGCCCCCTTCGCCGCCGCCGACTTGTGTTTTACCGCCATGTGCCGTCAGGTTTGGCCATTTCTTGATTTCGATGCGCCAGCCCTGGTCGTCAGAAAGGTGCAGGTGCAGGGTATTCATTTTAAAAGCAGCCAAAAAATCTATGTAGCGCTTTACGTCCTCCACCTTGAAAAAATGCCTTGACACGTCGAGCATCGAACCCCGGTAGGCGTAAGTAGGTTTGTCTTGAATCGTGCCTGTCGGCATAATAATGTGGCCGTCTTTTTTGTCCATGTCAATGGGCAATAGCTGTCGGATGGTCTGTATGCCACGGAAAATGCCCGCCGGGGTTCCGGCATACAAAGTCACGCCATCTTCCTTAATATCCAGTTGATAACCTTCTTCGCCGTGGATATTTCTTTCCTCCAACAACACCAATAAAATATTGCCCTGACCAGGCTCTTCGGCCCCAGATTTCACCGTTAGTTCAAGGCTTGTAGCCGACTTAATCATTTCAGCAAGGAACTGCCCGTTGCGCATCATTTCATCCGATCCGCCCTGTACGACGATAGCAGTTGATCCTTTTAGCCTGAAAGCCGAACTGTCCACTGTGATGGAAACGGGTTTGGGGATGAGGTTGGTAGTGGCGAGGTTGGTTTTGATTTTTTTTGTTCCATTGCCACAAGCAGCCAAGATAAATGCTAATGCAAAAAAGCTAAATATACAAAATGGTCCAAATGTTTTGTTTTGATTCATGATTTGAATTTTGGAGGGAAAGTTCCTAAAATTTATCAGAATTCAAAATGTCAGGTTGTTCTATTTATTCCAAACCCAATTTTCCCCAGCCAAGCACCTTTTCTTTATGATTGAAAAATTTTCCTCCCTCAGCAACCGCCTTGTTGTTGATTTTCGATCTGATTTTGCGGTTGACAGTTTTTACACGTGCATCCACAGGTGTTTCGCCGCCCACTATGTCGCCGCTGGTAGCAAGCTTAGTAGTGGTTTTCAATGCTTCCGTTTCGCTGACGATAATTCTTTTTTTGGCCATTGCGCTTGGTTTGAAATTTAAATAAAGAGGTAAAATAGGCGCAGCCGCCAAAGCGCAAGAATGATTTTTGTGTGCATTATGGATGATGATTCACAGCCAAAATCTTTAGTAGTCATCATCGCCTTCCCTTTCCGTTCGGTCGCCTTTTCGTTCAGTTTTGGGGTTGTTATATTCACCCTCGTTGCCGTTCCTCCTCATGTCATGCTCGTTCCCGCTTTGGTGACAAGCAACGCAGTTATTTAAATTGGAAATACCTTCTTCGCTGTGTTCTGCCCTGATATTGCTGATTGTATGCTCGTGGCAACCATAGCAAGTATATGATTCAAAATTATTGTTTAAATGGCAGGTATTGCATTTGGCGTTGTGGTCTCCATCCAATGCGAAATAAGTGGAATGGTCAAAAGTTGACGGGCTCCATCGCTCGGTGTCATGGCATTTAATGCAATTGTCTTTTATTGTGCTGTGAAACGAATCATCTGGGTTTTCGTGGCAACTCGTGCAATTTTCCCTGTCCACGCTTGCTATCATGGCATGGTCAAACGGCCCGGTCAATTTCCATTCATTGGTAGTATGGCATTTATTGCAGGAAGCAGACAATTGTTCATGCAGTTTGCCCGCTGGTTTTTGATGGCATTTAATGCAATCATTTATCACTGTTTTTGAAATCAGTGAATGCTCAAAACCGGTTAATGACATATCTGGGTTAATGCCATTGTGGTCGGTATGGCAGGATGTACAGCTTTGGTCTAACAATTGTTCATGAAATAAAACCTTCTCAGCTTGTGCTATTTTTTTATTGACAGAAGTATCCAAGCCTATTTCCGATACTTTATGGCAGGCAATGCATTTATCATTTTCGATGCCGCTAAATGGCGTATGGCATGAATAGCATTTATTGCCCAAATCTTGATGGCCCTGTGATAGTTCACCGGGATTGAGCATAACATGAGGGTATTTAACTGCCAATAAAACAATAACTGCGATTAACCCGAATATGATTAATTTTTTCATTTTGTGAACATGATTACGGTAGCAATATGTATCAATGAAAGCAATGCCAAAAGCAATGAAATTGGCAGGTGAACTACACGCCATTTCTTCATGGCGTCCACCATGATAGCATCAAAAAACAGCTGCTTATCCGCTGCAGCTTTGTCGCTTCCCGAATCCATTAATGATTTTCGGTTGGCGTTCAACGATTCGTTTGCGCTTTTTAAAAGGTATTTACCAACCAACCCGCTTGCCACATTGACCAAGAGCATAAGCACGGCGAGCCAAGGCAACAGCGCATTAAAATGTATGCCCGCATGGACTATTATCATAATGGAACCCGCCCATGCCATGTATTCATGCGCTTGCAGCAATTGTTTGGGCGAACCAGTTTGTATCAATTTTCGCTTACGCAATGAATAAACAAAGGATAAAACAATAACAAACGTGCCCAAATAACCGAGATAGCGGCCAATAAAAACCCAATGTAAATAATGGAGCAAATAATCAATACCGACCGCAATCAATATCATCAGCACAAACCAATTGACAAATGGCAATACATGTTTTATTAGCAGCGATTGTTTCATGATTCAGGAATTAATTGTTGAAACAAAAAAAACAAGTGGCGGCAGTATAATTGCCGCCACTTGGTATCGAATCAATCATCGTCACCCTGCCCACCTGCTTCGCCGCCAGCCTCAGTGCCATTTGCTTCAGCAGCACCCGCTGCGGCCACGCCGCTCCTGATTTCCGAGTGGCGAATCTGCCCACCGAGGTAGCCCGTACGGGCCATAGCAGCAAAAGTGGCCAAACTGAGCACCGTGGCCACCAGCACTAACGGCTTTGAAAGGGCGTCTTTGCTCCAGCCCATGATCAGCGTCACAAGCGAAAGCAGACCGAGCGCCTCCATCAGCCAAATGGCCACCGTTGCGGCTTCTTCGTGTTCCTCAATCAGTACCTCGGAGACCCCCGCAATCCCCTCCACCGACTCCTCGGCTGGCTCGCCTGTGAGGAATACAGGAATTGCGATAGCAGCCATGGCGGCCCAAGTCCAGAGTGCGGTTTTCTTTACTTGCTCGGAAGAAGTGATATAGCCGTAGGCCATCACGCCCACGCCCAATAGCGACCCAATGATGGGGAAGTGGTTGAGCAGGAGATGCAGATGTGTTGCGTCCATTTTAAATGATTTTTGCTGAAAATCAGCGGTTTAAGATTTGTGTTTTGAAAGGTTTGCAAAAGCCTCCGATCCGCTTTCGTTCCGCGAATCAGGAGCTTGCGAAACCCGGAGGCCTGTGCTTTGAGGTCATTTGTACCAATGTGTTTCCGTCGGTCCAAGTTCAAGCACATTGTGCTTTTCTCAAACTTTGTCAATCTTCGTGAAACGATCGGACTTGGTCATGGAGATATTGCAGCGCTTGGGGGCGGTTCCGTCGTAAGTGTTGCCGCAAGTCTGGCAGACATAATAAACAGACCCCAGCGTGTTCACCTGCTTGCTTTCAAGGGCAGCCAATGCCTTTTCGTACAATGGTTTATGGCGTTGCTCGGTCTTGTAGGCGTAGTTCAGGCTGATGGTGGCCAGCTTGCCATTGGCGGCTTTGGCGTTTTTCAGGAACTCCGGGTACATCGTCGAGATTTCATAGCCTTCGCCAGCGATGGCGTCCTTCAGGTTTTCTGCAGTCGTTTTTACGGTAAATTCTGGCTTGAAACTCGAAACTGTTGTGCCCAGTTCTTCCAGTACGGCTTGGTGGTTGTTGGCATGGATATTCTCGGAAGTGGAAGTAGCCTTGAAGAGCATAGCAATCTGTGGATAGCCCTCTTCCTGCGCCTTTTTGGAATACGCTGCATACTTGGCACTGGCCGTAGTTTCGCCTTTGAAAGCATCGGTCAGGTTGGTTATCATGACAGCCTTTGCATCGGTAGTGGCTGTTGCAGTCGTGCCTGGTTTAGCATTCATTTCGCCTTCTTCCATTTCGTCCTCTTCTTTTTCGTTCACTGCCAAAGCCGTTCCTTCGGCTGGCTGTTGCATGGTGGTTTCCTGTTGTGGGTTCTCCTGCTGGTTGGGGTTGCTGCAAGCGGGCAACAATGCCCAAAATCCTACAGCCAGAAGCATTGCGATGATGGTTTGAGATTTCATTTTTTCTATTTTTCAAGTTAACCCCGCTGCTGCGCAATGGACGCAGCTACTGGATTTGATAGTACAAAGGTGGCCTAGGCCGATTTAAAGCAAGCTTCGGGTTTTCTTAAAATTGGCTAAAAATGAAAGACGGTGGACGGAGGTCGGTGGAATCTATTTAAAGTGCAGCGTAAATGCCGTGCCGCTGCCTTCCTTGCTTTTCACGGAGATTTCAATCTGTTCCAAGCTGGCGATTTTTTGAACGATGGAAAGCCCCAAGCCACTGCCCGGCACCTGCGAGGTGCGGGAGGCGTCGGCCCGGTAAAGGCGGTCGAAAAGGCGGGGCAAATGCTCGGCTGGGATGCCCGGCCCGTCGTCGGCGATGGTCAGCGAGCGGGCAGTTTCGTCCCAAGAACAATGGATATTGCCGTTGGCAGCGCCATATTTTAGGGCATTGCCAAGAAGGTTGCTCAAGAGTATTTCCAAGAAAGCACGGTCTGCCGTCACGGTAGTGGCGGCTGGGATGTCGAGCTGCAAACGGATGCCCTTGGCCACGAGTTCGGACTGGTGCTTGGTGGCCAGCGACTGGAAAACCGCCGCCAATTGCACCGTTTCTTTTTCCAATAACACGTCGCCCGATTCCAGCCGGGCAAGTTGGAGCAGCCTGTCGAGCAGCAACTGCATCTTGTCCACCTCCCGCACGACCTGCCCGATTTTTTCTTCATAATGGGCGACCTCCCTCGGCTTCCTCGCCAGCACTTCGAGCGTGCCACGGATGGCCGTCAGCGGTGTGCGCAGTTCGTGCGAGGCATCGGAGGTGAACTGTTTCTCCCGTTGGAAGCTGTTTTCGATGCGCTGCAACAGGTCGTTGATGGCCTTCGCCAATTGCTGTACCTCGTCGTCGTTTTGGGGCAATGGCAGGCGGGTATTGATATTAGCATCGCTGATATTGGCGGTGCCTTGGATGAGCTGCTGCACCGGGGCAATGCTCTTTGCGGCAGCAAACGAAACAGCGAGGTACAGCGCCAGTAGCGTCAGCGGGAATGCTATGAAAAGCGTGGTGCGCAGGTTTTTCAGCACCACCGTGGATTCCGCACGGGAGATACCGATGGACAATTGCCCCACTACCCGCCCCGCTTGGTTTTTAATGGGGAACTGCCCCAGCCGCACCAGCTGCGCTTTCAGTTTTGTGTTGAAAAAATGGGGATGCTCCAAATTGGGGTCGAACCCGAACCGGTCAATGGTGAGGTTGGAAGAGTGGAAGAGCAGTTTGCCTTGGGCGTCCACCAGTTGCAGGAAGGTCGGGTTGACCTCCTCTTGCAGGTGCTCGTTTTCCTGCCACTCCGTCATTTTTGTGATGACGATGGAATCGCCCACGAAGCCAAGGCTTTTGAAAACCTCGGCCTGTTCGGCCCGCAGGTCGCCGTCCAAGTGGCTGAATGCCGTGCGGAAAACCACCTCGTAAACCGCCAAGAAAACGAGGCTCGTGATGGCAGCTGCCGCCAAGAGGTTGAACAATGCGATGCGCTCTTTGAACCTTAGTTTCATGCGTCGTCGTGTACCCGGTAGCCCACGCCCCGGATGGTTTGGAGGAAGGAAGGCTGGCCGGGGTCGTCCAGTTTTTTCCGAAGAAAATTGATGTAAACGTCAATCACGGAGGTGTCCCGATCGAAGTTGACATCCCATATTTTCTCGATGATGCGGGTTCGTCGGCAGATTTTGCCCTTGTTGCGCAGCAGGTATTC
Organism: Saprospiraceae bacterium; assembly: GCA_041741095.1. GTDB lineage: Bacteria > Bacteroidota > Bacteroidia > Chitinophagales > Saprospiraceae > UBA6168. Next base: position 46,837 of record JBGSKQ010000117.1, read on the forward strand.
GAGCAGCGCAAACTCTTTTTGCGTAAGCTCCACGGGCTGGCCGTTCTTGGTCACTTGGTAGGTCTCCACGTTCATTTCGATCTTGCCAGCGCTGAAGGTGTTTTGCTCGCCCGCCGTGTTGCGCAGCAATACTCGGATGCGGGCCAGCAGTTCGTCGAAGGCAAAGGGCTTTCGCAGGTAATCGTTGGCACCCGTTTCCAAACCAAATACCACGTCGTCCACGCTGTCTTTGGCAGTGAGGAAAATGATGGGCACGCGCTGGTTTTCCTTGCGCACCTGCCTGCAAATTTCGATACCGCTCATGCCCGGCAACATCCAGTCGAGGAGCAGGATATCGTACTCGTCGAGGTTGTCAAGGGCTAGGCGCAGGCCGTCCTTGCCGTTGTAGGCCACGTCCACGGCGAAGCCCTCTTCCGATAGGCCCTCTTGGATGAAATTTGCGATGGACGTTTCGTCTTCTACGAGCAGTAATCTCATGTTTTTATATGATAAATGGGCCTTCACAATGTCGCCCATGGTTGTTCTCAGTTCTCCGGCTCCGGTGTCAGCGATATTTCCAGTTCCACGCCAGCGCCGTGTTTGTAAACCAGTTCGCCACCATAAAAGCCCGTGCGGGCAACGGAGGCAATGACGATGGCAAACAGCACGACGGAGGCGGCATACCCCCATTTGGGCTTGAAGTTGGTCATATCTATCACCATCCTGAAAGCCGCTGCGATGCCACTTAACACCATCGTGAACAAGGCCGCATCTTCATGCACCTCAATTGCTTTGCCCAAGCTGGAGCCGTCGTCCAAGCCATCGCCAGCGGCATTGCCGGTGAGGTAGGCCGCAACAGCGCCGAGCGCTCCCAGCACCAACAAATATAGGCCAGCCGTCTTGAAAAACGGCTTTTTTGTCGTCAAGTAAAGCAGGTCGGAAAGAAATCCGGCCAAGAGCAAGGCGATGGGGAAATGCACGATCATGGCGTGCAGGTGGGTTGCAGTTAGCATGGCTGTTTTTTTATGCAAAATTGCGGGCGACCGCATTGATGCCAGCTTAACCGAAACTTAAAAACAGCTTAAATTTAGCCGGTGGTTTGAGACAGCCCCTCCGCCACTTTTGCGAAAAGCAGTAGTCTTTCCCTCCGAAGATGCCCTTCGGGTAACGGTGCGCCAACAAAAGGACCTGCCACAGAGCCGGGAGCGCCTCGCCTACCTCCTCGACAACCCAAACGACCGCTCCGTGACTGTGGCACTGGAATGGGAGCGCTGGCGAATCCCCTTCAATGTGGAAGTTGATTTGGTGGCCACCGGCCATACCTCCATCCGCTCGCAAATGTCCAGCGGCCTTGGCTTCGACCCGCCCAGCTTGCAGACCGCTGCACACAATGGTGCCTGACCAACAACGTGAACTTGGAAGAAGCTCTCTTCTGGTTTGAGTCGGCCACGTCGCCCAACCTTGGCGGGGTGCAGACCTTCACGGCGCTGAACATAAAGGCTGGGTTGCTCCGCAAAATGGGCCGCAATGCAGAAGCGGACGAGACATCGATAACCGCCTTGGCGAAAGCCACTATCATGTAATTGCACGGCTATGACCGACAGCTCATGGTTTCTTCCTCTAACTCCTGGCGCACGGCAAGCTCAAGGCTTCCATTTTCCAGCACAAAACCGCCCGGCAATGCCCAACTTCCCTGAAAAGGTAGATATTTCCGTCGGACGAGCGCAACGAAAAGTTGCTCGTATTGGTAACCAAATACGACTGCGTCGGTTGCAAGTTGAATTGCCATGAAAGCTTATTTTTACGGCAAAATTAGTTAAACATTGCATTCAATAAAACCTTAAAAAGTTATTAGAAACAGCTATGATTCAAATTTTCATGCTAAAAAGTTTTAAAAAATAAGCAACTTACATGACCCTCGACTCCGCAAAAAACGCACTTAAAAAATACTTCGGCTATGATGCTTTCCGGCCCATACAGGCGGAGGTGATACAGGCTATTTTCCAAAAAAAAGATGTGCTGCTGTTGATGCCGACCGGGGGTGGCAAATCTGTATGCTACCAAGTGCCAGCGGTAACGATGGAAGGTACCTGCGTGGTGGTGTCGCCGCTGATTTCTTTGATGAAAGACCAGGTGGAAGCCTTGAAATCCAATGGCATTAAGGCGGCTTTTTTGAACAGTTCGATCTCCTACCAGGCCCAACGAGAAGTGGAGAACGACATGTACAACGGACGCCTCGACCTGCTCTATACATCGCCGGAAAAAATGGCCTCACAGGAGTTTTTGCCATTGCTGAAAGCCTGTAAAATAAGCCTCTTTGCCATTGATGAGGCACATTGTATCTCCGCATGGGGGCATGATTTCAGGCCAGAATACCGGCAGTTGCGTTTTTTGAAAAAGTCTTTCCCCAATGTGCCGGTCATCGCCGTTACGGCCACTGCCGACAAATTGACCCGCAAGGACATCGCCCAACAATTGGAACTGGACAGCCCGGAAAAGTTCGTGGCTTCTTTCGACCGCCCCAACCTCCACCTGGAAGTCAGGCCGGGACGTAGGCGGATGGAGCAGATTTTGCATTTTTTGAAAATGCACCCCGACCAGCCCGGCATCGTCTATTGCTTGGCGAGGAAAACGACGGAATCGGTGGCGGAAAAACTGCGGGAAAATGGCGTCAATGCAGATTGCTATCATGCGGGACTGGACGACCGGCAACGCTCCAAAGTGCAGGAGGATTTTATACAAGACAGGACGACGGTCATCTGCGCCACCGTTGCCTTCGGCATGGGCATTGACAAAAGCAATGTGCGCTGGATTATCCATTATAATTTGCCCAAAAACATCGAAAGCTATTACCAGGAAATAGGCCGGGCGGGACGTGACGGCTCCGATGCGCAGACCTTGCTTTTTTACAGCGCGGGCGATTTGATGACGCTGCGTGATTTTGTCCACCAGGGCGACAACCCACACCGAGATATCCACTTGGCCAAATTGGACCGCATGTACCAGTTTGCCACTTCCATGATGTGCCGCCGTAAAATCCTGTTGAATTATTTCAACGAAACCATGCAACAAGACTGCGGGAACTGCGACGTTTGCGACAATCCGCCCCAATATTTTGACGGAACCATACTCGCTCAGAAAGCGCTTTCGGCGGTGACCCGGCTACAGGAACAAGTCGGCACAGGCATGGTGGTAGATGTGCTTCGTGGCTCAAAAAGCTACCACCTCCTGGCCAGTGGGTTTGATAAAATAAAAACCTACGGCGCAGGCAAAGACATCCGGCAAGAGGACTGGTTTTTCTACCTGGAACAAATGGTGAATCAAGGGCTGTTAGAAATCGCATACGACGACCACAACAAAGTCAGGCTCACCGAAGCCAGCAAGGCCGTGCTTTTCGATGGGCAAAAAGTACAGTTGGTAAAAGCGGAAATTGTGCAAAAACGACGGGAAGAAGAGGAGGCCAAGTCAGCCAGAAAGCCCAGGCCAGCGAGCGAACGAAGGCGGGTCAGGGACGAGTTGTTTGAACACCTGCGCCACCATCGTTTAGAAATTGCACGTGACAAAGGTGTGCCGCCTTATATCGTTTTTTCGGATGCCACGCTGGAAGAAATGGCCGCTGAACGACCCACCTCTGAGGCTGAATTGGCTAAAATAAGCGGGGTCGGAGAACTTAAACTCCGGGAATACGGACAGGTTTTCCTCGACGCTATCCAATACTTTTTGTTGTCAGAAAAAAATTCAATGGGCGGTCAAAATTTACCCGATTATTCCAAGCCCAGCCAAGCATGGACAGAGAAAGAAGACAGCCTTTTGTTGCTGATGTACAAAAAGGGGGCTTCGGTGGAAGAAGCTGCCGCCGAGTTGAAAAGGAAACCAGGTGCCGTAGGCTGGCGCTTGAAAAAACTGGTGGTTGTAGAATAAATCAGGCCTCCAGGTACTTTAAAATATTGCGCTCAATTCGTTTTACAATATCCGTCGTTTCTATCCTATCAAATTCCTGCCCCGTCAGTTTTTCAAACAATTCAATGTAGCGCTCGGAAACCTGTTCCACAAACACATCGGGCATTACAGGCATCAAATCTTCGTCACGGCCCTGGAAGCCGTGGGCCATGAGCCATTCCCGCACAAATTCCTTGGAAAGTTGCTTTTGTTGCTCCCCATTTGCCTGCCTTTCTTCATAGCCATCCAGGTAAAAATAGCGGGAGCTGTCGGGCGTGTGGATTTCATCAATCAAATAAATAACGCCCTCTTTTTTGCCAAATTCATACTTGGTGTCCACCAAAATCAAACCCTGTTTGGCGGCCATCTCGGTGCCACGCTGGAAGAGTGCGAGGGCATATTTTTCCAAAATTTCATAGTCGGCTGCCGATACGATGTTTTTGCCAATGATGTCTTCCCGTGAAATGTCTTCGTCGTGGCCCTCGTCGGCCTTGGTGGCCGGGGTGATAATGGGCGTCGGGAAACGGTCGTGTTCCTTCATGCCTTCTGGCAAAGCCACCCCGCAGAGTTCCCGTTTTCCCGATTTATAAGTCCGCCAGGAATGGCCGGTCAGGTAGGCCCTCACCACCATTTCTATGCGAAAAGGCTCGCAGCGGTGGCCGACAGCCACGTTGGGATCGGGCGTAGCGATGAGCCAATTTGGGCAAATATCCTGGGTGGAGCGCAGGAAATAGGCCGCTATCTGATTGAGTACCTGGCCTTTGTAAGGGATGGGGCGTGGCAGTATGTAGTCGAAAGCCGAAATGCGATCCGAGGCCACCATGACCAACAAATCGCCGATGCTGTAAACATCCCTGACCTTGCCTTTGTAAACGCCTGTTTGGCCTGGCAAATGAAAATCTGTTCCTGCTACCGACCTTTTTTCTATAGAAACCATGCTGTTTTAAATTTCAGGCAAATGTAGTTTTTCCCCAAAAAAGAAAGCCCGGCAAGCTGCTTGCCGGGCTTTCTTTTTTGGGGAAAATGCATTATAAATCTTTCACGGAGTTGCGGTCGCTGATGATGTCTTTTAGTTCTTTCAGCATTTCGTACTGGTGGGGCAATACCCGTTTGAAGGCTTCCTTCACCGCCACGAAGGTCCCTTTTTCCATCACATCGGGGATGATCTGCTTGATTTGGTCTTTCATAAACTGGACATCCTCCATGACCAGGGACTTGAGCGAAGGGATGTCGTGCCAATCGCCTTCTACTGCAAAGCCTTCTTCCACTGCTCCGTCCGATTGCTGGACAGGGTCAAGGGCAATGAATTTGTCATCTTTGGGCAAGGGCAAAGCAGCCGCCTTGCTCATATTTTGCTGTGGCAGTTCCCATTTCTCACCGTTGTTTTCCCGGTTGAGCATGAACACCTCCAATCCTTTTTCCCGGATTCGGTAGATGATGAGACTGGCCGTTTTAGCTATTTCCATTTTTGTGTCTAAATTATAACTGTCGGTATAACAGGGTTATCTGGTTTTGGTTTTTTGGTGGGGCAAAGAAAGGTAGTTTTTTAAAAATACTGCCTATGAAAGGTGAAATTCTCAAGCAGCAAGGATAAAGCCACTTCAGCCACCCAACTCCCTCGCCCTCCCAAAAGCAGCTTCCGCACCTGCAATGATGTCTTGATAAAGCGCCGTTTGAGAAAAGGAAGCCAAGGCAGCTTCTGTTGTCCCACCTTTGGAAGCCACTTTTTTGATCCACTCGCCGCAAGAAAAATCGGATTGATGAAAAAGATCAATCGCCCCCTGGAAAGTTTGGCTGACCAGTAGTTCCGCTTCCGAATCCTTGAAACCCAATCGCTGGGCAGCTTCGATCAGGGCATTCATAAAAAACCAAACGTAGGCTGGGCCACTGCCGGAAATGGCGGTCGCTGCGTCAATCAGTCGTTCGTCGCTGACGTAGATGCTTTTTCCGGTGGTGTTGATGAGGTTTTGCACCATCACCAGTTCAATACGGGTCACCTCGTCGGTGGAAGTAAAGGCGGTCATGCCTTTGCCGATCTGGGCGGGCAGGTTGGGCATGGCCCGGATGATTTTCGATATGACCAAGCCTTTGGCAATGTTTTCCATTTTTACCCCGGCCATGATGGAGAGAAAGACCTGCTGCGGATCCACCATCGGGTGGATGTTGTCGAAAAGGGCAGGTGCATCCTGTGGTTTTACGGCCAAAATGATGAGGTCTGCTTGCGACATACATTCCTCTGGGTTTTTGCAAACAGAACCCACATCCAGCTTTTCCAAATCGGGCCATTTTTCCTGTGATTTTTCCAAAATCATCAGGTCGTTTTTGGTGGTAATGTGGGAGCGCAGGAAACTGTGGGCGTAGGTCATGCCCATGTTGCCGCCGCCGATGATGAGGATTTTCATGTATGGAAAAATTGATGAGAATAATAAAGCTGTTCGTATTGAATAATTTGAATTCTACAAGTGCTTGATTTCGGAACTTACTGAAGCGTACAAGTCGCTTTTGTCAGTGCCATCAGCAAACTGCACCGTCATGTTTGAGTACTCCTGATGTTAAAGCACTTGTCCTGGTTTTTCGGGAATGGCTTTGCCAATAACAAAAAAGGCGGTTAAACCTGCAAACATGTTGTGAGAATTTGCTGCAATCTTCAGTTACTTTCTGTTGCTAAATAATTTGGTAAAAATGCTTAGGACTGAGGCAGGGAAAGCATAGCTTTAACGAAAGAATAGACCGTCTTTGTTTCAATAAAATGCCACTAAAATGCACTATTGTCAAAGTATCCTCCTTTTAATCATTGGTAGCTCCTTTTTTGCCTGTTCTACCACACACAACCCAGAAAAGATGAACGCAAGTTTTGACAAAAACAAAAAAGCCGAATATGCCATCGTCATCCACGGCGGGGCAGGCACCATCCTAAAAGCTGATTTGACACCAGCCCAGGAGGCCGAATACCTCAAGGCCCTCAATGGAGCTTTGGACATTGGCGAGGCGATTTTGAAAGGAGGTGGAACTGCTTTGGAAGCAGTGGAAAAAACGATTTCATTTTTAGAAGACAACCCATTGTTCAATGCCGGAAAAGGGGCCGTTTTCACCCATGCTGGCACGGTGGAACTGGATGCCTCGGTGATGGACGGAGCCAGCCAAAATGCAGGGGCGGTCGGCGGTGTCAACATCGTCAAAAACCCTATTCGGGCGGCCATTGCTGTCATGCAAAAATCCCCGCATGTCATGCTCACGGGAAAAGGGGCGGACGAGTTTGCCATCGAACAGGGGCTTGACACGGTGCCAAATTCCTATTTCCACACGGAGCGCCGATGGGAATCTTTGCAAAAATTGAAGGCCAAGGAAAACAACAAATCGGGCATGGTGACGGAACTGTCAGAATCCAAATTTGGCACGGTGGGCTGCGTGGCGCTCGACAAAAATGGGAACATCGTGGCAGGAACTTCAACGGGCGGCATGACCAACAAACGCTGGGGACGGGTGGGCGACTCTCCTATTATTGGTGCTGGAACTTATGCTGACAACAAGACTTGCGGGGTGTCCTGCACGGGGCATGGCGAGTTTTTTATCCGGTATGCCGTGGCGCACGATGTGGCAGCAAGGATGGAGTATCTAAAGGAGAACGTGGTGGAAGCTTCGGATTTTGTCATCAATAAAAAACTGAAGGAAAAGGGCGGCGAAGGGGGTTTGATTGCCCTCGACAACAAAGGAAACATTGCCATGCCCTTCAATTCGGAAGGCATGTACAGGGGCTTCGCCAAGCCAGGTCAGCGAGTGGTAAAAATTTATAAAGAACAATGAGTTTTCGCATGGTGTAACAAATAATGCAACAAGCTTCGGATTTGTGGGCAAGCGGCATTGTATTTGCCCAATAAAATTTGCCCCTCCCTAATAGAAAATGCTTCAAACTCCGCTTTCAAGATGAAAAATCCGTTGCGCTTCAACCAGCTATTGCTACCCTTTCATTGCAGTTTTGCCCCCTTCTTCCTGTTTATCAACAATCAACTCATACTGATTGCCTTGATAGGCGGGGTAGGATTTCTTGTTTATTACTTTTTAGACCGGGAGAAAGATTTAAAAAAGACCCTTCAAAACAAAAACGACGAAATAGCCTCCCTAAAGCAAGAATTGGAATCTGCCAACCAGCAATTGCAGGAAAAAAATACCAGCCTTGATTTGCTGAACAAAAAATTGGTCAGCGAAATATCCGAGCGTGAAAACGCAGAAAAATTTTCCTTTGCACGTGACCGCTTTGTAGTTTCCGTGAGCAACAAAATGCGCAGCCCGCTCAATACTATCAGCAATTTGACGCATTTTTTGTTGGAAAACTCGCCGATGGAAAACCAGGCGGAACCTTTGCGCAACCTGCAATTTGCCGCCAATGACCTGGTGGTGTTCATTAACGACATCTTGAATTATTCAAAAATAGAAGCCGGCAAACTCAACCTGTCCGAACGTGCCTTCAGCCCTTCCAAATGCCTGGGCGACCTGGCCCATCGTTTTGAACAAAAGGCCAAGGAAAAGGGGCTTTTGTTCCACTTTGAAATGAGCGAAAACATACCTGCCAGACTGGTGGGCGATCAAGCCCGATTGATACAAATATCCACCAACCTGATTTCCAACCTCATGTCCCAAACAGACGAGGGCATGGTGGATGTCCATATTTCTGTGGTGAACCCCAAGTGGAGCACGGTGATGTTCAAAATATTGGTCAGCGGCACGGACAAAGGGAAAAGCCTGCAGTCGCTGGAAGTTTTGCAAAACCCTATTCAGGATGATACCGAGCTTCAGGGCTACGAGAGCCAACAGCTTTCCATGGCGATTGCCAAACGGCTGATCGAGTTGCAAAATGGTACACTGGAAGTGGAATCCCGTGCCAGTATGGGCACCTCGTTTATCGTGAATTTGCCCTTTAAAAATGCCGATAATGATAAGCCCAACAGCAACCAGAACCGCCTGGACAACTACTCCGATCTGAGGGGTAACAGGGTGCTGATAGTAGAAGACAACAAGGTAAACCAATTGGTGGTGGCCAACCTCTTGCGCAAATTGGGCATGGAAGTAACCACTGCCGACAATGGCCTTTTGGCCCTGGATGAATTTGACAAAAACGATTTTGACCTGGTGCTGATGGACGTGCAAATGCCCGAAATGGATGGCTACCGGGCCACCGCCGAAATGCGCCGCCACCCCGATCAAAACAAAAGCGATGTGCCCATCATCGCCCTTACTTCTTCTGCCTTCCTCACGGCCAAGGAAAAAGCCAAGCTCTTTGGCATGAACGACCATGTGGGCAAACCTTTCAGCCCAGAGGAGTTATTGGAAAGAATCAGCAGTTGTTTGGCGTATTGTAAGGGGTGAGAATAAATGGTTAAATGGCTGGATGGCTTGCAGGATAGTAGCACGTCAGCCATTTAACCATATAACCATCCAACCATTTAACCATCCAATCACTTTCGTCTATCAAATTGCCAAGTATTTCCAACGACTTTACAGTTTTGGATGAATTTTCTGAATTTCGCTCGCCTTTTTACAAAGGCAATGTGTTGCCCTTTTTGACCTTTGTGCAACGTTGCCTCAATTTACCTATCTATCATTACTTGGATGCTGAACATGGAAAATTGCCAGTTTCTTCGTCCAAAAGATTAGTGCGTTGTTATTTAAGTTTTATAAACAGGTGTTTGGGGCGGAACGCCCCAATTCCGATAGCTATCGGAACCTCTCCCGACGAGCCGCCAAAAGGCGGCGAGGAGGGGAAAGTTCGCAAAGCTTAATTTACAATGTATTCAGTTTCTTGTAACTAACGTTTTATGGTATTTATGACAATGAAAAAAAATATCCTAACCATCGCATGTTTGCTGGCGGGGCTGATCAGCCTGAATGCCCAGATGAACAAAATCAACTTTGTGGAATATGACCTGGACAATGGCCTCCACGTCATCCTCCACGAAGACCATTCGACGCCTATCGTAGCCGTTTCCGTGCTGTACCACGTGGGATCGAAAAACGAAAAACCCAACCGCACGGGCTTTGCCCACTTCTTTGAGCACCTGTTGTTTGAAGGTTCTGAAAACATTGGCAGGGGCGAGTTTGACGATTACATCCAGCAGGCGGGGGGCACCAATAATGCCAATACTACACAGGATCGCACTTTTTATTATGACCTGCTGCCATCCAATCAGTTGGCACTTGGACTATGGTTGGAATCTGAAAGAATGTTACATGCCAAGGTGGATGCCAAAGGTATTGAAACACAGCGTCAAGTAGTTAAAGAAGAGCGGCGAATGAGAATCGAAAATCAGCCGTACGGTACTATTTTTGAAGAAACTATGAAAAGAGCTTATAAAAAACATCCGTACCAGTGGACTCCCATTGGCTCCATGGCCCACCTGGACGCCGCCGAAGAGCAGGACTATAAGCATTTTTATGAGGAATTTTATGTGCCAAACAATGCCACTTTGTCCATAGCCGGCGATATCAATATTGAAGAGGCAAAAGCGCAGATCAAGCAATATTTTGGCGGCATTCCAAAGAAAAAAGAGCCATTCCGGCCTAACATTACCGAACCTGCCCTAACCAAGGAAGTGCGTGATACGGTGTTCGACAATATCCAATTGCCCGCTGTGATTCAGACCTACCGCATCCCGGAGCAAGGTTCGGAAGATTTCTACGCTGTGTCCCTGCTCGGCCAATTGCTGTCACAAGGTGAAAGCTCCCGGTTTAATAAAGTATTGGTGGATGAAAAACAATTGGCAGTTTTCGTGGGCAACTTCCCGATTTCAATGGAAGATCCTGGCGTATCCATCGCATTTGGCGTTTGCAATGCGGGCATTGACCCAAAAGAATTGGAAGCCAATATGGATGCGGAAATAGAGCGCACCCACAAGGAACTCATCACGGAAGAAGAATTCCAAAAGCTGCGCAACCAGGTGGAAAACGACTTTGTGACCGCCAATTCTACGGTAGCTGGCATCGCAGAAAGCCTCGCCAATTACCACACCTATTTTGGCGACGCCAACCTGATCAACAACGAAATTGACCGCTACCTGAAAGTGACCCGTGAGGACATCCAGCGGGTGGCCAAGAAATATTTCAACAAAAACAACCGGGTGGTGCTGTATTATTTGCCGAAACCCAGCAATCCGTGATCTGGTGGTTGATGTGGGTTGATGAGGTTGATGTGGGTTTATAAGGTTGATATGGGTTGATGAGGTTGATGTGGGTTGATTAAGTTAAAATATAAACCCGATAAACCCAATAAACCCTTATAAACCTTATAAACCTTATAAACCCGATAAACTATCTAAATAATTATTCTCAATAATGAAAAAAATAAATTCCTTTTTAATCATAGCATGTTCCCTGCTCATGGCCAACGGCCTGTTGGCTCAAAACGATTTTAGGAAAACAGCGCCCAAGGCTGGCCCTGCGCCCAAAATCGAACTGGGCAAAACGGAACAGTTGACCTTGAAAAACGGCCTGAAAATCATCGTGGTGGAAAACCACAAATTGCCCAAGATCACCTACCAGATATTTGTGGACAAGCCACCCATCCTGGAAGGCGAATATGCGGGCTATGTGGAAATGGCGGGCCAGATGCTCAGCCGTGGCACGACCACCCGCAGCAAGGCCGAGATTGACCAGTATGTTGATTTTATCGGCGCTTCATTGAATACCAGCGCCAATGGCATCACGGGCGAATGTTTGACCAAACACCAGGACAAACTATTGACCATCATGGCCGATGTGCTGTTCAACCCGACCTTTCCGGCTGAAGAGTATGAAAAGCTGAAGAAGCAGACCCTTTCTGCCTTGGCACAGGACAAGGACGATCCGAACACCATCGCCGACAATGTTTCTTCCGTGTTGCGCAACAGCAAAAACCACCCTTATGGGGAAATCACCACGGAAAAAACCATCGAAAAAATCACCGTGGAAAAGTGCCGGGAATACTACGACAAGTATTTCAAACCGAACATTTCCTACCTGATCATCACGGGCGACGTGGACGCCAAAAAGGCGTTTGAAAAAGCTTCCGAATACTTCGCCAAGTGGGAGAACAAAACCGTGGTGAAGCAGCCCTACCCCACCCCTCAAAAGCCGCCGAATACCATGGTGGACTTTGTGGACAAAACCGGAGCCGTTCAGTCCGTTATCAATATCACTTATCCAGTTGAACTGAAACCCGGCACGCCCGATGTCATCAAGGCCAGTGTGTTGAACACAGTATTGGGTGGCTATTTTGGTAGCCGGTTGATGTCGAATATCCGGGAGGATAAAGGCTATACGTATGGTGCCAGGTCCAGCTTGGACTATGACCCCGTGATTGGCGATTTCACCGCTTATGCCAGCGTGCGCAACGAGGTCACGGATAGCTCCGTCATCGAATTTTTAAAGGAAATCAACCGCCTGCGCACGGAAACCATCAGCGAGGAGGAACTGACGATGGTGAAAAACGTGATGACGGGCAACTTCGCCCGTTCCCTGGAAAGGCCCGAAACGGTGGCCCGCTATGCCCTCAATGTGGCCCGTTACAATTTGCCGGAAGACTACTACGCTACTTATTTGGAAAAACTGAGCAAAGTAACGGCAACGGACATCAAGGACATGGCCAACAAATACCTGACCCCCGACCGGGCGCACATCCTCATCGTGGGCAACAAGGACGAAGTGGCCGAAAAGCTGAAGCCTTTTTCCCCGGCCAACAGCGTGAATTTCTTTGATGTATATGGAAATCCGCTGAGCGAAATCGCCCTCGTGATTCCCGCTGGCGTAACGGCTGAAACGGTGATTTCAGATTACCTGGCGTCCTTGGGCGGCAAAGATAAATTGGCCAATATCAAATCCGTAAAAATCGAAATGTCCACCGAAATACAAGGGGTGGCGATGGAAACCAAAATATTCCACAAAGCCCCCAATATGCTGGCCACCACCAATTCCATGATGGGTAATGTGATGATGCAAACTTCTTTCGACGGCGAAAAAGGCATGATAACGCAAATGGGACAACCCGCCCCAATGGAAGGTGCCGACCTGGAAGACATGAAAGTGGACGGCCACCTTTTCCCGGAGCGCTATTATAGTAAGTTGGGCATAAAAACCGACCTGAAAGGCATCGAAATGCTGAACGACAAAAAAGTTTACAAAGTCGTCATCGAGTACCCATCGGGCAACAAAAAAACTAACTATTTCGACGTGGAAACCAGCCTGAAAGTGCAGGAAGTGGAAGTAAAAGACGGCAACACCATCACCAACGAAATCGGCGACTACCGGGAAGTGGACGGCATCAAGTTCCCCTTCTCCCGCAAGGTAATCGGCGCCGTGCCTTTTCCTTTGTTGATGCAGGTGAAAAACGTGGAGGTCAATAAGCCGATTGACGAGGAGGTGTTTAAGGCGAATTGAGTAGATTGATATATTGACCGAAAGGGGTTTACGAACATAGCAGGTCGTAAACCCCTTTTTCAATAACAATCAAGCCTTTTTCCTGGAACATGCCTTGTTGTGTCGCATCGCAAATGTTGCAGTAACAAATCATTTCGCTTGCATAGTAACAAAGCCCTTTGTAATATGTAAATGCTTTTATACCTTGCCCACACTTTGAGAAAGCTCACCCAACAGAAGGTTATTTAATTCCCAGACATGGCCACATGATGCTCAACAAAAAGCTCCTTTCCGAAAGGGATATTTGTACCAAGTACATCACCCCCGCCCGAATACGCAACACCCCTTGCCTGTTCAGCAGCAATGGGGATGGGTTTTTGTTCCATGACCGGAGCCTTGCCGCCACCGCCGTTCCCCCTCGTCCCGAACCGACGCCCCTTGTCATTGCCGATGGCAAACCGCAACGTCACGAGGGAAGTGCCGAGGGAAGCCACGACGACGCCCCTTCTGTTCCCTATCTGGCCGAACCGACGCCCCATGTCATTGCCGAAGGCAAACCGCAAAGTCACGAGGGAAGCCACGACGAGACAGCATACATGACGTCGCAGAGCCTGTCCCGAAATATCGGGATTGCCTACGGCAATGACAAAAGCGACGAGTACCGTGACGTAGAACGTGAACTAAGCTTAGACGAATTCCCCTCTCCCGCCGAATTGTGGGAAAAATACAAACGCTACAAAGGCATCGCCACCACCGAAGAGGAACGCATCGCCGCACAGGACTACTACTCCGCCAAAGGCGGAAGCAGCAGGCACCCCCGCTACTACCAACAAGTGGATTTGTTTGATTTGATTTGCCACGTGGCTTACGACCAGCCACCGCTTACACGCCGGGAGAGGGCGTTGAACGTGAAAAAGCGGAACTACTTCACCAAATATAGCGAACAAGCCCGCCGGGTGCTCGAAGCACTGCTTGACAAATACGCCGACGAAGGCATCGAAAACCTCGAATCCCTCGACGTGCTGAAAGTGCGCCCCTTGACCCAGTTTGGCTCCCCCATCGAGATACTGCGGGAGTTTGGCGGGAAGGAGCGGTTTTTGGCGGCGGTGCGGGAGTTGGAGGGGGAGATTCATCGGGTGCATGGAACGAATGTATACCATTTAAAATAATGTTTCAAATATGACTCAAAATTTTCAAACTGAAAACTTCCACGATTCATTTGCAATTTTCCAAGGAGGGGGGATAAAGGTTATTTCACTGATAGGCGCATACGAAGCATGTATTAGTAGCGGAATTAGATTTTCTGGTGTTGCAGGCACATCTGGAGGGGCTATAGTTGCTAGCTTAATCGCAGCAGGATATACCCCAATTGAACTTAAATCATTGCTATTTAACCAAGATTTTTCCAAATTCCTAAAAAATCCTAAAAAGATAAATAATCTTAATCAGGAGGTTTTATTAAGAATTATTAGGAAAGCATCTGATATTCGAAAAAAAAATCTTCTCTCAGGTTTAATAAGAATGATAAGCTTAAAAGGTATTTTTAGTGCTGAGTCAATAGAAGAATGGCTTAACGAAAAAATTTGTCAAAAACTTAACTTAAAGAAACAAATTGCAGAATTTAGAGACTTGGATATTCCCCTAATAGTTGTTGCAGCTGATTTGGTTAGCGGCAAACCAAAAGTTTGGTCAACTTACGATACTCCAGATTTTTCTATTGCAAAGGCTGTCCGTGCTTCATCAAGTATTCCACTTTTCTTTCAACCTTTAGTTGAATCGGATGCTGTTTATGTCGATGGAGGAATGTTAAGTAACCTACCCATATCTTTGGCATATTCATTATTAATTGAAAAACGTAAATTAAATCATCCTTTATTGGCTTTTACCCTCACCTCAACTATTGATACATATGGGGCTAATTTCCCTTGGAGTACAATAAAGTATTTTGAAAAATTGTCTGACACAATAGTCTCAGGTAATATTGAAATTCAAAAAAGCACACTACATCGAAATGTAACAGTAATTCCAATAGAAACTAAAGGATTTAGTGCAACCGATTTCAACAAAATGACACCAGAGAATAAAGAAGTTCTATTTGATTTTGGGGTTTCCGCTGTGAAGGAATTTGTAGCACACGAAGAGGATTATTTGACCTTCAAGGAGGTAAATGAATTTGAAAAGTGCATTCATTATATTGATGATTATTATTCAAGACTACAAGAAATTTTTGAAAAATCGCATAAGGAAATAATTATTGTTTGCAAGGATTTAGATTGGGTTTTCAAACTGATTTTAACTGTCAGTCATGCTGTTTTTAAAGGAGTTAAAATTTACATTTTTTACAAACGAAATGAAGGGGAAAAAAATAAGCATAGGTTAAATTTACTTAAAAATATCGGATGTTATGTTGAAGTTCTTGTACCTGAAGAAAGTTTAGATTTGTCAGGAGTTTTTGCAGACCCAAATTCTGAGGCAAATTGTCGTATGATAATAAATAACAATAGGGCTGAGCTTCATGGTGTTATTGCTAGTTATTATCACAGCTCATATGACTATCATGTCATACATTCAATCACTAATAGTGTGAAAAATATTTACATAAGAGACAAGAAGATAGATTTTGATTTTGCTCCCTCATACCATAGAGTAGATATAGACTATGTTCGAAAAAGGATGAAGGGGAATATACCATTTTATCAGCATAAAAGAATAAAAATACACCTTGAAGATGTTGAAATTGATGATGCTGTTCCACACATTGGTTACATTCATAACTATAAGATAAAGCAAATAAAACTTTTAAATAAGATTTATGAACAAAATGATTTTTCGTTGTATGAACCTTTAGGGATTAAGCTTATGAATGGAAAATTTTCACTTATTTTGCCGCCGGTTTTAGAGCAAAAAAAAGGTCGTAGGCACCTATTGGAAGGGCATACACGTTTTTTTGTAGGAATATCTGATAGGACAAAAAAGGTTAAAGCTATTGTTGTGACTGAGGTTGATGAGTCATTACCAAGTAGCCCTAAAAAATGGAAGGATGTAAAAGTTATTTATGGTGATGAAGACCCCATTGATATATTTAGAGGTAATAAGCAAGATATGTTAAGAAATATTGAGTCATTAGTTAGAGATGTGAATGATTGGAATGACTTATCAGAAATGATTGGTGAAATTGATTAAAAATTATACATTCTTATGGCTATACTAAAACAGTTGTAGGATGCCAAACCTCTCCTCCCTCATCAAATCCATCCGAGACATCATGCGGGAAGACTGTGGCCTCTACGGTCCACGATAGCTATCGGGAGCCAGCGCATCGAGCAATTGGCTTGGATACTTTCCCTGAAAATCATGGACGACAAGGGCCATCCCTCCAAAATTTCCTAAATTCGCCCAAAATTCAATCCAGATGGAGTTATCGAAAGTCATATTTTGGGATACGGATTACGACCGCATCAATTGGTCAGAAAAAGCCCGATTCGTTATCGGCCGGGTGCTGATGTACGGTACGGTGGAAGACTGGCAGGCCATCAAATCTTTTTATGGGCTGGAGCGTATCAAAGCCGAAATGCAGCAGGAGCGCTACCTTGACAAAAAGACGCTCAGTTTCTTGAGCTGTATCTTTGACATTCCTAAACAACAATTCCGATGCTACACCGAGCAACAGTCCGCCCCGCCACATTGGGACTTTTGAACGACATCATGGCCAAGCCTGCTTTGTCAGGTTTCTATCTGGCTGGGGGCACCTCCCTGGCGCTTCAAATTGGTCACCGTGTATCGGTTGATTTGGATTTATTTGGCCACCGCCCTTTCGAGACACAGGAAATATTGGATGAGTTGAACGACCTCGCCCCTTTGTCCATCATGGCTCAAAGCAAAAATATATTGGTGTTGGATGTGCAGGGGGTAAAAGTGGATTTTGTGAACTACCGGTATCCGTTGGTAGCAGTGCCGCTGCTGTTGGAAGGTCTGCGTTTATTGACCTTGCCCGATATTGGGGCTATGAAATTGGCGGCCATCGCTGGCAGGGGCCGAAAACGAGATTTTTACGATTTGTTCTTCCTGCTCCAGCAATATAGTTTGGATGAACTGATGGGCTTTTACCTAAAAAAATACGATGATGGCTCGGAGTTCATGGTTGCCCGCAGCATCGTTTATTTTGACGACGCAGACCAAGACGATGACATCAAGTTATTGGGCCAGCAAGTAAAATGGGAAACGGTTAAAAAAACAATTCAAAAATTAGTCAAGGAAAAATACAAATAAATGCCCAACCCCTCCTCCCTCATCAAATCCATCCGAGACATCATGCGGGAAGACCGTGGCCTCTCCGGTCCACGATAGCTATCGGGAGCCAGCGCATCGAGCAATTGGCTTGGATGCTGTTCTTGAAAATCATGGGCGACAAAGACCAGGAGCAAGAAATCCTGCATCATGCTATCTTTAACTTTAAATACTAACCATGCCACTATTCGTTTCAAGAATCATTTTGCTAATCATGCTCGTTTTTCAAGCTGTTGCTGCACAAGCACAAAGTATTTTAGGCTTTAAAGGCGGTGTCAACGCAGCCTATGTGACAAAAACCAAGGATAGAAATAGTGGCGTCACAAGCCGAAAAATCATAGGGGCATCTGCGGGTTTCTATTTTGATATTGAAATAACTGATAACACTGCCATTCGTCCTGAACTCAATTTTATCCAGAAAGGATTTATCCGGGAAACGCCGTTAGGTGACCGTGTATATCGGTTGAACTATTTTGACCTGGCAGTACTTTTCAAATACCGTCTTGCCAATCTCAACAACCACCCAAAAAAGAGAAAGCAGATTCATGCTTACTTTTTAGCAGGGCCGTTTACAGGTTATTCTGGTTCTGGGAAGATAACAGCTACGGAGAGCGGAGAAACCTATCCCTATGACTTTAACGGTGGGGTGTCATTGAGCCATTTTGATGGCGGAGTGGTGATCGCCGGTGGGCTTGAGTTGCCGCTTGGCAAGGGGTACGTGGTCACGGATATCCGTTACAACCTCGGCCTGCTTCCCTGAGCAATTCCAGTTCCGCAAGCGGTGTAATCAAAAACCACGGCTTCATTGCCAGCGCCGGATATGGGATCCTGATAGGCAATTAGGAGAATATATCGGCTGGCACAGCTTTCTGTCCCGATGGCCCCAGGACTTCCATTTAATAGATGAACACATTAGACGTTGATAGCAGGCATTTCTGTCCCGGCAGGAATCGGGAGGAGGGGTTATCAAACCCCGGCGTTCCGGAACAGCTGGGTTTGATAACCCGGCCTCCCAAGAAGGTACTGCAAAACAGAATAGGTATTGCTGCTTCAAAAATTGAGGAATAGCTTAATCATAAATATTTACCCACACGAAATCACGAAGAACCTTAATATATCTGAAACGACCTCCCCATTTTCCATGTATATATTGAAAAAGTAGATGCTATATCCCCAGCTTTTCAAAAGTGAAACCCATATCCGAAAAATACTGCCTGCATGCCCAATAGGCTTAACCCTGCCAACCCAACACCGATCAAAATGAGGGCAAAGGGCAAATAGACCAGCGCCCGCACCAATTTGTTTTCCCAACCCAAATAATGCATGACGGGCAGCAGCATAAAAGCGAGGCATAGTCCGAAAAAAGAAATTTGGAACATATAGATACAGGCGGCGCCGAAGACCAGCCCTGTCATTAATTCAAATGCCTGTACGGGCAGGGTGTCGGGGTGGCTTTTGTGGATGAAATGCTGCCAGTTCGTTTTCAGGTTTTTGAAAAAACCGCCCGCATTGCCAATGCCTGTATGCTCTTGCTGGTTGGTGTCGCCCGTGACGAGGAAGATGGCTTTTCCCGAAACCATATAGGCCAACACGCCCAGGGAAGAAAGCGGCCCAAGGGCGGCGTACAGCGCCGTACTATGGGACAAAAACTTGAACAGTTTCCACGGCTTCGTCGCCATCGCAAGGATAAAGCACAGCACTGGGGCGAAGAAGGTGAGCATGGTAATGGCAAAAAAATCGGGTGTATAAATAGTGCCGAAATGCTCGTGCAAAATAACGACTGGAAAGGTGATGAAATGGCCGCCCAACGCTATCGTGAGGTCTTGTTTTTGACCGAAAAAATAAGGCAACAGCAGGTTGGCATTCACCATGAACAAAAAGTAAATGAGGGTGAGCGGCAGGTTGAGCGTAGGGAAAAGAATGTCGAATTTTTCCGTCCAGGTGATGTTTTTTGCCCGTAGGAGCCAGACCATTTTTTTCTTCAAAAACTCGCTCGTGCCACGGGTCCATTTCATGTGGCGGATACGGAAGGCCCGCACGGTGTCAGGGAAGTCCTCGAAACAGACCACGTCCTCGACGAAGCGGCCCCGGTAGCCCATTTCACGGGCCTCAATGGCGAAGCCAAGGTCTTCGCTCACGATGTCGGGGAAGCCTCCTATTTTTTTCCAAACATCCCTGCGCAGCAGGGCACCGTGGCCGAGGAACATAACGAATCCGAAGCTGTTGCGCAGCGGCTGATACCATTTCCAGTGGATGTCAATGCCCACACCGAGGGCTTTTCCGAGGCGGCTTTTCACCTTGGGGTTCGCCCGGTGGTTGGCCTGCGTGAAGCCGCATTTCGGGTCGGCCTCCATGACTGGGATGAGCTTGGAGAGGAAATCGGGCGGCAATATCTCGTCCGCATCGGCGATGGCAAAATATGGCTCACGGGCGAAATTTTCGAGGCCGTGGTTCATATTCCCAGCCTTAAACGCCTTGCGGTCGGGGCGGCGCACCACTTGTACCAGTTTGGGGTGTTTGGCGGCAAATTCGTCCACCTTTGTCATGAACGCTGGATGGGTCGAATCGTCCAAAATATAGACCTTGAAGTTGGGGTAATCCTGCCCTACGCACGACAGTAAGCTCTCTTCCAGGAAGTCATTGTAAGTGGTGTAGAGTATGGCCACGGGCGGAAATTCCAGGAGCGTTGCATGGGTGAGCGCTTTTTCTGGCTTGGCACAAAACCACTTGTGTACAAAAGCAAATGCGACCACTCCGATATTGTAAAACCCATACAACCAAGCAAAGTCTATGAACAAGATGAAGGTGAACAATGCCCACCAACTTCCTATGCTATAGCTGGCCTCCAGCAAGCCCCACAGGCGGGGTTGGAACCAAATAAGCGAGGCTGCCCAGGCTCCAAATATGCTGACATACAACCAGGGTTTAGGATCGTGGGAAAGCAACCCCTGGGCGGCTCTTTCTTTTATTTGTGGCAAACTGATGGCCCGCTGCAATGGCAGTTTGAGTGCCGGGCTTGCAACTTGCACCCGGTCTTTGTTATTTTGTAACATGATTTCTTGCGTTTATAGATTTCATAAAATGGAGGTCGGTGTGCCAGCACTGGCCTCCTTTTTTTGGTTATCATTCTCAATGATCAAATAGTGGTTTGAACCGATATGGAGCTTGTCCCACTATTTTTCAAACCTTATTTTCAATCCTAGGGCAAACACGGTAGCATTGTTAAATACACCTTGTTCACGGTTGATGGCGAACTGTCCCCACACGATTTTGCTGAACGGGAACAGGGCTACCAGATAGCCTCCGGCGATGCGGTCATTGACGCCCGGAAAGTTTTCGGCATTGAGGTTGGGTTTGCCATAAAAACCGCCTACAGTCAGTTCGTAGCCTTTTGGGTGGCGGATTTTTCCCGACAGCAGTCCACGGTGCTGGGCAGCGTTACTATTGCCGTCACGGGCGTAGAAGTAGCTGGTCTCAAAGGAAAATATTTTGCCGACAGGCACATGGAAACCCATGTTGACAAACCATTCGGTGGGCCTATCGGAAGCGATGCCCATGAAGCCGCCTAATTTGAAGTTAATCGCATTGCTGGTGTAAAAAACCTGTTCGGCCTTGAACAGTTGCTGGACATTCCGGTCGGGGAAAAAACGCAAGCCGTAATCGAAACGGGAGGCCAAATGGCGATTCCAGCCAGCGAATGCGCCAATCCAGGAAGCAGCCGCCCCCTGCCGGCGGGCCAGGAAGTCAATGTTGTCCAGGGAAAGCGAATTGTCGTACCGCACATAGGCGGTGAAGCGGGGGTCGAATTGCCAACTCGCTTGCAAAAAACGGAGGCCATACCGGCTGTCGCCACCTACCTTTGAGTATCCGCCCCAGGCATCCAATTCGATGGCAGAGCTTTCCGTACGGGTACGGTCGAGCATATCCTGTGCGATGCGGTTGGAAGGGTCAAGTTCCAATGCTTTCCGAAATGCTATGCGGGCACTTTTCGACTCGTCGAGCAACAGGTGGGCCTGGCCTTTTCCGATGTTATGATCGGGTTCGTCAGGAAACTCTTCGGATAGTTCCTGGAAGACCATAAGAGCAGCTTCGCCATTCCCTGCAATGAGGTAGGTATGGCCGAGACCCTGCCTTGCCTCTTTGCTGTCACGTTTTTTTTGCAAAACTTTTTGAAATGGATAAATTGCTTTTGGCGTGTCACCCGACCAGGAATAGGCATAACCAAGGCCAATGAGTGCCTCCTCATTGTCTGGGTATTTGTCCAATATGCCTTTGAAGCCAAGAATTGCAAGGTCAAACTTCCGCCACCAGGAGTGGTTGTGTGCCCGCAGGAGTTGGGCTGGCAAAAAGCCGGGATATACTTCCACCAATTTGGCCAGCTCTGTCTCGGCAGCTTGGTGTTGTCTGGTGATTGCCAACTGCCTGGCCTGCTCCAATTCGAGGTATTGGGAAAATGAAAGGATGGGCATAATTGCTAGGATGCAGACAAGCAAGCCGCCTTTCCAAAAACGCTGTTTGTTCAATGAAGAAATGGTTTGATTTTTCATGATGGATATAGTTTGGATACAGCTATTACTTCTCACAATGCACTGATTGTAAGTGATTTAAATAAATCAAATGAATGTGGGAAGAAATCTGAACGGTGAGGTAAATCTATGGCCACATCTTGTCAAAAACTATTGAATGTAGCTGAAACGGACAGACGCAAGACTGAATCAGGAAGGATTTTGTGCCGTACTGGTTTTTATTAAATGCTCCAAACCACGAGTACGATACTTGTCAGCCAATATTGACCAACAATAGGCACAGCACATGTCAACAGTGCCGTTCTTTGTGGAAATGATTTTGAAAGAAGTTCAAGCCAGAAGGCGAAGGCGATCTGAGGCACCAAGAGGAAAGTCACAAGGGAATGCTGCCCGCTTAATTCAAAGCGATATTTTAACGTGAATTATGCTAATACTTATTTGATTACCAATAACTTACGACCCATTATTCCGGGATTGGAACGCTGATTGGACGGATTAGGCGGATTGAAACGGATTTTTTCTTACCAACGAATTGAATCCGCCCCAATCCGCCTAATCCGCCTAATCCGCGTTCCAATCCTGTTGCGCTTGATGCCATAACTCACGTTATTTTAAAGCGATACAACTGCATATAGCAATCATATCGCCCCAATCGTAAATCGTAAAATCGTAAAACGCAAATCTCTACACCACAATATTGATCATCCTCCCCGGCACCACGATGACCTTCTTCACGGCCATGCCTTCCAGCCACTTTTTCACGGAATCCAGTTCCAGGGCCAGTTTTTCCAGTTCCGGTACCGACATCCCGGCGGGTAGTTCCACCAAGTCCCGCTTCTTGCCGTTGATGCTGACGGGGTAAGTGACCATGTCGGAAAATAGGTAGGATTCGTCGAAGACCGGGTAGTCGGCCTTGCAGACGCTGTCTTCGTGGCCCAGGCGGTGCCACAGCTCCTCGGCGATGTGCGGGGCGAAGGGCGCTATCATTTTCACCAAAGGCTCCAGCACGGAGCGCTTGGTGCAGTTCATGCTGCGCAGGTCGTTGACACAGATCATAAAGCCGCTCACGCAGGTATTGAAAGAAAAACGTTCGATGTCTTCCGTCACCTTTTTGATGCAGGTGTGCAGCACTTTCAGTTCGTCCTTGTTGGCGGCTTCGTCGCTGACCTTAAACTTGCCGTTGTTGTCAAAAAACAACTCCCACATTTTCCGCAGGAACTTGAACACACCGTCAATGCCCTTGGTGTCCCAAGGCTTGGCCTGCTCGATGGGGCCGAGGACCATTTCGTACAGGCGGAAGCAGTCGGCACCGTAAAAGGCTACCACGTCGTCGGGGTTGATGACGTTGTGCTTAGACTTTGACATTTTTTCAACTTGAGGTACTAATTGCACATATTGCTTTCCATTCTTCTCAATCCAAGCTACGTTTCTATTTAAATCTATGTTGGGAAATTCATAGAATTTAGATTCTACCAAATTTTCAAGTTTGGAACGTTCCAACGTATCATCATTTTCAACCAATCCAACTGGAATTGACCATGCTATACTTTTATAATATCCATTAGACAAATACTGAATACCTGCAAATTCAAAAATCCTATGATTCAATTTCACCAATCCGCTTTTAGTAAAAATTTTAAAATCAGAATCAAATGCACCATAAATGACAATATTGTCAACATCATCCCTATCCATTGGAGATAATATCTCTGAATCATTTGGTCTAACCTGAATTTCTATATAATAGAAGTACATTGACACCCCCTGTATCATCCCCTGATTCAACAACTTCTTATAAGGTTCCTGTGTCGGCACCAAGCCCTTGTCGTACAGGAACTTGTGCCAAAAACGGCTGTACATCAGGTGGCCTACGGCGTGTTCCGTGCCGCCCACGTACAAGTCCACATCCTGCCAGTAGTTGATGGCTTTTTGTGAAGCAAACTCCTCGTTGTTGTGGGCGTCCATGTAGCGCAGGAAGTACCACGACGAACCGGCAAAACCCGGCATGGTGTCGGTTTCCCTGGTCCAGCCATTCGGAAGATGTACCCAGTCTTCGGCCCTCGCCAAGGGTGCTTTTCCACCGCTGGCAGGTTTGAAGTCGTCCAGTTCGGGCAGTTCCAGCGGCAACTCGTCGTCGCTCATGGCATGGGCCACGCCGTCCGGGTCATAGACGATGGGGAAAGGTTCGCCCCAGTAGCGCTGGCGGCTGTAGATGGCGTCCCGCAGCTTGTAGTTGATCCGGCGTTTGCCGATGCCCATCGCTTCTATTTTTTGCAAAATGGCCTCGATAGCGTCCAGCACCTCCATGCCGTTCAGGAAATCGGAGTTGATCATCTTGCCCAACTTGTCTTCGATGGTGGCATTGGGGTACATGGATTTATCAATGACCTCGACGATGGGCAAGTTGAATTTTTTGGCAAAACGCATGTCCCGCTCGTCGTCGGCAGGCACGGCCATGATGGCTCCCGTGCCATAGTCTTTCAGCACGTATTCGGCTATCCAGATAGGTATTTTTTCGCCGTTGAATGGATTGACGGCATAAGCACCCGTGAAGGCACCCGACACTTCCTTCGTTTCCGCCATGCGATCCCGCTCGGAGCGGGTGTTGACGTATTGCAGATAGGCTTCGATTTCCTGGCGTTGGCTGGGAGTGGTGATCTGTTTTACCAAAACATGTTCAGGAGCGAGAACCATAAAGGTAGCGCCAAAGATGGTATCGGGACGAGTGGTGAAGATTTCGAGCCTCTCCCCCCCAGCCCCCCCCAGAGGGGAGGGAGACGAGGGGATTTCAAAAAACATCTGTGCCCCTTCCGACCTACCGATCCAGTTGCCCTGCATTTTTTTCATGGCCTCCGAAAAGTCCACTTCCTGCAAGCCGTTCAGCAGCCTTTCGGCATAAGCCGTAATGCGCAGCGACCATTGCAACATGGGCTTGCGTTCCACGGAGTAGCCGCCCCGCTCGCTCACGCCGTCCTTCACCTCGTCGTTGGCCAGCACGGTGCCAAGGGCCTCGCACCACCATACATAGGTGGTCTTGCGGTAGGCCAGGCGGTAGTTCATCAACACATCGTCTTTTTCTTTCGGGGAAAATGCCTTCCATGCTTCGGCGGTAAAAAAGGCTTCCTGCGAAGTGGCGGCTTCCACATTGGCGTTGCCTTCTTTTTCAAACTGTGCTACCAGCCCTTCGATGGGCATGGCCTTGTCAAAACTGCGGTCGTAGTAGTGTTTAAAGAGTTGCAGGAAAATCCACTGCGTCCATTTGTAGTAGTTGGGGTCGCTGGTCTGCACCTCCCGGCTCCAGTCGAAGCTGAAACCGATGTTGTCCAACTGCTCCCGGTAGCGTTGTATATTTTGGGCGGTTGACACGGCGGGGTGTACGCCTGTTTGGATGGCGTATTGCTCGGCCGGCAGGCCAAATGCGTCGTAGCCCATGGGGTGCAGCACGTTGTAGCCCTGCATTCGTTTAAAACGGGCCACGATGTCGGAGCCGATGTAGCCCAGCGGGTGCCCCACGTGAAGGCCGGAGCCGGAGGGGTACGGGAACATGTCGAGGACGTAGTATTTGGGTTTGGGGCTGTCATTTTCGACTCTATAGACATCGTTATTCTTCCACCATTCCCGCCATTTTTTCTCTATGTCGTTGGGTTTGTATTCCATGATTTGATTTTGATGTCATTAATCATTTGTCATTTGTCATTGTCGCCACTATGGAGAGCATTTATGGGTAAATGCTTTTTGAAATTGATTGTCATTTATTTTTAAGCTATTGATTATCAACATAAATGACTTCAATGACAAATGACGACTTCAATGACCAATTTCAAATAAGAGTGCGAAGAAAGGGCATTTTACGGAATTGGAAAAATGCTTTGCAAGGAAGTGTAGATGGCAAAAATCATCATAGCAGGATGGAGCTGTGTGCAAATGCTTTTGCCACTTTGCCTGACAGGATGTGGATGTAAATCAGGATGGTCATTTTAAAAAATTTCCATTTGTGATGCCCAAAATGGGCCTATCATATTAAACAGGAATAAAACTTGTAGTGGAATGGTTCCGCCTTCTTCCCTATTTTTCGATAATGCCTTGATTTCCAATTTTAAAAAAACTATTAACTTTCGCCGTCCCTTTTTTTCGAAGGGGCAACTTGCCTTACTCAACTCATCCCTTAAGCCTCCAAAACTGGACATCTTGCTGATTGGCTCCCCACTGGGCCAAGCTTCACGCTATTAGAACCCAAAACCCAAGCTATGTTGGCTTGGGCAAAAAGATTTATAAACCGTTCAGTCCCATGAATTCACCGATACTACCCAATTTGTTAAAGCGGGCCATGTTGTCCGTTTCACTGTTTTTAGCCATTGGGATCATTCCCGCAAAAGCGACCGTCTTTTGCCCGCAGGACCAAATCATCCAGTTGGGCACCCATGCCTGTGGGGTGATAGTGGCCCTCCACGAGTTGGATTTCACCACGACCGTTCCGCTGGTTGACACGGTTTTTTTTCCTGAAACCAATTCTTCTTTCCCTATCGGAACGACCACGGTGACGATGGCCACTGCCGATATAGATGGTATGCTCAGTGCTTGTACCTTTAATATCATCGTACTCGATTTCTTGGGGCCACAGGTTTTCTGCGAAACCAGTGTTTCGCTTAGTTTGGAGGGCGATTGCGAGCGCCTGGTCACGCCGGATGAAGTACTGGAACTCGACCTGAACGGCTGCTCCGACAATTTCAAACTGTTCCGGCTGGGCCAAAACGGCTCACTCGAAGACCCATTGATAACGGCCTTTGACATTGGCTCGACCATTACCATCCGTGCCAGGCAAAACGTGACCGGGGAAGAATGCGATGCGCTGGTGACGGTCTTGGGCGGCACTCCGCCTTCGTTCACCTGTCCGCCAGACATTACCATCGCCTGCAATGTACCTGTGGACACGTCCCATACCGGTGCGCCCATTTTGGGTGGCTGTTTTGAAAATATAGAATATTCGTACACCGATCAATTGACGCCGACCAACTGCCCGGATTCATTTGCCTACCAAATCATCAGGCACTGGACGGCCACTGACCCCTACGGAAATGTGGACCAATGCAGCCAAATCATTACTGCCAAAAAATTCAACATCAACCTGGTCACTTTTCCATTGAATAAAGACGGCATCGAAGCGCCAGCCCTGGTTTGCAATGATACTTTGGATTGGGAAATGGTGGCCGACCCAAAGGTCAGCGGCTTCCCGGTTTACAATGGTTTTTCACCCAACCTCAGCCAATATTGCCGCATTTCCGTGACTTATCTGGATTTTGAAACAAACCTGTGTGGCGAGTCCTGGGAGATAAAACGGGTCTGGAAAGTAGTGAAAACCTGCGCCCCATTTGTCACCTTGCTGGACACGCAGATCATCAAAATCCTCGATCCCAATCCGCCGTTGTTTGAAATACCCGATTCGATTTTTGTCAGCCTCTCGCCCGAATGCGACAGCTTTTTGCATTTGCCCCCTGCCAACGTCATTGCCGAATGTTCGGATTATGACATTTTGATTGAAACGCCCTGGGACACGCTGATCAGCAATGGCGGCAGCATTCATTTCGACACCTTGATAGCAGGGGTTTATCCGCTGAAATATACACTGACCGATGCCTGTGGAAATGTCAGCATCAAGGAACCCATACTGGTCATTGACAATGGAACGCTTGTTACCTGCCCACCGGACACGATTGTCTATTGCGATTTTTTTAATGATACTTTGAATGTGGCCGTGCAAACTGGCAACCTGGAAACGGCTGAGATAGTGGGAAATCCAATTTACTACGCCAATTGCATTTATACAGTCAGCGAGGTAGATTCACTCGATATTAATTCATGTGGAGTCGGCACACTCAAACGTTATTTGACTAATGAAGATGCCGCCGACCCGGTAACTTGTGTACAAACCATCACCGTAACCCCTGTCTCTGATTTCGAAGTTTTATTTCCAGCAGATATAGCCATTTGTACCACGCTGGCCGCCGGTAATACTGGGCAGCCGGAATTATTCAATATATCCTGCGAAAATGTAAACGTCAATTTTACTGATGATATAACGCTCAGCGGAATAGCGGGCTGTTTCACCGTACACCGGACCTTTGAGGTGAAAAACACCTGCACATTTAACGGGAACACCTCCATTCCAGACGAGGAGGTGGATACCCGCCGCTTTGCAGATGGCGGCGACGGTTATATCGAATACACACAGGTCATTGAAGTGAATAATACGACAGGCCCAAAATTTCCAAATGGCTGTGCTATTAACGACATTATCTTGCCCAATACGGCCTGTACCGCTTCTTTTACCATCCCAACCCCTATCAGCACTGGCTGCGGCGACAACCCAACGGTTCAGGTTTCCGGCGATTTGGGGAATATATTGGGGGCAACAATTCCGTTGTTTTCCGGCACTTATAATGTGGTTTATACTGCCACCGACGACTGCGGGAAAACAGGCACTTGCACGGCGAATTTTGAGGTAATAGACAACCATGTGCCAGTGGCCAAATGCAAAAGCCCTTTCACCATAGAACCCATGACAGAGCTTACACCGATTGACCTTGACAACGGCAGCGGAGACAATTGCAACAACTTGTATTATTCTTTTGCCAAGGATTCATTGGTAGAAACGAGGTTTTTTCCTTGTTGTGAAAATGGGTTGTATGACCTGACGCTTTGGGTGAGCGATCAGGCGGGCAACATGGATTCCTGTCATACATTCGTGCTGGTGGATCCCGATACAGTGGTTTGTGTTTGCGACCTGACATTGAGTGGGCATATTTATACGGAAGAAAATGATGGAGTAGCCAATGTTATAGTATCTGTCAATACAAACGGCTTCAACGATACGCTAATAACGGATGGTACGGGCATCTATTCATTCAATGTATTGCCAGGCGAAGATTATAGTGTGGATATTTATAAAAATTCCCACCCTACGAATGGCGTGACCACCTTCGACGGGGTGCTGATTACCAAGCATATCTTGGGAATAACACCTTTGGACAGTCCATATAAAATAATAGGGGCCGATATCAACCGATCCAATACGGTGACTACTTTTGATAATGTTGAATTGCGGCGGGTCATTTTGGGCATTAATGCCAATTTTACCAACAATACCTCCTGGCGATTTATACCCGCCAATTATGTGTTTCCCAATCCTCAGAACCCTTTCCAAACTTCATTTCCAGAAAATATTATTCTAAACAATACACAATCCAGCATGGCCAACCTTGATTTTATTGCCATCAAGGTCGGCGACATGAACGGCAGCGTTGATCCAAGCATGCTCACGGGGCACCCCACTGAGCGGGATGCCGCTGGAATCGTACAACTAAGTTTCGATAATTTAGAGATTGAAAAAGGCAATTATTACACTGTGCCTGTTTCCATTAATAGTGCAGTTACGGGATTTCAATTTGCCCTCCAATTTGACAATAGCAAGCTTGAATTAAATTCATTGGAACCAATGATTGGCTCCGCAGAAAATTATGTTTTGGCCAAAGAAGAGAGCCTTGTTAAATGCAGTTGGATTTCGCCCAACCTACAGAGCATTTTACCTTCATCTGCCATTTTCAAGCTGCATTTTTTGGCAAAAGAGAATGGCCAACTTAGAGATTTTGTAAAAATTGACCCAAGTGCAATGCTCGACGAGGCTTACGGCCTTGGATTGGAAATCAACAAATTGGCTTTGGATTTTGTGCAATTGGCCACAGGGCAAACACTCGAATTATATGCCGCACGGCCCAATCCTTTTAACAAAAACACCTTGATTGCCTTTATGCTGCCGCACGACGGAATGGTAAACCTGACGGTGACAGACCTGCTCGGAAAGACGGTTTGGGAAAAAAGCCTTCATTTGGGCAGAGGGAAACATGAAGTGGAGCTTAAAAAAGGCGATTTGCCGGGCGAAGGAGCCTATATTTTCAAGGTGGAAACCCAAAGTGAATCCAAGACCAGTAAAATCATCCTCAGCAAATAAACACGGTCACCCAGGGGCAGGCTTGTTTTGTCCCATCATAAATTCTATGAAAAGGGCCAACAGTCAATCGAAATCAAGTCCAGCGAATTGACAGGAACAGGATTTTACATTTTTACCATCGAGACCGATTGGGGCAAGTGGCACGGCATGCTTGTTTTAAATTAAAGCTAATCGGCTGAATAAAGGGGCGGCACTGGTCATGTACTAGTGCCGCTTTTTTATTTAAAACTTATTGGTCAGCCCTTTTCAAGCCAAATCCTTTCTTCAAAGTTTGACCCGATCCTTTATATTTGCGGCCTTTGAAAAAGAACAAGGCTTTCCTTTTTACAGGAAAGCATAAAAAAGAAATAGCAAATCATGTTTGAAAGCTTATCGGATCGCCTCGATCTTGCCTTTAAGTCGCTGAGCGGCGACCGCAAACTCACAGAACTCAACATCGCAGAGAGCGTCAAGGAAATCCGCCGTGCCTTGGTGGCCGCCGACGTGAACTATACCATTGCGAAGCAATTCACGGAAAATGTAAAGGACAAGGCCCTTGGCTCGGAAAACGTGCTGAAGGCAGTACGCCCCGGCCAGTTGATGGTCAAAATCGTGCAAGACGAACTGACCGAACTGATGGGCGGCCAATCGGCAGGCATCAACCTGAAAGGCAGCCCTTCCGTGATTTTGATTGCCGGTTTGCAGGGTTCTGGCAAAACGACCTTCTCCGGCAAACTGGCGCATTTTCTTAAAACCAAAAAGCAAAAAAAGCCCCTGCTCGTCGCCTGCGACGTATATCGCCCAGCGGCCATTGACCAGTTGACGGTGATCGGCGAGCAGATAAAAGTGCCAGTTTACAAAGAGGTAGAAAACAAAAACCCGGTCGAGATTTCCCTCAAGGCCATTGCCCATGCGCAGGCGCATGGTTTCGATGTCATCATTGTGGACACGGCAGGCCGTCTGGCCATTGACGAGGAGATGATGAAGGAAATCACCAATGTCAAAGAGGCCATACAGCCCAACGAGACGCTGTTTGTGGTGGATTCCATGACCGGCCAGGACGCCGTAAACACCGCCAAAACCTTCAATGACCGCCTCAATTTCGACGGGGTTGTATTGACAAAAATGGACGGCGACACCCGTGGTGGTGCGGCCCTTTCTATTAAATACACAGTCGGCAAGCCCATCAAATTTGTGAGCATGGGCGAAAAAATGGACACTTTGGATGTGTTCTACCCCGACCGTATGGCGCAGCGGATTTTGGGCATGGGCGACATTGTTTCTTTGGTGGAAAAAGCCCAGGAACAATTTGATGAGGAAGAAGCTAAACGCCTGGAGAAGAAAATCATCAAGAACAAGTTTGACTTCAACGACTTCCTGAGCCAAATCAAACAGATCAGGAAAATGGGCGACATGAAGTCATTGATCAGCATGATCCCCGGTGTGGGCAAAGCTTTAAAAGACGTGGATTTTGACGAAAAGGCATTGAACAAGGTCGAGGCCATCATTTTCTCCATGACCCCCGACGAGCGGGGCAACCCAGAACTGTTGAACATGAGCCGCAAAAAACGGATCTCCAAAGGCTGCGGCCAGGATTTGAACCAAATCAATGTGTTTATTAAACAGTTTGACCAGATGCGCAAAATGATGCACAAAATGACGAAAATGCCAGGTTTTACTGGTGGTCCAGCGCCTGTTGCTGCTAAGCCGGGTTTCCGCAGAAGATAAGTTCGATATGATTCTTCAAAAAAAAAGCGGCGAAGGATGGAAACCATCTTTCGCCGCTTTTTTTTGTTGCAAAATGCTTCGTATCAAACGATCATCATGGCATCGCCGTAGCTGAAAAAACGGTACTTTTCTTTCACCGCCTGCTCGTAGGCTTCCATCACCAGTTCGTAGCCACCGAATGCGCAGACCATGATAAGCAGGCTGGATTTTGGCAAATGGAAATTGGTAACCATCGCATTGGCGATGTGAAAATCGTAGGGTGGATAGACAAACAGGTTGGTCCAACCCTCGGCAGGTTTCAACAGGTTGCCAGCAGAAACGGCGGTTTCGATGGCCCGCATGGAAGTCGTGCCAACTGCACAAATGCGCTTGTCGGCTTGTTTCCCCTTGTTGACCACATCGGCAGCCATTTGGTTGATGCGGAAATATTCTGCATCCATTTTATGTTTCGACAAATCCTCCACGTCAATGGTGCGGAAGGTGCCAAGTCCTATGTGCAGTGTAACTTCGGCGAAGTTGACCCCTTTTATTTCCAGCCTTTTCATCAATTCTTTGCTGAAATGCAGGCCTGCAGTTGGGGCCGCCACGGCACCTGGTTCTTTGGCATATACCGTTTGGTAGCGCTCCCGGTCAACGT
Source organism: Saprospiraceae bacterium (assembly GCA_041741095.1). GTDB lineage: Bacteria > Bacteroidota > Bacteroidia > Chitinophagales > Saprospiraceae > UBA6168. Next base: position 79,301 of record JBGSKQ010000117.1, read on the forward strand.
CTTCCGAGTTGCGGGTAATGTATTTTGGGAGGGGCGTATTGCCCAGGTAGTTCAGGTTTTTGCGGAATTCGTCTTCCGTGCCGTCGAACAGGAACCGGATGGTACGGCCACGGGAGGTAGTATTGTCCACCACCTCGGCCACTAGTATTTCGTTGCCGTCGTCGTCCATAAAGTAGAGCTTGTTGCCCACCCGGATTTTACGGGCCGGGTCAACGAGTACGTCCCAAAGGCGTTGGTCGGAGTTGAGTTCCCTGAGCAGGAAAACCTCGATTTTTGCGCCGGTTTTCTCCTTTTTGCCGTACATCCTTGCGGGAAACACGAGCGTGTTGTTGAAAATCATCACATCGCCGTCATCGAAATAACCCAAAAGGTCTTTGAAAATCTTGTGCTCTATCTTGCCGGTATCCCGGTGCAGCACCATTAACCTGGATTCGTCCCGGTTGGAGGCTGGATATTGTGCCACTAAATTTTTATCGAAATCGTAGTTGAACTGGGAAAGTTTGGTCCGCATGGAACTTTCTGGTATTGAGTTAATTAAAAAAATTGGATAGCTTTCGTAAAAAGCCCGCAAAGATATAAAACTATACTGGATGCCCTAATTTTGGTTACAAATGGCGGTCATTTTTTTTTGGGCAATAATTTGGTTTTTTGATAAAAATTCTGTGTTGCCTTTTTTATTCAAAATGATCCGCTACACTGAAACCATTTATAGAGAATAACTTCGGCGTTTAAAAGTTCCAGCCAAAAGTGACAATTGTCACTACTGCCATTTTTAGTTTGCTATTTATTTACGCCCTGGAAAAGCTGAACCACAAAACGGACAACTTCATGAAGTATGGTTTTATCATTGACAACCGAAAATGTATAGGCTGCCACGCTTGTACAACTGCTTGTAAATCAGAGCACGACGTTCCGGTTGGCGTATTCCGCACCTTTGTAAAACAAGTCGAAAAAGGTGATTTCCCCAATACCCGAAGGGTATTTTCAGTCATGCGCTGCAACCATTGCACCGATGCGCCCTGCGTCGAAATCTGTCCTGTGGAAGCGCTCTACATGCGCCCCGACGGCATCGTGGATTTTGATAAAAACCGCTGTATCGGTTGCAAATCCTGTATGCAGGCCTGCCCCTACGATGCCCTTTATATTGATCCAGATACGCACACCGCCGCCAAATGCAACTACTGCGCCCACCGCATTGACATTGGTCTGGAGCCTGCCTGCGTCAACATCTGCCCGGAACATGCCATCATTTCCGGCGATATGGACAATCCCAATTCAGAAATTTCGGAACTGCTTGCCCGTGAGACAGTTACGGTGAGAAAAGCGGCCAAAGGCACTCACCCAAACCTGTTTTACATTGATGGCGACGAATCTGCCCTCAACCCCATTGCCACCGAAAAGAAGGAATACTCGCTCTGGGGTGCTCAAACAAGGGGTGTGGGCCATTTTGCCCATCAAACAGAAAAATTGGCCTTCTCTGAGGGCAACATCGTGACGGCAGCAATGGCCAACAATGGCTCGGCTATCTCCAATAGTGAGCTGAATAACACCAATGGTGGTCTTAAGTCAATTGATGTGAAAATGGGCGACGCCCGTAGGGTATATGACGCCCCTAACAAGGGGGTTCTTTGGGGCTGGGAAGTGAGCGGCTACGTTTGGACGAAAGCTATTTCAACGGGTGCTTTCCTGGTGCCGTTTATCGGATGGCTTTTTCAAAAACAATTGGGCCTGGACAGTCTTGCCTTAGTTGGCATGTTGCTTTTTGGGGCCATTATCGGACTTGTTTTTTTGGTGGCCACTGGTGCCCTTTTAGTGAAAGACCTTGACCAACCGAAACGCTTTGTTTACGTTCTGCTTCGTCCGCAGTGGCGCAGTTGGCTGGTAAAAGGGGGGTATTCTATCACAGCTTTTGGTGGGTTCTTGACACTTTTGTTGGTCGCCTCCATCATGGAGTGGAAATTCCTTGCCACGGCATCTTTCTTTTTGTCGGCAGCGGCGGCAGTGATGACCTCAGTTTATACTGCCTTTCTGTTTGCCCAAGCAAAAGGACGTGATTTTTGGCAAAGCCCTGCATTGGCACTCCACATGTTGGTACACAGCATCATGGCCGGGGCGGCAGTTTTTGCCTTGATTGGCTTCTTTAGCGGCCTTTCTGAAAACTGGGATACTTTTCTGTCCTCTACCCTAATCATTACATTGGTTATCAACCTGTTGACCATGCTGGTGGAATTGACCATGACCCATCCAACACAGGATGCAAAAATGGTGGTGAAAATGATTACGAAAGGCCGCTATAGCAATTTGTTTTGGTGGGGAGCAGTATTGCTGGGCAATTTAATTCCCTTTGTCGCCCTTCTGATCGGACAGTCATTGGGCTTACCATTGGCGGGCTTTTTTGCTTTGATGGGAATCTATATTACCGAGAAAATATGGGTGGAAGCTCCACAAAGGATTCAACTCAGCTAACTTTTTATATGACCATTCAAACAGATAATTAACTAAAACAACTCATCATGGCACATTATCAAATCCTTGTAGTCGGTGGCGGCAATGCCGGCCTTTCCACTGCCTCGCAATTGCTCATCAAGGATAAATCATTGAAAATCGGCATTATCGAACCCTCTGAGAAGCATTACTACCAACCTGCGTGGACGCTGGTTGGCGGCGGCACTTTTGACATCAATGACACGATTAAGGACGAAAAAGACTTCATTCCCAAAGGCGCTACCTGGATAAAAGATGCCGTGGCCACTTTTGAGCCTGAACTAAACCAATTGACTTGCAAAAGCGGCGAGAAATACACCTATGATTACTTGGTGGTCGTGCCTGGCATCCAACTGGATTGGCAAAAAATAAAGGGCCTGAAAGAAACGCTGGGCAAAAACGGCGTCACCAGCAATTACTTGTTCCAATATGCACCATACACTTGGGAATTGTTGAAAAATTTCAAGGGAGGAAACGCCATTTTTACCAATCCGAATACACCTATCAAATGCGGCGGGGCACCACAAAAAATCATGTACCTCGCAAGCGACTATATCCTGAAGCATGGTCTCCAACCCAAATCAAATATTCACTTTTACTCGGGCGGCGGCGTCATTTTCGGCGTGAAAAAATATGCCGATGTGCTGAACAATGTCATTGCCCGCTACAAGATCCAAACCCATTTCAAGCACAATTTGGTAGAAATTGATGGGCCTAACAAAATGGCCTATTTTGAAAACGAGCAGGGCGAACGGATACAACAAGCATTCGATTTCATTCATGTGACGCCACCGCAGAGTGCGCCTGATTTTATCAAATTCAGCAAATTGGCTATCCAGCACCCCGAACTTTCGGAAGGCACGCCTTGCAGCCCTGCCGATCTGACCCATGATTATCTTGGCTGGGTGGACGTTGATAAATTCACCATGCAGCACAAGCGTTTCCCCAATGTTTTTAGTTGCGGCGACGTGGCCAATACGCCCAATGCAAAAACTGGGGCTGCCGTGCGCAAACAAGCACCCGTATTGGTAGAGAACCTGCTGCATGTGAAAAACGGTGGAGCCTTGACCGGAAAATACACTGGCTATGGCTCTTGCCCCTTGGTCACTGGCTACGGCAAACTGGTGCTCGCCGAATTCGACTATGAAAACCAACCTTTGGAAACCTTCCCTTTCAACCAAGGCAAAGAACGCTGGAGCATGTGGATGCTGAAAAAATACATGCTGCCCTGGTTGTATTGGAACAGAATATTGCAGGGAAGAGCCTGATTAGTTGGCAGTCTTCAGTTGGCAGTCACCAGTACTATATGCCCAAAACAGTTAATAGATTCAATGAAAGGATTTAACAGAAAAGCACATTGGGAGCAGGTTTATCAAACCAAGCATTTTAATGAAGTTTCTTGGTACCAAGCACGGCCAGACATTTCGCTGGATTTCCTGCACCATTTCAATTTGCCTAAAAACGCCCGGATCATTGACATCGGCGGCGGCGACAGCCTGCTGGTTGATTTTCTGTTGGAGGAGGGGTACGAAAATGTCACCGTCCTCGATATTTCAGCCGAAGCCTTGAAAAGGGCAAAGCAGCGCCTTGGCGATAAAGCCAAGAAAGTTAAATGGATAGTTTCTGACGCTTTGGCCTTCCAGCCAACTGAGAAATATGATTTCTGGCACGACCGGGCAGCTTTCCATTTTTTTACTGAAGAAGCTGATGTTCAACACTATATCAAAATGGTGCAGCAATCAATGGCTCCCGGTGGTTATTTGGTATTGGGCACCTTTTCAGAGCATGGGCCTGAAAAATGTAGTGGCCTTCCTATCAAGCAATATTCAGAACCTGCCATGAAAGATCGCCTGAAAGATTTTTTTGAAAAAATCAAATGCGAAACCGTGAAGCATTTAACCCCTGGCCAAAAGGTGCAGGAGTTTATTTTTTGCAGTTTCAAACGATTAAATTTTAGTTGACAAACATCGAATTATCAAACAATGGGCTACAAGCACAATCCAACTTTCATAGAAAAACTGGCCGAAGGCATTGGCATCATCCCCAACCTGCACAAGGATGAGGATTATGACCCCTCCGTCAACAGCCTCACCGAACCAGGCGACCTGACAAAATACCCGCCGCCCGACCAATGGGACGAGTGGACGGAGTACGAAGCCAAGGCTTGGCCAAAAAAGGAGAAAAAGACCTATTCCATCGTGCCAACGACTTGCTTTAATTGTGAAAGTGCATGTGGTTTGCTGGCCTATATTGACAAGGAAACAGACCAAGTCAGGAAGTTCGAGGGCAACCCCTGGCACCCCGGCAGCCGTGGCCGCAACTGCGCCAAAGGGCCAGCCACTATCAATCAAATTACCGATCCCGACCGCATCCTCTACCCACTGAAACGGGTCGGCGAAAGGGGTGCAGGGCAATGGGAACGGGTGAGTTGGGATTCCGTGCTGGACGACATTGCCGGACGCATCCGCAAGGCTATCATCGAAGGCCGAAACAATGAAGTGGCCTACCACGTGGGCCGACCAGGCCACGAAGGTTATATGGATCGGGTACTGCAATCTTGGGGCGTGGACGGCCACAACAGCCACACGAATATTTGTTCGTCGGGGGCTCGTTTTGGCTATGCAATATGGTACGGCCACGACCGCCCTTCGCCCGACCATGCCAATGCAAAGGCCATTTTACTTATCTCCGCCCACCTGGAAAGCGGGCATTATTTCAACCCCCATGCCCAGCGAATCATGGAGGGCAAAATGAACGGGGCGAAATTGATTGTGCTTGATCCTCGCTTGTCCAATACGGCGAGTATGGCCGACCATTGGCTGCCGACATACCCTGGCACAGAAGCGGCTTTGTTGCTGGCCATTGCCAGGATTTTATTGCAAAAAGGATGGTACAACCGGGAATACCTGGAAAACTGGACAAACTGGGCCGAATACATGGAAAAGGCGCACCCTGGCAAGCCCCAGGATTTTGATAGTTTTATTGAAACGCTGATTGAAGTTTATCAAGAATACACACCAGAATACGCCGCCCAGGAAACAGGCGTCAAAGTATCGCAAGTGCATGAAGTGGCAAGGATAGTCGGCGAGGCTGGCACCCGCTTGGCCACGCACAACTGGCGGAGCGCCGGTTCAGGAAACCTTGGTGGATGGGCAGTTGCCCGTTGTTTGCATTTTTTAAATGTGATTACGGGTTCGGTCGGAACGGTGGGCGGAACTTCGCCCAATACCTGGAACAAGTTCCACCCCGAATTTTTTGACAAACCGCCCGCACAGAAGTTTTGGAACGAACTGCATTTTCCAAAAGAATACCCGCTGGCATATTTTGAAATGTCTTTCCTCCTACCGCATTTCCTGAAAGAAGGCCGTGGCTTTATGGATGTCTATTTTTCAAGGGTATTCAACCCTGTGTGGACTTATCCTGATGGCTTTATGTGGATGGAGGCGTTTAAAGACCCGAAATGCTTCGGCCTCCATGCAGCACTGACGCCTACCTGGAGTGAGACAGCCTATTTTGCTGATTATGTACTGCCAATGGGCCTGGCCAGCGAACGGCACGACCTGAACAGCTATGAGACCCATTCAGGGGTGTGGATTGCATTCCGGCAGCCAGTATTACGGGAAAAAGCACGACGGGACGGGAAGCCTTTCCAATTTACTTATGAGGTGAACCCAGGCGAGGTCTGGGAAGAGGACGAATTTTGGATCCAACTTTCCTGGCGCATTGATCCGGATGGTTCGCTTGGCATCAAAAAACATTTTGAGTCGCCCTACCGGCCCGGCCAGTGCATCACGGTGGACGAGTATTACCAATACATTTTTGAACACACCAAGGGGCTTCCAGAGGCTTCCGCCAAAGAAGGCTTGACGCCTCTGGATTACATGCGCAAATACGGCGCTTTCGTAGTAGAGCCTGCCGTTTACGAACTAAATAAGGAAGCCGTGAAACAGGCAGACTTGCAGGATGCACAGATTGACGAAAATTCTGGCACCATCACGAAAAAAGGCAAAACCCTTGGCGTGATGGTGGATGGCAAGGCCATGAAGGGCTTCCCAACACCAAGCGGCAAGAACGAATTTTTCAGCCAAACAATGATTGACTGGAAATGGCCAGAATTCGCCATTCCTGAATACATCAAGAGCCATATCCACGAGCAGGAAATGGACCGCTCAAAAGGCGATTATCCATTGGTGCCTACTTTCCGCCTGCCGACGCTTATCCACTCCCGCAGCGGCAATGCAAAATGGTTGTACGAAATTTCCAACCGCAACCCCATTTGGATGCACACTTCCGATGCACAAAAATTTGATGTGCAAACGGGCGACCTGCTACGGGTGAACACAGACATCGGTTATTTCGTGGACAAGGTTTGGGTAACGGAAGGCATGAAGCCGGGCGTGGTGGCCTGTTCGCACCACCTGGGCCGTTGGCGCAGGCCGAACGACCCCGCAGGCAACCGCTGGGCCACCGCCACGGTGAGCATCGAAGACGATGGCAACGGGGGCTGGAAAATGAAGCAACTGGCTGGTATCCACCCCTTTAAAAGCAGTGACAAGGACAGCGCCCGCATTTTCTGGAGCGATGGCGGCGTACACCAAAATATCACCTTCCCTGTTCACCCCGACCCGATTTCAGGGATGCACTGTTGGCACCAAAAAGTCCGCATAGAGCGGGCGCATGAGGGCGACCAATACGGCGATATTTTCGTGGACACCAAAAAGAGCATGGAAGTCTATCGGGAATGGCTGAAATTGGCAAGGCCCGCACCTGGGCCCGATGGGCTGCGCCGCCCACTTTGGATGAAACGGGCGCTAAAGCCAGCGGAGGAGACGTTTTATTTGAAATGAAAAAAGCCCCGGCCAGATAATTGACCGGGGCTTTTTTATTTTTTATTTTTACCTCTCAATTCTTCCCATGCGCCACATTCAAAGCTGCAACGATGGCAGGCACTATCTTTTCAATATTGGTTCGCTGGGGCATGTAAATTTCCAATGCCCTTTCTTCCGAAACGAGTTCACTGTTTTTTAATTTTTTAACACCAGGGCGCCCTTCCAATACTTGAATGCGCAGTCCAGGAAACTCACCAGGTTCCTTGTCGGGGATTAGGCTAAGGCCGCCATTTTCAGGATTGAGATCTTTCATATTGAAGATGGTTTCATAGACATCGCCGCCCCGTTCATTCTTGATGACCACGTTCAGCTTTTCGTCCAGGAAAACCCCTGTCTCGCCGACGTTGGGGGCTTGGTTGACTGTGGCTTCAAATTCCTTTTGCAAAGTTCCCAAGGAGTGCGAAATCCTTCCATATACGTCGTCCTCCTGGAGGGCATTGGCTTTTAATTCTTCCAATGTACTGGTGGAAGTGCTTTTTGAGGTGGCCAGTTGGCCAGATGTGCTTGCCGTATCGGATGTGGCTTTGTCATTTTCACAGGAGGCCAAAAAGAGGGTAAAAAGGAGCAGAAAAGAGATTTTATTCAACATAGTAACAGATTTTTAGGCTAAGAAAATTGTTAATTACGTAGGAGGGTGTGGGAGGAGAGAAAAAATTTCATTTTTTCTCTCCTCCCACCTTGGGGGGGTGTTTTTTGGAAAAATTTTCAATTTTTCCAAAAAAC
>JBGSKQ010000118.1:0-1596 GCA_041741095.1 Saprospiraceae bacterium
CCCGGTAGTAGAGGTAAAGAACCCGACGTTCAAGGTGGACAGCGGATGGGAAGCCATTTGCTCTAGATTGAACAAAGAAATATCAGCCATAAAAAGCCATAAAAATCTGTTTGTGATTTAAACCTATCAGGGGGTGATTCATGAAGAACTGATCGAAAATTTGAAAAGCGGTTTGCCATGTGACCTATTTATCCAGGCTGCTGATTTTATGCTTCCGGAAGTAGAGGTCAAAAAAATGGTTTTTCAGGATGTGACCAACGACCGCATTTTTGGTTTCATGACGCGCCTGACAATAGAGGCCTTTTTCGATCCTGAAAAAGTGAAAAAAGTCCATGAGGAAATTGACGCTGTCAAAGCAGGAACAATAATTATGTATGGAATCGGAGCGACTTTGCTCTGTCCAAAAGCTGATTTACTGGTATACGCCGACATGGCCCGTTGGGAAATTCAACTCCGTATGCGACAGCATAGGGTCGATAATCTGGGAGTAAAAAACCGCGATACCGCTGACTGGATGCTGCTTTACAAACAGGGCTTTTTTGTGGATTGGCGCGTTTGCGACCGTTTGAAAAAGACGCTTTTCGACCAATGGGACTTTCTGCTCGATACCAACAAAATTGGTCAACCCAAACTGGTTGATGGAAAAGCTATTTTAGAAGGCCTTGAAATTGCTAGCAGGCGCCCATTCAGCGTGGTGCCTTTTTTCGACCCCGGCCCCTGGGGCGGTCAATGGATGAAAGAAGTCTGCAATCTCGATGCATCAGCTCCCAATTATGCCTGGTGTTTTAATTGCGTTCCCGAAGAAAACAGCCTGCTTCTAAAGTTCGGCGACGATGTGATTGAAATTCCGTCAATCAATCTGGTATTCCGGCATCCACGCGAGTTACTTGGCGACCCGGTTCACGGACGTTTTGGCGACGAATTCCCTATCCGGTTCGATTTCCTCGATACCATGGATGGTGGCCACCTGAGCCTTCAGGTACACCCACTTACCGAATACATTCAGGAGAAATTTGGACTACACTATACTCAGGACGAAAGCTATTACATGATGGACGTGGAAGATGACGCCATTGTGTATCTTGGCTTGCGTGAAGGGGTAAATCCGGAAGAAATGCTGACTGCTCTGAATGAAGCTCAGGCAGGAGGAAAGCCTTTTGATGCCGAAAAACATGTGCAAACCTGGCCAATGAAAAAGCATGATCATGTGCTGATTCCGGCAGGGACAGTACATTGTTCTGGCAAGAATAGCATGGTGCTCGAGATCAGCGCTACACCTTATATCTTCACCTTTAAATTGTGGGACTGGGGCCGTTTGGGCATGGATGGCAAACCACGCCCGATCAATATTGAACACGGAAAAAAGAATATTCAATGGGACAGAACCACCAAATGGACCCGTCAAAACCTGGTTAATCGTAATGAAAAAGTGGCAGAAGGCGATGGATGGGTGGAAGAACGCACCGGTTTGCACGAACGAGAATTTATAGAAACCCGCCGTCACTGGTTTACCAAAAAGGTAGAGCACCATACCAACGGCGGAGTTGATGTGATTTGCCTGGTGGAAGGAGATGAAGTGATTGTTGAAAGCCCTTC
>JBGSKQ010000119.1:0-6258 GCA_041741095.1 Saprospiraceae bacterium
CCGAAGCTGATTTGGTGCCGGGAAATCCCTGTTTTGTGGTGGGACATGACTTTCGATTGGTTTATTACGCGAAAGGTAAGCATTCTCCGCCTGTTTTTATAGGGGGGAGGGGGCTTTTTTCACAATCTGACGGTTGCATATGCGCCTGTGCCGCCTTTTTAGGCGGCATGGGCGTATATGCGTTTGTTAGGCGCATTTTTTCATTTAAATTAAAGCCCCGCATGCGAAATCACAGCGAGGCTTTTAATTTCTTCAAATCTGTTTACTTTATCTCCTTATAATCCATTTCACCGGCATCTACTCTTTTTACTTTGTCACCTTCAAATGCAACTTGAAAAAAGTAAACACCTAATTCTCTTTTGTTTTCGCAGTCTCTCTTGAACAAATAATAATAGCTATCATATTCAACCTCATCGGGCTTTCCAAAAAGCTTCTCAATCTTTGTTCTATCAAGATTATGCAAACAGTCCTTGAAACGATATGGAAATGCTTCGACTTTAGTGAAAAATTTGTGGCAAGACAATTTTCTATGCCGTACCCAATTATCTTCAACAAAATCGTAGAGTTCTGTACATTCTTCCGGTAGCTCCTCCTTATCTAACTTAGGGGAGTATGAAATATACGACTTGCATGAAATAAGCAAGAGTATTGATAGGGCTAAGAAACTTCTCATTGTTTGACGATTTTGAATGTTTGAGTAATCCCATTTTCTTCAAGTACCGTCAAAATGTAGATACCACTTGGATATGTAGCCAAGTCAACTCTTATTTCTTTTTCATTTGAGGATGTGGAAAAAATTCGTTGGCCTAAATTGTCAAAGAGGTTGATTTGTTGTTTTTGCCCTAAAGTGCTTGAGGAAACCGTCAGAAATCCAGATGTTGGGTTTGGCGATACACTTATACTGTATTCCGGTAAAACCCCATCCAAATCGTTTATCAAACCACAATCTGTTAATATAGCAATTCCAGAGGAGCATCCGCTTGGCCCATTTGACCTACTTATTTTTTGAATGTACTGCCCTCCTTCGATTTCTCCACTTTGTAAGGTTCTTTTGGCACCAAATATCTCCCACCACATTACATCGTTCATTTGATTTACATGGAGAAGGAGTTGGGCATGCCCAAGTTCATGCAATGCATAAGCCTGTAAGTCGGGCTTAGTTTCCCAGTTGTTATTTATGTCAATAAATTCATCGGTGTACCAATTTGTGCTTTTCCTGAAATTAATATCAAATTTCCTAACAACTGTATATAAGACAACTCCTCCACTTGAACAAAGGTCTATGTATGTTCGTGTTGTAACAGCCTTTGTGCTTGAAGATACCCCCCCTGGTAGATTGTCAACCATGGCGATTGAGCATGCATACTGCAGATAAATTGGGTCAATGGCTGATTGTTCTTTAATTCTGAAGTTTATACTGTCTTTTTCTATCCATGAACACAGTGCCCTTTCAAAAGCATCAACTGCACCTGCTTTCGCTTTAAAATCCGTTGTGTAATATAATGTATAGCCTTGATATTCGCCAAAATCACCTACCAAATGAGCTGCCTTTCTTTTCGGAACAGTTCCTCCGTCGTTTCTGCTTCTGTTGATAGCAGCCAATCTGACTTTTAGGCTCTCCGAACTTTTCTCGGTTGAACTCCCTACTTTTACCCAAACAGGCCCTGACCCTGCATAATAGCTTGTGGTCAACGTATCAGAATTATATCCAACAGTAGGCACTATGACCCTTATGAGGTTTTCACTCCAGAAGACGTAATCGTCTGGCAAGGGCCTCACCCTGTTATTTTGGTTTATTCCTACTGAGGCATCTGAAAAGAAAACTTGGCTGCTGCCCTGTATGTTGCCGAACCCAGAGCCATATATTCTTAAAGTATCACTTGTCCCTGCCCTTAATGATAAAGGTCGGATGCTGTCAATTTTGGGCGCAAAATGTCCGAAATTGAAATCCGTCTCCACAATGACCGTGTCGAACTCGTACGACGCCCCGCTCTCCCAAAACTTGCTAAGGGCGTACATCTCGGCGATGTCAAAAGAAATCTCCGGGTCGGCAAAAGGGTTCTGGATGGTCAGGCTCGCTTTCGCAAGTGTTTGCTCGGAGGTGGTGAGCGTAGAAAGGCTGGTGGTTGAACCTGTGGTTGAAAGCTCGATTTTTGCCTTGCTGGACGTCAGGTTCGATTTGGTGAGGGAATAGACCGTGTTGGAAGAAATCCCGTTTGACTGGAGCGAAAGGCTTCCGTTCGTTGCTATGTTCGACCCAAAACAGTCCGGGTTGTAGTTTACAGCGGCCCCGGCCTTGTGCAAGAGCCTGTTGTCGTAGAGGGAGTTTACAAGGATTTCAAAATTGACGGTCGTACCGGAAACCGAAAGGGTCTTAAAAAAATAGCGTATCCCCGACCTTCGAAGCATAGACTCCGAAACATCAACAATCATTCGTTGTTGCCCCGTCTTGCCTGCAACACAGTCGTAAACTTCGTCCTTGAGGTTCGTGTATGTGTGGAATGGCTCATAAGCCACCAAAGCCCCGATGTCGTTCCGTGCGAATTTGAGGAAACCCTGAGAGCTTGAATAAACCTCGTATGCCGGGCTTGGGAAGTCCCTGTTGCCCGTTTCCGGCACTTTGTTCCTTTCGAGGAAGAAAATGCCCACTTCGCCCGGGAATAGTGTGAGCATGTGCGACCATGTGACGGTTTCATCTTCGGTTTCCCCTCCCCAAGTCGTGATTGTAATAAAGTTTTCTTTCAGTTTCCCTTTCAGCAAGGCGCTTACTGCCACTTTATTAGCCGTGTAAACTTCCCCGTTGGGTGCTTTGTAACTTTCTTGGGCAACAACCCGCCCCTCGACAATCAGGCTCGAATGTTGAATTTTTTCGTCGAGGCTGATTTCATAGAGCTGGGCTTTTGCATTTGACAATCCAGTGAGGATGCCGATAAGGATAAACAAGGTGATTTGGTAAGTCCTTTTCATGACTGTAACGATTTTTTGAGGCTTTGACAGGGCAACCTGCTGGTTTTGGCATTTTGACCGTCATCGCCTTGTGAAGAAATGTGGTTAAATTTTATTTTTTGGTATCGCTTGGTTTTCTTTTTTTCTTCTTTTAATTGCGCCTAACGGTCGCACTCACGCTGTGCCCGCCGGAGCGTTGAGATTGCGGGTTGGGCGCTGGCGGGCATAGGCGTGAGTGCTTTGTTCGTGGCATTTATTTCATTCTTACTTCTTAATCCCTCTCAATCGCTTCTGGGCTTAGGTACACCTCTTTCACGACATCAAGGGAATCAACCACAACGTTGAATTTCTGAGAACATTTGGCGTTCAGGCAATAAACGTAAAGTTCCCAACCTTCTTTAGGTGCTGTTTGACTTGGCTTGCCAAGTAGCTTGACCAACTTTTTCTTGGGTAAATCAAGTAAACATTTTTCCTTGAAGTATTTCAACCTGTATTCGCCTTTCTCTAAATACGGAGGATTTCCTTTAATTTCATAAAACCCGTCTTTTTTTAACCAATCGGATTTCATGAGTTTGTAGTATTGCTTGCACTCGTCAGAACAATGGATTTCTTTTAGCGATTTATTACAGTTCAAACAAATGAAGCCCAAAGCCAGTAGTGTAGTAACCTTCCTCATAGCTTTACGATTTTCCCTATTGAGTAGGAGTTTCCACACGCAAGAATTGCATGGTATAGCCCGGGGGGTAGCCCACCAACGTCTATCTGGGATTCAAATGTCCCTGCATGAACAAAACCAAAATCGGTACTTAGTGAAATCTGACCGAGTGAGTTGATTAGCAATAGTTTAGTTTCGCCTCCGATGTAATCCTCAAGGCTAAAATTCAATACTTCCGAAACTGGATTTGGAAATAGAGTAATCTTACCGATGCGTTCAATTTCAACTGTGGCTGTCAAGCAGTTTCCCCCTCGACTAACGGCAACAGGGCAATTACTCATTGACAAGATGCTATCACTTGTGTCCAGTACGTCAATACCCCCGTCTCTATCCGCTCCTGTGATATTTCGTCTGGTTGCATTTGGCAACAATTGATAGTACATCAGTTTAGCATCAGGATTGGCGTGTCTCAACCCTCCGGCGTGCCCTAATTCGTGAAGGACGACCGAATAGAAATCCATTTGGTTATTTGTAGGGTTACCTGTTGTCCCAAAAAACCAGCCTGCACCGGGAATAGGCAATCCTGAAACGTCTGGTCTAATCAGTATATTGAACTTGCTAAAGAATGCTACACTATTGCTCTGATTATCGGTACAATTATCAATTGTGATAAAAGTACTTGCTGTCGAAGAACCTAAAATAGTAGAACCAACCTCAACAAATCTGATAAAGTTAGCCGTATCAGGGATGTTTCCTATCGGAATAACTGGTCCTAAATCCCATTGGACTCCGGTTTGAGTAGTCCAATCGCACATGGCTGTCGCAATGATGTCATCGCCAATGGCGCTTGAATCAATGATATTCTGGTAAATCCTGATGGTCATGATGGAGTTCTCGTTGCCGTCACCTTGTGGGTCATCTGCTAAATGTACTCTTTCGGCATTTCCAGATTGTCGCCTTATATTCCTAACTGCATAAATAACCTCCAAACCTGTTGCAGTATCTCTCATCATTGCCGCTGTTTCAACTATAAATCTACCGGAGCCGGCAGGGTTGCTTGCACTTACATCGTCCCTCGACGGCATCCTCACTTTGATGAGCGTGTCCGTCCAAACGACATCAGCATCATGTGCGGTCATAAAGGATGAGCCGCCATTGTCCGCATTGGCAAAACGCACCTTGCCCTTGGTCGTGCCGAACATGGTGCCTTCGATAAACAGCGTGTCACCCGTCCCGGCAGTAATCGGATTGGGATGGAAGCCTGTAATCACGGGAATGAGAAAAGGGTTGACTACATCAGGAATCAAGATAGTGTCGAACGGTACACACTCTTGCAGGTTTTCATCGAAATATTGCACATTGCCCTGCATATTGAAATCGTCCATTGAAATCGAGGCGAGTTCAAATATGTTCAAAACCTGCAACTTGACATGGAGAAGCTTGGTGAACGTTTGGGAAAGTATGGCAAAATCGCCGGTTAGAGCCGCAGTTCCAATGCAATCGGAAGGTATATCTATCCTGATTGTTTCATCGTCAAAATCTGTGAAAGTCGGTGTCAATTCCGCATCCTGAAGCACTTCTCCCGTCGTGATTTCAACATTGTCCTCGCCCACAACATTTTCCCCAAAGGCTTCTTTGGAATACCGAATCAGGATTCTCGCATCTCCCAATTTGACATCGTCCTCGCTCGCCCGTGCCATGACATCAAATTCGAGTTCGCTGAGGTTCGGTACGGAAAGGTTATCAAAATCAAACTCGATTGCCATGCCGTTCATGACCACGCCAAACCCACCGGATTGGTTGAGTCTCTGGGCAATGCTTTCTTCAAACGTATTGGGATGAAACACCACCGACGAGAGTTGATAGTCTTGTTTCAGCGGAAGGTAAAGGTCTTGGTAAAGGTTTTCAAACACGCCTATTGTGTTGCTTACCCCAACGATGTTTTTCCCCATGCTTTCATATTCAACAAAGCCATAAGGAAGGAGGAAGGGCAGGTCGGAGGCGGTAGGGTAGGTAAGGCTTTTGCAGAAGAAAACCCCTTCTTTTCCAACCCCAAACTGCACCGTGTGCGTCCATTCTTGGGAAACGTCCCCCACAACCCCGCCAAGCGTGATTACTTCGATTGTCTCAAGGGCTTGCCCTTTGAAGGACTTTGAAACAGAAATTACGTGCCTCGTAAAAATTTCTTCACCGTTATTGCCCCAAAAGCTGCTGCTTTCGAGGACTTTTCCCTCAAAGATGGCATCCGTGTTTTTGACATTCCAATCCAACATGGTTGTCCTGTCAATTTGGCTAATTGCAGCAATGCTGAACGAGAAGCAGAAGAATAGAATGAAATTTGTTCGTTTCATGACGAATGATTTTGGTGAACTATTTTGGTTGATTTATTGCCTTTTTATCGTTGGTTCTCGTTTTGTGCTTGCCCTCTCCACGTTGCCCGCTTCGTTTCGTTTATTTCAATTTTATTATTTTATATTTTATTGTCTTGTGGGGTTTTATTTTTTCTTATTGCCACGAACAACAGTATCAACGCAGTGCCGACGTTAGGAGGCATTGTCGGTGATACATAGTTGAGCGAAGTTTTTACTTCTTCATTTTTACTTCTTTTTATTTAAAAATGAAGAAGTTGAAAATGGAATAATTCATAACCACCTCGT
>JBGSKQ010000120.1:0-33674 GCA_041741095.1 Saprospiraceae bacterium
GCAAGCCCCCAAGCCCCCTATTTTCCCTCAATAGCCATAAGTGTAAAATGGATTTACCCACAGGTTTTCATATAGAACCAAAAAAATTGATGCCGTAATTTAAGGAAGAAGAAAACAAGGCAAGAAAGCAAATCGAATGTGTAAATGCGCTCCCTCCATGGACGTTTTTTGGGGATTCCGTTTTTTTAAAATGGCAAAAAAAAACTCGCCACGAAATCGCCGCCGTTTAAGGCCACGAAATCGGGAAAGTTTTTTCAAGTTTTTCACGTGCTAATAGATGAACGTATTTGAAATTAATAGTGGCTTTTTTGTCCCGATAGGAACCCGGAGGCGGGGTTATCAAACCCCGCCTCCCAAAAAGTGCTGCTAACTTGCTTAACCCGAATATCAATCTTAAAGGCGACTATCTATAACGGAATTCAAACACCCAATCACTTCGTCTCGACCGTCCGGATGCTCTTCAGCAGGCCGATGCCCGCCCCAAAAAAGATAATGCCCAGGATGGCAAATATCCATGCATTGGAATCTGATACCTGTCCGTTAAATATCCGAATAACGCCCAAAACGATACCGACCGCTCCTACAAGGGTGAACAAGGTACCCAATATTTTTTTGACATCCATGATGTTTTTATTTAGTGAAAAAATGAGTTGAGGATTTATCGGAAACGGCAATGGAGTTAGAGATGTTCAAGGAAGTAAAATGGGCAACCATGAGCTATATGCTTCTTAAAAATTGAGATTGGAAGCATCATTTTAGAATAAATTTCCAGTCCTACAAGCGCCTTGCCTACTTGTCCCCAAACAAGGAATCCAATAAGAAGCTATGTTTGCATAAACCATTAGCCATTCATTTTTTATGGACAAACAAACTACTGAACGCATCAAGGCACTGATTGCCGACAACCAACTGGAAGAAGCCCTGAGCCTGATGATTGGCATGGAAAAGTGGCAGGGCCAGGAGCGCCACAATACACTCTTGCTGCTCAAGGGCAAATTGGCCATGATAAAAGAACAGGAAATGGCGGGCCTGCTGGACATGGACGAAGTGATGCAGCAAAAATTGAAAATTGCCCATTCCTTGCTGAAAATGCTGGACGAAAAGCCCGAAGATTTTTACAATGACACCAGCCCGGCTGCCAAACGGGTGGAAGTGCAAAAGACCGCTCCCACTCCGTCTGGGAACCCGATGACAAAATACCTTTTTATCGGCCTCGGCCTGGTGGCTGTCGCCTTTCTGTTGTTTAAGTTTTTGGTGCAAAATCCTGCGGATGACAGGGAAAACCGCCAAGCCGATACGCAGCGCAGCGAACAAAACGAAGTAGCAGAAAACCCGGCCACCCAGCCGGGCGACAAACCATTGAAGGTGCTGGATTTCCCCGACCTGAAAAAGCCTTTCAATTTCCTGGATTTCAGGTTGGAGTTCGTCTGGGCAGACGCCGAGTGGATGTCCGACCAAGCCGTCAGGCTGAAAATCCGTTACTACCTGACCTGCAAAAGCAACCTCGGCATCTGTTACCGGGCGGCCATCCGTATCTATGCGGACGGGCGGCCCATCGCCCCGGCCAGCCAATCGAACCTGGACGGGTGGATCGAACACGAGGCCACTGCCACCGATGACGTGACTTTTGAACTTCCCGCCGATACGGAGGATTTCCTGATCGAGTTTTCGAGGGATCATTCCTCTTGGAAACGGCCTTTTAAGATATTGAAGTAGTCATTGGGTCATTGTGGTCATTGGTCATTAGGTCCGTCCAAAAAGCCAATGACCCCAATGACCCCAATGACTCTAATGACCTCAATGACCAATGTCAAATGTCAAATGTCCTATTCTAAACACAACCTCGCCGACACCATTGTTGCCCTTGCCACGCCGCCCGGCGTGGGGGCCATCGGCGTCATCCGCTTGTCGGGTGCCGATGCCATCCGCATTGTACAAAAGGTGTTTGGCGGCAAAGATTTGACGCAGCAAGACAGCCACAGCCTGCATTTGGGCACCATCATCGGTTACGAAGGCCGGATATTGGACGAGGTGTTGGTGTCTATTTTCAAAGCTCCCCATTCCTACACCGGGGAAAATGTGGCGGAGGTTTCCTGCCACGGTTCGCCCTTTATTCTGCGGCAGATATTGGAATTATTTATTGAAAAAGGCGCACGGCTGGCCCAGGCTGGGGAGTTTACCCTGCGGGCATTTTTAAACGGCAAAATGGACCTCTCGCAGGCCGAGGCCGTCGCCGATCTCATCGCCTCTACCAGCGAGGGCAGCCACAGCGTGGCCATGCGCCAGATGCGGGGCGGTTTTAGCCATGAAATAAAAAAACTGCGGGAAGACCTCATCAATTTTGCCAGCCTCATCGAACTGGAACTCGACTTCGCAGAGGAAGACGTGGAATTTGCCAACCGTGAACTGCTCAAGGCTACGGTGGCAAACATTCACTCATTCATTCATTCGCTCATCCGCTCATTCCGCCTGGGCAATGTCCTAAAAACAGGCGTCCCCACCGTCATTGCTGGTCGCCCGAACGCCGGGAAAAGCACCCTGCTCAACGCCCTGCTCAATGAGGAGCGGGCCATCGTCAGCCCCATCGCCGGTACCACCCGTGACACCATCGAAGAGGTACTCAACATCAACGGCGTGGAGTTCCGCCTGATAGACACGGCGGGCATCCGGGAGGCACAAGACCAAATCGAGGCCCTCGGCGTGGAAAAGACCATGGAAAAAGTGCGGCAGGCCGCCCTGCTCGTCTATGTTTTTGATGTGGTGGAAACGAAGATTGACGAGGTGCTGGCCGATGTGGCAAGTTTGCGCAGCGAAAACACCCAACTGCTCATCGTCTGCAACAAAATGGACAACCTGCCCAATTACAAACCCGAATGGCTCCTCCATCCCTCCGATCCGGCCATCCCTGATTTCTTTTTTGCAAAGGATCGCCCAACCAATTCATCGTTCATCATTCATCATTAATAACTTTATCTGCCAAGAATGGGATGAACATCCCTTACCTCAAAGAAAAACTCTACGACATCGCCATCTCGGAAAAAGTGAATTTAGAAAGCCCCATCGTGACGAACGCCCGCCACTACGAAGCTCTGCAAAAAGCCTCTGAGAGTTTGGATGACGTGTTGCGTGGCCTGGACGAAGGCGTTACTTCTGATTTTGTGGCGATGGATATTCGGCGGGCGCTGGCCTATTTGGGGGAGATACTGGGGGAGGTGAGCACGGAGGATTTGTTGGGGAATATATTTGGGAAGTTTTGCATTGGAAAGTAACAAGTAGCAAAAAATCCAGCTTACTACCCTTCCCAGCAACTTAGGCAAAGGAGAAGTATTTTACTTTGTTTGCCCTGAATCCGGGAAACGGTGCAGGGTGCTTTACAAAGCCTACCGAAGCCACAAATGGAAATCGAGGGATGCTTACCAAAACTATCTTTTTTATAATTCTCAAACATACTCCAAATACGATTATTCAAATTCAAGGTATTGGAGCGGCAGATTGAGAAAATGGAGAATGAAAAATATTTTACCCATCCTACAACGGGAAGCTAACCAGAAAGGCGGAACGGTTGAAACGTTTAGCGATTCAACGGGAAAAATGGGATAATATCAGGTGGTTGGAGTTTAGTTTTCCTTTGTCAGCGAGGAAGGAATTGCACCTTTACAGGTGAAAGTTAGCGTCAACATTTCCTAAGAATTTAGGTTATTTTCGGCTTTAGCTTTTGAATTTTAGAATTGAATTAAAGGGAAGTTTTGCCACCTTTGAGGGGCATTTTCACCAACACTTTCAACAAAAACCATTTCAACATGAAAATTTTCCCTTTCCTCCTTATTTTGATGCTGCTTCCTGCCCTTTCTTTTGCTCAAAATTGTGAATTTTCAAAAAACGAGATAGACGATTTTACGGGTAATAAAGTAGTGGTTACAACTTCCAAAATTTCAACCCAATTAGGCGCAAAAGCTGACATTTACTTTGTTTGCAAGGAAGGGTACAGAATAAGGTTATGGCTTTCACTAACCAACGTTTTTTATACCAGTACAGACATAGCAGTAAAGAAAGGAGAAGAAATGTTTTTAAAGCTCGAAAACGGCGAGGTTGTCAAGTTATCAGCACTCAATGATTACGAGACTAAAACGTTTAACATGGCAGGAACGATAATTCATTACGTTGAGCCGGAATACGAAATCAGTAAAGAAGATTTGGAGAAACTGAAAAACGGTTTACTTCAAAAGGTAAGGATTGTTTGTTCTGGAAAAGATTTAGACCTCACTATAAAGCCTAAATTGGCAGCAAGTACCAAAAGAGCGGCTGAATGTTTTTTCAATGTTGCTTTTTAAAATCTTAAAATGGTAAAACCACCTACCTTTCAATCAGCGCCTTTCCTATTAGTTCTTGCCTTATTCCTGACAGGTTGTGAGGATGGAAAGGATTCTCAAAATCAAAAGCTATCCGAAAAGCTGGAGACTTTCTATAAAACCACCATACCCGACCTCAACTCTTACACCCCTATTTCCTTTGAAATAGATACCCTTGAGGTTGCGCCCGGTAGTATCCAAATAAATTTGCGAGTTGTTCACACCTGCCGTTTGACCAATACAAACGGCAATGAACGTGAAAGGAAAGACACTTTTGGAATAGTCTGGTTTCCTGAACAAAAAGAAGCCTTAATTCTTAGCGCCCCTTCCAATTAGCAGCCCTTCGATTTGAGATGTAAAAGGCAGTAAAACAACCTCGAAAGGGAAAAATGTACCTTATTTGTACCTTTTTATCATAACTAACTGATAATCAATGAGAGTTACTTTTTGTATTGGGAAGTGAGTTTCTAAGTTTGCAACGCAAGGCTGTCTGGAACACGTCCTACTGAGTCGCTTTTTGTCATTCCGCCAGGATTCCGTCCATAAGATAATCAGCTTTGAAAAAAAGGATTTGAGATAGCTATTATCAGGGGGCGAAGTTGTTTTCGCATAATTTTACGGACAAGCAATCGAAGCGCTCGATAAGCCACCACTATTGTCAATTGTAACTCGCCAGCATTGTCCGTCTGGAGATTTCATGATGATACCGCTGCCGATGTCAACGATATTCACGTCTCCACCTTTTACGCTTAGTTTGGAGTTAGAAGAATTTTCATTCCAGGCATAACCCAATCCAACCCTGCCGTCGGATGTTAATTTCAGTGCTTCCTTATAAGTTTGCGTGGCATTGTCAAAATAATCGAACACTAAAAAATGGTTGTTCCACACTTGTGATTTATGATTTATATCCCACCCATTCCCATTGTTGTCTCTCAATAAAAAGGAATTGTAATTGCTGCCTCCATTCGCTCCTTTTAATATAATCCGGCTCTCGAACTGCGATGAATTAATATGTAGCATTGTACCATTATAGGCGTCTAAAGGAGTATCTGTTCCTATTAACAATTTGCCAAGATTAACCAGTCCTGTACCTGTTGTGGCAGCGTCCACTACCAATTTTCCGGTAGAAGGCGTATTGGTTCCAATGCCGACGTTGACTGCATCGGCTCCAGTGCCGCCCAGCACTAAGCAATTGCTGCATCCTACCTGGGAATTATAGCCAATGGCAGTGGCATTGGTAAGGTTGTTTGATAGGACGTTGGCTAAATGCCCCAAAGCCGTATTGTAATCTCCTGAAGTATTGAAACTAAGCGAGCCTTGTCCTATGGCAGTATTTCCGCTGCCTGTATTGTTCCCGGTCAACACATTTGAACCATGACCGGTGTTGAAATTGCCGGTCGTGTTGGCGCCAAGCGTACTCACGCCATTTGCAGTGTTTTCATTGCCGGTTGTGTTAGCATAGAGCGCATTCTTTCCGGTTCCGGTGTTGTTGTTGCCATCGGTATTAGAATGCAAGGCCTCATTGCCATTTGCAGTATTAAAGGAGCCTGTGGTATTTTCGGAAAGTGCATTCCTGCCCGTCGCAGTATTTTCGTATCCAGCAGTATTGCTTTGCAATGCCCTTTCCCCAAAAGCTGCATTGTAAGAACCGCTCGTGTTTGAATACATGGCATCACGCCCGCTTGCCGTATTCCCATTTCCGAAGGTATTGGAATAAAGCGCCCTCGAACCGCTTGCCGTATTGCCATGTCCGTTGGTATTGGTTTTTCCAGCCTCATTGCCGAGAAAAGTGTTGGAGTCGCCTGAAGTATTGGCAGTGCCTGCTTGGTAGCCGAGAAAAGTGTTATGAATGCCACTGATGCCAGGCGTGGGGTTGTTCGGATGGTTGTTTGCGCCTGCCCCAAAGCCCACGAAAGTGCCATTCACTTCATCCAACAATTCCAGCCGGGCTACACCGTACGCATTTTTTTGAAGCACCAACTTCTCAGTGCTGCCGAGGTCGAAGCGGATAAGGTCTTCGTCAAAGCTTTCTTCCACTTGGATTTTCGTGTCGCCGTCAGTGTCTTGCAGCACGGCAGAAATAGTGCTGATTTCTGCCCAGGCTGAGCCATTGTAAAACCAAAAACTGGCAGCATCTGTGTCGAAAACCAACAACCCGGTGGCTGGCGATGCAATTGCCATGCGTTGACTTTCATTTAAACGGGGAACAAGCATGCCCTTGTCGGAAGCGCTCACGTCGAGCATGGCAGTGGGGTCGGGCGTTGAGCCGGTGGTGTTAATGCTGGTGGGTTGCTCGATGTTGCTTTGTGAATTGACATACAGTGTTGCCAACTGGCAAAAAATAAGGAGGAAGATTTTCTGTTTTTTCATGTGAAAGGTATTTAAAGGAAGGATATTTCTGTTCCTGCCATAAAATATTGATTAAACTTCTTTTTGTACCACTCATACTCATTGGGATAACAGGCATAATCGAATTTGAGGTACAGGGAATTGATTTGCGTGTCGTTCCGAAAGGGGTAAATTTTTACGAAGCAAACCTTAGCTCCGTCATTCATTTCAACCAGCACTATTTTTTCATCTACCGGAAAATCCATGTCTTTCAAGTTAATTTTTATGTTTCGCTCCTTGATTTCCTCACTTGCTAATAATTGCGAAATAAGCTTCACAGCTGATTTTGATTTTTCTTG
Organism: Saprospiraceae bacterium; assembly: GCA_041741095.1. Lineage (GTDB taxonomy): Bacteria > Bacteroidota > Bacteroidia > Chitinophagales > Saprospiraceae > UBA6168. The sequence continues at coordinate 7,037 of JBGSKQ010000120.1, forward strand.
TTGAAATTTAATGGCATAGTTTGTCTCTCTACTTACGTGATATTGAAATGAGGGAGAATTAACCTTCACGATTAAAAATTCCAAGCTGTTCAACTCTTTCATATCCTTGAAATGGCTTTCAATATGAATAGCAGTTGTGTAAAGGCTTACGCCGCTTACCATAATATGCTTGATGTTTTCCCGATTTACCCGAATAAATTCATAAGGTTCATTTTCAGCTGACTGGAAAAAGCTTCCTGTTTTTCGGGAAAAACAGGAAAGATTGGAAGAGTATTTTTTGTTGGTGGCATAGCTGGCTTGCATGGTTTTTCCTGCTGGCGGTTTTGTGGCGAAAAAAGTCCCCAATATGGAACTGAAGGCAGTTATTACTGCCACAATAATGCCGCCCCTGAAGTTTAACCGGGCTAATTTTAAATCAGTGTTCGATTCTGTTGCCATGGAACCAAGCTTTATTATTGTACTCGAATGTTTGAAAGGTTTGAGTAAAGCTGCGGCTGGGAATAAGTAACTGTAGAGCATATGGGATTGCTATTTGATTAATAGTCTGACTGGCTCAACACTGCCAGAGCAGCCAGTGCAACAGCGCCACCTTTGACCCATTTCCATGCATTTACAGTGTCTATTACCGATTGGCTCGAGTAGCTTTGAGTAAAATGAGCTTGGGTGCCGTCAGATTTAACTCGTAAAATGCCGCTAACCCAGTAAGGTTGCATTGTGCAAAAACCGCAGGTGGCGCCCGTCCAGCGACTTTCCATTGTAATGGTAAATTCTTTCTTGCGAGGGTCGTATTCCCACAAGGAAACGGTCGCATGGGCATCTTTGCCTGTGTTTGGACAGATAGATTTCATTATTTGCTCTGTCGTTTGGTTGGCAAAATCTCTTGCCAAAGAGGTTAGTGGGTCAATCACGACTTGAGCATCCAGCTTCAAGAACAAGCAAATGCTTGCAGTCAAAGCGAACAAGGAAATGATGGCTTGTTTTTTCATGATGAAGAGTTTAAAAGCCCCAAGCTTGAGCCACCTTTAATTTTCAGCAAGAATGAGCCACTTTCTTCCCTCTGCAAACCACCTTCTCATTTTTGTCTCTTATTCTAAAAATCGCTCACGTTTTTTTCCAAATCCGTTCAGCCGGGGAGAGCAGCGCCTCCTGAACAGTTTTTCTTTAAAACTTACGCTTTTCCTCCAAACCCGCCGCTTTTCCCCCAACCCTACTTTTCCTACCTTCCCCCCCACAACTTTTGACCCATGTCCCATCCCGTCCTCTTCCTCGCCTGTTTGCTTGCCGCCTGCGCTTCCTCGCTCCCGGCGCAGCACCTCATGCCCCCTCTCTCAAACCCCATGCGCCTTCCCCAGCGCCCCTTCACCGTCCACGACGGCTTGGCGCAGCAGCAAGTCATGTCCATGCTGCAAGACAGCCGGGGCTACCTCTGGTTCGGCACAAAAAATGGGGTGAGCAAATTCGACGGCAGGTATTTCGAAAACTTCTTCGTGGAAGATGGCTTGCCTGGCAGGCACGTTAACCAGTTGCTCGAAGACAAGGCGGGCAACATTTGGGCTTTCACGCCGAAGGAGGGCATCGGCCATTTTGATGGGGTACGATGGAGGGTCGTTTGCCAGGCGGTTGAAATGCAGGGTTTTATGCTCGACTCGCTCGTCTGCGGATGGGAAGTGAAAACCAACACGATCTGGCAATTGCTCCCCGACACGGCTGTCGTTTTTAAAATTTTCACCGAACAGGCGCTGCGAAATGCCGCAGGGGAAACAGGCGGTCCGACCGGCGTTTTTTTGCATTGCAAGCTGCCCGGCGGCAAAGAAGGCATCTTCAAAATCAGCCCCGGCGGCAAAATTTCCGACTTCCGGGAGTTGCCGGAAAACAGCTGGCTACCAAAATGTGGCGACCGCCAGCTCGAAATTTCCAAGCCTGGCGCAGGCGGCGTTTCTCACATTCGCTGGGCGGGCGATGAAGCGCCTTTCGATTCGGTTCGCCTGAAAATCAAAACGTCCGATGCCCAACTGTATCACTGGTTTTACGCCAAAAATGGCGACGCCTATTTTGCGCTGGAAAACGTGCCCATGCGCAAACCTGCCGGAAAAATGGAGGCGCAGCCGCTGCCTTTGCCCGTTGCCAACCCGCAGGAGTGGCTGGAAGATGCCGAAGGTGCTCTCTGGCTGCGTTCCGAAAGCGGGCTGCACCAGTTTTTCCCCGCCGGTTTTTCCCAACTCGACGTGCCTTCGCCTTGGAGCATGGTCGAAGACGAAGCAGGCGATTTTTGGATTGCCACTTTCGGTCACGGGCTGCGCCGCTTAGACGAGCATGGACAAATCGAGTTGGTCGCCCTGCCGGAGCTTTTGTTCGATTTGCCGGAATTAGCAGGTAATTTTTATTTTGGATGCTCCAAAGACCACCTCGGCAACCTCTATTTCCCGCATAGCGAAGGCTTGATAATACGCCGCAAAAACGGGCAGTTTGAAAACCTGGGGCGGCGAGCCGAAGTGGAGCAACGGCTGGGCACTGTTTTATTCAGCTTATTCGACCCTGAAAAAAAACAAGTGCTGGCAGGGATGCGGGCCGCCGTAATTTTTTACCAGCCGCAAACCGCGCAGCTGCGGTACTTCCCGCTGCCCGCTTTCGGGTCATCCAACGTCGTGGGCATGGCGGCGGACGGACGGGGCAACTATTGGTTCGCCTCCAGTCGCAATGGCATTGCCCGTTGGGACATTGCCACCGGGGAGGTCGAATACTTTCAAAAAGAAAAAAACTCGCTGCCCTTCGACGGTGCTTGGTGCATCGAAAACGAACCGGGCAAGGGGCTTTGGTTTGGCGCACCGGACGGGCTTTATTTTTATTCACATACCTCGAAGGCGTTCCAAAAAATCGCCGCCGACCGCCTGCCGAATTTCGTTTTAAACCTCAAAATTGTGGACTCTCTGCTGATGATTGGCGAGCAAACCGGGCTGTACGCTCTGAATTTGAACGCCTTTCACGCCACTGGTGCCGACCGTCTCAAAGCTTTCAACCAACTGAACGGCTTCGGTGGCGTGGAGCCTAACCAAAATGGGGCGCTGCTCGACTCGAAGGGCAATTATTGGGTGCTTTGCACCGACCAAATCTTGTGCGTTCACAAAAGCCAGATTTCTCTCGACGACAATCCGGCGAAGGTGCGCATCTGGAAAATCAACCGGGAGCGAGTGCCTTTTTCTGGCGGCGGCGTGGTGCACTTACCGAAGAGCGAAAACGAAATCATCATCCGTTTCGAGGGCATCGGTTTTCAGCGACCCTTGCGTACGCAGTATTCCTGGCGGCTGCCTGGCTTTCGGAACAAGTGGAGCGAGTGGTCGGAAGATGAAATCGCTTTCCTCTCCACTTTGCCGAGTGGCAAATACCAGTTCGAAGTGCGCAGCCGGCATCCGGGCAGCGTGGACTCCACCGATTATCGCACCGACCGCTTCGCTTTTTTGGTGAGTCTGCCATTTTACCGGCAACCGCATTTTTTCAAAAATGCTTTTCTCGGCGGGCTGGCGCTTGCCGGGCTTGTTTTGGTGGTTTTACTTTTTTACCTGAAAGCCCGCCGGGAAGCAAGGCAGGAGCATTTGCGGGCGGAGGAGCAAAACCGGCAGGCACACCTGGCGAGGCTCGAAGCGCGGGAGCAAGAATTGCAGATGAAGTATTACCAAATCCAGACCTTGCTGGCACAACTCAACCCGCATTTCCTGTTCAACCTGCTGGAAACCATCAAAGATTTCGTGCGGAAAAACCAGTCGTCGCTCGCCGCCGAACACATTGACCGCCTTTCAAAACTCATGCGCCATTTCTTGGAAAGCAGCATTCGCTCCGACCTGCAAAAAATCAGGGAGGGCGCTCACGGCATTTCCCTTGCCGCTGAAATAGAGCTACTGACCTACTACATCGAACTGGAGCAGGTGCAAAAACCGGGTATGTTTCGATACATCGTGGAGCAAGACGAAGCGCTGCAACTCGCCAATATTTTCATCACCCCGATGATTATTCAGCCTTTCGTGGAGAACGCCATCAAGCGGGGCATCGAACCCCGGCAGGACAAGGCGGGCATGATTTGGTTGAAATTTTTGCCCACCATCGAAGGCGTCCGCTGCGTAGTCGAAGACAACGGCATCGGCAGGGAAGCCAGCCGTCGCTTGCAGGCGCAGTCGGAGTGGAAATATGAGCCAAGAGGCACGGCGCTGGTCGGTGATCGGGTCAGGCTGTTGAGGGATTTTGGCGTGGATATTCAAATCGAAACCTGTGATCGGGCAGGCGGGGGAACGGTGGTGACGATTGATTTTAATTGATAAAAAGCTGCTTGCCTTGCGAATAGAATTATACAGAGAGAGGTGGTTTTTTTGAGAAAATTTTTCAAAACTTTCTCAAAAAAAATCATCTTTCCCAAAATCCTGCTTCTCATGAAAGCATTCATTCTCGAAGACAACCCAAGTGTGCGCGACAGCCTGCGCACCTACCTGAAAGAAGACAACCCGGAAGTGGAACTGGCAGGTGAAGCTGCCTCGCTGAGCGAAGCCCGTTCATGGCTCAAAAAGCACCAACCCGACCTGATGCTACTGGACATCGAGCTGCCCGACGGCACCTCTTTCGACTTGCTGGAGGAGTTGCGCCAAGCCGATCAGCTTTGCTCCGACGTGATATTTTGCACTACTTTCGGCTATCAGGAATACTTGCTGCGGGCAATGGATTTCCTCGCCCTCAAGTATTTACTCAAGCCCATTGATCGCAAAAAATTGCGGGAAGCCATTCAAAAAGCGCAGCAGCAGCAATTCGACCGGGAAACTTTTGCCTGCCAAATTAGCACCTTGCTCGAAACATCACCGCCCAACCGGCAGCCTGCCGCCGCATTGTCCAACATCATTGCCCTGCCCAAACCAGGCGGCGCCATTGAAATGGTAGACTTGAACAGCATCCTCTATTTTTCTTCCTGGCAACAAGGCACCATGAGCCAGGTGCATCTTTCCGGTTTGGAAAAACCACTGCCCTGCACCCGCTCCATCGGCTATTTCAAAACGCTGTTGACTCCTGCGCAACACTTTTTTCAAATCCACCAGAGCTTGATCATCAACCTGAAAGCCATGAGACGCTATCACCATGAGGAGCGAGCCGTCACCTTGAACAACGGCGAAGTGCTGTACGCATCGGTGCGAGAAGGCAAGCGGCTGAGGGGATATTTGTTGGGCGGCGGGGAGCCGTCGGCAGAAAGCAAGCTGGATGAAAAAGGAATTTTGAGTTGGATTTGGAAGATGATGATGAAACGGGGGTGAAATCAAACCTAAACCAATTGAAAATCAAAAAGCCACAGCTATCTTGATCACCTAATCTCCCAAATCCGAAAGTTCAGCGTTGAGTATTTCACCTTTAAGTGGGATAGTCAACCTTTTTATTAGACAACAATAAAACCGCCACTACTATACCAGAAAAATTACCGCACATGCAGTAAATGCATCAGCAAAATTTACTTTTGCCAAACTGCTGAAAGGAACAATGGAGGACGGGTAGCCTTATTGAACTCATTCAAACCTGGGCAAGGCACATTTTTTAAACACCATTTTTTCTATAATTGAGCATGATGAGGGTAAAGGTCTATGGCTTATCTAAATACGCTGCACAGCCTCACTTCCCGCCTCTCACTTCTCACTTCTTAAACCCAACATGAGCAACGAAAATCCGCAAGCGCCCCAGCACGAAACCGATTCATTTTTCCAAAACAAGGTCATCGGGCACCCTGCCGGGCTGTTCGTCCTGTTTTTCACTGAAATGTGGGAACGTTTCTCCTTCTACGGGATGCGGGCCTTGCTGGTGATGTTCCTAACCTCTTCCCTCTTAGACGGCGGATGGGCCTGGACACGGGAACAGGCAATGGCACTCTTTGGCTCTTATGTTGGGCTGGTGTATCTCTCCACCATGATGGGCGGCTATTTTGCCGATAAAAAAATTGGCTACCGCTGGGCTGTGGTCGTTGGTGCTTCGCTCATGACTTTGGGACATGCCCTGATGGCTGCCGAGACGGGGGTTTCCATCTACATGGGCTTGGTGGCGCTGGTATTTGGCAACGGTTTTTTTAAGCCCAATATGGTATCCATCATTTCGGCCATGTACAAAAACCACCCGGAAAAGAAGGACGGCGCCTACACCATTTTCTACATGGGCGTCAATTCGGGCGCATTCTTTGGCATCCTGCTTTGTGGCTATTTGGGCGAAAAAGTGGGCTGGAGTTGGGGCTTCGGGCTGGCTGGTATTTTTATGTTTTTTGGCCTCTTGCAGTTTTGGCTGGCTAAAAACATTTTTGGCAATATCGGCCTGAAACCTGTGAAGAAGGACGCCGCAACACTGGAAGCAGAAAAGCAGGCACGGGGCGACGACAACCTTAACCCCTTTACCCTCGGCCAAATGCTGCTCATCGCCGTGATGATTGCGCTGGGGCTGCTGTGGATCATTTTCGAGCCGGCCAAAATCATCTCCAACGGCGCAGTGGATATTTTCAATTTCAACATCATGGGGCTTTCGGGTAACAATTTCACCATCCTGCTGGCATTGGTGCTCTTCGTCGGACTGTTGGTTTACAGGCTGACGAAATACGCCACCGTTACCCGTGACCGCATGATGGCAGTGACCTTTTTTGCCTTTTTGGTCATTTTCTTTTGGGCCATTTTTGAGCAGTCGCCCGGCACCCTGACCATCTTCGCCCGTGACTACACCAACCGGGTATTGGAGGGCAACGCAGGCACCACTTTCAAGGTGGTCAACGCCATGATGACCCTTGTACCCTTGGGCATTATCACCTGGGTTTTATCCAAATTATTTAAACAAACTTTCAAGCATTACGCCACGGCGAACATCATCCTCGGCACCAGTTTCGTCATCATCTGGGGCATCGCCATTTGGATGCTGCAAAACCAGTTTTCTGAAGAGACCCTGGAAGTACCAGCCTCCTGGTTTTCCACGCTGAACTCCCTGTTTATCATCAGCTTGGCGCCGCTGTTTTCAAAATGGTGGGAAAGCAAATACAACCCACCTGCCAACGTGAAATACGCCATCGGCATGGCGCTGCTGGCCTTGGGCATGGCCTGCGTGGCCATCGGTGCAAGTTCTATCGAACCGGGTGCAAAAACCGCCTCCGTCAGCATGATCTGGTTGATATTGGTCTATATGTTCCACACGATGGGCGAGCTGTGCATATCCCCTGTGGGCCTTTCTTACGTGAGCAAACTGGTGCCTGCCCGCATGATAGCCATCATGTACGGCATTTGGTATTTGGCAGTGGCAATCGGCATGAAAGGCGCAGCGAAGTTTGGCGAAAACGTGGACAAAATCGCCGACGAAAAAGGCATCAGTTATTTCTTTTGGATGCTCACGGGCATATCTGCTGCCGTGGCAGTGCTGGCGATTGTTTTTGCGCCGATTATCCGGAAGAAAATGCATGGGGTGCGCTAATGAAGGCACCATCATCCCTTACTTTTTATTCGCTGTTTTGTCAAAATTTATTTGCCATGAAACGCTGCCATTTTATACTGTTGCCCATTTTGCTCACCGCAGCCTGTAAAACAATGCAACAACAACAGCAAGCGCCAGCGATGTCCACTCGGAGCAGCGACTTTACGCTTCCCGGCGAGTTTACTTCCGGTATCGAAGGCCCGGCCACCGATGCAAAGGGGAATATTTATGTGGTAAATTTTGGAAAGGAAGGCACCATCGGCAAGGTGACGCCCGACGGCCAGAGCGGCCTTTTTGTAGAATTGCCCACAGGCAGCACGGGCAATGGTATTCGTTTGAATAAAAATGGAAACCTTCTCGTCGCCGATTACACGGGCCACAATGTGCTATCGGTGGATGTTGGCACCAAAAAAATCAGCGTATATGCCCACAACGATGCCATGAACCAGCCCAACGATCTGGCCATCGCCAAAAGCGGGCTGCTCTTTGCCAGCGATCCCAATTGGGCTAAATCTACTGGCCAATTATGGCGCATTGATTTGAACGGAACAAGCACCCTCCTCGAATCCAGCATGGGCACTACCAACGGCATCGAGGTCAGTCCCAATGAAAAGACCCTTTTTGTCAATGAAAGTGTCCAGCGCAACGTCTGGGCCTACGACCTCTCTCCCAAGGGCGAAATTAGCAACAAGCGCCTCCTCATCCAATTCCCCGATTTCGGCATGGACGGTATGCGCTGCGATGTAAAGGGCAACCTCTATATCTGCCGCTACGACAAAGGCACCGTGGCGGTTGTTTCACCAACTGGAAAACAAATCCGTGAAATTCAGTTGACCGGAAAAAAACCTTCCAACATCAGCTTCGGCGGCCCAGACGGGCGCACTTGTTACGTCACCTTGCAGGACCGGGGCTGTTTGGAAATATTTCAGGCGGAGCATCCTGGTAGGGAATTTGCGATGAGGAATTAATTCAACGCCGTATCAACTTCCCACTATCCGTCAACGGCAAGGACGCAACGAATTCCACCTTTTGCGGAATTTTATAAGTTGATAAACGTTTGCGGCAAAACGACAGCAACTCCTCAATATCTGGCCGTACCACTTCGTTTTTCAAAACCACTTCTGCCTGTACACATTCGCCCAAAAAGCGGTGCATAAAACCGCTCACCCTGCAAAGCTGCACGGCAGGGTGCTGGTTCAAAACAGCTTCCACCTCTTCTGGAAAAACCTTATTTCCTGACACATTGATCATACTTTTTTTGCGGCCTTCTATGCGGATCAGCCCATCGGGGCGCTTAGAGGCGAGATCGCCTGTGTAAAACCAACCGTTTTTCAAAATCTCCTCCCGGCGGCGGGGCGGCTCCAAGTAGGCGTCCAACATTCCGGGACCACGCATGGCCAGGTGGCCCGTCTCGCCCGGCGGCAGGATCTTGCCCTCGTCGTCGAGCATTTCCACCTGATAATCTGGCAGCGCATACCCGACGGCATCGGGAAATTCCGCTGATTTTTCAAAATTGATAATTGGCAAACCAACCTCGATGATGCCATAAGCTTGGCTCACAGGCAGGCCAAAGCGCTGTTGAAAAGCCTCGCATTGTGCTTTTGAAATAGCCGTTGAAGTGGAAACCACCCTTCTTAGCGTGGGCATTTGCCGGCCGCTTTGGTCGCTGGCCAGCAGGCGGATGTGCATGGGCGAGCTGTAAATCAGGGTAGCCCGATAGCGGTTCGTCAGTTCGATAATGTTGTCGGCCAAGAAGTTTTCACAAATAACAATAGCGCTGCCGTAGCGCAGGTACAGGATGATGGACACCACGAAATGATAGGCCATCGAAAGTATCCAGGTGACAGCATCATGGGGGCCAAGTTGCAGCACTTTATTGGCGGCTTCCGTGCGCTCGGCGATGCCCTCGTGCGAGAGGATGACCCCCTTGGAAGTGCCAGTGGTACCGGAGGTAAAGCGGATAAGGGCGGGATGGTTGGCATGAGGGGCGAATGGCTTTAGCAGGTCGGCATTTGGATTAAAAAACAAGCGCCATTCCTGATGTGGAAAATTCACCAAACCAACCGCATTTTCAAAAGGCGTCACGCTGCTCTGGTCGTCCATGATGGCATGGAGGCGGGCAGTCTGAATGGCCTCGTTCACCTCGTCGGCCTTCATCTGGTTGGACACGGGCATAACCACCGCCCCGCAGTCCATCACCGCAAAACAGGCGGCGACAAAGTAGCGGCTATTCTTGCCCATCACCCCAACGCCCATGCCGGGAGCAATGCCAAGTGCCTTCAGGTTTTCAGTAGTATTTTTTACCAAAACGGCCAATTCGGCGTAGCTCATAGAGCCGTGCTCGTCGTGGATGGCTGGGTGGTTGGGCCAGCGCTCGGCCGCTTGGTAGAGTAGGTTGGGTACGTTCATGCTTTATGTTTCTTGTATAAACTTGATTGGAAAGCGGATGATGCTGGTTGGGCGGATAAAATCAGCGTAAATCAGCCCAATCCGTATCATCCGCGTTCCAATCCTCCTCGCTGGTAAAATTTGAAAACCGATTCCAAATGAATGCTGTCATATTTCACAATATCCCACCGCTATCCGCCCCGCCGCATACCCCGTCGCCAGGCACGTACCAATGACCCTCGCACTGGCAATGGCCTCTTCCGAAGCGGAAATATTGCGGCCAGCAAAAAAAAGATTTTTCAAAAAAGCCGACTGCAAAGCACCAGCCGGGATGTCATAATGGTCGTCTATGGCGAAATATTCCATGCGGGGGTTCTGTCCCGGCGGCCAAAATTCGATGGGCCAAGCGCCCCTTGCCACGGCATCGTCCGTTTTTCTGCACGACATCACATCTTCTTTTTGCAAAATAGCCTTTCCCACGTTGCGGGGGCCGGTTCGGATGCCTACTTCCGGGGCGACCATCGTCAGCCAGGCGTTTTTAAATAGACCATTGTAGGCTTTAAAAAACGCCACGATGTCGCCCACCGCTTTTCTGGCAAACCATTCTAAATGAGTCACTTGTGCCGGGTCGTTGTCCACGCCCAAGGGCAGGCCGAGTTTAAACACTGCACGCCCTGACTGTACACTGCCCGGCACGACGGAGAGCCTTTCGTAGTCTTTTGGAAAAATGCCATCGGCGATGCCTTTATGTATGCAGCGTAACAGACTGAGATTGAGCACATGCGAATCGTCGGTACCAATGCCCGCCATGCAAAACACCTGCGCCGAAGCTTGGTAAGCCTCTTCTTCAAAAATATCCAGGCCTGCCAGGCGTGATACGACCGCCTCACCCGCCGTGTCTATGATGGTTTTTGGGTAAAAAACGACAGGTCGGTTGTGAATGGACGCACTGGCTTCCACGATGCAATCCCCTTCTTTTTTTACTTGGGTCAAATGGCCATGAAAGCAGCTTGTGACTTTGTTTTTTTGCAAAAAACCATCGCACACCTGCATAAAAGCGAAGCGCTCGTAAGGCAGAAAATGCAGGCCGTTTTTGAAAAAAAACGGCTGGGTGCCGCTGACCGCTTGCAGTTGCTCCGCAAACTGGCAGGGAAAACCCTCGTTCACAAACCTCGCTTCGGGACACTCGCTGCGATAATACAGCCCGCAGACCGTTCCCACATAAGCCGCCGTCGCCTTGCCGCCGGGGTAGGCGTTTTTTTCCAACAGCACAACGTCCGCCCCGGCTCCGGCAGCCGCTACGGCCGCCGCCACGCCCGCCGAGCCGCCGCCGACGATGAGTACGTCGGGATGGGTGGGGATGCTATTGGAAGTTGAAAAATTCACTGAAAGAGATTTTCCCGCAAAGATGCCTCAAAAATGGCCAATTCTTCCTCGTTCACACCAGCTTCGGTGTATGCGATGACGGCCTGCAATTTTTCCTGAAAACCCATAAAAACGACGGTAAAACCAGGATAGCCGCCGTTGGGCGGATAATGCACCGCATCGCTGACGGGCAGGCCACAGAAGGTGGTGAAGTCGTCCAGCGTATTGCCCGTATCGGAGAAAAAAAAGCTGGCCAGGGCACCCTTTGTCGGCGACTTGGCGATGTAGCCGTACAGCCACAGCGGCAGCCGCCTCGACAGCCCCATCATGATGCCGTAGCTGGCCGGGATACCACTGCGCATTTGCCCCACCATCTGCTGTCCGATGGCGTCGGCGGTGCTTTGCATGGTCTCCAGGTGCTGCGGAAACAGGCGATAGAAAAGATAGGAAACGTGGTTGCCCACAAGCGGGCCCCAAACGCCTTTTTTCCGTTGGTTTTGGGGAATGGGCACCCAGATATTGTGGTTGGTTTTGCCCTTGTGTTTCAACAAAATATGAAAGCTGCGCATGGCCGCCGCCAGTAGCAAGGGGCTGCGCCCAAAGCGGATGCCGTAGCGCTTGCAGTTGGCATTGACCCGCTCCGTTTCCGCTCCCGAAAAACGCAGCACCCGGTAACGGTTGGCCTGTCGGCTGCCGCTTTTTTCGACGAGCAAAGAAATGCCCGTCTCTTGCCCATCGAACATAAAATCACGCACCTTGCGGGCTTGTTCCACCTGCTCCATGATGGGCAATTCTGGCTCTTGTTTGGCAAAAAGTTGCAACTGCCCGCCGCCGATAGCATCGCCCAATTTCCGTATCAAAATTTCTGCACCCTGGGCATCCGTCAGCACATGGTTCCAGGTAAAGAGCAGCGTTGTTTTATTGTTTTTATGAAAAACCAAATCCAGTCGGAAAGGCGGGTCGGAATGGGGCCGGATGTCAGTTTCAAAAAGCGCATCGGGAATAGTTGGCGATTCGTGACTGGCAATTTTGATGTGACGGGCAGTTTTCACCTGCTTCCACTGCGGCAACTGAAAGGGCAGCCGCCGTTTCAACCGCAAGGAATGCAGCCAACGGAAAAGCGGATCATCATTGACGCTGCGCTCCAATACTGCTGCATCCAGGCGCCCTTGCACTTCCACGGCAAAGCGGCTGACATTGCCCTGCATACCCTGCCGACGGTGGTGCCTGTCGAGCAGCAATTGAAAATAGTCCGAGCCGTTGAGCGGCAGCTTATCCGGCCAACCTTGTCTGTCAGCGCTTAGAGGCATTGATGGATGTAGTTGGCCAGGGTTTGGGAGGAATAAATGTTTTCCTGACTGAGCGCCTCGTCGGGCAGTTGCAGCCCATATTGCCGTTCCACGAACAGGACAATTTCGATGAGGGAAAAGGAGTCGAGTCCCATTTGCACGAGGGGTTTATCGGGCGTCACTTCAACGCCCTCGGCCACGAGGTTGGAGCGGATGAAGGTGCAAAGGGATTCGGCGATGGATGGTGTTGTGTTGGTCATGTTTGTTTGTTGAGAGAATAGATTTCGAATTAGATAACAATAAGACAAAAAGTTCCGCAGTGAAGCCGCAAATATCGGGGAATGCGAATAAAGGTGATATAAGCAATAGTCCGAATTATAAGGTAATGTGGATTGTTGAATATTGAGACCAAAAGCCCCGGCAGGTTGCAGGCCTAGCGTGGCTTTTTGGTTTTGAGTGACAAGGCAACTTTTGATTGAATTTCATAGTTTTGTTTACAAAATTGTTTCAAAATGACCATACAACTCAATTTTGACAAAGCCAACCAGCAGCGCCTGATGCCTTTGCTGGAATGGCTGAAGGAAATAGGTTTGGTGAAATCTTACCAAGTTGCTGATGCTGCCGCCGTTGACGGCGAGGTTTTCTTGAACCGGATGCTCGAAAATGCGGAAAAAGACATTGCCGAAGGCAATCTGATGACCTCAGAGGAAGTAACCCAAAACCTCAGAACCTTGCGTGGTAAAGTTAAATGGGAAGGCAATCTTGACCAAATGAGGGTTGACGCATGACAAATTTGTAGAAAAACAAAAACGCCTTACCTTCGCCCCGCAAAAAAGCAAAACTCAACATGTTACCATCTTCCATTATCATCAGCATAATTATTCACAAGTTGCCCGGCAATCTGTGAGGCGCTGTCCCGATAGCTATCGGGAGTGAGAGGAACGAAAAGCCCCGGCAGGTTGCAGACCTGGCGGGGCTTTTTGGTTTTCACCAACTTTGAAAATAATATTTTTAAACAAAAAGTTTTATATTTACATCTCAAAACAAAATGCCGTGAAACCAAAACGTAAAAAAAACAAGGTCAAAGATGTTGTCATGCCTCATTCACAAGCTAAACTTGAGCTTTATCAGAAGTACTTGGAAAGGTACTTAAATGTTTTAGTCGCATCAAACAGGTTCAAGTCTGTAAATGTGTATGACGTATTCTGTGGGTCTGGGATTTATAAAGATGGGAAAGCTGGCAGCCCAATTTTGGCATTTGAGGCAATTCGACAAAACAGGAAATGGTGTTCAGATAATGGTAAGCATCCAACCCCGATTTCATTAACAGTAAATGATGGTAAGCCGAAAAAGGCGAACCAAGTTGAAGGGTTTCTTAATTCGCTCAATCAAGATGCTATCTGCCATATTACTTGCCATTGTCTTGAGGCAGAGAAAATTTTTAACACCGTAATAAAAGAGGTAAATTCAAAAGGTAAAGACGAGAGAAATCTCGTTTTTATTGACCCATATGGCTACAAGGATATTAACGCAAATAGCCTTAAGGCTATATTACAGAATAGGGTTACTGAGATAATCTTGTTTCTGCCTGTTTCATTTATTTACAGATTTGCAGATTATGCACTAACAGAAGCCGAGCAGATTCAGTATGAGGCTCTTCGTAATTTCATTTTTGATTTTTTTCCTGAAAATCACCCTGTTAGAAACTCTCAAGCCACTAATAATCAGGAATTCATCCGATATGTTCGAGATGCCCTTTCTTTTCAAGAAGAGTTCTTCTCAGCTTCCTATTACATTGAGCGAGATAAGAGCAGTTACTTTGCCATTTTCTTTATTTCCTCAAACATACTTGGCTTGGAAAAATTCTTGGAAACACGCTGGAGTTTAGACCCAACCAGAGGTGAGGGCTTCAAATTACCCACCATCCAACTCAATGCCTTTGAACAACAGTTTCAAGAAATGGATAAGGAGGATGGTATCAATCAATTCGCTGAGATGCTCGAAAAATTCATGAAAGTGAAATCAAGGGACAACAGCGAAGTTTATCTTTTCACTTTGAGGAATGGCTTTTTGCCAAAACATGCAAACGAAATTCTATCGGCTTGGCAAGAGCGAAAAAGACTGACAGTTTGGAATGTCCATGATAATAAAGAAGCTCCTAAAAAGTCATTTTATGTAAACTATGACAATACCTACCGCAATTCGGATTCGAAAAAGAAAGTAACTTTTAAATTAAATTGACTATCCAATGGCACAATCTTCAATAGAATGGACACAGCAAACCTGGAACCCCACCACCGGCTGCAACAAGGTTTCACAGGGCTGCAAGTTTTGCTATGCCGAAATCCTTTCCCGGCGACTTCATGCGATGGGCTTGGAAAAGTACGCCAATGGCTTTGAGCTAACGCTGCACCCTGATACGCTGACCATACCCTACACTTGGAAGAAGCCACAAGTGGTTTTCGTCAATTCCATGTCCGACCTTTTTCACGAAAAAGTCCCGCTCGACTATATCCAACGGGTATTCGAAGTGATGAACGAGTGCCCACAACACCAATTCCAAGTGCTGACCAAGCGGGCAGAACTGGCTGCCACATATTCGCAGTTTTTGGATTGGACGCCCAACATCTGGATGGGCGTTTCCGTAGAGGACGAGCGGGTGGTGGATAGGATTGATTTCCTGCGGCAAACAGGCGCTAAAATCAAATTTTTGTCTTGCGAACCGTTAATTGGCCCTTTGCCCAATATGAATTTGAAAGGTATTGACTGGGTCATCGTCGGTGGCGAGAGCGGCACGAAGCCCCGCCCAATGGCGGAGGAATGGGTACAGGATATTTTGCAGCAATGCAATAAAAGCAAGGTTGCCTTCTTCTTCAAGCAATGGGGGGGAAGGAACAAAAAAGCTGCTGGACGAACCCTGAATAACCGCACTTATGATGAATTTCCAACCAAAATCAAAAAAGTCCTAAACGGCAGTTCCGTTCTTGCGGCAACTGTATAAAATATTGATAATCAGAATGTACAGAGAATTTAAACAGTTAAACCTCCCCAACATCGACCAAGAACTCCTCCAATTCTGGGAGTCCAACCGCATCTTCGAGGCCAGCGTCAACCAGCGCTCCGCCGACAACGCCTGGGTCTTCTACGAAGGCCCGCCCAGCGCCAATGGCAAGCCGGGCATCCACCACGTCATGGCACGGGCCATCAAGGACATCTTCTGCCGCTACCAGACCCTGAAAGGGAAGCGGGTGGAGCGCAAGGGCGGCTGGGACACCCACGGCCTGCCCATCGAGCTCAGCGTGGAAAAGGAACTCGGCATCACCAAGGAGGACATCGGCAAGACCATCTCCGTGGACGAGTACAACCACAAATGCCGGGAAACCGTCATGCGCTACAAGAACGAATGGGACGACATCACCCGCCAAATGGGCTACTGGGTGGACCTCGACAACCCCTATATCACCTACGAAAACGAGTATATCGAAACCGTCTGGTGGATACTCAAACGCCTGTACGACAAGGGTTTGCTGTACAAGGGCTATACCATCCAGCCCTACTCCCCGGCGGCTGGCACGGGCCTCAGTTCACACGAGCTGAACATGCCCGGCGCTTACAAGGAACTGACGGATACGACGGTGGTGGCGTTATTTAAAGTGGTGAAAAACGAGACGTCGCAGTTCCTCTTCGAGGATGACAAAAGCTACGAGGACATGCGCATCGCCGCATGGACGACCACGCCCTGGACGCTGCCCTCGAACACGGCATTGACCATCGGCCACCAGATTTCCTACGTAAAAATCAAGACGCTCAACCCCTACACCCAAGCGCCCGTGAGCGTGGTGATGGCCGAGCCGCTGGTGAGCAAATGGTTTGGCGGCAAAAACCAGCCGACCTTGCTGGAACAGAGCGCCCCATTTACCGCCCAACAACTCGAAGGCATCCGCTACGAGCAATTGCTGCCATTCGGCAACGAAATTGAACCCATGCTCGGCTACGATGGCGAGCTCCACACCGACGCCTTCCGGGTGCTGGTCAGCGACTTCGTGACCACCGAGGACGGCACGGGCGTCGTACACACCGCCCCCAGCTTCGGTGCCGACGACATGAAGGCTGCCAAGGCCAATGGCATCGGCGCCCTCACGCTGGTGGACAAACAAGGCAAATTCAAGGAGGCCGTCGGTGAGTTCAGCAACCGCTACGTGAAAGACTACACCGACGACCCCAACTACGTGAACGTGGACGTGGACATCGCCGTGAAGCTGAAACTGGAGGGCAAGGCGCTCAACGTCGCCAAGTACGCCCACAATTACCCGCACTGCTGGCGCACCGACAAGCCCGTGCTCTACTATCCGCTCGACTCGTGGTTCATCAAGGCCAGCGCAGTCAAGGAGCGCATGTTTGAACTCAACAAGACCATCAACTGGAAGCCCGCCAGCACGGGCGAGGGCCGCTTCGGAAAATGGCTGGAAAACCTGCAGGACTGGAACCTCAGCCGCAGCCGTTACTGGGGCATCGGGCTGCCCATCTGGCGCACCGCCGATGGGTCGGTGGAGAAGTGCATCGGCTCCATTGCGGAGCTGGAAACCGAAATTGCGCAAGCGAATGAAAAGCTGGGGCTGGCGCAAACCGTGCCCGCCGACCTGCACCGCCCATATATTGACGACATCGTTTTGGTGGCCGACAATGGCGAAGCAATGAAGCGGGAACTGGATTTGATTGACGTCTGGTTCGACTCCGGCTCCATGCCCTACGCCCAATGGGGATTGGATTTGGCGAAACTGAAAGCGGGTGCCGACCGCCCGTTCAATGCGCCTTTCGACAATATGTACCCCGCCGATTTCATCGCCGAGGGCGTTGACCAGACGAGGGGCTGGTTCTACACGCTGCACGCCATCGCCGTCATGGCTTTTGACTCGGTTTCTTTTAAAAATGTCGTGTCGAACGGCCTCGTGCTGGATAAAAACGGCAACAAAATGTCCAAGCGACTCGGCAATGCCGCCGACCCGTTCGAGACGATTGCGAAATACGGTGCCGACGCCACCCGCTGGTACATGATTTCCAATGCCGCCCCGTGGGACAACCTCAAGTTCGACGTGGAGGGCATCGCCGAGGTGCAGCGGAAGTTCTTCGGGACGCTGTTCAACACCTATAATTTCTTCGCCCTATACGCCAATTTGGACGGCTGGAAGATGGACGAGTTCAATGTGATGCCCTACGACCAACG
This sequence comes from Saprospiraceae bacterium, assembly GCA_041741095.1. GTDB lineage: Bacteria > Bacteroidota > Bacteroidia > Chitinophagales > Saprospiraceae > UBA6168. The sequence goes on from JBGSKQ010000120.1 coordinate 24,758, forward strand.
CAGCGAACTCGACCGCTGGGTGATTTCAAAACTCTACTCGCTCGTCGCCGACTACCACGAGGCGATGGACGACTACGAGCCGCACCGGGCCTGCCGTTTGGTGGAGGGTTTTGTGGACGAGCACCTGAGCAACTGGTACGTGCGACTGAGCCGCAGGAGGTTCTGGCGGGGTGAAATGAGCGAGGATAAACAGGCCGCCTACCAAACCCTTTTCGAGTGTTTGATGGTTGTCGGGCAGTTGGCGTCGCCCATTGCTCCTTTTTTCACGGACTGGCTTTACCGCAATTTGACCGCCCCCATCAAGGATATTGCGAAGCAAAAAAACACCCCGCTGCGCCACGACAGCGTCCACCTGACCGACCTGACGAGGGCGAACTCTGCATTGGTTGACAAGGCGTTGGAGCGCCGCATGGACTATGCCCAGCGCATTTGTTCGCTGGCGTTCAGCATCCGCAAGGGCAACGGGCTGCGGGTGCGTTTGCCGCTGCAAAAAATCCTGCTGCCCGTGCTCAGTCCCGATAGCTATCGGGATTTCATCACGGAAGTGGACGGCGTGAAGGATTTGATTTTGAGCGAAATCAACGTGAAGGAAATCGAGTACATCACCGATGCCAGCGGGCTGTTGAAAAAACAGGCAAAGGCCAATTTCAAGACGCTCGGTGCCAAGCTCGGCAAGGACATGAAGGCCGCCGCCGAGCAGATTGCCCAGCTCTCGAACGAGCAAATCAACGCTTTGGAGAAGGCGGGCAAAATGCCCATCGAAGTCCCGACTGCTGTCGGGAGCACGGCATACGACATCACACCGGAAGACCTTGTGGTGACCACCGAAGACCTGCCCGGCTGGAAGGTCGCCTCGGACGGCCCGCTGACTGTGGCCCTCGACGTGACCCTGACGCCGGAACTACAGGCTGAGGGCATCGCCCGTGACCTCGTGAACCGCATCCAGAACATCCGCAAGGACAAGGGCTTCAACGTGACCGACCGCATCAATGTGCGCATCGAGCGGCACGAGGAACTGGAGGCTGCGGTGGAGAATTTCAGGGAGTACATCAAGGCGGAGGTACTGGCGGATTCGCTCATCCTCGCCTCCGAGGTGGACGGCGAGCAGGTTGAATTGTCGGATGAACTTATGGTGTGGATTGAAATCAAGCAGAACTGATAGAAATTCAACTACTTAAAAAGGCGCTTCGGAATCCGAAGCGCCTTTTGTTTCTCACACCCCCAACCCCCACACCACCCCCTCTTCAATGGCCCGCTTGGCGTCAACCTCAGCGGCCAATTTCGCTCCGCCGATGAGCATGACGGCCATTCCTTTGGCAGAAAGCGCATCGTACAGGTCCCGCACGGAGTTTTGCCCGGCACAAATCACCACGTTGTCCACGGGCAACAGTTTGGTTTGGCCCTCGTGCAGGATGTGCAGCCCGTCGTCGTCAATGCGCAGGTATTGTACCCCGGCGAGCATTTTCACCCGCTTCATTTTTAGGCTGGCCCGGTGAATCCAGCCTGTCGTTTTGCCGAGGCCGCTGCCATGTTTTCCTTCTGAGCGCTTCAAAAGGTAGATTTCACGGTCGGGCGCTTCGGGATTGGGCTTGGCGACAGCTCCCCTTTTGGTATAATCGGTATCAACGCCCCATTCTTCCATAAAACTTTGTACGGACTGGCCGCTTTCGCTGGCGAGGAATTCCGCCACATCAAAGCCGATACCGCCTGCCCCGATAATGGCCACAGATTTTCCAACTGGCTTTTTGCGGAGCAAACAATCGGTATAAGAAAGCACATTGAGATGGTCTTCTCCTACAATTCCTGATTTCCGACCTGATACGCCCGTTGCGATGACTACTTCTGCAAAACCTTGATTTTCAAGCAATTCAGCAGATGCTTTTGTGTTCAAATGCAAACGGACGCCCGTTATTTCCAATTGTTTGGCATAATAGCGCAGTGTCTCGTGGAACTCTTCCTTGCCGGGTATTCGCTTGGCGAGGTTGAACTGTCCGCCAATTTCGCCACCGGCCTCGAAGAGGTGAACCTCATGGCCCCGCCCGGCAGCCGTTGTGGCAGCGGCAAGTCCGGCAGGGCCAGCACCCACCACGGCGATTTTCTTTTTTATGTTGCTCCGCAAAACGGGCATCAGCGTCTCGTGGCAGGCACGTGGATTTACCAGGCAGGAGGCGGTTTTTCTTTTAAAAGTATGGTCGAGGCAGGCCTGGTTGCAGGCGATGCAGGTATTGATTTCGTCCACCCGCCCTTCCTGAGCTTTTTTTACAAAATCGGCATCGGCCAAAAAAGGGCGGGCCATGCTCACCATATCGGCGCAGCCTTCGGCCAGCACCTGCTCGGCCACTTCGGGCATGTTGATCCGGTTGGTGGTGATGAGCGGGATGTTGACCTTGCCCATCAGCCTTTTGGTCACCCAAGCGAAGCCTGCCCTCGGCACCATCGTGGCGATGGTCGGCACACGGGCCTCGTGCCAGCCGATGCCTGTGTTGATGATGGTGGCCCCGGCAGCTTCTATTTTTTTGGCCAGCATTTCCACTTCTTCCCAAGTGCTGCCGTCTTCCACCAAATCGAGCATGGAGAGGCGATAAATAATGATAAAATCATGGCCCAGCCGCTCCCGGATGCGCCGCACGATTTCGACGGGGAAACGGGTGCGGTTTTCAAAACTGCCGCCCCATTCATCGTTGCGGCGGTTGGTTTTTTTTACAATAAACTCATTGATCAGGTAGCCTTCGCTGCCCATCACCTCCACGCCGTCGTAGCCAGCCTCACGAGCCAAGGCTGCACAACGCACGAAATCTTCGATGGTATTTTGGACGCCCCGCTTGCTCAGTTGCCAGGGCTTGAAAGGAGAAATAGGCGACTGGATGGCAGATGGTGCCACGGCAAAAGGATGGTAGGCATAGCGCCCAGCATGGAGTATTTGCAAACAAATTTTGCCGCCTTCGGCGTGTACGGCCTGCGTTACCTCTTTGTGCTTTTTGGCGGTGGCCGAGCTGGTTAGTTTTGCGGCAAAGGGAGCGACCCAGCCCCGCCAGTTCGGGGCAATACCACCGGTCACAATGAGGCCGACGCCGCCCCTGGCCCGTTCGGCGAAGAAAGCGGCCATGCGCCCAAAACCGCCCTTCGTTTCTTCCAATCCCGTATGCATACTGCCCATGAGCACCCGGTTGGGCAGGGTAGTGAAGCCGAGGTCGAGAGGAGTAAGGAGGTGCGGATATTTCATTTGTGTTTGTGTATTTAGGTGCTGTTGTGTTTGGGGATTAAGGTAGGGCCAAATTAACGAGGCATTTTCTAAACAATAACTGCTACTGGGCATTTTAGAGGCAAAAAAAAGAAAATGACTCATTCTCCAGTCAAAATTGGCGACCAGGTGCCAGATTTTTCCCTCAAAAACCAGCATGGCGAAATGATGTCCGTGAAGCAGTTCCTGGGCAAGCCATTCGTCCTCTTTTTTTACCCCAAAGACGACACACCCGGTTGCACAAAGGAAGCCTGTGGGTTTAGGGATGCCTATGCGGAACTGCGGGATTTGGAGGCCGAGGTCATCGGCATCAGTGCCGATAGCCCGGCGTCGCATTTGGATTTTGCCAAAAAATATGAGCTGCCTTTTGTGTTATTGAGCGATGAGGGGAACAGGGTCCGGAAGTTGTTGGGGGTAAAAGGCAGTTTGTTCGGCCTGCTGCCGGGCAGGGTTACTTACGTGGTGGACGCCAAGGGGGTCATCCGGCATATTTTCGACAGCCAACTACAGGCCGAACGGCATGTAAAAGAAGCATTGCAACAACTGCGCAAAGCGCAAAGCCCCCTGGTTGGTTGATGCCCATTTTCCTGCCAAACCCTGATGAATCAAGCCAGCCCATTTCCAGTTGACCAATTAATTACCGCCCAATATCAATGGCAGCCCATCGCCGTTCCCACCTACCACTATCACTTTTGTGTTTGGCGAATTGGCCAGTAGCAGAGTCGCCTCAATGCCCTTGTCCTTCAGGATTTTGTCGGTAAGGCTGGCGTTCAGGATTTGGTTGGATTTGGATTTGGCCTCGGCTTCGATGATTTTCCGCTCGGCCTCCTGGCGCTCCTGTTGCAGGATGTATTCATATTTCAGCGCAGTTTGCTCGGCCTCGATTTTTACCTCAATGGCATCTTTCACCTTATCCGGCAAAGCAATGTCACGGATAAGGGTAGCCCGGATCATGACGAAATTTTTGCCCAGGTTTTCCTCAATGTTTTCGTGGATCATGGTCTGCACTTCTTCCCGTTTGGAGGAGTATAGTTCCTCTGGCTGAAAGCGGCCGATCACTTGGCGCACGGCGGAGCGGACTTCGGGGCGCACCAGTGAATTGAGGTAATCAATGCCAAAATTTTCGTGCAGTTGGCCTATTTTTTCAAAATCAGGATGTACCCGCACGGTCACATCCACCTTAATATTAAGGCCATTGCTGGACAATACCTCCATTTCCTCTTCTATTTGGTTTTCCCGCACGTCGTAGATGAACATTTTATTCCAGGGCGCTATCATGTGGAAGCCAGGGTGGTAAAGGTTTTCTTTGTCCAAGCCAGCACCAAATGGGCGGAAAATGACGCCCCGCTCTCCCGGCTCTATGGTCAAAAATGTGGAACTGGTGAGGACGAGGACGAATATCAAGCCTATGAAGACAAACACGATGGTCGAAACTGTTTTTCTGCTCATAATTTAACGATTTGATGAACTGATATTTTGTAACAAATACTGAGGGGTTTTGGTAAAACTAACCAATTTTACAAAAGAAAGGCTGCCCTTTTTTGATGAAACCAAGCAGATAAAAGACGGCGATCCATCAAATTCTCCCAAATTGCGTATTGCATTCCATCAGATTAAAACTTTTCTTTGTCCAAACTCAAAACCCAATGGCCACACTCAAGAACTGGTTTTTCCCGATTTTCGTCTGCCTATTTTGGCCATTGGCCGCCCAGGCACAGCCTGTTTCCGCTGACAGCACAACCCATTTCATCAAACCGCAAAACCCGAAACTCCTCTCGCTGGAGCCTGCTCCCAGCTTGCACAAAGGCCGTTTCTGGCTCACCACTGGCACTGGCCTCGCCGTTTATTCGGGCATTTCTGTTGCACTTTGGAATGCTTGGTACAAAGATTATCCGCTCACAAGTTTCCACACGTTCAATGACTGGGGCGAATGGATGGACATGGACAAGGCCGGGCATTTTTTTAGCGCCAATATGGAATGCAACTATGCATTTCAAGGCGCCCTTTGGACGGGCATGAAACGCCGAAATGCCATGTGGACGGCAGTCGGCGTGGGCATGGGCATCCAGGCCACCATAGAAGTAATGGACGGCTTTTCGGAAGAGTGGGGTTTTTCATTACCGGACATAGCCTTCAATACATTGGGCGTTTCGCTGTTTGCCGCCCAGGAACTGGCCTGGCAGGAGCAGCGCATTAAAATGAAAGTGAGCGGTATCCGCCCTGATTACGACGACGAGCCTTTGCTGCCCGATGGCGGCGGCACTGCGACGACTCTGGACGACCGGGCAGCGGGATTGTACGGCACATCGTTTTTCCACGTTATTTTGAAAGACTATAACGCCCTGACGGTCTGGGGGTCATTTAATATCAATTCTTTTTTGGCAAACAGGGAATCCAGCCAATTCCCCAAATGGCTCAATTTGGCCGTCGGCTATGGGGCCGACAATATTTACGGCGGCTTTGAAAACAAATGGACGACGGAAGATGGGAGAGTTTTTTCGCTCGACCCCAAAACTTATCCGAGGTTCAGGCAGTTCTACCTCTCGCCCGATATAGATTGGACACGCATAAAGACCCGCCACCGTTGGCTAAAAGCTGGCTTGAGCCTGCTCAACTGGCTGAAGTTCCCGGCACCGGCGCTGGAAGTAAATACCCTGGGGAATGTAAAATTCCATGCCCTGCACTGGTGAACATACAAAAAATAAATACTATTGCCAGATCGCAAACTAGCAACTAAAAATGCAGAGCGGGCAATAATCGTTTTGAACAAATGGCATGGCTTAGGTTATATTGGGGAAGCTTACTTGTGAGACAAATTTTTTTTAACCGTGGCAAAAAATCAGGTATTATTTTTTTCAAGATCATTTCAAATATTTGCCCTTATTTTTGCGCCACATTAAAACACAAAATGTAATTTGACGATGGATCAAAATGTTAGTACTACAGTCCGTTACTCAGATGCCGACCTGGCGGAGTTTCAGGCTATCATCGAAAAAAAATTGGAGAAGGCCCAGGAAGAACTGGGCTACATGCAAGAGCAAATCCTTGAAATAACCGAAAACAGCGGCGATGATCATGGAGGCGATTGGATGGACGACAGCAGCACCAACAACGACATCGAGTTTTTGAACAATATGGCCATCCGCCAGCGCAAATACATCCAGGATCTGGAAAATGCAATGGTCCGTATCAAGAACAAGTCTTACGGTATCTGCTCCATTACTGGCAAACTGATTGATAAGCGCCGCCTCATTGCGGTGCCAACGGCCACTAAGAGCGTGGAAGCCAAAAACGCCGAAGCCGTTCAAAAAGAAGCCCAGAAAGCAGAGAAAAAAGTGCCACCACCCATCGTGCGGGAAAAAGTGGAAAAGGAAGTTTCCACAAGCCCAAAAATCATCACCAAGGTTATCCGCAAGCCCAAATCCACACAGGCCAAGCCAGTGGACATTGACGACGACGACGATCTCGACTTTTCATTTGACAAAGAGTACGACTACTCCGGCGGCCGTGAAGAGGAATCTGATGACAACTTCGAATCATCCGCCGGCACAGAAGAACAGCCAGATGTCTTCAGCGATGATGACATGGGCAGCGGCGGCGGCGGCGGTGGTGGTGCCGATGAAGATTATGATGTGTAGTTTTTGAAAAATATAGAAGAACTCACTTCTTTAGGGTGTCGGGCAATCTGTAACAATTTTCCTCCCTTTCCTTTGCTTGACACCCTTTTCTTTTTTAGAGAAGTGAGAGGGGTGAGAGAAGTGAGAGGGGTCTGGTTGGGTAACAGGAAGTTGAAGACAATAATTTTGAGGCATCTTTATTTACTGCCTTTTGCAAATAGCATTTTCAGCCAAAATAAGGGACTGAAAACCTGTTTTCGCACGGCCAAATCAGCATACATCTGCGATATGACGTAGATGAAGTTTTTGTTGCGGGTAACCCAATTTGCCAAAAAACTTACCAGCCAGGGGTAGGCCAGCATCTGTTGCAGGCGGCAGCTCAATTCCATTTCCTTGCCCAATACCCTTTCCACCCTTTCATCGTAGGCTTTCATGAATTTTGCTGAAAAATTGTTTTGTTCCAAACATTGCTGTGCCTGCTCGGCAGCAATGTAACCACTGTAAATGGCATTGCCGATTCCCTCGCCGCTCAATGGGTCAATGAGGTGCCCCGCATCACCAACCAGCATAAAATGTTCGCCCGAAACATTCCGTTTTTTTGAGCCAAGCGGCAGTCCATAGCCTGTAATTTTGCCATGCAAAGTTGCACCTTTAAAACGCTCCTGCAGCGGCGGATGGGATTCTAAAATTTCAGCCAAACCTTTCGTCAGATTATAGCGCCGACGGCTGACGTGGTCGCTCCTCATGCCAAGGCCCACGTTGGCACGGTTGCCGGGTAGCGGGAAAATCCAGAGGTAACCGGGTATGACTTCTTTCAGGAAATGCAGTTCGATAAAGCCATCGGGGTGCAGGCCGGACACATTTTGGTAATAGGCCCTAACAGCGCCCGCATGATGTTTTTCATCTTTTTCCAAACCCGCAAAATGACGCGAAAAATGAGAGTTGGCACCATTGGCCACAATGAGCAAACGGGCCTGGACTTCAAAGTTTTTTTCCTTGTTGGCCAGGTAAAAGCCCTCCCCGTTTTCTTTAATATGATCAATGGAAACACCTAAGTGCAAATGGATATCCTCCCGCCGTTTTACTTCTTCTATTAAAAATTGGTCAAAATCTAACCTTTTGGAAACATAGCCCTGTTTGGGGTCGAGCTTTGGATTGTAGCCAGGGCGAATTGGCACATCAATTACTTTGTTGTTGGGCGAAACGAAGCGGATACCCCATATTTCCGTTTGAATTTTTTGCGAGGCAGCCTCAAAGCGCTCCATAATGGCGGGATCTATGCGCCGCAAAATAGTAACTGCCTTCCCACTGATTGCGTCTCCACAGACTTTGTCACGGGGAAAAACTGCCTTATCCACCAAAACAGAAGGTATGCCAAGGTGGCTAAGCCGGAGGGCAGTAGCAACGCCGCCAGGGCCTGCACCCACAATACAAATATCGGTTTTGATCATGCCAGGAGAGGTACAAGGTTTTGTTGGCGGCGAAAATAGAAAAACAATGCAACTATTTAGGAGGGTGCGGGAAGGGGAATTAAAAATGATATTTTTAATTCCCCTTCTGCAAACTAATCATAAAAAAGCCGACTAATGAGTAACCCGTAGCTTTTCAATCATATCTGCCGACAAAGGGCTGGCATAGGCCCCGTATGCGTCCACCAAAGTGCCTTTTTCTCCGTTTATCCCTTCGATGGCAAAAAGGACAACGTTATCGTCAGGGTTCGACATGCCCTCGAAGCGGTGTACTTCTGTGATTTCAAATTTCTTTGGATCAAGCTTACCTATCAGGGAACATTCCAGGCAATCGAATTGCAACTTGAAATCGAGATTATAGCCCCGTTCTTTCAGGTCGTTGAGGGCATCCAACATTGTTTCGTAGTTTTTCATGGTAGAAAAAGGAATTGTTTTTCATCAAAACGGACAAGGCTGGACTAATGTTCTTTAAAAACAAATAGGAGTTGCTCGCCAAAAGAATTCATCCCTGCCAAAGACGGCTAAATGGATGTAAATGCTTAGGAGGGCGTGGGAGGAGGAAGAAAAAATTTCATTTTTTCTTCTTCCCC
>JBGSKQ010000121.1:0-27657 GCA_041741095.1 Saprospiraceae bacterium
GGGCAGGTTGCGTACGCGTTACTCACCCGTGCGCCACTCGCCAGCTCCCCCGAAGGGGACTGCTGCCGTCCGACTTGCATGTATTAGGCCTCCCGCCAGCGTTCATCCTGAGCCAGGATCAAACTCTCCGTAGTAAATGTCTTGTGGCTTCATGGGCCGAAACCCACTCTACCAATTATTTTGCCTCGCATGCCTGTGGTGCCTCCGTTATAAAAACGGAGGCGATTACGCTCCAACCTTCCTTAACTTATCCTCCATCGGTGTCAATGAACTCTTTGCGGAAACGCATTTTACATTACAACTGATTGTAAGCCAAAGGCGCTCCGCTATTCTTGAAATCGAGCCCTTCGGCTTGATTTTTTTGAACTCAAAATTGCTTTTTTCAAAGCGGACGGCAAAGGTAGTTCGGGTTTTGATTTTTGCAAAACCTTTTCAAGGTTTTTAAAAAATAAAAACTGGAAAATTCTGCCTTGCACGCCATCCAAGGATCTTTTCAAAATTTACTTCTGAATCTGTTTTCAAAAGCGGGCGCAAATGTATGCCCGTTCATTTCATTTCTCCAAACATTTTTTCAAAAAAATTTTAAAAAGATTCGCTTCAATAAGATTGTATGAAAAATGGCGGGCCTGCATATACTAGTGGTGTGGAAAGTCTATTTTTGCCCTGCAATTTGTTCATCCAATAAAAACATTCTTTATGGTCGCAACGACAATTAAAAAGCACAACTTCAGCGCTGGCCCGGCTATCTTGCCCCAAAGCGTTTTCCAGGAAGCCGCACAAGCTGTACTGGATTTTAACGGCATCGGAATGTCGCTCCTTGAAATATCGCACAGGAGCAAAGATTTTGAGGCTGTCATGGCAGAAGCTGAGGCATTGGTGAGGGAAATTGGTGGTTTTGACGACAGCTATGCTGTCCTGTTTCTTAGTGGTGGGGCGAGCACACAATTTTTTATGGCTCCCATGAATCTCTTGGGCGAAGAAGAAAAAGCCGCATACGTAGATACCGGCACTTGGTCATCAAAAGCAATCAAGGAAGCTAAACTGTTTGGAAAGGTTGAGGTACTGGCCTCATCGAAAGATAGCAACTACGCTTTTATCCCTAAAGGATATTCCATACCCAGCGATGCTGTTTACCTGCACCTGACGAGCAACAATACCATCTTCGGGACGCAATACCAGGAATTTCCAAAATCACCAGTGCCCATCGTTTGCGACATGTCTTCCGATATGTTCAGCAGGCCGTTCGAGGCCAACAAATTTGGGATGATTTACGCAGGGGCGCAAAAAAACATCGGCCCGGCAGGTGTGACGCTGGTCATTTTGAAAAAAGAATGGATTGGACGGGCTAAAAGGAAATTGCCTGCCATGCTTGACTATAAAATTCACCTCGAAGGGGAATCCATGTACAATACGCCGCCCGTTTTCCCTATTTATGTCATGATGCTGACCTTGCGTTGGATCAAACAAAATGGTGGGTTGAAGGCCATTGAAATGGCTAACCAAGCAAAGGCTGGCTTACTTTATGACGAAATTGACAACAACCCTTGCTTTAAGGGCACGGCGGCCAAGGAGGATCGCTCGTTGATGAACGTTTGCTTTTTGCCAACCCAGCCTGATCATGAGGCGGCTTTCCTCGATGCCTGCAAAAAAGCGGACATCAGCGGTCTGAAGGGCCACCGCTCAGTGGGAGGCTTCCGGGCATCTATTTACAATGCCATGCCGATAGAAAGTGTGGAAGTGCTGGTGGAAGTGATGAAGGATTTTGCACAAAGGAATGGGTAGAGCTTTTTTACCCAAAAATATAAAAAGGGCCTGAGCGAAATCTCAGGCCCTTTTCATTTTGCCTCAATTTGCCTGGTGTTCGATGTAGGCCCGCAGGTCTTCCAACATCTGCTCGCTCATTTTTTCTTTGGTATAATGGGGCATGTAGGCTCGTTTCCAAGGTATGGGCGGGGTGCCATAGCGGGCTACCTGATACACTGAGTAGCGGTCATAACGGGGAAAGTGCTGGTTCAAAAATTCAAAGGACAGTTTTGAATTGTCCAAATTGAAAAATGAATAGCGCTTGTCGTCATGGCAATGAAGGCAACTTCTTTCATAGAGCATTTTGCCTTTTTCAATATCGCCCGTGCTGGAAAAACCTGCCGCCCGATCTTGTGGAGGATCGAGGAAGGTAGCCGGGAACCCATCCAGGTACTGCGACTTCACGAGATTGGCTGCAGCTTTTTTGTCGCCGTTGCCCTCGGTGGCAGCTTCAATTTTCTGTAGTTCTTTTTCAGAAAGGCCCAGGTCGGATATTTTCAGTCCGATTGTCTGAAAATAAGCTACGACGGATTCCATTTCCCAATCTTCCATGGGGCGCCCTTGGGCACATTCGGTGGCGCACAAGTGGATGGCCTGCCGCAGATCGTGCCGTGCCGCTTTTACCAAATCGCCATATTTTTTATCATAGTCGCCATTGTAAAAGCTTCTGCGGTCGAACACGCCGTAAAGCGCACTGCCCTGCAAATAAGGCAAGCCCTTTTCTTTGGTAAATGCCAACCTCGCTTCGGGTTCGGTTTTGCTCAAATCTGGCTCATCCCGCTCAATATTGTGGCAAGAGGTGCAGACAAAATGCTTGCTGACCCGCTTGCTTTCCCCTCCAGATGGGCTGTTCGTTTTGCCTTTAGTCACTATGTCACGGCCTCGTTCTACTGATGCGCCTTCCACCTCCATGTTGGGAAGGTGCGGCGCAGGCGACTCGCCCAATTTAACCAACATCTTCTCAACAGTCATATCGGCTGTGGTGCTGGTAGTTTTTTTCCAGGTTAAATTGAGGGAAAGAAAAACGCAAACAAAGGCCGCAATGGCCCAATAGATTTTTTTCATAACAGATCAAAGGTTGAAAATCCGGGATATGGTAAAGCCAAAACGGTACTGCCCGTCCAGCCAATTGCTCACCGTATAAGGGATGTAATCGGTCGGCATGATACCTTTTGAATTGGTGAAATTTACTTGAAAAACGTGCCCGCCCGTTTCAAACTCAAAACCGATGCCCAACGGCGGATAATAGGATCGGTTGCCGCCAGATTCGAAAGGGCTTTGATGGCCGTTGAGGGGCAAAGTGAAATCGCCGATGATACCCAGGGTTTTTGTCACTTGGATGCGGGTGGCCAAAGCTGCATGGACTATGCCGTTTGCCTCGCCAGCCGGCACGACATTGCGGTGGGTGTAGCCGCCAGAAAGCTGCACGGACAGGCGGTTCCCAAATTTTTTGGCTGCCAAAAGCGCTGCATGATAAACGACCCGGTGCGAAAATTTTTCAAAATAATTGAGGCTGGAAGGATCTGATGATTTTTTGGAAGCGGAAATGGTTTCAAAACCGACCACGGCCAAAGACAGCGGTGTGCCTTCCGTTTGCTGTTGTAAAATGCTGTACTTCAACGACCCCGTGAGCAACTGGCCCAACTGGCCCGCCCCTTTTGAGCGGCCAAAGCCAATGGTCAGGCGATTGTTCAGGCCATATTCAAAGGCAAAGGAAACATCCGCCGCATTTTCAAAACCATAAAAAGTAGTCCAGCCGCCGCTTTTCCCCGCAATGTCGCCAAAACGGTGGGCCACCCTAAAATCGAGCTTGCGCTTCGGCAAAGTCTCCACCGAGGGGGTATTGATGACCCAGCGATCCTTAAAGGTTTGATAAACAGGCGCCTGCGCAAGGACAATGCCCAACCAGGTTACACTTATAATAGTAAGCAAGGATTTTTTCATAACAGCTATTCGAATTGAGATAATATGGCATGAGCAAAACGGCTTATTCAGGATAAGCGTCCCTCAACCAGCATTTGATGATTTGTAATTCTTCTTCCGTGAGGTCGTCTTTCAGGGATTCAGGGTAGGCCGATTGGTTGGGCGGCATCCCTTGCACGGGATCGTCTTTTTGGTCAATGACCCATTTTTGGAAAGTGCCCGTATTGAGCGCATCCAGCAGGTCGCCATCATAGTCGGTGTAAATGCCGAAACCCGTGCCGCCGCTCACATGGCAGCCAGAATAGGCACAGCTCTCGTCAATGATCTTTTTGACGGAATTGTTGTAGGTGACGCTCAGGGAATCGCAAAGGGCGGCATCGGCCAAGGGCGGCAGCTCGTCAAAATCGCAGGAAGACAAGTAGAGCGCCGCCTGCAAGGCAATTAGGCAACAGGCCAACAGGATTATTTTTTTCATCAAAAAAATTACGCTTTAGTTTGAAATGGCCGGGGCAAGCAATGCCCGCAGATGTACGATTACACACGTTGGGCAAAAGTATAAACTGTGGCCGAGACACTGACAACAACTGTGGGTTTTGGCAATTTAGGGAATCAACAAACGGACAAAACCGCTTTATGGCTACAAAACTTTTGCACTTTTTAACTGTATTTAGAATTCGTCCAAAGCAATTACTTTTGCAGCACTTTTTGTAAAAAAATAAAACAACATCAATATGTACCCAATAGAATTGACCCGGCCCATGGCCAACGAATTGAACAGCATCGGTTTTGAAAGCCTTTCAACGCCCGATGCAGTGGAGGAAGTGATGGAATCGCAGGAAGGTACCATGCTGGTGGTGGTGAATTCGGTTTGCGGCTGCGCCGCTGCGAATGCCCGCCCTGGTGTGCGCATTTCATTGGACAGCGAAAAGAAACCAGAAAAATTGGTCACCGTGTTCGCTGGCGTGGACGCCGCAGCTACCAACAAAGCCCGTGAATACTTGCTGCCCTACCCTCCCTCTTCGCCGTCTATCGCACTGTTTAAGGATGGCCGCTTGGTGCATTTCCTGGAGCGCCACCACATCGAAGGCCGCAGCGCCGACATCATCGCCGCCAATTTGAAAATGGCCTACGAGCGCTATTGCTGATTTGACGAAAAAATGGTTTAGAAATAGACGCCACAAGGTTTGACTCGCCTTGTGGCGTTGTTATTTTAATAGCTGAAAAATCTGGTACAGGCCAAAACCCGCCAGCAGCAGACCAATAAACTTATTGACCCAGCCTGTGATCTTTTCCGATTTTCGCAGGATTTTATTTCCCAATACCGCATAAAGGCATAGCAAGGAAAAAGTGCCGAACATGGTGCCGATTGAAAAGATGGCCACATGCGCATTGTCGTGGATGAGCAGGTCGTTGGCGGTGAGCAAAGTCCCGTAAAATATCCAATAAGGAATGACCATGACATTGAGCGAACTGATCAGAACCCCTTTTACAAAATCGCCCCTTTTGCTATAATAAACGCCCGGCTCCTTGACGGTGGGTTTTGTTTTGGCAAAAAAGATAAAAAAAATAGCCGCTGCAAAAAATACCGCCGTGGCTATGAGTTGAAATGCGTTTTCAATAGTTGGGTTTTTGGAAAACAACCAAGAAAATTTAATGGCAACGAATACCTGAACCAACTCTACCGCCGAGGCCCCAATGGCCAGCGCCAATGCATGGCGCATCCCATTTTGTATGGCTGTATAGGCTGTCGCCATGTTGATCATGCCAAACGGGAGAGAGCCAATGAAACTAAGGCCGTAGGCTAGGAGGAAATGGGTGCAGAAGCTCATTTTTTTTAACGAAGAACGACAAGGAATTATGAGTGATGAATGATGAACGGCGTATGTTCATAGTTCATCATTTATAGTTCATAGTTCCCATCTCATAGTTTCAAGGATTTCTTGTAAGCCATGTACGCTTTTAGCCGTTCTACGGCTTCGGCGATGGACATGGCCTCCACTCCCTTTCTGCGCTGTATTTTATAGATGCGGTAAATAATGCTCCAATGCCTATAAATGTCCCAGTATTTTTTCAAAAAGGGATAGGATGGATCATAAATATGGGCCGGCTCGGCACCGATACCGTTGTATTCCATGACCATGAAGCCCTGCCCTGCTTTCAGGTCTTCCAGCGAAGTGCATTTCAGGTCAAAACGGCCATAGTGAATGTCCTCCATTTGCAAAGCAACGCTGTCAAAAACAGAAACCAGTGTTTCATCAATATGGTGGTTGCCATTTAAAAACATGGTGCCTCGGCAGTGGTTGCCGATGGGTTCGAGTTCGAGGCTGTGGCCATAGGGCAGCACTTTTTCGAGCAGGGCTTTTGAGCTTGTTTCAAAACGCTCCAACTGAAGTTTCGCCCGATCGCTGTCGAGCATCAGTTCCCGAACGGTCTTTTGGCCATCGCCCCTTACTTTCAAGGTTTCTTTGATGCAGATGGAGGTGATATTGCCTTTTTTTTGGCCCGGCAAGCGGTGGTGCATCACGGCCAGTTCAAGGGGTAGGTCAACAAATTCCTGGACGAGGAAATCAATGTCGTTGGCCTTCATGTAGGCTTTCAGTTCCCGCTCGTTTTTGATTTTTGAAACCAGGGTGCCACGCTCGCCAATGTTGGGTTTGGCTATGATGGGATATTTTAGTTCCAAATCCGCTATTTTGCCCAAAAGCCTTTTAAAACTGGTGCCTTTGCCCACAAAAATGGTCACGGGCACATGGCTGTTTGGGATGCGCCGCAGAATGTTGAACTTGGACTCGCCCCACATGCCGCCTGTTTCGATAACTGGGTTCACCGCACTAAAAAAGAAGGCTTTTCTGGCCCTAAAGGCAAACCAGGCCCAGATAAACACGAGCGGAATATTGGAAATATAAAAAGGCCAGTATTCCCAATTGGTGAGTTTTATATAAAATGTGGAGTTCTTCAGTTTATTCAAAATACTTGTCTGCTCAACCCTGACAGTCCGTAGGCCGGCTTCTTCCTGTGTCAATGTCTTATCAGTGGTCAGCATGGTTGGTCTTAGTCAGGCTTGCTATTTTAAGAAATAAGCCAATTCTATAGAATGAGAGAAAAGCACTTAGCCTCAACTTTTTTCAACTCAGGTTTTTTCTCAAATCAACTCACGGCTCAAAAAACTACGTATTGGCCGCCTCTGGTTCAGCGTGCAATTTTACCTCGTCGCCAATTTTGATAGTGCCACCATTTACCACCTTGGCAGTGATGCCACCGTGGCCCCGCATGGCGTTGTAGCCGCCTTCCCCCAAATTCTCCTCCATTCGGGAACAAGGATGGCAAGGCCCGGTCATTTCCAAAATGGCCTCGCCGATTTGGAACTGCTGATCGGCAAATGCCAGGAGGTTGATGCCCGACACGACGATATTGCGCCGGGTAAGGGCGGGGTCTATTTTTTCTTGTTTCAAAATAGAAGCCACTGCCGACAAGTGCTCAGCCTGTATCAAGGTAACTTGCCGCTTGCTGCTTGTGCCGCTGTAATGGTCGCCTTCCAACCCATTTTCAATGCTGACCAGCACCGATTCGAGGGCTTTTACTTCGCCCCTCCTTTCTGGCCTGATGCTTACCCATTCGACTTTTCCCGTTTGGGGAATGGTTTTCATGAGTTCTTTGATGTAGCTCATTCAAAAGATTTTAAGCTTTGGAGTTTTAACAAAAATCAACCAGTTTTAGGCCGTTCACGCTTATCAAGCAATCCAGGCGAATTTCTTTTTGGCCGGGCAAAAGTAGGAATTCTTCCCCGTTGCGGGTGTAGAGATCGAGGATGGGGGCATGGACTGTGGTCTCTGCTCTGTCGTTGTTGCGGTAATGTATTTCGATGGCGGTGCGCCGGAGGGCCAGCAACTCCAGTTCGGAATGGAAGTCGCAGGAAATGGGACAGTAAGGTTCACGCTTCATAGTCCGTACTCTTCGATTTTTCTATAAAGCGTGGCCAAGCCAATCCCCAATAGTTCGGCGGTGCGGGTTTTGTTCCCTTTGGTGTAGGCCATCACCTTGCGGATGTGGTGCTTTTCCATTTCGGCGAGCTTCAGGGAGTTGCCGTTTTCGCTTGAATCGTTTATTTGAAAATCGAAAGGAAGGCAGTTCAAATCGAGGGTGTCATTGGAGGCGAGGATGATGGCCCGTTCAATCACGTTTTTGAGTTCCCGGATGTTGCCTTTCCATTGGTGGTGGCTCAGTGCGCTGTGAAACGCCTCATCCATTCGGAGGGGCTTTCGGTTCATGCGGGTGGTGAAAATTTTGATAAAATAATCGGCCAGCAGGGAGATATCGCCTTGCCGTTCACGCAGGGCTGGCAGGCGTATGCTGAACACGGAGAGGCGATAAAACAGGTCGAGGCGGAAATTCCCTTTTTCACTTTCGGCCTGCAGGTCACGGTTGGTGGCGGCGATGATGCGCACGCTCACTTTGGTTTCTTTGGTTTCGCCTACTTTCAGGAAGGAGCCAGTTTCCAGCACCCGCAGGAGCTTGGCCTGTAGCCCCAGATCCATTTCGCCGATTTCATCCAAAAAAATAGTGCCCTCGTTGGCTTCTTCAAAAAGGCCGCTCTTGTCCCTCACCGCCCCGGTAAAGGCGCCGGCCTTGTGGCCGAACATCTCGCTCTCCAAAATCTCCTTGCCGATGGCGCTGCAATTGATGGCGACGAAAGGCTTGCTTTTGCGGTGGCTTTCTGCATGGATGGCTTGGGCAAAAACCTCTTTGCCGGTGCCGGTTTCGCCAGTCAGCAATACAGTGGTATCAGTAGCGGCCACTTTTTTTGCCATGTCCACTGCATGTTGAAGGGGCTTCGATTTTCCGACTATTTTTTCAAAACTATAGCGGCCTTCGTTCACTTGGTCTTCCAGTTCCTGCACCCTGAATTGGAGCAAAGCCTTTTCTACCGCCCGGTTCACCAGCGGGATGATCTTGTTGTTGTCGTCGCCTTTGGTGATGTAGTCGAAAGCACCGCTCTTGATGGCCGTCACACTGTCCGGTATGGTGCCAAAAGCAGTGAGCAAGATGACCTCGCTCTGCGGGCTGAGTTCCTTGATTTTTGGCACCATTTCCACCCCATTGGCATCGGGCAATTTCACATCGCAAATAATGGCGTGGATGGTTTCCTGTTCCAGCATTTTCAGGCCCTTTTTGCCTGTTTCGGCTTGAAATACCTCATAACCCTCCAAGCGGATGATACGGCTCAGGAGGTTGCGGATGTCGTTTTCGTCGTCAATGATGAGGATGTTGGCTTTCACAGGAACGATGGACGGTGAATGGCGGACGGTGGACGGCAGGCGGCAGGGTTGCTATGCACCGTCCCCACCTGCCGTCCATCGTTTTACCGAATAATATCAATATACCCGCTGAGCACTTCCGGCGCAAGCACGATGCCCGTCACCCGTTGCTCATAGACTTTGCAAGTATAATAATAAGTGCCGGAGGGCAAACGCTTGCCTTTCAAATTTTCACCTTTCCAATTGATATTAGGATCGGAGGTTTGATAGACGAGTTCGCCCCAGCGGTTGAAGATGTTCATGTCTATGCTTTCGATGAAACAAAAAGGATAAGGCTCGAACAACTCATTGGCCCCATCATTATTGGGGGTAAAAGCATTGGGGAGGAAATAGCTTGGGCAGTTGTCCACGCAAATAATCGGGCTGAAATCGCTTTCATTTTCAAAAGTATCCAAAGCCGTGACGGCATAACAGCCAGCGATTCCCCTTTCCGGTTCATGTATGAAGGAGGTTGTGCCGGAATCGTCCGTGCTGCCGATGAGGGTAAACTCGTCGCCTTCAAAAGGTGCGTAGTAGATTTTATAATAGACCACATCGTCCGTTTTTTCGCACAACTCCATTGGGTTGACCCATTCGAGGGTATTGAACAGGACCTCTCCTTCTTGGCAGGTGACGTTTTCGTTGCAAATATTCCGCACACCCAATTCCGGCGGGCAAGGCGCTACATTGTCAATCGGTACAGAGCAGGATTCCTGAGAGTTATTGAACAAGGGTGAAGGCACATTGGCAATGCCATAAGAACCTGCCGACCTGACATAATAACAATATTCCCTGCCATTCAAAAGTCCAGTGTCCGAATACATTGGCTCGGTCGCCAAAGCGATGGAATCCCATGTCCCTTGGCCATTTTTCCTAAAAATAGTGTACTCGTAGTTGACCCAGGGCACATCAAATTCCCAACTCAAATCATTCTGGTTGTCGGTAGGTGAAATGGACAGAAAAACGGACGAAGCATCCGGGGCAAATCCCAATGGTTCATTTTCACCATTTACATAAAATGCGATGCGGTAGGAATACGGGTTGTCCATTGTATTCAGCGAGGCATCCTGATCCAGGTATTCCAATTGGTTCAGTTGCCAAAAGGTCGGACTGTCAAAAGTGGCGATGGTGGCAAAATCAGCATCGGCAGGCGACAGGCCTGTCCCCCGCTGCAAGTGGTATTCATAGGGGCCGGGATTGAGCAAGGTATCCAAATCCTCCGCCAGGGGTTTCGTCCATTTCACCTCAATCTGGCCGCCCGAATTCGCTGTTTCAACAATACTCACATTGGTAATAAGCGGCACGTCACGGCTCAATTGAACGCAGATTTTTTCTGATTTCAGGCTTTCTACCAAATTGTAGGGCGAGCCGGAACTAGTGCGTTTGGCAAACCTGCCCAAGATGCGGTAGCAATACGTGCGGCCCCGCTCTACGTCGGTATCGGTGAACTGATAACGCCCATTGACAATATCTAACGTATTAGCCAGGTGGGTATAACCGCAACCTGCCAGGCCGGGCGTGCAGGTGTCCATTGCGCAGTTGTCGCTGCCCTCCCTTCGCCAGACAGAAAATCCGAAGAAATAATCAGTTTGTGTGTCTTCACATTTGTAGGGGCTTTCCCACGATACATCAATGTGATCGGACGATGGCTCCGCCTGCACATCGAGCGGCGGTGGGCCGACCACTTTTATTTGCACTGCTTTTAAAAACGCAAGCCCCGTGGAATTGGGCAAATTTGGATCACTGAGGAAAAAGTCGTCTTCTGCTTTAAAAACCACAGTGTATGGCAGGTTGGAAATATGCTCGCAGGCAGTTTGCCAACGGAATTTCTTAATCACGGGCTGAGCATCGTAAGTAGCCGATGGGTTGCCGTCGGGCCTCCAGATTTCCACATCATCGGCTGGGCTGATGGCTACCGTGAAGGGCGAACCTTCAGCCGTCAGTTTTATTTTGTCGCTCAGGTTGGGATCGGTAGCTACCACTTCGAATTCCACCACATCGCCGGCCACCACACATATTTTATCAATGGTTGTAATCTGCGGGGATTGATTATCGTCGCAGTCAAACACCAGGATTTGCATGTCACGCACGGTGGTATCAATAGGCAGTCCGTTTCGCCATGAGATAATGATCATGGCGAAATTGTACTCCCCCTCCCGCACGGGGTTGCGCCATTCCACGGTTCCATTGATGGCGTTGATGTCAAAAGTCCCCGTTGGTACAGTCGGATCACCTAGCAGCGGGACATTATTCGGCCAAATAAAGTTTGGCACGGGCGTGTTAACATCCTGCATGGGCACTATCAATTCGTAGGAAAGGCTATCGCCGTCAGGGTCGTAAGCAGCGGGATTGTGAACAAAAGGTTGACCGATACATGCATAGTCCACTGGCTTGTATTGGAGGATAGGCGTGCTGTTGCAAGATTGTCCAAAAAGCGTATAACCAGTCTGTAGGTGGAACTGGACATTTTCCGAACCTGGAGGGTTGACGTTCAAAATGCCGCCATTGCGGTTGGGGTCGGTCATGGAAACAATATAATGCCCAGGGCCACTATAAGTATGATAAGCTACATAAATATTGTACTTGATATCGTTGTCAAGCGGGTTGCCACCGCCGTTTTCCCTGTGTACTTCCTCGCAGTTTCCGTCGCCCCAGCAGATGGTGAGCGTATCACGATCGGCAGCCACGCTGCTCGTTTTGGTATAAGTGATGATGGTGGCTTTCACGCTGTTGGTGCAGTCAATCCCGTTTTCATCCTTGATTTGCTCGATGACGATTTCCCCTGCCCGGTTGTGGGTGGCATGGGCAACAAAAGAAAACTGAATTGTGAAAAAGGCAAGAGCGAGACTACGTAGCAGAGTTTTCATATCAAAAAAGTAAAATGAAAGATTTAAACATAAGGCGGCGGGCATTTAGCCCTTTTTGGCAACAGATTCCAAAATAAAACAAAAAAGAGAAAAAAACGAGCCGTTTTCCCAGCTTTGGTCGGCTTGTTTCTTTTTTAGCCTGGTTTTAGAACGAAGGTAGCACGGCGATAGTTTTTAGCTAAAAAACATTCCAGGCGCAAGGCCGACATTTTTTTCAAAAAATGAAGCCTCTGCAAGGAACTTGCGTACATTTTTTACTATACTCGCCTATCTATTTTGCCGTTGGCCATTTGGGTCAAAACATGAGGGTGAAACCCTTGATCTAACTGGCGATGGCTCCCAATGTCAAATGACGATGCGATGAACAGTATCACCGAAGGCCTTACGAAGCGCTATTATACCATTGGCGAGGTTGCCCAGCTATTTGGCGTGTCGAAATCGCTGGTGCGTTTTTGGGAACTGGAGTTCGACTTTCTGCGCCCCTACAAGTCGAGCAAGGGCGAGCGGCGTTTTACCCAAGAGAACATCAGGCAGTTTGAAATCATCCACCAACTGGTGAAGGGCAAGGGCTACACCTTGGCCGGTGCCAAGAAATTTTTGCTGGACGAAAAGGAAAACCTCCGCCAAAAAGAAGATGCGCTGAAAACCTTGCGCCGCTTGAGGGGTTACTTGGAAGATTTGAAAAATGTGGTTTGATGGGGCCGGGCCTCCGGCCATCATGGGCTGCGTTTTCTTCCAAAAAATGACCTTTTTACGATGCCTGACCAATTTGTCTCCAACCCTGCCCTCCCCCTTATTTTGCCAAAAGAAAAATGGAAAGGTACGCCCATGAACGCCCAAGGGAGGTTCTTCCACCCCGACTACCCCTTCGAGCTTAGCTGGCGGGATGTGTTCAAATGGAAGCTTTTGCACAAAAACCCTTATGCGGAAAAAAAGAAAAATGATAGCTGGAAACCAACAGTGGTAAAGGACAACGGATTTTTGAAACACAGCCACGATGCGGCAGTTTGGCTTGGCCACGCCTCGTTTTTCTTCCGCCTGAACGGGCTGAACATCTTGGTGGATCCAGTTTTTGGTAAACTTTCGCCCTTCATGCCCCGGCACTCCGAACTGCCCGTGCCAGCCGATAAATTCAGGGACATTGACCTCATTTTGATCACCCACGACCACCGTGACCACTGCGACAAAGAGAGCCTTTCCTTTTTATTTAAAAACAATCCACGGGCAAAGGTCATCACTGGCTTGGGCATGGGAAAAACCATTCGCTCCTGGTCGCAGGGAAACCCCATCACGGAAATGGGCTGGTACCAAGTTTTTGAAATGGAAAAGGAGGGTTTGAAAATATTTTACCTGCCCACCCGGCATTGGTGCCGCCGCTTTTTAAACGATTTGAACGAACGGCTGTGGGGCGCTTTTGTGCTGCAAACTGCGGACTCGACCCTCTACTTTGGCGGCGATTCGGGCTATGGCAAGCACTTCACCGAAACCGCTTCCCTTTTCCCCGAAATAGATATTGCCTTTTTGGGTATCGGCGCATTTGCACCTGAATGGTTCATGCAATCGAACCACATGAGCCCGGCGGCGGCCTTCCGGGCCTTCCGTGATTTGGGCGCTAAAAAGCTCGTACCCATGCACTACGGCACTTTCGACCTCTCCGACGAGCCGATTGGCGAGCCGCTGCATTTGATTAAAAACATAGCCGAAACCGAACATGCAAAAGCGGAAATCCACCCGCTGCATATCGGCGAAACAGCCCTTCCTGGCATAAAATGCCCTCAAACCAGCTAATTTTTTTAAAAAAAAGCGCTTTTATATCAAATTTTTATCTTTGCGCCGCTTTCCCAAAAGCCTTCCCAAACCGGAAGCAATCAACATACATTTTTTTAGCTGCGATGCAAAAATAACACAGCCGTTTTCCACTCCAGAATCACTTGATTTGCAAGGGTTTTTGAAAAAATGGCCAGTTTGTTTTTTGTCGTTTTAAACCACTTAACAATCAACCATGCCATATCTTTTCACTTCTGAAAGTGTGTCAGAAGGACACCCAGACAAAGTGGCCGACCAAATCTCCGATGCCTTGGTGGACCATTTCCTTGCATTTGACCCCAGCTCAAAAGTAGCCTGCGAAACACTCGTGACGACCGGCCAGGTCGTGCTGGCTGGCGAGGTAAAAACCACTACCTATCTCGATGTGCAATCCATTGCCCGCAACGTGATTGGCCGCATTGGCTATACCAAAAGCGAGTACATGTTCGAGGCGCATTCCTGCGGGGTGCTTTCTGCCATCCACGAGCAGTCGCCAGACATCAACCGGGGCGTGGAGCGCAGCGCTCCCGAAGACCAGGGTGCTGGCGACCAAGGCATGATGTTCGGTTATGCCACCAACGAAACTGACACCTACATGCCCCTGGCGCTTGACCTTTCGCACAAAATTTTGCAAGTGATGGCCACCATCCGCAAGGAGGGCAAAAGGATGAAATATCTCCGCCCCGATGCCAAATCGCAGGTGACCATCGAATATTCCGATAAAAACGTACCGCAGCGCATAGATACCATCGTGGTTTCCACCCAGCACGACGAGTTTGCTGCTGACGAGGTCATGTTGGATCGCATCCGCAAAGACGTGATCAGCATCGTGATTCCTTTGGTGAAAAAACAATGCACGCCGAAAGTGCAGCGCCTTTTCAACAAAGACATCACTTTCCACGTGAACCCGACGGGCAAGTTCGTGATCGGTGGCCCGCACGGCGACACGGGCCTCACTGGCCGCAAAATCATCGTGGACACTTACGGCGGCAAGGGTGCGCACGGCGGCGGGGCCTTCTCCGGCAAAGACCCATCAAAAGTGGACCGTTCGGCTGCTTATGCTACCCGCCACATTGCCAAAAACCTGGTGGCAGCGGGCGTTTGCAGCGAAGTGCTGGTACAGGTTTCCTACGCCATCGGCGTTGCGAAGCCAACCAATATTTACGTGAACACTTACGGCTCCAGCAAGATAAAAATGAAGGACAGCGACATCGCCAACAAAGTAGCCGAACTGTTCGACATGCGCCCTTATGCCATCGAAAAACGCCTGAAACTGCGCAACCCGATTTATTCGGAAACGGCAGCCTACGGCCACATGGGCCGCACATCGGAAGTAAAAACGGTGAGCTTAACCAATGGCTCTGGCGAAACCATCACGAAAGAAGTGGAAACATTTACATGGGAAAAACTGGACTACGTGGACAAAGTAAAAAAGGCTTTTGACCTATAGTTCAAGGAAAAAGTACAAAGGAAAATGTACAAAGTAGGGCAGGCAGCTTCGGCTGTTTGCCCTATTTTTTTGTCCCTCCCCAACCTTCTCGCTGAAAGCTTCCGTCTTTACTACAACAGGGTAATTTCCTTGTATTCCTCTAATCAATGATTGCACTAATAAAATCACCAAACATGAAAAAAGTATTCTTCCCCACCCTTGTTTTCCTTACATGGGCCGCCGGTGCGCTTTCTCAAATTCAATTTCCCAAAACTGATGCAATCTGGAAAGAGGAGCATATTTTCATCGGCGGCCCCTATTTGACTCATTTCGCCCTTTGCGGCGACACTGTCATCAATGGCACCTCCTACAGCAAAGTCGTGTCTCTTCAGGTTGATTCCAATTTACAGGTGACTGAAAAAGGTTACATGGGCGGCTTCAGGCAGGAAGGACAGAAGTCTTTCTATTCTTCCAGCGGCTTTCCAAATGAAATCATATTATACGATTTCACACTTGAGGCGGGGAACACCATTGACCTTTATATGCACCACGGCAGCACTGAGGGTTTAACACGTACGGTAGATAGTACCACTAATGAAATGATTGCAGGTAAAATGCGAAAGGTCATTTATTTTCAGCCCGATTGGGAAGGCTGCCCCAAAGAATGGTGGATAGAAGGCATCGGGAGCAATTTTGGCTTCTTAGGCAGGGGTTTCAGCGATTGTTATGCCTCCGATTTTGGCAGTAGCCTCCAATGCTTTCAACATCAAGACGAATATTATACATTACTGCCAATCGAATGTTTTTTGCCTGAATTAACGGGCTGCAACCTCACCAATAGCTCAAGGTTTGCCCCTAAAGGGGAATCCCTCAAACTCACCGTTTCCCCCAACCCCTCCTCCTCCAGGCTGAAGTTTTTTATCAATAAAAATGAGGGCCTCAATAGTAGCAACCTAAAAATATACGCCGCCAATGGCAAAATCTTGAAAGTGGTGGAACAAGTAGGTATGGAAACTCCCCTACCCTCCGATCTCAAACTTAGCCCTGGTTTTTATATCGCAGTCTTGGGCGATAAAGAAACCGATCGGGTAATGGCGCACACAACATTTATAGTGAAAGGAGAGTAAACAATTTCAAAAACGGGAAAAGCCCGGCAGAGCGTTCTGCCGGGCTTTTCTATTTAGTTGAAAATCAATCACTTCACTGCTATTTCCATCAACTTCGTCCATTCTTTCCTCAAATTCTGCTGGGTGCTTTCCCGCACGGGCACGAGGGGCAGGCGCACGTCGTTGGTACAAAGATTCATGAACTCCATGAGCGTTTTGATGCCGCAGGGATTGGCGTCCACATACAGCCAAGGATGGATGTCGAGCAATTCGAGGTTGAGGTGCTGGGCAGTTTCAAAGTCGCCGTTCAGGGCAGCCCGCACCATGCTTGAAAACTGTTCGGGCAAGGCATTGGCAATGACGGAAATAACGCCATCGGCACCGCAGCCGATCATCGCTAATGTGATGGGATCGTCGCCAGAAAGGACGAGGAAATCGTTGGGCTTGTATTTTAAAATGCGTTGTATTTGGGCAAAATCGCCGGAAGCTTCTTTCACGGCGATGAATTTTTCGCTCGATTGAGCCAGGCGCAGTGTCGTATCGGCAGCCACGTTGGCGCCAGTGCGGCTTGGCACATTGTAAATGATGATGGGCAATGGCGACACTTCCGCCAATTTCATATAGTGCTGGTAAATGCCTTCCTGCGACGGTTTTACATAATTGGGGCTGCTGGACATGATGGCCGAGAAGCCATCCAGGTGGTATTCGTCAATACGATCCACCATGCGGGAGGTGTTGTTGTCGCCAAAAAGCCCTGCTACCACAGGCACCCGCCCATCCACTTTTTCCAAGGTAAAACGCAAAATTTCCTTGCATTCACGGTTGGTCAGGGTGACCGCCTCGCCCGTTGTCCCCAAAGAGACAATGAAATCCACGCCCCCGTTTATCACATGATCAATAATGTTTTCCAGGGCTGGATAATCCACTTTCTTCCGCTTGAAAGGCGTCACCAATGCCACGCCTGTTCCCCTAAATTGTAGATATTTCATTTTTTGAATAAAATAAAAAATAAAAAGGGCAGCCTTATAAATAATCGCATTTGAAATTGACAGTCAACAAAGAGTATGTAGTTGATTTTCAACAAAATGACCTCAATGACCAATGACATTCAATGACGTTCATCAATAAACCGCCGCCACTTCCCGCTTTGATCTCATGCTTTTCATGTAGAACTCCACCTGCTGGATGAAAGCTTTCAAGCCCTTCTGCGGCGCCAGTTCAATCATCAGGTCATAGCAAAAAGTCTTTTCTGTAAAAGGGCCGACCCGAAACCTTGCCTTGGAATGGGCCGCTAAGTAATCGAGTGGGAGGATACTTTTGCGGGACAGGTTGAGCAAGAGATCGAAGGGCTGTTCCAAAAAATCCTTGCTTTCATGGCTTTTTGGCCGCAGGGCAAAATCCACCTGTTGGCGGTTGAAATGGTCAAAGGTGAAGTTCTCGCTCTTGAGTTTATTATTGAAAAAAGCCAGCAGTTTGACTTTTTTGCCTTTTGTTTTCAACTGCTCCGCAAACTCCAGCACCATTTCCCGTTCGGCCGGCTCTGTGCCGTCGAAAAGGATGCCGATTGTGGCAGCATTGTCGAGGTACATGGTACTTCTTGGAATCCTGAGGGGCGAAATTTCCTTCTGAAGCAAATAATGGTGGATGCGGCTTCGCATTTGTTCAATAGCTTGCATAATGCAGGGGGTTTACAGCCCTTGCAAGTCATTGAAGTCATTGATGGTCATTGGTCATTTGGCCATTGGGGCAAAACAACCTGTTCGTTTTTAACAAAAAAACCATTCAATTACATCAACAGACCTGTTAGGGGTTTGAGAAACCTGAAAACGCATGGCAAAAGGGTCAAGCGTTGGCGGCGGTTTCTTCGGCAGTGCTGGCAGCTACCGGCACCGTTTCATAAACGCCCATGGAACTATACTTGTCAATCCTTGCCTGAATGAGTTTTTCAGGCTTCAGTTTTCTCAGTTCGGACAATGCCTTTACTATATGTTTTTTTAAAATTTCTGCCATTTCCTCTGGGGCAGAATGCGCCCCGCCCAATGGCTCCCGGATGATTTCATCAATCAGGCCGACGGACAGCATGTCGTCCGCCGTGAGTTTCAGTGCTTCGGCGGCCTGCTCCTTAAAATCCCAACTCCTCCACAAAATAGAAGAACAAGATTCAGGTGAAATGACGGAATACCAAGTATTTTCCAACATATACACCCGGTCGCCCAAGCCAATGCCGATGGCACCTCCCGATGCCCCTTCGCCAATGATGACGCAGACAATGGGCACTTCCAATTGCGCCATTTCGATGAGGTTGCGGGCGATGGCCTCCGCCTGCCCACGTTCTTCCGCTTCTATGCCAGGGAATGCGCCCGGTGTATCAATCAATGTGACAACAGGAAAACCGAAACGGTCGGCCATTTTCATCAAACGGAGCGCCTTGCGGTAGCCCTCCGGGTTGGCCATGCCGAAGTTGCGGTATTGGCGCATCTTGGTATTCGTGCCCTTTTGCTGGCCGATAATCATCACCGTTTGCCCGTCCAATTCGGCCAGGCCGCCCACGATGGCCTTGTCGTCGCCAAAGCAGCGGTCGCCGTGCAGTTCCACAAAGTCGCTGCACATTTGTTTTATGTAAAAAAGGGTATAGGGACGTTCCGGGTGCCGGGAGAGTTGGACTTTCTGCCAGGGGGTGAGGTTGTCGTAAATCTCTTTGCGTTTTGCATTGATTTTGTTTTGCAATTCCTCGATCATGGGGGCCACGTCAAGGTCGCCCTGTTCGCCCACCTGTTTTATCTTTTCCAATTGCTCAAACAGGCTTTCGAGCGGTTTTTCAAAATCTAAAAAAACCATATCCCATGAATTATCGTTGCCGGAAACCCCAGTAAATAAAGGCATCCCGGCGGTTCCTGCATGTTTTGTTCTTCACAAAGTTAGCAAACCCTTAGTCAGTGGCTTTCATCCCCTGATTTTTTTTTATTTTTTTTCAGGACGGGTTGCGACAAATTAAAAACAATCCTACATTTGCACCCGCTTCGCAAGAGAGGCGAATTTAACAGAAAAGGTTCGGTAGTTCAGTTGGTTAGAATGCCTGCCTGTCACGCAGGAGGTCGCGGGTTCGAGTCCCGTCCGGACCGCTTTCAAAAAATCGAAAGCCTTGTAAGTCAATGACTTGCGAGGCTTTTTTGTTTCTTGGTTAAACATAGGTTAAACATTTTGAAAATTTCCTCCCCTTGCACTGCCTTTCTTCGATTTGCAGGGAAATTTCGCTCAAACACCTTTTCAACCGCCACCTTCCTTTCGAATTAAGCATTTCCTTCCTCATTTCTGCCGTGCCTTTTGCTGGTTGCTGCACTATTATGAGTTTGACAGCCTGCCCTCTACCTGCCGACCTTTGCAGTTGATTTTCAGTTTTTTTTTAACCAAAATGTAAAGCTATGGCAAGGCAAAAAGGTCTAATCAAATATGTCGGTACCATCGGTGATGTCCGGCATTTCAAAATCAAGGGTGAGAAGGGCTACTTCGCCGGCTTGGTCGGCGGCCCGACTGCGGAGCAGGTGCTCACCGGCGACGAGTTCAAGCGCACCAGGGAGAACATGGCGGAGTTTGCTGGCTGTGCGAGTGTAGGCAAAGCTATCCGCACGGCGTTCAGTCCCTTGAAGCACATGTTCAGCAGGCGGCTTACGGGAACGCTCATGGCGGTCGTCAAGAAAATCAATCTGGAGGATGGTTCTGAGGCACGTGGCCAACGGGCGATTCTCATCACGCAGGTTCCACAGTACTTGGAAGGTTTGGATTTCGACCCCCGGCTGTCGCTCACTTCTGTACTCCGGATTCCGTTCACCTTAACGCCGCTGGCGGCAAGGATAGGTTCGACCCTCGCCCTTCCGGTTTTCCAGCCGCAAAACTTCCTGAACGTTCCAACTGGTGCGACCCACTTCCGGTTAGTCAATGCGGTATCGGCGATTTCCGACTATGTGTTCAACGCAGAGTCCAATGTATATGAGCCGAAAGTGGCTGACCAGAACGGTGTTTCGGGAATGGCCTACACGGATTACCTCAATGTGAAGGTGGCGACTGAAGCCATCAGCCTCGAAGCGAAGCTCCTGAACGACCTGGAGCCAGCAGCTGATGTGGCCGTGCTGAACGCCGTTGGTATTGAATTCTTCCAGAAGGTCGGTGACAACTACTACCTGTTCGCTGCCGGCAATGCAATGCAGTTGGTGGACGTGTTCTGATTTATCCCTCGACGAGGGTTCGGTTTGCACTTTTTTCGGGGGCATGGGTAATGAAGTCCATGCCCTCTTTTATCCAAATCAAAATTCATAGGCTTATGGAAACTCAAAAAATGTCCGTCATGGAGCGTTTCGGCGCACCAACACCCAAATTTTTCAAAACCATTCGGAACCTGGGAATAGTCCTGGGTGCGATTGGAGGCACGTTGATTACTGTTCCCGTCGCCCTGCCTGCTTGGTTATTGGCTGCCGCCAAAGTCCTTGTTGTTGCAGGTTCGGTTGCCGCAGGGGTCAGTCAGACCGCAGTAAAGGGAGAACAATGAAGTAGCGTTTTGGATATGTTCATGGGATTATACTTTTTGAAGCCCGGGCGGTAAGCCTGGGCTTTTTTGTTTCTGCCCTTCCTCAAAAGTGCAATTATGTATGGCTTATGTTTGGAACAAATAGGACTTATCCATTCTTTTGGTCATTTTACGATTCTAGGGCTATCGAATAAAATCAGCCGTAGAATTGAAAAATTGGCGGCTATTTTAGCCTCTCTTTCAAATAAAATTTTGTTGATAGTTTTGCAAAAACTACTGCTTTTATCTACTTTAGCAGTAGTTTTTGCAAAATGGAAAAAGAAAAAGCATTACTCGAAATTTTCAAACGGAATAGGGGCTATGCCCAAACGAAGGATATTCTGGATGCAGGCTTGCACCACCAATACCTTGATATACTTGTCAGGAAAGGTGAGGTGGTGAAAATCAAAAGAGGGCTTTACAGGCTCGCAACTGTTAGATTTGATGATGAGATAGAAGAGGTCAGCCGCATGATACCAGATGGAATTATTTGCCTTTTTTCTGCCTGGAACTATTATGAACTCTCCGATTTTGTCCCGCCCGAATACCACATTGCCATTGAGAAATCCCGCAAGGTCGTTTTACCGGATTACCCACCTATCAGGGTTTACTACTGGAGTGAAAAATACTGGGGCATCGGCATTACCGAGGTCAAAATGGGCCAAACGACCGTCAAAATTTATGGTAAAGAAAAATCGGTGTGCGATGCCATCAAGTTCAGGAACAAAATCGGAAAGGATGTGGAGAAGGAAGTGCTTCAAAACTATCTCAAAGAGAAAGACCGGAGCATTGAAAAACTGCTGCATTTCGCCCGGCTGCTGCGGGTAGAAGAGCAGATGAAAACCTATTTGAGCATTTTACTATGAGCGAAAAGAAAAACATCGTAGCCTCGGTGAAAGGGCGTTTGCTGCACATCGCCCGGACTGGAGGGAAAAACCACCAACTCCTCCTCCTCCGTTATTTTCAGGAAAGGTTTCTGTACCGGCTTTCCAGGTCGAGGTTCAACCATCATTTCTGCCTGAAGGGGGCGGCATTCCTGTATGCCCTCGAGGGAGAACAGAGCCGGGTCACCAAAGACATTGATTTTCTGGGAATGGACATTCAGTCAACCCACCAATCGTTGAGAAGGGCGATAACAAACATCTGTGAAAGGCCATACGAAGAGGACGGCGTAACATTCGATTTGGAATCCTTGACCATCGAAGACATCGTCAAAGATGGCAACTACCGAGGGCTACGAATTGGGATTACCGGCCATTTGGACCGAACAAAACAAAGGCTGCAAATTGACATAGGGTTTGGAGACATTGTGGTGCCGGAACCGATGAAAATGACCTATCCCGTTATCCTTGAAATGGATGCACCGGTATTGTATGCCTATTCCATCGAGTCCACGATTGCGGAAAAATTTGAAGCGATGATTGACCTGGCAGAAATCAATACCCGCATGAAAGACTTCTACGATGTTTATCACTTGCTGGAAAATCACCCCATCAATAATGAAGTATTGGAACAGGCTATCCAGCAAACTTTTGAACGCAGGGGGACGCCAGCTCCTCAAAACCACAGTCTGTTTCAATCTGCCTTTTACCTGGATGAAGCAAGGAACACGCTCTGGAAGGCCTGGAAGCGGAAAGCCCTGCTGGATATGGATTTGGAATTTTCGCAGGTGATGAGGGTGATTGTTGAGCGTTTGAAGCCTATCTATCTCAGGTTGTCCTGAAGTAAATCAACAAAGCAAATCAATAGTGTCCGGTTCTAACTAAAAGAGAATCAATTGGTTAGAAGGATCCGGGTTTTTATTTTGTAATTGTTCTTTGATAAGTAATTGATTTACAGGGGTTTTATCAAAAACCGAGACGCTCAATATTTGTAATATTTCGTTCATGGTTTGCGAAATTTTGAGTTTTTCCCTCAGCATGGCGACTAGGACATAAGTGCAAACTGCCACCCAAACCTGGGTTTTGACGGCATTTGCGCTTTCTCCCCAAAAGACCTTGATTTTCAAGTGCTGCTTTATCCACTTGAAAAAAAGCTCAATCTGCCAGCGGTACTTGTAGAGCAGGGCAACTTCAATAGCCTTCGCTTCAAAATGGTTGGTCAGGAAGACGAAGGTCTTGTCGAGTTCTTTGTCATAATACTTGATTCGTCTCAGGTGCTTGGGGTAGTCCTTTGCGGCGTAGTAGTTCTTGAGCCGGATGGTCTGGTCACAAATCAAGCCCGTTGACCTGTCCGTCGGGTGGGAATAGACCCGCACGAAAGCCAAGTTGTCCTTTGCCCGTGTCACGAAGTACGCCTGGGACTTGGTTATACGGAACAGGCGTCGCCAATCTATATACCCCTTGTCCATGATATAAAAGGCATTTACTTCAAAATCAAGAACGTCCAGCACGTTTACGTCGTGTGTCAGCCCGTCCGTGATGTGGATGAAGCAAGGTATCTGGCAGCGGATGTCCAGCAGCGTGTGCAGCTTTATGGCGGCTATATGCTTTCGGAACTTCGCCCACCAGAACACTTCCAGGCAGAGGTCAATGGTCGTGGAGTCGAGCGCATAGATGCGGTTGTCCAGCTCAAGGCCTTCCAGGTCCACCGTCTGCGGGTTCAACAGCCGGGCCTTTCGGATGAGCAACTGGGCGAGGTCGGCATAAATCCGCCAGTCCCGCCGCTCGTTGGCGTCGGCAAGCGTGCTTTTGCTGATGCCCTTGGTCAGCCCCAAGTGGTACAGCTTGTTTTCGTGGGCCTGTAAACAGGTCACCAGATCACGCAAGCTTTCACGGTGGGCCAACTGGCCGAGGCTCAGGCTGAGGAACTGGTGCCAGCAGCTGAATTGCCTGACCCGGTAGTTGCCGTTGTACTTCGACGCACACCGGTCGAATTCCTCTGGGTGAACCAGTTCCATGATTTGGGCAAAGACATATTTTCCTTTGTTCATCTTCCGCTCAATTTTGAACGGAAGGAAACGATTTCAAATCGTTCACAAGCTAAAAACTCTGTAAATCATTGACTTTCAAAGAACTAAAGTGAAATCTAAATTTCTTAACCGGACACTACTGAAAGCAAATCTTTTTCAAATTGCGTTCGGCATGGGCAAACTACGCCGTGAAAACAGCCAGTCTTTGCTGTGTTCGGGAATGAATGCAGAGGTAGCCGCTGCCATGAACACAGCCGTGCGATGTGAAATGACTGTGGCTACTCCTGCTGCGGGGCGCCGGATGCTGGCTGAGGTTTACCAGAGAAACGGGAAGCAACAGCTTGCATCTCGAGCTTTGGTTTGTGGGGTTTAGGGCTGTTTTTCACACCGCTGGAGTTGGAGCCTTGCAACCTAATTTCGTCGTTCATCCTAAATGTTTTGAAACAGGAATTGCCCGCAGGTTGACCATCTATTCCGACCAAGTTTCATTATCGAAACCGAATGATTTTCTGTTCCCTAAAAAAAGAATGGATTGCTACCCCTCCTTTTTCAATTCGGAGGCAATAACAAATGTAAACCATCACATTCAAAACACCACTTGTTATGAAAAAGAGTATCATCCAGTTCTTGCTCGCCTTGTTGCCTTGGGCAATTTTCTCCCAAACTGCCCTTTATGTTGAATTCAATGGCTCGGGCATCCCGCACCGGGGCGTCATCGTGCTCGACGAAACGGGCAAAGGTGTCTGCCTGATTGCCTATCCAATGAACGGGCAGCAAATATCAGTTCTACAGGATGCCAGCCTTTTAAAGTCTAACGGAAGTTTTTGGGACAATTATGAAGCCCAACAAAGGGGACAGGCCAATGGGTGGCAGACCAACCCGGCTCCGCAACAACCCCAAGCCATCACAGTTGCCTGTCGAAATCCCCGTGATTTGCAAACCGGACAGGCCGCTTCTGGATACACCTGTGACAACTTTATCTTTAATAGCTACCAATCCATTGTCAAATCAGGCAATTTTTCTGCCCCGGTCGTTGCCCGGCAAATACAATCGCAACAGGAATTGGAAAATCTGTTTCAGCAATTAGGCTTGGTCATACCAAATACCGCTTCCACAACGCCAAACGGAAAAGCGCCGCCACCAACCAGTTTGCCGAAAGGCACACCTCCTGACACTCCCAAGCCACCCGGCCCAAAATACCCTACCCGCAGCGGCGGCGGGCTTGGCGGGGGATAAGCGCCCCGGTGTTCTTTTTCAAAAAAAATCTATCCAATAAATTTTCAAACCTATTGCATATCATCCATCTGCCTGTGCAGGCATGGACGGGGCATGCAATGACAAAACTTTAATCAACATGAAAAAACTGTCATTTTTCTTCCTCGTATTCCTTTCCATCTTTTTTACCGCTTGTTCCGATGATGCTATTCAATGCGGTTGTACAGATGAAAATTCGCTCAACTATGATTCACTTGCCACAACGGACGATGGCACTTGCATCAGCATGGTGGGTTGCACAGGGTACAGCCCTGAAATCAACAGGTATGGTCAAGTCATCCACTCTTTTGAAAATGCCGTTTACGACCAAAAATTTGCAGAAGAGGTAAGCCTTCAACGGGAATTTTTCGAAGGTGTGCCTGCCGACATCATGCTTATCAACGAGGCAGGAAACATGAACGCTTTCGCCTCGCCCGATGGTTATATCCTGTTTGGCTACAAGGTGTTCTGGGGTTTGCTCCAACAGTTTGGTGAATTGCCAATTGCCGGTGTACTTGCACATGAATGGGGGCATCGGACACAGTTCACCTTCAATTGGGGAGGCTACTATCAACCTGCTCATAAGGAACTGGAAGCCGACGCCTTCGCCGGGTTCTATATGTTCCTCGCCAAGCGGTGGGCATGGTCGAAAGTGGACAGTTATTATGCTGCCGTTTCTTATTTCGGTGATACGAATTTCAATAGCCCAGCCCACCACGGCACTTCACAGGAACGCCTTGCCGCTGCCCGGCTCGGTGTCGAATGGGCAGCGTATGCCGTCAATAACAACTACCAATTTTCTTATGCTGAACTGCACAATGGCTTCATGGAGCAAATCACCAGCGTCATTAAGCCCCGCAGTAATTCAAATGATGAGCCGGTGAAGTACGGCGAAATAGAGTTCCCGGAAAATGTATCGAAGGAGCGGGCGAAGGCGTTGTTTCCACGAAAATAAAGGTTTAAAAATCATAGCCTTTTGTCTTTCTGTCCCGGCATGGAGGGCGAGGACTTTCAGACCATGCCGGGACTTCCAATTAATTTTTTTTTCAAAAAAATAATGGTGAATCCCTCCTTTTAAATATTGGCGGCAATAACCCGTTGAAACCATCATTCTTCACCTTAAAAAATTGTCAGGCATGAAAAAGATAATCTTCCAAAACTTAGCAATCATGCTTCTTTTCCATTGCAGCATATCTTCATCTTTTTCGCAGGCATTCATTTATTTCTTGAATAAAGACAGGAAAATATGTAGCCAAAAGGATGCAGTTTATACGCAAAAAAAAGTCGCAAGAGCCTTGCACGGAGGCTTTATCACGGATTATGGAGGCACTCCTGGCTTCACCATATTTGAAACAACTGAACGGTTTTATCCTTCCGGGAAGTTGTCGCTTACCACTTACAATATCGAGCAACCGGGAAATGCCTTTCAATTAGACTGCTTCGATGGCGAAACCACATGGTATTATCCCAATGGCAACATAAAAGAAAAGGGCTTCTACTCGTTCGGCAAAAAAAAGGGCGAATACAGGTATTTCGACTCTAACAGCAAACTCTCCAAAACCGAGTATTACGATGAGGGCAAATTGATTGACAAAAACCAATTCGCAGTTCCATCCAACAGCCCCATGGTTGGTCAATGGCAGTATGTGTACAATGATTACGTGACGTACAGGTTCACCCAACAATTCAACAGTGACGGCACTTCCAATTATTTGATTGAAAACCTCAGTGTGTTCAAGACATGGTGGAAATGCGTCCAATATCCGAAAACTTACAATTGGAAATACAGCGCCTCCACAGGCAGCACTGGCACGCTCGAACAGTTCAAGGGAGGCGAGGTCGTGAACCGATACACCGTGCAATGGACGGGTCAAAATTCATTTACCGCAAGATTGGAGTACACGACTGAATACGTTTACAACACAACGGGTATTTATTATTTCCTGCGGGCATAATCGAAAAGCCCGGACGCTTTAGCAATTCACCATTTCACTCAGGATAATCGCTTGCAGATTCGTTTCCTAATGCGCTGTTTTCGGCAACACTGAGAGGGGTTTATCCTTGGGGGAATGAATTGATAATCATCACTTTATTTTTTCACTTTTTAAATTTTTTCAAACATGAAAAAAGTAATTAATGTAGTTATTTTCTTATTTTGCTTAATGGGAATTTCACTCAATGTCAACGCACAGAATGAAGCAAACGGGCCTGCCAAAAAACATTGTGAAGGCTGTTCTTCAGGAGATTATGAGTTTGGAGGTGAGGTAGGTACAGTTGTGGTTACCGGTTCAAAAGTTAATCAAACGAATACGAACCTTACGAACACAAGTGCCTTGAGCAATGCAGCGAATAATGCTTCAAGTTCAAACTCAAGTAGCGAAAAAGGGGCAGGGAATAAGAAAGCGGCTAATCCTGCGCCAAAGCCTAAACCACAAACTGAAAGAAGTTCCACACCACAATTTGAATATGAGAAACTATGCCCTATTTGCGTAAATGGCTACTGTGTAGGGCCAGTCGACACTCCATTTACAGGGCCTGTAGGGAAAAAATGCGAGAAGTGAACTGAAGTAGTCACGACTTAATCTGACAGTTTTAGTAATTTTGAAACAACCACATTTCATCACTAAAACAAGATTAGAATCATGACTACTCAAGACAAAATTATCAAAAACAAGTTGGGGTTGCTCCGTTTGGCCAAGCAGT
>JBGSKQ010000122.1:0-13193 GCA_041741095.1 Saprospiraceae bacterium
CACCAAGCTGCCCAACAGCCGCCCTTGACTGAACCTGCTGCTCATGCCGATTGGCGGCTTACAAGTTCAATTAATCCCCCATTGTATTCCATCTTAAACTAGCCGGAAAAATGTCCAACGTTTGGGGACAGGCGTAGTATGTCTTCATATTCCCATTCTAATATCTCAATCAAAATCCTGTCAACTATTTTGACCCTTGCATCTTGTTCAGTAAAAATAGTGTCTTGATAACCATTAACTTCATTTAATAAGTCAAGAAATCTTGCATATGCCAAATCAATTTTTTCCATTTTTTAGTTATTTTAATACTTTTTTGAATTTAATGCTCCCCACCTCCCAAACAACCACCCAACCCTCCCCGCCTCGCTCTGAAAACCTTTCTTGATTCCATAGCAAGCATCCGCGGCAAGGTCAAGACGTTGATGGGCTGCGAGCAGTTCAGCAGGCATTTTCAACGGGTCGTACAGGTCGGCTAACGGTGCACCGCCAGCTTGTAGCGTCTTCCACAAAATCAACACACCTTGTATCGCTTGGATGCTGGCCTTTTCCTCTTCTTCGAGCATCTGCCCAGCGAAGACGAGCAGGAAGGCGAATTCCCGGATGCGCTGGGGGAGTTCGGTGATGGGGATAGTACCGGCGGGCTTCAGCCCGCCGTAAGGTACAGCGGGCTGAAATTCACTGGTACTTGGCTTCAGCCCGCCGTGGTTTGCAGCGGGCTGAAGCCCGCTGGTACTTGGCTTCTGCCCGTCTTGGATTGCAGCGGGCTGAAGCCCACTGGTACTTGGCACGTCGTAAAGCTGGAAGGTCTTGAAATTGCAGATAATCAATTGCTGCGGCCTGTCCTTCGCCTCCAGTTCCCCGATATATTCCATTGCCTGTTCGAGGGCGACCGCAAGGGTCGCACCTGCGTTCTTGTGGCCTGCCTTGTGTTCCACCAGCAGCTTGCCCGGCCAGAACAGGTCAATGAAGCCCCGGCGGTTGTCGCTGCGCTTGGCCCGTGCCTTGTGGCGGGCAAATTGCCGTCTTCTGATATTGAAAATATGCAGGAATTCGTCCCAGAAGGAGTGGGCCTCGCCCTTCTCGTCCATTTCGTGCGTCTCCCGATAGCAATCGGGGGCGGCGAATCCGCCGAAGGCGGAGGCCTCGGCGTATTGCTGCCATTGGGCGGCGGGCAGATTTAAAGCTGGTAAATCCCTTTCAGAAAGGAGCCTTTCGTTGGTTGTCATGTGGCTGTGTCTGGGTATTAAATAACCTTCTTTGGATGAAGCTTTCTCAAAGTGTGGGGCAAGATATAAAAGGCATTTTATATTTCAAAGGGCTTTGTTGTAGATAGGAATTTTTGTTAATGTCCATCCTCCTTTTAAGCGTTTGAAGCGTTCTCAAACAATTTTAAAAGCAATCTCTATTTGGCTTGCTTCCAAATCAATCTGGCCGATTTCCAAATCAATTTGGCGCTTGTCTTTTTTGATTTGGCTGTTTTCCAAATCAATTTGGTGGATGACTTTTTTAATTTGGTTCGCTTCCAAATCAATTTGGCGCTCGTCTTTTTTAATTTGGCTTGCTTCCAAATCAATTTGGTCGCCTTCCAAATGCATCTCAATGTCCACACGCCAAGTTTTATTTTGATTCGAAGGCGTTAAAATCCCTATTAAAAGCCGAAGATTTTCCGCTCATTTCCAATCCGGCATTTCCGCATTGGGAAACAACACATCCCGGCCCAGTCCGGTGATGCTGACCCAATAAATGCTGGGTTCGTACTGAAAATTATTGCTGTTTACAAAAATCACAGCAGCACCCGTGGGCGCAAAACGGGCATCGAAGTCGTTGGTGAGGGTGTCCTTCCCGACGGAGAGGTTGGTGGTGTCGCCCGTGAGGATTTCCAGGAGGATAAGGTCGGAGTCGAGCATCCGGTCGGGGTCGCTGGTGGATTCAAACCCGGCCATATCGTGGTTGAAAAGGATGGCGTTGCCGTCCACGCTGAAGTGCGGGCCGCCCGTGTGGCCGGGCCAGTCTGGCACGAGTTCTTGAAGGAAAGTCCCGTTGGCATCGTAGAGCAAAATGCGGGATTGATAGGACAAAAATTTCTCGGTGCGGGCGGCTATTCGGTTGCCTTGGGCCGTCCAATCCACTTCCACAAAGTACTCATTCTGAGGAAGTTCTGCCACGAGGGTAGGGGAGGAGTTGCCGTCGGCGGCTATTTTCAACAGCTTGTTATTCGACATATACAGGAGCTGCGTCCCATCCGGCGACCAGGCGTAATCCAGCGAACGTTTGCTGAGACCATTGATGGCAGGCGAGGTCGGCAGTTTGTAGGCATCGGTTCCGTCCCTATCCATGACCCAAAGTTCCATGTCAAGGTTTTGCGAAGTCAAAAAGGCGATGCGGCTGCCGAGGGGATTGAAGCGGGGCCGCCAATTGGCGCCGTTGTTTTCCGTCAATTGGAAGAGCGGATTGTTGGGATTGGCGTTCTGTGCCGCAAAGATGTTGGACTGCCCGTTGATGGTTTTTACCAATACAAAAGGGTGGGGCGGGAAGTCCTTCGTGCTGAAGCTCCACACCTCGCCGAAGACGGGCGATGTCACACCGTCTGAAACGACCACTTGCCAAAAATAGGTCGTGCCGTATTGCAAATCCGATACATCCAGCACGGGGTCTTCCAAATCTTCCGCCACCAGGGTGGCCGGGCTTTGGCTGGAATGGTAGAGGTAAACATCGTAGGTCAAAACGTCGTCTTCGTCAGGGTCGGTCGCTTCCCAACTGAGGGTGAGCGATATGTCGTTGTCGCTGTTGCCGTTGGCGGGGGTAGGATTGGTAGGTGCGTTGGGCGAGGTATTCTCCTCGTCGGCCTCCGTCATTTTGATGACGACATTGGCGTCCTGGTCTTCAAAGATGGTCACGCTTTCTACGGCAGTCACCAATCCAGCCTTTTCCGCCCGGATGGTGTAGGTGCCAGATTTGATGTTTTCAAAAGAAAAAACGCCGGAAGCATCGGTCAGCACCGTGCTGGTGGGCGGATTGGTGGAAATTGTGGCGTCGGCCACCGCCGAGTTGTCGGCGTCCAGCAATACCTGCCCGAAGAGCGAGCCGAACACGTCGGGTTCGTATTTGTCCTCCTCGCATGAGAAGTTGACGAGGGCGGTTAAGCAGATTAGAAAGATGTAGTTGAGGTGTTTCATGTTGGATTTAGTCATTTGTCATTAGTCATTGGTCATTTTGTCAATGGTTAAAATATTGACAATCAGCTATGTAAATGACAAAAAGGCTGTATAAGTAAAAGATTATCAAAACATTCGTTTTGGCTATTAGCTGCTGGAAAATCTGTTTTGGGCAAAAGCCAACAGCTTATTGCTAAAAGCCAAAAGCATCAGAAATTAAAGTTCTTGTCTTTTTCCGTTCCAAATTTGCGCACGCCTTCCACTTTATTGCCAAAATAAAAGTTCACGCCGATGTTGCCTTTCCAATAAAAGTCGTTGTAGCGGCCCTGCTCTATTAAATCCAGTCCATCGCTGA
Organism: Saprospiraceae bacterium; assembly: GCA_041741095.1. Taxonomy (GTDB): domain Bacteria; phylum Bacteroidota; class Bacteroidia; order Chitinophagales; family Saprospiraceae; genus UBA6168. Next base: position 3,511 of record JBGSKQ010000122.1, read on the forward strand.
ACAGGTAATGGTAGTCGGCGGAGAAACGCAGGCCTGTATTGTCGTTGACCAATATCTCAAACCCGCCGCCGATGTGGACTTTAGGGTAAACAGGCGATCCAAAGTCGAAGCGGGCGTCCAGGTTTTCGGTGATGAGGCCAAATCCGCCATTGATGAAAGGGGTAAAACGGTCGTAGGGGAATAAACGGAACAGGCCGTTCATTTCCGCATACGTGACCTTGGCATCGTAAAAACGTTCGGTGGAAAGCGAACTCATGCCGTAGTTCAAGCTGAGGCTGGCAGCAGGCGATGGTGTCATCATCAAGCCCAATTCAAGCCCTGTTTTTACCAAAGGATCAGGAAAATCACCTTGATAAAGCAGGCTGGATGTGGCCATTTGGAAGGCGATACTGCCCCGTCGGTTGTCAATGCGTTTTCCAAAGATGTCGGTTTTGGGAAGCAGTTCTTTTTCCTTTTTGTATTCCTTGACCGGCGATTCCGCCATCTTGCGGGGTTCTTCCGGCTCCCACAGCTTCCCGTCAATGCCTTCGATGATGAGGCTCATCACCGCTTTTTCGATGGCTTCGGTCACGGCAATTTCAGATGGTTCGTTGTAGGTAAATCCCGTTTCCACTTCCAAGAGCCTGCGGAATTTCACAAATTGGAACATACCGCCGTCCAGCGCCTGGCTGAGGATGGTTTTGGAGGTATAAACGGTTTTTAAAATTTTCCCATTGCTGGCCGATACCGCCCGCATATAGACCGTCACCCGGTCTTGACGGTATTGGCTCGAAGCGCCAACGCCAAAATAGCGCAGTCCCGCCCCGCCCGTGATGACGTTGGCGTCGTAGGAAACAATGCCGCCTTCCAGGATGACCCCGGCGTAGAGCAAAGGCGGCAACAGTTGGTCGGGATTGGAAGGAGTATCCTGGGCACCATATTGCGCCCGGCTGGAACGGATGATTTTGCGCTCGTTGAGCAAGTTGCCAACGTTCTCCCGCTCTATTGGCACAAACCAGCCCGAATCGTCGAGGGCTTTGATCAGAATATTGGTGGCGCCCTGCGTGACGGCAGTGCTCCAACTCGTCCCATTTTCGGAGGGTTTGTATTGGCCAGTCTGGTCCCGGAATTTATAAACGGCCACCACGATTTTTTCCTTCGGCCCTGGCAAACTGCGGAGTTCGAGAGTGCTTTGGGTTTCTTCGCCCAGCCTCGCCCTGTTTTGCTGGATGGGTTGATAGAGGTAGGAACCGCAACTGGTCAATCCCCAAGCCATCAGCATCCAAACACCGTGAAAACAGCGGGTGTAGAGTTTGTTCATTATGCATGTTTTTTTAAAATACCGAAAACCAAAGGCTGTCCATTGCCTTTGGTTTGTAAAAAAAGTACCAATGAGTGTGTGGGGGGGAGTGAAACTTGAAGTGTGTGTCAGAGAAAAGGAATGACTATCTGCGTTTGTCCGCCGTTGGCCTGGTCGAAAATGGTTATGACCAAACCTTCCAGGGTGGTCGCTACGTCCACTTGGAAATCGCCGAGCGAATACAGCCCATCGGTCAGGCCATCTTCGCCAAATTGCGTGGTGATGATTTCACGGGACAATTGGCTCAACAAGAGGCGGTTGAGGCTTTGGGCAAAATCCTCCGCCGTGTTGGCAGTGCCAAGGCCCGTGCGGGTGCGGGTATCCACGGTCAGATCCTGCGCCTGTGCCGAACTCATCAACCAGTTGTAGTTAAAGGTATCGCCCCCAAAGGCCGGGTTCTTCGGCGTATAGATAAAATCCTGGCCATTGGCATTGTTCAAAAAGGGAAATGCAGCAAATACGAGGAGTAAATACAGTTTGCTCATGTCTGTTTTGTTTAAAAAAGGGGGAGAGGGGGCAAGGTACGGAAATTGGGAGAAATTGGGTAATTATTGAAAATTGAACACCTAATCGCTTGTCTTCAATTTCTTAATTTCAATCAATTTCAAATTTCCAAAAAACATCAATATATCCCGCTGCCGGTCAGGTCGTCGGTTTCAATTTCCTGGCCGCCTTGTGGGTTTTCCAAATGGTTTTTGAGGGCTTCCACCAATTGGGCAGAAAGGCTTTCGAGAACTTCGGTTCGGGGCTGCAAGTTGAGTTGGGTTATTTCCTCCCCATCCACTTCCACGGATACCCGGCTGCCGATGCCAATCCGGTTGGGCAGTTCACGAATAGTAACAGTGACGCTGCCAACGCTTCCTTCCACGTCGGTCCAGCCATTGTAAAACAGTTCGTAAAAGTCGTGTGCTAATTTTGAACGGGTCTCGTCGAGGATCAAACCCTCAATTTCAAGGCTTTCGAGGGGGGAAGCCTTGGTTAAAGTTGGAGCTGTGTCTATTGCTTCAGGTAAGTTAGCAGGCTCCTGTTTGGGCGGCCCGGCTAGGGAGGATTGAGCCACCAATATTTTGTTTTCAAAAACTTCCAGGATGATATTGTCAAATGTCCCGTTGGGGATTACAAAAATGCCTTTGAGCAAGAGGGTTGGTTGATTCGGCAGGGCAAGCGTTGAGCCTTCTTTTATTTCCTGTTGGCCTCCCACCGTCAGCACCGCCTTGTAATACAGGTGTGCTGGCAGCACTTGATTGTTCAGGCACCAGCAAGACACGGTATGGTTGCCGTCCACGGATTGCGTTTCAATCCAGGCAGAAATTCCGCTACTGTTTTGACCAAAATTATGGTTCAAACAAAATGCGGACAAGAGCAGGATACTGGTTAAGACTTTTTTCAAATTGGCTTTGAGTTTATGTAATAAACCAATTGGGGGGTTCGATACTACAAAGGTAAAGTTAAATTGGATGGGCAAGGTCAAAAGATATATTACCCAACCCCTGTCCTGCCAATTTACTGAATCGCCTATTCAATAAGAGGATTGCTTGACGATAATTTTCAAGCCGTCCCCGATTTGCCGAATCGAATAATTAGAGTCCTGAATCCCTTCCAGCACTGAAATTATTTCGTTGTTGTTTCCGACCTGCATCAATTCGCCCTGTATTTGGTTGCTGTCAATCAGCTTTTGAATGATTTGGTTATTGGACCCATCTTGAATGGTGACCAACTGATTGCCAAATCCCTGGTTGAGCAACTCATAATAATTGGCATCGCCACGCTGAATCAAGGCGATCTGGTTCCCGCCTTCGCTTTGGCTGATGATGGCCATGTTCCAGTCGCCCGATTGCAAAACCCTGGCGAGGTTGCCGATTGGCGCCCCTTGCTGGGTCTGTAGCAATTCTACTTCGTTCCCACCGCCCACCTGATCAATATAGGCATCGTTGCCGTTGCCCCAAGTGCTGTTGTTCAGCAACTCCGTTGGTTGCAACAACAAATCCGATTCGTGCAATTGCTGTGCATTCATTGTCCCCAAAGAGAGCGACAACAAAGCCAAGCCAAAGCAACGAAAGATGCAAATGGGGGACAATTGCATGGGGAAAGTTTGGAAATGGAGGGAGGAAAAGGATGTTTTTAGATCAGCAAAGGTCAAAGCTTCGGCATTCAAAAACAAGTCCGAAGGGGAAAAGCATTCTTCTCCACCTTCGAACCTATGCGAGTCTTAACCAGAAAGCTGATTTAATTAATCCCTGTTTTTTATTTGTCATTGAGTCATTGGGTCATTGGTCATTATGGTTTTAATGGACTAATGACAAATGACAATTCTAAATGACCTTTCAAATTTTCAATTAGTTATTCGACTGCGTAATAATTGCCGAGTTGCTGTTGCCGATTTGGTTGGTGATGTTGGTATGTTCGGCACCAGTTTGAGCATTGATTACGCTGTTGTCGTTGCCTTCCTGATTGATAGAGCTGGCGTTCAAGTTGCCTTGCTGCACCAAGAGGATGGAGTTGTCGTTGCCAATTTGGATAAGACGTGGGTCGTTGTCGCCACCGGCAAAGTTGTTATTGCCAGCTTGCAAGTGGTTGATGGTGTTGTTGTTGCCTTCCACCATTGCATTCATGCTGTTGGAGATGCCATTTTGAGTAACGATGTCCACGTTGCCATCGCCCACGATGTTCAGCCTTGAAAACTGGTTTTCGCCAGATTGAGCCTGTGAAGTATTGTTGTTGTTTCCAATGATATCAACATAAGCCCGCTGGTTGCCAGCGCCCAGTTGTTGCTGGATGGATTTGTTGTTGTCGCCTTGTTGGAAAATGGCCGCTTCACTATCATCGGATTGTAGGTCTTGGTTGCCGATGTTGCCGTTTCCTTCCTGGGAAATAGAAGCGTCGTTGTTGTTGGCCTGGATGAGGGTCACGCCTTGGTTGCCATTGCCAACCTGCTGAATAAAAACGAGGTTATTGCTACCATCCACTTGGTTGTCAGCCGTATTGGATGCACCATTTTGGCTGAGGGAAAGGTTGTTGTCACTACCAGTATGAATGACCAGCGTTTTGTTTTGTGTTCCAACTTGCGTGATGACAGCCGTGTTGGCGTTGCCTTCCTGCCGGAGGTTGTTAGAATTTGTTTGGGCTACGGCAAATACCCCAAAAAAGAGGAGGAATGAGAACAGTGTGGTTGATTTTTTCATAATGATTGCTTTTGTTTTAATGTTACGTTATGTTCAACCCCAAAAATGTGAGTATAAGGTGCATTAGTTTGGAAGCACATTAGCCATCATTTACTGGGATTAGTTAGGAAATTTAGCCTTGTAGATTTTTGCTGTTGCCTGGTTTGGATAGGATTTTAGCCCTTTCAATCAGAAAAAGAAAAATGGGATTATAATTTATTGTGAGTTAGACCAGAATAATTGGAAAGCTGCATTATGTTATGAATGGGCAGATTGGATAAGTATATCTTTGAGCAGTTGAACGAAGAGAATTTTTATTGTTGCAGCGATGCAAAGGTATGTCATAACTTCCCATTGTCCAATAAGGGAAAACCGTATTTTATGGCTCAGTATTAATACGTATGGATATAAGGGTAGAAATATAATGAACTATATTCCGGATATTAACAGATATAAATAATGGTAAAAAAACTCGACCATGTCCCGACAATCATCGCAGGTGATTTGACCAAACTGAAGGAAATCCTGCACCCGAAAAATGACGAAGTGGATTTGCCTTATTCCCTGGCTTTCGCTACCCTGGAGGTAGGCGAAAGTTCGCTCAAGCATCAATTGTCTTCCACGGAAGTTTATCACATCATAAAAGGGGAGGGCAAGGCCATTGTCGGCGAGGAGCAATGGGATATTTCTTCAGGCGATACTTTCCTCGTGCTGCCCAATACCGACCAGTTGGTAAAAAACACAGGCCAAACCCGTTTGGACTTTATATGTATGGTGTCGCCCCCGTGGGAACCGGCTGGTGAAACCATTTTATAAAACCAAAAAGCTTCAAGATCCATCTTCCAAACCCTTCCTTGCATCTTAAGCTTGGAAATCAATACCTTTGTGCCCTCCCAGCCAATGGCTTCAAATTTTTTGCAACAAAAACAACCTACAAAGCATTTCTACACCAAAATCTACAACTGCATGACGACATCCCTACAGAAAGCAATCAAAGAAAGAATCCTTATACTCGACGGTGCTATGGGCACCATGATCCAGCGCTACAAACTCAGTGAAAAAGACTATCGTGGCGAGCGCTTTGCCGATTGGCCCTCCGACATCAAAGGCAACAACGACCTTCTGTCCATCACACAGCCTCAGATCATTGAGGACATCCATCGGGAATACCTGGATGCCGGGGCAGATATTATCGAAACCAATACCTTCAATGCCAATTATTATTCGCAGGCAGACTACGACATGCAGGATTTGGCCTACGAACTCAACCTCGCCTCTGCCAAGGTGGCCCGCAAGATTGCTAATGAATTTACTGCCAAAACGCCCGACAAACCCCGCTTCGTGGCTGGAGCAATCGGGCCACTCAATAAAATGCTGTCACTTTCTCCCGACCTCAACGACCCAGGCTACCGGGCTGTAAATTTTGACGAAGTAAAAAATGCTTATTACGAGCAAGCGAAGGGCCTTTTGGATGGGCAAGTGGACTTGCTGTTGATAGAGACAATCACGGACACGCTTAATACCAAGGCGGCATTGTTCGCCATTGATCTGCTTTTCGAAGAACGGGGCATCAAACTACCCATCATGATTTCGGGTACTATCACCGATGCGAGCGGGCGCACACTTTCTGGCCAGACTGTGGAGGCATTTTGGATTTCGGTGAAACACGCCAAACCATTCTGCATCGGACTCAACTGTGCCTTGGGGGCAAAGGAGATGCGCCCCCACTTGGAAGATTTGGCCAATATTGCCGATTGTTACGTCCATGCTTACCCCAATGCGGGTTTGCCCAACGAATTTGGCGAATACGACCAAACCCCGCATGAAATGTGCGGTTTCATCGAGGATTTTGTCACCAGCGGTTTTGTAAATATCGTGGGTGGATGCTGCGGAACTACCCCTGACCACATCCGCCACATGGCCAAACACGTGTCCAATATCCCGCCCCGAAAATTGGAAGAAAAGCCGCACCTGACCATGCTGGCCGGGCTGGAGCCTTTGATTATGCGGGAAGATACCAACTTTGTCAACATCGGGGAAAGGACGAATGTGACCGGCAGCAAAAAATTTGCAAGGCTCATCAAGGAAGGAAATTACCCAGAAGCCCTATCAGTGGCTCAACATCAGGTGGAAGGTGGCGCACAGGTGATTGATGTAAATATGGACGAGGGCTTGCTCGACAGCGAAAAAGCAATGACTACCTTTTTAAACCTCGTAATGGCCGAGCCAGATATTGCCAAGCTGCCCATTATGATTGACAGTTCAAAATTCAGTGTTATCGAAGCTGGATTGAAATGTGTGCAAGGCAAATGCATCGTGAATTCCATTTCGATGAAAGAAGGCGAAGCGGAGTTCATACGCCAGGCAAAACTGGTGCAACGCTATGGTGCCGCAGCCGTCGTGATGGCATTTGACGAACAAGGCCAGGCCGATACCATAGAACGCAAGGTGGACATTTGCGAAAGGGCTTACAATATTTTGACCCGGCAGGTTGGATTCATTCCAGAAGACATCATTTTCGACCCCAATATTTTCGCCGTAGCCACGGGCATCGAGGAGCACAATGAATACGCCATTAACTATTTAGAAGCTACCCGCCAGATAAAAAAACGTTGTCCAGGTGCCAAAATCAGCGGCGGCGTGAGCAACCTTTCTTTCAGTTTCCGTGGGAACGACAGGGTGCGTGAAGCCATGCATTCCGCCTTTTTGTACCACGCCATTCAGGCAGGTATGGACATGGGTATCGTGAATGCGGGCATGATGGAGATTTATGCAGAAATTCCAAAAGAACTGCTGGAGAGGGTAGAGGACGTATTGTTTAACCGCAGGCCCGACGCCACGGAGCGGCTGACTGATTTTGCCGAAAAAGTAAAAGGGAACGGTGGTTCGCAGGTGCAAAAAGATTTGGCCTGGCGTAGCGAAAGTGTTGAAAAACGGCTTGAACACGCCTTGGTGAAAGGCATCACCGACTACATTGAAGAAGATGCCGAAGAAGCCCGACAAAAATATCCACAACCCATCCACGTCATCGAAGGCTCATTGATGGACGGTATGAACGTAGTAGGTGATTTATTTGGTGCAGGTAAAATGTTTTTGCCCCAAGTAGTAAAAAGCGCAAGGGTAATGAAACGTGCCGTGGCCCATTTGACCCCATATATTGAGTTGGAGAAAGCAGCCAGTGGTTTGTCTTCTGCCAAAGGAAAAATCCTGTTGGCAACCGTGAAAGGCGATGTACACGATATTGGCAAAAACATCGTAGGCGTGGTGTTGAGCTGTAACAATTTTGAAATCATTGACCTGGGCGTGATGGTGCCTGCCGATAAAATATTAGCCACTGCTATCAAAGAAGGCGTGGACATGATCGGCTTGAGTGGCCTGATTACGCCCTCGTTGGATGAAATGGTGCATGTAGCAAAAGAAATGCAGCGCCAGGGTTTTACCATGCCTTTGTTGATTGGCGGGGCAACAACTTCCCGCACGCACACGGCGGTCAAAATAGAACAGCAATATAAAGGCGCTACCGTCCATGTACTGGACGCCTCCCGTAGCGTGGCCGTTGCTTCCGTGCTAACCTCTTCAGATGAAAATGCCAAAAGCAACTATATCCTTGATACCCGCAATGAATACGCCAAAATAAGGGAGCAAAGGGCCAACCGCACTTCTTCCAAAAAATACCTGAGCATTAAGCAGGCCAGGGCCAATCACTTTAAAATTAATTGGCAAAATTACACTCCTCCCAAACCTAATCTGTTGGGAATCAAGGTGTTTGAAAATTATGATTTGGAAGAATTGAGCAATTATATTGACTGGACCCCATTTTTTGCAAGTTGGGAATTAAGGGGGAAATACCCTGCTATTTTTGAAGACGAAGTGGTGGGCGTGGAAGCCAAAAAATTGTTCAATGACGCACAATCGCTGCTCCGTAGGATTATTGATGAAAAATGGCTGAGTGCCAATGCAGTCATCGGATTTTTTCCAGCCAATGCCCTGGAGAACGACAGCGTCCGGCTTTTTCAGGACGAAAAACGGGAAAAGACGCTCCATGATCTGCACTTTTTGAGGCAACAGGCTGAAAAAGCACCTGGGCAACCAAACGTTTGTCTGTCAGATTTTGTGGCCCCGCTTGCATCCGGAAAAGACGATTATATGGGGGTATTTGCCGTAACGACCGGCATCGGCATTGAAAAATGGGTGAAGCAATTTGAAGAAAACCACGACGACTATAACGCCATCCTCCTGAAGGCACTGGCCGACCGTTTGGCAGAGGCTTTTACGGAAAGGCTGCATGAGCGGGTACGCAAGGAATTCTGGGGCTATGCCACCACGGAAACACTTGACAATGAATCGCTTATCGGTGAAAAATACCAAGGCATCCGGCCTGCGCCCGGCTATCCTGCATGTCCTGAACATACTGAAAAAAGGACCCTTTGGCACCTTCTCAATGTGGAAGAAAACACGGGCATCAAATTGACGGAGAGCTGTGCCATGTGGCCTGCGTCTTCAGTGAGTGGATGGTATCTTTCGCATCCTGAAAGCAAATATTTCACCATCGGCCAACTGTCCAAAGACCAGGTGGAAGACTATGCCGAGCGCAAAGGCATGACAACCGAACAAGCCGAAAAATGGTTGGCCAGTGTGCTGAATTACGATATGTGAGAAGGGTAGGGGAGGCAAAAAATTATAGATATAACGCCGGGGAGGTTTTGAACCTCCCCGGCGTTAATTGTTTTTTATCGTTCCTAAATGCAGCTCAAACTCCAAATACGAAACAATTTGTTTCACATTTGATTTTTTTAGTTCCTTGGCTATTATGTTAATTAAGAAGTTTTTTTTTGCGCTAAGAGGCATCGAGTAGTTTCCTTGCAAATAACGGCATAGCTTAATCGGCAGAAAAAACATTACGGATCGTTCAAAATAACTTCAGGGCAACGTCGTCGGGGTTTGAAACCCCGACGACGTTTGTGCTTGTGCAAAATTTATACTTGTAGTTTCCCATTCTCATTTTAGGTTTGTACAATCGTTTCACCATGAACAAATTAGGAAGCAGCCTATTTAAAAATAGCAGCTTTGTTTCTTATAATTTATGTTATGTTAAATAGTAATTATCAAATTTACTTCCTTTCCTCTCTTCATCGCTCCTTGTAAAAAAGTGGCGCAAAGAGGATGAAACCTCTTTGCGCCAC
>JBGSKQ010000123.1:0-27483 GCA_041741095.1 Saprospiraceae bacterium
GGTGAAAATTGCTAGCGCAATTTTCACCCCCAAACCCCCATCCGTCCGCATGTCGGAAAATAAAGAAATTTAGTTTACAGAGTACTAATGGCCTTTTACATTTTCAAGCAGCTTTTTCAAGTTGCTTGTTCAGAAGTTTAATTGCGGAGCCTTTGTTTATTCTCTATTCTTTGCTTTTAAGGCATATTGGAACATACGTGCAAGCACTTGGAACATGCGTTCAAATGCCTTATTGATTTCGCCTTCAATTTTGCTCCATCATTTTTATCAAACCAAAAAGTACCCATTATGAAAAACAAGATCCTCCTTTTCATTCTCTTTTCCCACTTCTGCGCATTGTCTAATGCACAATTGCTCCCACTCAAGCTCGATGTTGTAAGCTTCGAAGACAATGATTATCCTGATGTGGAGCCAGAAACCTACACTTATGATTTTACCGAACCGGTCGAATCTTCAGTGCTTGATATTGACTCTAATTACTTGCCGGACATGGAACACCGTTATTTCATCTCGGTATTTGGCCCAAGGTATTTGGCGGATCGAATGGATTTTCATCAAGGCTCGGATATTGTGGACGGAGACAATCCCGAAAACCCCGGTGAGGTAGATATTAAGTGTATATGCGACGGGAAAGTGGTCCGCATAGGCGATGAAGGGGCAGATGGTAAATGGGTTACTGTTCAATGTGACGAAACCTTTGCCGGGGCTTCAAATTGGGGGAATATTTTCTTGTCTTTCCGTCATTTACATGATATTGCCGGACCCAGCCCAAGTACAACTTGGGCTACAGACGACCTAATTACAAAAGGAGATACGATCGGCACAATGGGAGAAACGGTAGGGGAAAACATCGTCTTTCATCTTTCTGTATTGCGCAAATATTGCGATGCTGACAATGACAGTTACGACCGGGGAGCGCTTTACAATGTCCATCCAATGCGGGTTTTCAACCCCGCTGCATATACACATGTGCTGGATACAATGAATGGTGCAGAACTCTACCTGCTCGACTACGATACCAGCAGCGCTATTTATCGGCTTGCAGTCCCTTACAACCAAGCCAATATCCGTGCAATCACGATTAGTCTGCCCGACGGCAGCTACCAAAAAACGTATGATTTTGAAAAAGTCAGCGAGGCATCCACTGGGGAGGCACGGATTCGTGACACTATCGAGTTCTTAGATGGCATGCGGATTTATCCCTATCCGTTCAACCGGGGGCAGTCAGCGTATGAACGATATATTTCCAAAACATATCCTGCCGAATACCCAGGTAGTACGGAACGGGGATACAGCATGACCAATGAAGGCATTTTTGCAACGCCTGCTTATGTTCTTGATCTGGAAGTCAACGACCTGCCGAACGGATACAGTTTGGAGGATATGCAAGTGAGCGTAATTGATATTTGGGGCAACGGTATCAAAACTACTGGCAATCATGCACCACATATCAGCCTGTATTTTGATCCAGCCGATCCTGAAGCGATCACGACACGTTATATTGCTGACAACGACCTCTTTTTTAAAACGAGTGAGACGATAGAAATGTCAGCTACCATATTTGATATTGATGGAAGTATAAGCCAGGTGGAATTGTTCGTCAATGGAACCTCGGCAGTCGTGGATAGCAGTGCGCCTTTTGATTTTAATGTAGCAGCTTCAACTTTAACAGCAAATAGTTGGAATGAAATTACTGCGGTCGCAACGGATAACAGTTCTAATACCACCCAATCAGAAGCCTTGAGGGTGTATGTCACTGGAAACAATTTACTTACCCGGCGTTTGACCCAAAACGCTGGTGATGCAGAGGAATTTAAAAATAACGGGGAAGTAACAACAACAACAAGTTACGATCTGGATTTGTGTTACGATGGTGGTGATACCAGTAATATCAAACAGTATATCGGGCTATGGTTCGACAATATTGGGGTTGGGAAAAATAATGTGATTGAAAAAGCTTATCTTCAATTTGCTGCCAAAGATGCGGAATGTGGTGCGATTGATATAAATATATACGGAGAAGCAGCTAACAATCCAGCCGTCTTTTCTACAAGCGCCTACAATATAAGCAATCGAAATGCAAGCACTGCAAGCGTCACATGGTCGCCCGGCTGTTGGGAGGCTGGTGCCACAGGTTTGGAGCAACGTACCGCTGACATCAGTTCCATTGTCCAGGAAACCGTGAACAGAAGCGGATGGGCATCTGGGAATAAAATGGTTTTTATTTTGGAGAATGACAATGACACCGTGAGGAGGCAGGCCTACTCCTATCATGGGTGCAACCCCTTAAAGCGGAAACTGACCCGATTGATTATTGAATATTCACCTTCGCCAAGCGCTTTGGTTTCTAATCCAACGAAAGGTGAGGTAGCGCAGGCTTTGGGTGTTGGCAAAAGTTCACTTTCAGGTCAGGTTCAGTTGAATGTTTTCCCTAACCCCAGTGTGGACAATGAAGTTTTTGTGTCTATCAGCAATCCAGAACAGGAAGAATGGAGCTTGTCGGTCATCAATTCGGCGGGGCAAGTATTGATGCAAACCTCGGTGGTTTCGGAAGGCAACATGCCAAATGCTTTGGATGTAGGTTCTTTAAAGCCTGGGATATATTTCGTGCAGGCAAAGAGCAAGGAACAGGTTTTGGAGGTGAAGTTGGTAAGGCAGTAAGGATAACTCTGGCAACGACGGCATTTTTGAATAAAATGCCGTCGTTGTCATTTTTGATTTTCAGGTAAAAGGGCCTGTAATTTTTCCAAGAGCCATTCCCGTTCTGCAATGGTTTTTTCATTTTGCACCTTTTCGTTTAGATGTTGGATACGGCTGTGGAGACCCTCCTTTAAATTTTTGGGAGAAACGGGTTTATCCTCATCTTCGAACAAAGAACCGATTTGCATCATCAATTTGACGAAATTGTTATTCGAATCGTATTTGTCTGTAGGGAGCAATTCCTTTTGTTCAAAGACAAAATTTTTCAATGCCCCCAATCTTGATTTGAAAAACTTGAGTGGCATCTCCGTTTCGTAAACTAATTTGATATCCAACCTCCGAACAGCAAGATTGTAGAACATTTCCCGGAAGTGGAAGTGCTCAAGGCAGTCTTGAGCTGCCTGGTATTTACCCTGGTGAAAAAGAATATTGGCTAAATTGAATTGGTACACAGCCTTTGCATCGTCTGCACCATTGATGCGGTTTTCATGCTGTTTTAGGAAATCTATGGCCCAATCAGTTTCATTCAATTTCAATGCAACGGTTATGGCATTTTGTAGCGTACTGGCCAAGATGTGGTTACCGTCCTGATAAATAGTGCCCCATAAAGTTTGCTCTTTGAACAAATCAAATAGTTCAGATAGACAGGTAGTGTTGCCTTGGACATAACGATTGACCAAATGATTTCGCATACAGGTGTGTATCGTCTTTAGAGCTCCAAGAGGAATTGAATTAGCATGTTTTTTTAGCTCCTTGTTTAATTTTTGAAATTCCACATCACTATCCTGATTAGAGCGGAGCAGCAATAAATAGGTATGATAATATGCTGAAACTACAGGTACATCCAAATAGAATTCTTTAGCAGCTTTCAAAACAGGATCGAGGAGAACCATTGATGATTGGATATCTAATTTGGTACTGATGCTTTGCACTAAAAGATATGAACAAAATTCCATTTTAGAAATAATGTAGAAAAGGTCAAGATGACGAATTGCATCAGGAAGGTTGACATTGCTTTTTTTATCATTTAGCTTAATCAAGTGTTTTATCCGTTCAGTTTCAATGACAAATTGGCGGTAAAAGTACACTTGGTCTTTCTGTATCATTTTATCCAGTATCAATCCAGCTTGTTCAAGGGCATAAAAGAAATCGTTGTCCAATCCCCTTTGTTGATAAAACTGAACTTGGGCCAACCAATCATTAAATTCCATTTCAGGGAGCGCGCAGCAGACCCTGATGAATCGCTGAACGACATTCATTGATTCGGAAGCAAGCCTGGCCAGTTTGGCTTTGTTATATTTTTCATTTGGGAATACCGCCTGGTAAACCTTTTCTTCATCAATATCGGCTGAGTCGAAAAGTGGGTGAAACAGCAACAGGTGTTTTAAAAGCGCTTGTACTTTTAAAGGGCGCTTGCCACTGTTAAACAGTTGAGAGGACATAAAAAGCTCCAATTGTTGCACTTCGTCGTCGGTGAAAACCGATAAAAACCTGATTAACTTGGATTTATGCATGTTTCAAATGGTTCTAAGTTTTGTTGGGTGGTAAAATCCAAAAAAAATCTAACACTTGGATTAACTTTTTTTTAAAGACCTTTGTATGGCACAAAAAGACTGATCATTTTTACCAAACTTGAGGTAACTGCGAGTCAGGCTTTCCAATATTTCACTGCAACCTTCAAAATCTTGAACAATGAAAATAAGTACCACCTTCGCTTTAATTTTAGCGTCACTAATCGCAGTATTTTCTTTGACCACGCAATCATGCGATGGAAACCAAAGGAACCCTAATGATAAAGAACCCCCTTGCAATCTGCCTGAACCTTCATTGGCATTTGTAAGTGGTATTGATTCGACTTCCGTGAAGCTAAATTGGTCACTGGTGGACAGTGCCCAAGGATATAAAATTATAGTAACCGATTCTGCTTCTGGAAACTTAGAAATTGATACTACTTTGGGAAACCAGTTTTCATTTTTTATTATAAACAACCTTTCTCCTGGAACTACTTATAAGGTTGAATTATCGGCAGTTTGCAGCAATGGTTCTCCTAGCGAAAACACATTCCAAAAATTCTTTAAGCCACCTATTAACCTTATTATTGGAGATGCGGTGGTTATGCTAAATGGGCCGAACTCCAGTGAACCAGGTTTATCAGATTGCCATTGTAATGATGCATCAGAATGGTCTGCTGCTCCTGTCCCTGTTGATTGGGTAAGAGAATTTACTTCGGAAAGGAGGGTTATAGAATTCGAATTATCTCAAGGATCTCAAAGCAAAACATTTAAGATTGCTTTCAATAGAAATTGTACTACTATAAAAGTCTTAGACTGCACTGTTGGAACAGGTAGTATAAATCCTAGACCACGTGAATTTGATAATAGAATTGAACCAATAAGAATTACCATTAATGATAGTGCAAGTTCTCCATTTATTGAAATCAGGTCTTACTCAGAAGGGGGAGGTGAGCGAATAGTTAGCATTACATATAGTAATCCTTCATGTATGGGCTGTAATGTTAAAATTAGAGAATGCGGACAAACAACTGGATGGGATGGGAGTTGTGGCTAACAATAAATTAATACTGATTAGCTTACCTCTTCTTTGATTTAGAAAATGTAGCGCTACTTTTTCAAATCCTGTTTTCTCCAATATTGCGGATCAGGCCTCAGTAGGATTTGTGCAATTTCAAAATAAGCAATGATTTTAGACTATTTTCTGAACTAGCATAAAACCTATTGCGGCAAAACATAGCTCAACCTATTCAGTGCAACCCAACACTGAACAGGTTGGCTATTGCCAAAAAATTAGCCATTATGGACTCCTTAAAACACTCAAGTTCGCTTGTTTTTACCAACGATAGACATTTATTTCCAGCTTATTATACTCCAAATCCACTCATAGCTGAAAAGCTACATAACCAAACCCCAACACCCGCTTTTCTACAAAATCTGAATGTACAATTGCAAAATTCCATATCGGATGAAAAGCTTGACGTCCTCCAACTGACCCGACTTATTGGCATGAGCCGCTCAGATCTGCACCGTAAGTTGGTCAGGTTCACCGGCATGTCAACGACAGAATATATACGGCACTTCAGACTGCGAAAGGCCGCAGAACTGCTCTTCATCCAACCTGATTGGAGCATTTATCAAGTTGCATTGGAAGTAGGTTTTGGCAACCAGAGCTACTTTTCGAAGCGCTTTAAAGAAGTATATGGTATGCCCCCGATGGAGTGGCGGGCTTTTGCAGGTAATTTGGAACATATGTGAGAAGGGTTGGAACATACGTCATCATCCCATCCAGTATGTTGAATTAATTTTGGAAATCCTTATTAATTAATCTTAATAAAACTCATTATCATGAAAAACAAAATCTTGACTTCTGAAATAGAGAAGCCTCGTTTCCATGGGAATTTCAAATTTGAAGATGCCCGTATTCGGGTCACTTTGGATTCCATAAGACACGGTTTTCAAACCAATTTTCTAGATGTAAATTTTGATGTTTCAACAATAATTACTGATGGGATGAATCCGAAAGGAGAATTTGCCCGGAATAATATACTCATTATTCCCGGCGAAACCAGGTCAATTGACGAAACAATTTTTACTGGCTACTACGACAATAAGTGCGATTCTGCTGATCCAATCAACCTTAATTTCATATTCTTAGCATCAAACCATGTAGTGGCTAATTTTTTTCATGATGTTGCCCCATTGAATTTCAATGATGGAATACAAAATTTCTTGATCAGGATTCGCCTTGAAGATAATAATGGCAGAAGTTCTACCTTAGAATTTAGGGGAACAATAGACATTGGATGCACATAGGGGAGAATTCCATACTCTCTGTTAATTGGTTTTGAGTAAGCAGGGGTTTGGGGCGGAACTCCCCACACCAATTTCGATAGCTATCGGAACCTTTCCCGACGAACCGCTAAAGGCGGCGAGGATGGGTAGCCTTTCCTAATTTTTGATTTTCACGAAACCTATTACCGTTGAATAAAGTACCCGTATTTTATAATAGTATTCACCTTATAAAACTCACCAATCATGGCAAAAACAGAAGAAAGCACCATCCAAACCGGCCATCGGCCCAGGTACCGTTACCAATATGCCGTCAAGTTCATCTGCTATGGTGTGCAAGACAGTCCGAAAGACTTGGTGCCAGGTCATTACCAAACTTCCGTCAACATCCACAACCCGCATGAAGTGGCCGTTAACTACAGTTCAAAAATGGCTTCGCCCCGAAACATTTCTGATTGGCAACCTGTAAGAACATTGAAGGACGATGCAGTGGCCAATATCAGTTGCGCAGATGTTCCAAAATACAAACTGCCGCCTTCGGCAGGTTTCGAGGGTTTTCTGGTAATCGAAAGTACGATGGAACTTGATGTTGTTGCTGTATATTCTGCAGCGCCAATCAATGGAAATGAAGTGTCAACGATGGATGTAGAGCGGGTGCCAGGTAGGCGAATAAACGGCTAAAGAAAATTTCAATACTCTTGAAAACAATAGTACTGACAAGACTTTATACTTGTCAGTATTATTTTTATAGATCCTCTCGCCGGTTTACCCCAAAAACAAGAAGCCCCGGGCGCACATTCGGCCCAGGGCTATTGTATAGGGATTTAGGTGTGAAATTGTCGTTGGAGGAAACGCCCTCGCTCAAGCTCCGCTGTTGCCAAAAATCAATCGCATAAGGACGGGAGGGCAAATTTACCAATTCCATACGATCAAGCTGCGAAATGGGTTGCGTTTTGTCCATTTTCCCAGCAAATCATCCTTGCCAATGCCCGAAGGGCGGTATCGTTTCAAGGTGCGAAGTAGCCCATACAAGCCTGGTAAAAAAGCGAACAAGTTTTGATTCGGATGAAGATGTGCCGAGTCCTCCTCCATGCTTGCCCTATCTTGTGCAACCCTACACTCAATTATTTTTCATTTATTAAGATTCAGTACACTGTTAACTAAGTTTATTGAATTATTGCCCCTCCTCGCCGCCTGTCCCGATTGCTATCGGGAGCTCGTCGGGGGAAGTTCCGATGGCTATCGGAATTGGGGCGTTCCGCCCCAAACCCCTGCTTAGAAAAATTAGTTAACAGTGTGCTTAGTTCAACCACGGTTATCATTCATTAAACCGGTTTAGGATCGGCCGGTCATCATTCATCATTCATCGTTCATCATCCAACAAAACGCATGTTCCAAAATTACATCAAAGCCACTCTCCGCAACTTCGGCAAGCACAAGCTGAACACCCTCATCAACCTGCTCGGCCTCGCCACAGGCATCACGGCATTCGTGCTGATCATGCTCTATGTGGACCACGAACTGAGCTACGACCAAAACCACCCCGACAAGAAGCGCCTGTTCCGCCTGACGGAGGTCATCAAGAGCGAGGGTTTTGTGGAAAATTCTTCGAGCTGCCCCTTCCCCACGGCTCCGACCTTGCTGAACGATTATCCTGATTTCATCGAATCGGCGGTGCGTTTTTTTGATTTTCAAATTCCCGAAGTGACCATCACCCTCGGCGACAGCACCCGCTACACGGAGCGGAATTTCTATTTTGCCGACAGCCTGGTATTTCAAATGCTGGACTTCCCCCTGAAAGTGGGCGATCCCAAGACGGCTTTGAATCAGCCCAATACCGTCGTTTTGACCGAAGAATATGCGAAGAAATATTTTGGCACAGAAAACCCGATTGGGAAAACACTGAAATACGAGCAAAACCTGGAATTCCAGGTGACGGGCATCCTCGACGACCGGGCGCCTTCCCACTTCGATGTGAACGGGCTTTTTTCATTTGTCACCACCCTCCAAATGATGCCCAACCAAAACAAAAACTGGGTCTGGAACCCTTGTTGGACATATTTGAAACTAAAGCCCAACGTAAAAGCTGAAACCCTGCTCGCCCAATTGCCCGATTTTACCCAAAAACACTCGCCCGATTTCATCAAGGACAAAGTGACCTACCACTTGCAGCCCATTACCAAAATCCATCTTGACTCGCACCTGGAGTTTGAAATGCATCCCAACAGCAACCGCCTGTATGTGGTCATTTTCAGCATCGTGGCCTTCTTCGTGCTGGCAATTGCCTGCATCAACTTCGTGAACCTGACCACCGCCAGGGCCGCCACCCGTACCAAGGAAATCGGCGTTCGTCAAGTGGTCGGTGCTACCCGCCAGATGCTCATCCGCCAGTTCCTGTCCGAGTCCGTCATCACCACGCTGATAGCCTTTGCGGTAGGCTTGGCCATCTTGCCCGTGCTGTTGCCCTGGTTTGCTGCCAAAACGGGCATTGACCTCTCCACGGCCTTGTTGTTCCAGCCCCGGTTCCTGGGCATGATGCTGGCAGCAGTCATCGTTACGGGCATCCTGTCGGGGCTATACCCGGCTTTTTATTTGTCTAAAATAAAAGTAGTGGACGTGATGAAATCCAGCACCCTCAAGGCTGGCCGCACGGCCAAACTGCTGCGCCAGGGCCTGGTCGTGTTCCAGTTCGCCATCTCCATCGTGCTCATCATCAGCACCTTTGCGGCCTTCCGGCAGTTGAAATACATGCTCACGAAAGACGAGGGCTACAAAACGGCCAATATGATGCTCCTGCCCATCAGCCGCACGGAGATACCGGGCAAACTGGAGGCATTTAAAACCGAACTCTTGAAAAACCCCAAAGTGCAGGGTGTGAGCGTGATGAACGAGGTCTTGGGCGTGAACAACAACAACCACGAGTTCAACTACCCCGGCATTCCCGCCGGGCAGTGGCAGTACTTCCCGGCCCTCATGGTGGACGAGGATTTTGTCAAAACCTTCGACATCAAAGTCCTCGCCGGGCGTGACTACGACAAGCACCGGGAACGGGAAGACAGCCTTTCCGTCGTCATCAACCGCAGCATGGCCAAGTACCTCGGCTATGCCGACCCGCAGGAAGCGATTGGGCAGCGCTTCAATTCCATGTCTGGACAGGAGCGCATCATCGGCGTAGTGGAGGATTTTAGTTTCAAATCCTTTCACCACCCGGTCGGGCCCTTTGTGGTGGACATAGAATCGAAGTCCGGCAATTTCTTCTTCTTCGCCAAATTCGTGACCGTCAACCTCGCCGACACCTCGCCCGATGTGCTGCGCCATGTGGAGGACACCTGGAAGCAGTTCGTACCCAATAAGCCCCTGGCCTATTCCTTCCTCGACGAGGAAATCTCGCAGCTCTACACCGCCGAGCAGAAAATGGGCTTCATCCTCACCATCTTTTCGGCGCTGGCTGTGTTCATAGCCTGCCTGGGCCTCTTCGGCCTCTCCTCCTTCATGGCTGCCCAGCGCACCCGTGAAATCGGCATCCGCAAGGTACTGGGCGCCCACACGGGCAACCTCCTGCAAACCATCACGCAGGAATATTTCTACCTGATGCTCATTGCCATTGCCCTGGCCTTCCCCGTCTCCTGGATGGTGAACCGCCAATGGCTGGAAAACTTCGCTTTTCAGGTGGATTTCAGCGTGCTGCCTTTCGTGCTGGCGGGCATCATTTCCCTGATGGTGGCCTTACTGACCGTGATGGGGATAGCGTGGAAGGCGGCGCAGGGGAATCCAGTGGTGGCGTTGAAGGGGGAGTGAGGGGGGTATTCTATCTTGAAATTCGCTACATTTGCAACAAAGAATACCATCATGAATGTTGTCGAATTAAAAGGCCACCTCCTTACCCTCATCGCCCAATTGGAAGATGAACGCTCTTTGAGCGAAATCCTCCGTTTTTCTATTGGCATCGCTGAAAAAGAAGATGCACTGGAAGACATGCCCGCCGAAGCCATTGCCGATTTGGAAAAAGCCATTCAGGAGAGTTATCAAGATGAAAATGGTACTTCGCATGAGGAGGTGATAAAAATGGCGGAAGCATGGCTCAAAAAGTAATCACTTGGAAAGACCGACCGAGGGATCAATTGTTGGAACTGCTCACCTATCTCATCACCAACTTCTCTCAGGACGCCGCCAATAGGTTGCTAAAGAAATTGGACTTAAAAACCAGGCAGCTTATTCAATATCCAGAAATAGGGCAACGTACTCGCTTCAAAACTGTACGCCGCCTGCGCATTGACAAACGCCTGAGCGTATTTTATCGGGTACATGGAAGGATAATCTTTATATTGTTTTTGTGGGATAATCGGCAAGATCCGAAACGGAATCCTTATGGTTAGGAAGGCGGCGCAGGGGAACCCATTAGCGGCGTTGTAGGGGGAGTGAGGGAGGATATGAAGACTGTAAGATTGAAGGATTAAATCGCTTATCCACTTGATTTTCAGAAATCTTCTCTATTTTTGGAAAAATTTGAAAGTCATGCTGACCGTCCATCCACCATACTCAAACATGCAATTGGAGTTGCTGAAACTCTACGCTGCCGGGGTGCCCGATGAACTTTTGCCGGAGATTAAGGATTTGTTAGCCCGATTCCTGTTGTCAAAGGCAAGGGATGAAGCAGGCAAGGTTTGGAAAGAAAAAGGCTATGATGAAAAGACCATTCAGCGATGGATGGAAAGTGAATAGCCAGCTATGAAAGTAGTCCTTGAAACCAATGTGGTCTTGAGTTCCATTTCTCCATACTCACCTTACATTCCTTATCATTAACCGTTTTTAAATACAATAAAGTAGTCATTCTGACGCAAATAAACAACATATGACTGTTTCAAATGAAAGATTAGAATTGCTTTTTAATGATTTTTCGAAGTTCATTTCAATTGAAGACGAGAAACCATTCATAAGTTTTAAAACCTCGGCTTGGATTGATAAAACAGAAAACTATAAATATGCAGTTTATAATGAAGCGAGGGAAAATTTAGGAAACAAAAGATGGAAAACTAAAGATATTGGATCCGGAGTCATTCAGAAATCTGTAAGTTCAGCAATTCAGACAAAAGTGATTCATGATTATAGACAGGTTGAAAACAATCTAATTGACTGGAGAAAAAAAGATAATTTCAATAAAATTAGTCAAAACTCAAAGCTTGAAGAATTATTTTTCAATTTCTACAAGAGTAAAATACCTGACCAACAAGCATTTGAAAATTTAATTGAAGAGAAATTTAGTTACCAACTCATTGCTTACTTGTTTTTTATTAAAGACTTTAATAAATATATGCCCATAACACAAGAAAAATTCGATGAAATATTCGAACAAATTGGGTTAATGGGTTTTAAGACAAGTTATAATTTGTCTTGGGAAAATTATTCAATTTACAATTATGTCATTAGGCAAGTTCGGGATTTTCTAAAAAAAAGAGATGTAAATGCAACTTTATTAGATGCTCATTCATTTCTTTGGATTTTGGATCAAATGAAATATATGGGGTTTTCTTTTACTAATCATTTACCTCCTTCTACAATAAGAGATATAGTTGAAATAGAATTAATAAAGACTGTCCCAATAGAAATAATTGTTGAAGAAAATGACGAATTAGGATTTCCTGAAGGCAAAGATAAGTACTTGCTACATATATCAAAAGAGCGAAACCAAGAACTTATAAAAATTGCAAAAGAAAAACGCTTCAAAGAGAACAAAAAACTTTGTTGCGAAGTTTGCGAATTTTCATTTGTTGACAAATATGGGGAAATAGGAGAAGGATTTATTGAAGCTCATCACCTATTTCCTATATCTGAACTCAGAGAAGAAACTCTAACTAAAATTGAGGATATTGCTTTAGTTTGTTCAAACTGCCACCGAATGTTGCATCGAAGAAGACCTTGGCTAACATTAGAAAATCTAAAAATATTAATTCTGTAATGAAAATGTTATTTTTGATAGCCCTCGTTCTTTCAAGCCCCGCTGGCGCACCACTTGTCCCGCTTGCGCACCACTTGTCCAGTGAAAAGCGGTCTGCTCATCACGAGCTGTGCTCGTTGACGGGTTTTGGTTGCTCCCGATAGTTATCGGGATTGGCCGCCGTGTGTTGTATATTCTTTATATCCCAGTTGCTGTAGTATGCCCCCCCCTTAGTTTCCCCATTATCCCAAGCCTGCCAACACCAGGAATAAAAACCACGGCTTTTGTATTGTTAATTCAAACTGCCCTAATATTGCATAGACAGATGCAGGCTTTGACAGTTGTCGCTGGAAAACTTGCGCCCAAGGCAAACCCCCCCAAAAAAAACCGCCGCCCACTGTACTAAAACAAGTAGGCGACGGCGAGCCTTTATCCATATAGAATAGGCGACTTTAGGCAGCAGGGTGGCTGCCAATTATTTTACGGTCGGGATGAATAGACTTGCGAAGCGGGCAGTTGAGAATATGGCCTTTGGTTATTAGCAATGAAAAATATCATCGCCGCTCTCTGGCCAACCGGCCATCGCCCAAACTGCCCGTCAACCCAAGCCGTGTGGGAAAGAAGTGATTTGAATGTCCGGTCGTCAGCTTTGACGGTCGGAACAAACGCCTAAGCGGGGAAAGAGCTGTAACTACTGGTTTGCGTCATTAGTCATTAGTCATTTTGTCATTAACTAAAACGTTGAAAATCAAGTTTGTGAATGATAAAAAACTGAATGAATAATGCACGCTCAAAGCACTAAGTTCATTGTAATTCTGTAAGAAAGCGCTGTTTCCGGGCCTTTGGGTTTGTTGTCGTCCAATCAATCTTTCTTGATAGACGGTACAAATGTAATCTAATTACTATTTATTGTCAAGTATTTGTTGTGGATTTTTAACGCAAAGTGAAGATTTTGTTTTTAGGTGGGATGCAAGTGGTCTTTCCTTCTTTTCAATTATTCGACAAAAAGTTAGCCTTGCCTTGCCATGAAATTTTTAGAGGCTAACATTTATTTTTGCCTTTCCAAAGTTTTAGTGGAGAACTTCACACTTCTCAAAGTATATTTGTGGGTCTTAGAAGCTGTTTGAATTTGCCTGATGGAGAAAAAAAGAGTGGTTTTTTCTCCATCAGGCAAATTCAAACAGCTTCATAGCTGGTGGCAGAGAAAGAACGATGGGCGCAGCTTGCCCCGTTCAATGGTTTCACCAGAAAGTAAAATGTCATTCCAAAGCAACCAATGATCAATCCGATACCCAAGTCACTCGAAGAGGTCCATTCCAGCGTGGACACCCAGAAAAAGGGCTTTTTCAGGAAGATGTTCGCTTTCATGGGGCCTGCCTATCTCGTCGCCGTCGGTTACATGGACCCCGGCAACTGGGCCACTGACATCGCCGGAGGCAGCCGCTACGGCTATGCGCTGATTTGGGTGCTGCTCATGTCCAATCTGATGGCCTTGCTCCTGCAAAGCCTTTGTACACGCCTTGGCATCGTGAGCGGGCGTGACCTGGCGCAGGCCTCAAAAGAAACGTACAGCAAGCCCGTCAATTTTATTCTCTACCTCTTGGCCGAGATTGCAATCATCGCCACCGACCTGGCCGAAGTTTTGGGCATGGCCATTGGCCTGCAACTGCTGTTTGGGCTGCCCTTGATTTGGGGCGTCTTGATCACTTTTTTGGATACCATCGTGTTGCTCTTCCTGATCCAACGGGGCATGAGGGTGATGGAAGCATTTATTTTGGCATTAGTGGCTATTATTGGCCTGGCCTTTCTGGTGCAAATGTTTTTGGCCAAACCCGATATGGGCTTGTTGGTAACGGGATTCGTGCCCAGCCTGCCCGACGACACGGCCCTGTACATTGCCATCGGCATCATCGGCGCCACGGTCATGCCCCACAATTTATACCTCCACTCCTCCCTGGTGCAGTCCCGCAAGTTCAACCGCAATTTGGAAGGCACCAAAACGGCCCTGAAGTTTAACCTGATAGATTCCGCCGTGGCGCTCAACTTGGCCTTTTTCGTCAACAGCGCCATCCTGGTATTGGCGGCCTCCACTTTTTACAGGGCCGGCATGTTCGAGGTGTCTGAAATACAGGATGCCCACCGTTTTTTGGAACCCTTGGTAGGCTCTGGTTTGGCCCCCATATTGTTTGCAGTAGCCCTGATAGCGGCGGGGCAAAGCTCAACGCTGACGGGTACTTTGGCCGGGCAAATCGTGATGGAGGGCTACCTCAACCTGCGCATACAGCCCTGGATCCGTCGGCTCGTCACCCGTGCGGTGGCCATTGTGCCTGCCGTGCTGGCCATCACCATTTTGGGCGAAGGTGTGACGGGCGAATTGCTCATCCTCAGCCAGGTGGTATTGAGTTTACAACTGGGTTTTGCCATCATCCCGCTCATCCATTTTGTCAGCGACAAAAAGCGCATGGGCATCCTGGCCATCAAACCACTGATAAAAATGCTGTCGTGGCTGGTAGCGATCGTCATTGTTTCCCTCAATGTAAAATTGGTGTATGAAGAAATTTCGGGCTGGCTGGCCAATGCCGAGTCGCCATTTATGCTGTACATGACGGTGATACCATTGGCCTTGGGAGCGGCTGTGCTGCTCTTGTACATCACCCTGGTGCCATTGGTGCGGTCCATATTAAAAGAGCCTAGGACGCAACTACATGGAAAACCTGGGGAATTGGCCGTATTCGACAAAAAAGAATTCAAGCGTATAGCGGTGGCCGTTGACTTTAGCAACATGGACGGGCAAACACTGCGCTATGCGATTTCGATGGGTTCCCACGATGCCCATTATCTACTGATCCACGTGGTAGAATCGGCTGGGGCTATCATATTGGGCGATGAAATCAGGGACAAAGAAACGGGCGACGATGCCGAGCGGCTCCAGCATTATGCCAACGAAATGAAGAACAAAGACTATAAGGTAGAAACTTACCTGGGCTTTGGCAACCCAAAACTGAGCATTCCAAAGGCAGTACAAGGATTCAATGCCGATTTATTGGTATTGGGTGCGCACGGCCACCGCCTGTTCAAAGACCTTATCTTCGGCACCACGGTTGACTCTGTGAGGCACAGTGTCAATATACCCGTTTTCATCGTGCGGGAAGAGTAATATTGGCATATTTGTATCGAATTTTAATAATTATCAGAGTAATTATTTTGTTTAAATTATATAAGTGACAACTTTGCATAGTTTTTGAGATAAGAGCTTGTTTACGATTTGGTGCTTGAGGCAAAAACGAGCCATTTTACGTCAGTTTTTTATTTTTTTGAAGGCGCATAACTTGTCCCGGTTCATCGGGAGTAGCGCTACGCAACTGAAAAAAAGTGAAAAAATGGCGGAAAAGAGCCGTTTTTAGCCAAGTGACCAAATCGCAAACAAGCTCTAAAGCATTTGCACATTTATAAACCAAAAGAAAACAAACCTTTCAGCAATCGCTTCCCTTTTACAAAGACGTTATACTTCAACTCCCACAACCGGGATTAATTTCTATTACATTAACTACGAATAAAGCTGGTAAATGCATCAATTCGCTGTAATTGCAGGATGATTTGTTGCTGAATATTTGGTAAAAACGCCCTGTCATATCATCCCAATCATTTGGGTTGAAGCTATGTGTTTGGGCCAAACCAATATTCCTGAAGTTTTGAGAACGTTTTCTTTACACCGCTATTTGGTCATTTGTCATTTGTCATTTGCACAATAGATTAACAATACTTTAATCAATGACCAAATGACTAATGACCAATGACCAAATGACCAAATGACTAATTGTGTTCTCTATTATACTGTATTTTGTGTCGTACCGTCGGCCTAAAACAATACTATGTATTTGAACTCCTATACCTCCCGTGATTGAACGTGGAACGGATACAGGTTTTGCTTGGCTGACGGTATTATTTGTGCAGAAATTGCCGAGAAACTCTTTGGTGGCAACTATACTTCGACAAAATTCTTTACCGATTGAAAACAACCCGTATTTAAGCATGGTAGATTTCTGCAAATGAGGCCCGGACGATGCTCCGGGCCTTTTTTTTTTTGGCGATGGTAGAATGGTGTCGAAAGGAAGATAGGACTTGCTTCAGAAACACTTACACCAACAAAGAAGTGCGCATTTTGTATTGTTCGCCTGTGCGACAATGAAATATGCGCATTGCGCATTCTTCATTGTGCTTGGAATGAAACTCGGTTTTTTAAATCCATAAATCACTGATTTGCTGTTTTTAGGTAAACTATTTAAGAAAAAAACTCATTTATTTAATGCCGAGTTTTATCTTTGTGGGGTATGCGGGAGTTGCGCATATTATCGTGTTATGCCCAATGCTATGACGACAACCAAAACAGCAATCATTAAGTCATCGGTGGACTGTCCACTACTTGACTTTGACTTCAATTTCAAGTGTTGCGACTTTTATAAACTTTTGCTTATGGACAGTCCTTCGCTGACTTTTAAAAATGACTAACGGAAAGACAACATCACATAGACAATAACGACCAAACAATGTGCTTCGCAGTTTACATAGGGACAAATAAAGTTTTAAAGCTGGGACAATTTATTCCTGAGCAAACTGATATTTATTTCGAGAACCCAACAGACGAAGAACTTACCGAACTCAGGGGAAAATTTACAAAGCAAAATATCTATTACGTTGGTTCAGACACTGACTGTTCCTGCGGACTTAACTTTGTTTCTCAATTTTATAATAGTCCAGACTGGGCAGACAATAAAAAATCACCATTAAAATTTATTGACTTTTTAAAAGCCGCAACACTTGACGAAGACATTGAATATTATTGTTGTTGGACAGGTGACTGTGCATCCGACATTGAACACAATCAAGAAATTGACATTAGAGAAATATCTCTTGACAAAAACTATTTCGGCTTGACAGAGAAAGAATTTATTAAATTTAACAAGCAGACGAACGAATGAAAAGAAGCACTGGGCATAACAGCGGGTTTAAGAAATTGGCGGTGAAGTGCTTAAATGAACATTTGTTCTTCGTAATAAGTGTAGTGCTGGCAGACAGGTTTGTGCTCCGAAATCGCCAACTTCTTAAACCCCTCAACCGTTGGCGGCTATGTTAAACGACAACTAAGTTTGACAGTATAATAACAATTTGAAAAATTAATCAAAACTAATATTTAAAATTTATGGAAAAGCTACAATTTAAAGTAAGTATCGCTGCACCTGCAACCAAGGTATATGATTTTATGCTTGGCATTAACAGTAAATCAACTTATGAACAATGGACTGCTTTGTTTAACCCTACATCAACCTATGAAGGAAGTTGGGGCAAGGGAAATAAAATTCTATTTGTTGGAGTAGATGAAAAAGGAGAAAAGGGAGGTATGGTTTCAAAGATAGCTGAAAACATTCCCGACCGATTTGTTTCTATTCAACATTATGGTCTTTTAAAGGCTGACAAGGAAATTACAGAAGGACCAGAAGTAGAAAAATGGGCAAACGGATTTGAAAACTATACCTTCGAAGAAAACAATGGGACTACCACCGTTATTGTTGACTTAGACACCACTGAAGATTTTTTAGATTATATGAACCAGACCTACCCAAAAGCACTCGACAAGCTGAAAGAACTTTGTGAAAAATAGCAATTTCAAGAATAGCTTAAAAAGACAAAGAAATAAACACAGCCTGTAATATCGGCTTGGCACTATGGCGGCTGAAGCGCTTCTATGAAACATTTCACGTTATGGCAGGACAAGTCGTGCAAGGGTTCAACTTTTGTGCTGCGAATGAACTTAAGTGCAAAAATTCCCCGCCTGAACGCCAACCCCACAAACTCTTGCCTATCTTACCACCACCACCACCCTCCAAAAATTCCTCTTCCTCAGCTAAAAGTTAAACATACTTCACGCCCGGCCTCATGGCCTCCTTCTGGGTAAAAACCATCGGCGCCCATTCGGAAAGCGACTGGAGCAACATGGAGGAGATTATGATGTCGTAAGGGCTGGAGCTATACTTTTGATGAGCGTTTGAAAGGAGCAGGCCCGGTGCGGGGGTGCCGGGCCTGTGTTGTTAATGAGTGTGAGGTTTTAGATAGCCATTAGTTCTTGCAAGGTGGCAGCTTGCAAGCGCAATACCATAGAGTTAAGATGGCCTGCTTTATGCAAATGTGTAGCTTTGCAAGTTGCAAACTTGTAAGAACTTCGAGTCTTAAATTTATGCCTGAAACTGACTTGCAAGATTGGGATGCTTTAGTATCCCAAAAATCTCATTAGTTTTTGCAAGTTTGCAATTTGCAAGAGCAGGCTCTTGGTGTCAATAGTGTTTGCTTTGTGCAAATGCGAAGCCAAGCAAGTTATAAACTTGCATGAATAAGGTGACTTAAATACAGCTTTCAACAAACTTGTGGCATCTGGAAAGAGTAATAAAGGTAAATATATAAATCACTGAAACGATCACAGTATTTATGAAAAACTTTAGGGCTGCTATACGAACATTAAAAGACTTGGAATTTTCGGCTTTTAAAATTCCTGATTACCAGCGTCCCTACGTCTGGACACTCAAAGAAGCACGACAGCTTTGGGATGATATTATTACAAGTAAGGAGAGGCAAAAAATCGATTATCGAATAGGTACTGTTATACTCCACGATAATAAAGAAACAAGGTCCTTGGACATTGTAGATGGTCAGCAACGGCTAATCACTTTATCAATACTCATGCATCTATTGAGCGATAAAAAATTGCATCTTCCCTGCATTGCTTTTTTAAAGCAAAAACAGTTTGTACATCAAGAATCGATTGATAATATTAGGAACAATGCCACTGAAATACAACAATGGATCAACGATGAGTTAGAAGAGTCTGATATTGTATTAAGCTACTTACTGGAACATTGTTCAATAGTGGAAATCAGGGTTGCCGATATATCAGAAGCCTTTCAAATGTTTGATTCTCAAAATGGACGTGGTTTGATGCTGGAACCTTATAACCTACTAAAAGCTTATCACCTTCGTTATTTTGACGGTATTTCCCAAGAAGACAAAATAATGTATGATAAAAGATGGGAAAACGCCGCAAGAAATAAGGAAAAGAAGGATTATTTGAAACAAGTAATCAGTGAGCAATTATATCGTACCCGTATCTGGTCGAAACATTTTTCTGCATATAATTTTACTAATAAAGACATTGCAGAGTTTAAAGGTTCCGCAATTGATCACATTAAATATCCATACCAAAATTTTGTAAATTATCTGAATGAAAACAATTCGGCGAAAGATGTAGCTCGAATCAAAGAAGAAAAGATTTCTACCAATACCCAAATTAATCAACCAATTGTTAACGGCAAATTTTTTTTTAATTACATCAGTAATTATGTAGATATGTATAAACTGCTTTTTGAACCTACACAATCACATGAGATTTTGAACAACTTTTATGCGTTTTATAAGGATTTTTGTAACGGATTTAAAAAAAAGGGCGACTATTATTTATTAGAACTCTACAAATCTATAATCATGCTAGTGTATGACAAGTTTGGCTTAAATGGTTTAATGCGAAATTATCTCCTGCTATATGCTTATGTATTTAGATTCAGGCTGGAGAAAAAGTTTGTAAAATATAAGAGTGTAGCTCAATTTCCTTCAGATGTAATTGCCAGAATACAACATTCAAAAGAGTTATTGGACTTAAACTTTATAAAATCTGAGGCTTTGGCAGATATACATAGGCAAGAGAGTAATGTCAACAATGATATAGTGGAACTTTTTTTCAAAAATTATTTCAATGTTAAAATTTACTGAATTTTATGGTTATTTTTCATGAAAATAATATGATTAGGAATGTTAGACAAATATTAGGTGAGGATTATGTAATTCCGTTTTATCAACGCAATTACAATTGGGGTATAACAGAAATCAGGCAGTTTATACAAGATGTATATGAAAGTTATAAAAATAACAAAAATAAAAATTATTATATAGGTAGCTTGGTGGTTTTCAAGCAAAACAAAGAGCATGGATTTTATGAGGTTATTGATGGGCAGCAAAGATTAACAACCATACATTTGATTGCCAGACTACTGACGACCGATTCTTCTGGTTTTAGATTTTTACAATACGATTCCAGAAAAGAGGTTGAGGCTTTTTTCAAAAGGATAACAATAGAACAAGATAAAATATACAAACGTAAGGAAGATGAAGATTTAAGCAACTTGGACAGCTTCTTTGCTGCAACAAACAGTATCCTTAATGAAAAGTTGCAAAGCGAAATAGATTCCACAGAATCTATTGCGAGTTTAAAAGAGTCGAATCGTTTAGAATCATTTGAAACTTATTTTTTTAATAAAGTAATACTTGTCAAGGTAGAAATGCCATCAGATACAGATGTGGCCAATTATTTTGAAATAATGAACAATAGAGGGCGTCAGTTGCAGGAACATGAAATTTTGAAAGCTCTTTTAATGGCGAACATTACCAAACCAAAGGATAAAATGATTTTTGGTAACGTTTGGGATGCCTGCTCTCAAATGGATCGACCAATACATAAATTTTTTAATGCTGAGCAACGTACCTTAATATTTGGTGAGAGCTACGACACTGTAAACCCTAAAAAAATACATCAACTTAAATATGACAATGCAAAAGTAGAAAGTTATTCCGTGTTGGACATTTTATCAGATAAAGCCTCCAAAACACTAAAATCCACACAAGAAGAGAACGAAGAGGAAGTGGATGAGGAAATAGATTATACGTCAACGATTGATTTCACAAATTTTCTTATCCATGTTCTAAAGTTGACTTATACAAATTCAGAAATCCCACTTAGTAGTGATAAATTACTTAAAATTTATAAATCAATTCCTAAAGTTCTGGTTGAGAAAGTTTCTCCTTTGGAATTTATTGAAAAACTATTCTTTTATCGTGTGGTATTTGATCGGTTTATTGTAAAATCCGAAGTGGGGAGCGAAAATGCAGATCAATATGATGGCATTGGTGATCAATTTGCCAATACCTCATTCAAAGCCAGGTGGATGTTGGTAAAACCTGTTATATATTGGAAAAATACCAGACGCCGAGGCAAAAAATATCCAAGCTTAAACTTTAAGAACACTTTTGAAAACAAAATGTATCAGGACAGGGCTGTCAAGCTTTTGTCTATGCTACAGGTAACTTATCGGCAGCGTAAAAACAAAAATTATTTACAATTTATTTTGGGATTATTTGATCCGGATCGGCCTAAAACCATTGATTTAAGTGCAATTGATTTTATTCATAAGGTTGAAGATTTTGCTTTGGCTCAATTTGAAAAACTGGAATTGATCGAATATTTAGATCCAACAAACAAAATTTTAACTGAGTTTAATGTTTATGCTTATGGAACTAATACGCCCCATTTCATTTTTAATTTTATTGATTATTTATTATGGGTCGATAAGGTATGGAATCGCCAAAATCATGATATAAACGAAGTGTTTGATTTCACATATAGAAATTCTATAGAACATCATTACCCTCAAGCTTTAAAAGAAAAACTGGAAACAAGAATTATAAACAAAAAAGACATTGTTTTAAACTCACTGGGAAATTTATTTTTGGTAGGTAAAAATGCCAACTCAAAATTAAATGATCGAACACCTTTAGGAAAAGCTGCTGACCCACGTTTTAACTCAAATACGTTATCACCTAAAAGATGTTTAATGTATAAAATAACAAACGACAAAAAAGACTGGACAGAAGAGGAAATAATAGAACATTATAAATTAATAATTGCGATTCTCGAAAAAAGAATGGAGATTTTACTATTACAATAATATCTACAGCATGAATAATAACCACATAGAAGCTTATGCCATAGAACTACTTGATAAACTCGGCAAGGTTAAATCTAAGCTCCAGCTCAGGCTGAGCCTGCCCTCGCTTTCAAGATACCAAATTCACTATTGAAAGACAGACGGCACGTTAACAGCTACTGCTATCATATGGAATAAGATGGTGGACTCCTCCTGCTGTAAAACTTCAAAAAAGCAAATCGTTAATTTTCTCACCATTGCCTCCCCACCCCCTCCCATTTCCCCCACAAACCCCGTACCTTGCAGCCCTTCCCAAGCAAGGGCCGCCCGTCATAGGTCGGCTTGCCGCACCAGAAACAACACCTATCCCATATTTTCTTAAAAACCAAGCAAACAATCATGCGACCAAACTTACTCCCGTACACCCTCTTCCTTGCCTGCTTGTTGGCCCTGCCCATCGGGGCGGCTGCTCAACTCACCGACACCAGCCGTGTCGCCATCCATGACCTTGGCCAATACCACGAAATGGAGAACGGCTTCCTCGGCGTCCGCATCCCGAAGGCATCGCTGTTCAACCCGACGGAACCCGACCTGGTGCCGGCGCCCTTGCGCAGCGTGCTGTACCGGGACGGCTGGCCCTCCAACGATTTGAAGAACTACCTGGAATCCCGCACCCCGGCCCTCAGCATGTCGGACAGCATCCTCTACCAGACCGACGACTCCTGCGCCATCCGCATCAGCTATACTTTCGACAAGCCGGAACTGATAGGCGGCAGCGGCGTGCTCGAAGCCGCCGGGCCGGGCTACTACCGGGTGACTTTCAAGATGATAAAGGGCGAAAAGGTCTGCATCGTCACCGAGGAGAGCGACTACGAGGTGGGCTACAGGGCGAAGCTGTCCGACGGCCTCTTCCCGGACAAGGCCCGCTGGATTGGCCACCATTCCACCGCCATCGAAAACGGCTACGACCCCAACGGCAACCTCTACGACAAGGGCGAACTCGTGGGCTGGCAGGCTACCGTTGACCTCAATTTTTCCAATGCCAAAGACTTTGAACCCCTGGCCAAGTGGAGCCCTTTTGCACCCAACACGGGCTGGCATTGGCAACTCTACAACTCGCAAGACCCCAACGCCACCAATACCATCGGCATCTTCGACGGGCGGCCATCCCTGCTGTGGGGCGCTGCGGCCAGCGGGGCGGGATTCTACGTGCAGCCAGCGGCCATCACCGACCTCACGGCGGCCTGCGATATGGACGGCAACTGCCACCTGGTCTGGATGTCGGAGAACCAAATGCTCTACAAAAAAGTAAATGCAGATGGCAGTTCCGGGCCGGAGCAGGTCATCGCCAATGCGCTCGTCAACCCCTTTGTGTATGCCGAGGGCGATGCCGTCACGATTTTGTGCAAGTCGCCCGATGCGCCCCCGTCGGGCAAGCTGCGTTTCATCAAAAAAACCGGCACGGGCGATTTCCAATACGGCGTCCTCAACCTCGATGCGGAGGTGACCGATCCATTTTACTACGGCGTATCCAACGGCACCCATGATTTTATCCTGGTAGAAGGCATCCACAACGGCCAATCGGGACTGCTGCTCTTTGCGGCGGATTTCAACCAAACCAATTTCACCTATCGGGACATCCTGCCCTTTGGTTCGGCCATGCGCTCCGCCGATCGCCCGGACATCCGCAAGGCCCCAAACGGCGACATCGTGGTGGCCTACACCGCCAATCCCTACCAGAGTTTCAACATCATCCCCAAAGACTCCGTGCATTTCCAATTGACAGGTTTTCAGCCATTTGGCCAGCAAATCACCTTTGGCATGGCCGTCGAGTCACGCAGCGGCGATTTGTTTTGGATAAAAAACGACGGCAGCCTCCACTACTCCGTTATCGAAAACCAGCAGGTAACGGACACCTGGTCTTCCGGTCCCATCGCCGTGGTCAACCACGAGGGCTTCCGCCTGCCCAACCGCCGCTCCATCGCCACCGACGCCAGCGGCCATGCACTGGCCTGGCACGAGGGCATGTTTTTTTATTTTGACAACAACAGCAAAAACTGGACGGCCTTGAGCGGCCCAACTTGGGAAAATATCAACCCGGCGCACATCCATTTCAGCACTGCCACCCAGTCGTTTCAGATTTTGGGAAAATACCAGGGAAGGCTGGCCCGCTTCAGTTTCACGGGCAGCGGCAACCCCATGATGGAGGATTTGTACGACAGCACCGAACGGCAAACTTCCGGCGTATATGTGCGCCACAAACGGGTAGCGCCCACGGGCCAATATTTCCCCGACATCCGCTTCCAGTGGTGCATTTTCGCTGGCAACAAAAACGAACACCTGCCCCCGGTGGATCAGGTGCAGACCATCGCCCAGGTGATGAACCGCATTAGTGGCCTGGCGCTCAAATTGGACGCCTATGAAAATGAGCCGCTGCTGCTGAACGAAGCTTTTAAAACAGGTGGCCTCTATGTGCCGACGGCAGATGTGTTGGCCATCGTGGATAAGGTGAAAACCAACGACGCTTTTTATGCTGAAATGATCGCCGCCGACCCTGCTTTCAAGGACGTGATGGACGCCTGGCGGGACGGCACAGGGGCGAAAACCAACCAGGTTTTTCAGCGCCTGATGGATACAAAAAACGACATCGTGGATGCCTTCACGAACGGCGACGGCATTTTCACTTTCAAATACCAGTACACCGCCGGGGCCAACATCATGCGCCGTTTGGGCGATGAAATGGCCGGGCTTTTGGCCGACGACAAACTGTCCGCTGCGCAGCGGGATTCTTTGTACAAAATGGCCGCCCTCTTCGCCCGCATTATTTGGGACGACGACTATGTGCCGCTCTTTACCGAGCACGGCCTGTCCTTCGGCACGGCCAATTCGCCGCAGACTTACACGGGGCAGCGCTGGTTTTTTGCGCTCAATAGCAGCCAGGACGCCGAGTTTGCGGCACGGGCGGCTGCCGTTCCTGCCAAATTGCAGAATATTCTCAACTCGCAAATCAATGCATCGGGTGCCCCCGTCGGTACGCCGCACTACCTGCAGCCGCCGATGGATTTGATCACTTTTACCTCCTTGCAAATGAAAAATGCGGGCATCATGGACAAATTCGCTTCCAGCGACACGCTAAGGCGCTTTTCAGACTTCCTGTTGCATTTGCTCACGCCCGCCAACGTTCGGCTGGGCGGCGACCGGAAACTCGTCAGCATCGGCGATGGGGCCGAGGAGAGCGCCGCCATCTTCGGCCTGTTGGCCAGCGGCTTTGCAGGCGTGGACGATGATTTGAGCAAAAAACTGATAAACGCCTATCGGCACGGCCCGTCGAGAGGCTCGGACTTTGGTTTTGTCACCCTGGCCATCAACCACAACCTGCCGGAAGATGCCGATTTCAATATCACGTCGGGGCACTTCCCTGGTTACCTCTCGCATTTCCGTACTGCCAACGGCACGGCCAACGAATCTGCGCTGTGGTTTGTGAACGGCGAATGGTACAGCGACCACCGCAACGACGACCGGGGCGGCTTGTCCATCTATTCGCTCGGTGCGCCGCTGAGCTTGAGCTATGGCAGTTTTTACTCGCCGCACGTACCGGGGGCGCATTTAAAAAGCGCCGTCGTGCCCATCTCCGCCTTCCCCGAATGGAACCAGCCCAACCAGCCTTTCCAATTGCCCAACAACCAGACCTGGTACGGCTCGCAGCACGAGGCGTATTTGTATTTTAAAAACAGCGGCCATTCACGGGCCATGTTTAGCCACAATGAAAACTGGCTGCGCAGCGTCTATGCCTTTCACCCAAAAGAAAACCTGCCCATCTTCATCATCAAAGACTCGCTCGGCAACGCCAATGAGCGCCACATCTGGAGCTTCAATTTCATGTCGAAAGGCGATGTGATGACGCCACAAGGGGCCGTGACGCCGCCCTCCGCCCTTTGGAACTACAACGGCGGCCCCACGCAGCAGCCATCGCCCAGCCCGCCTATCGCCCTGTCCAACGGCTTCAACCGTTTCGACTTCACGGGGGCGGAATGGCCGGCGCACCCCAGCAATGGCATTGATTGGGAACTGTACTTGAATGCGCCCGGCAGCACGGAGGCCAATCTGGGCGAGTGGGCGCATACCTTTTCGCCATCGGTCGAGCAGGCGGAATTCCAGGCGGCAAACGGCATTCCCTACGAAGAGCGGCAGACCATTTTGCGGGTCAATGGAGAGGACGAATTCCTGGCCGTCATCGTGCCTTTTTTGAAAAACAACAGGCCGGAAGGCTTGCAGGTGCAGCAGTCTGGCGACACCATAAGGGTTAGCGCCGACAGCTTTTTATTTGAAACAGACTTGCGCTATTCCCTTTTTGAAAATGAGGATAAAACAATCTTGACGGCCTACACGCCACAATGGCTGGAATACGGCGAGGTGTCCATTGAAAATGGCCCCGCAGAACTGGAAATCGAGGCGGATACGCTCGTTTACGTCCGCCTGCATGGACAGACAGGCACCCGGACGGTGAAACTGCCCAATGGAGACTGGGAACTGACGCTTCCTTCCCCCGCTGCCACTTTTGATTCGCTATCGGGAAAATGGGCCTTGCAATTCATCGCCACGGACAGCCTGCACAATAGCTGGCAAGGCGGCTACGACGAATTCCTATT
Source organism: Saprospiraceae bacterium (assembly GCA_041741095.1). GTDB lineage: Bacteria > Bacteroidota > Bacteroidia > Chitinophagales > Saprospiraceae > UBA6168. The sequence goes on from JBGSKQ010000123.1 coordinate 26,891, forward strand.
TCATTTGGTAAAACCAGATACCAGCACGGCGGTAGGGGAGCGGAGGCAAGTGAAATCCGGCTTGAAGATTTTTCCAAACCCCAGCACGGGCCATGTGAACGTGGCTTTTGATTCGCCCCAATCCGATACCGCCCACATCAGTTTTTTTGACCTAAAAGGCACGGCTGTTTTTGATAAAAAATATGCGGTGAAAAAAGGGGAAAATATGATCCAGGTGGATCTAGAGGCAATAAGCGACGGCGTTTATTCGGTGAGGGCAAGGGTGGGGGAGTGGGAAGAGGGGGGCGTGTTTTTGAAGAAATGATCCAATTTTGCCCAATAAGTCAATCGAATTAAAAATTCATGCTGGGTACCAATGAATTATTGATATAATAAAGCTGTTTGGATTAAATAATTTGAATTCCTTTATTGCTTGATTTCGACCGGGAAAACCCAACCCTGTTAGGGTTCCGGAACCCTACTGTATGCACTTAACTAAGTTTTTACGAAAAGTTCTTTGACATAACGTATCTATGGAGCCAAAACGATGGAATTTGGAGACATCCGCCTCGACAATCGGGGTAAAAGGCTGATTGAAAGTATTTGCGACTGCC
>JBGSKQ010000124.1:0-53274 GCA_041741095.1 Saprospiraceae bacterium
TTTGGGGGTAAAAATTGCTATCGCAATTTTCACCCCCAAGCCCCCTTCCGTCCGCATGACGGAAAAGAAAGAAATTTAATTTACAGAGTATTTATTCTAAAACGTTTTAAAGGTTGATATGATTACCAATGTTTTGAGAGCCTTTTCTTTAGACAAAGACAAATGACCAATGTCCAATTTACTCAGCCATTTCGCCCACCAGCCATTTTTTAAAGATAGGCGAGCGGTCGGTGCTCACCACCGTATCCATATCGCAGGAAGGGTTCAGCGAAAGTTTGACCCGTGATTTTGAATAGGCGTACATTTCCTCGATGGCCTCAATGTTTACGATAAACTGGCGGTTGATGCGGAAAAACTTGCTTTGATCCATAATGGACTCCATTTGCTCCAGGCTGTAGTCTATCGGATAGCGCCTGCCGTTTTTAGTCACTAGAAAAGTGATTTTGTCGCTGGTGAAAAAATAGGCCACATCATAAATATCTACCACCCGGATGGTCTGTCCAAACCGGATGAGGAAACGCTTTCCTTTCGCCTGCCCTGCCATCGTTTCCGACAATTTTCCGTAATCAAACCCTGCGGGCTGCTGCCATTGGCGGTATTTGTTGATGGCTTTTTCAAGTTCTACTTTTTTGATGGGTTTCAACAAATAGTCTATGGCATTGACCTTAAACGCCTCCAGGGCGTATTCGTCATAAGCCGTGATAAAAATGATGGGCTGGGTAATTTTGACTTGTTGAAATATGTCAAAACTGGAACCGTCGGCCAGGTGGATGTCAAAAAAGAGCAGATCGGGCACCGGGTTGTCATTCAACCAATTGACCGCTGATTCCACACTGTCGAGGTCTTTGACAACTTCGATGTCCGGGTCAATTTCTTCGAGCATTTTGCCCAGGCGCCGCACGGCGGCCACTTCGTCTTCTACGATTAGGATTTTCATCAGTCGTTGTTTTTATTAATAGATTATAGGCACGCTTACTTTGAAAACCTGCCCATTGTCTTCGATTTTTACTTTTCTTTTTCCAAGCATTTCATAGCGGACGGTCAGGCTTTGCAGGCCGAAATGCGTGGACTTTTCCTGTGTCAATTTTAACTGTAGGTTATTGGTGACAGTGATATAATCTTTGTATTCTGTGGAAATGTCCACGACCAAAGGTTTGCTTTTGGAGATGATGTTGTGCTTAACGGCGTTTTCCACCAAAATCTGCAAAGTGAAGGGGACGATGTAGCCGCTCAGGTTTTTCAGGTTTATACTGATTTGGAAGTTGTTCCCATAGCGCTTTTCCAACAGGAAGGCAAAATTTTCCACCAGTTCCAGTTCTTCCCGGATGGAGATGATTTCTTTGTCACGGAACAGCATGATTTTCCTGTAAAAATCGGACAGGTTTTCCACGTACTCCACTGCCAGTTTTGGGTTTTCCTCAATGACGGTGATAAGGGTATTGAAACTGTTGAACAAAAAATGCGGGTTGATCTGCGCCTTCAGGGCTGCCAACTGGCTTTCCACCTTGTCTTTTTCCAACAAATTCACCAATTGGACACGCCTGTCCCTGTTTTTTTGATACCAATAAAACAACCCAAAAACGGCTGGAAGGATAATCGCTATGAACCACCATTGCAGCCAAAAGGGCTTTTTTATTTTAAAACTATAAGCAACAATCGGCTCGTCCGACCAGGCGTCGTTTTCGGTACTGGTCACTTCAAAAGTATAGTCGCCGGGCGGCAAATTGGAATAAGTGGCCCTGCGGTCTTTCGACTCTATCCAATCCAGATCATAATTGGACAGGCGGTACTTGTACTTCACAATTTGGGGGTCGGTGTACCACAGGCCCATGTAGCTGAAAACGAGATTGTTCTGATCGTGCGAAAACGTCTTATCCTTTTCAAAATCAACGGGTTCGAGGAAAACAGCCACATTGTTCAACAGGGTGCGGGGATGTATTTCCAGATCTTCTTTTAGGGCGGAATACTTGATGAACGTATTTTTTCCAGCCACCCATACATTGCCGAACCTGTCGGTACTGACGGCATTTAGATTGGGATCAAATTTTTGGATGCCAACCTCTTCGCCATAATAAATCAGGTGCTTGGATCCCGGTGTCAATACGTCAAGCCCGCTAGGGTGTACGATGATGATATGCCCGTTCGCATCGGTGGCCAAGCCTGTAATTTCCAAATTTCGGATGCCCTCTTTTACCGTAAGGTGTTGAAAATCAGACCCATTAAATTCAAAAATACCTTCCCGATCCGTGCTGAGCCAAATATGTCCCTTGGCGTCTTCCGTGATAGAATAAACCGCATGGAGGCGGGTATCTGGCTCAGTGCCACCATCATCGTGCAGGTGGGAAGCAGTTGGGAAATTTTTTAAATGCCCATTTTCAAAAACGCTGATCCCCTTGCTGTCGGTGCCGAACCACACGCTGTTCTTGCTGTCAATGAAGACTTTGTACAAAAAATTGGTGCCGAGGCCGTCTGCTTGGTCGAGATGTCGGATGCCCAATTTTCCGCCGTTCAGGATGTCGGCCCCAAATTCGATTTCGGTCGCCCCTGCCAGCGTGGCCAGCCAGATGTGGTTGTTGCGCCCATCCATGGAAAGGATGTTGCCGTTCACCAGGCCTTCATTGATAGAAATGTGGCGGCTGGCCCCAGTTTTTGGCTGATAAACATACAGGCCGTTGCCCAGTGTACCGATCCAAATATTGCCAAAATCGTCCTCCTCCAGGCACACGGTATTCAATATTTCATTTGCCAAATGCGCTTGAAAGCCCTTATTCCCATTGGTTTCCAGTCGTTGGGAAAATAGCCCTTCTATAGTGCCTATCCAAAGGTTGTTTTCACGGTCGGAGAGCAAGGCTTGCACATTTTCAAAAGGGGTTTCGACAAAATCAAACTGCCGGTTGGCGCTGTAAATCCCCTGCGAGTTTGTCAGCACCCAAATATTTCCTTCGATGTCACGGTGCAGATCGGTCACTTTTGCCTTGCTGAAATTGGGGATGTGGCTGAGCTTGCCCAACTGCATGGAATAGCGCCAAACTCCGTTTCCAGTCGTGCCGATCCAGAGATCCATGCCATTGAACAGTTCCAGGCATTTGACATTGCCCAAATCTTGGCCGGCCAAGGGGAATTCCATTGTTTTTTTGACGGGATCAAAGAGGCAAACGCCGCCTTCGTAGGTTCCAACCCATAGTCTTCCGTCGCCATTTGGCTGTATCGCCTGCACGATGTCGTCGGGCAATCCATCTTGTTTGGTAAAAGTTGTGAGGACAGGCTTTCCATCCGACAATTTAATCTTGCTGAGGCCACCGTCAGTACCTATCCAAACCGTGCCTGCCGAGTCCACGAGCATTGTATAAATATCGTTGCTGGGAAGCCCCTCTTGTTGGCCAATGTGATGCAGTTCTTTTTCGTCAAAAAAATAAACACCGTCACCGTAGGTCGCCATCCACACCTGTCCACTTTTGTCTTCTGCAAAGCCAATGATCGGTACGTTTGAGATGTTTTTCCCCAAAGTCCAAGGCACCAGTTTATGCTTGTTAAAATGGCAAATTGAACCATCCTCATAGCCAACCCAAAGCCTTTTTTTGCTGTCCCTGTAAACAGCCCTTACGTGGTTGCTGCTGCTATCATTTTTTATAAAAGGCTGAAAATCAATCCCATCGTAAAGGAATAGCCCATCCGTCGTTCCAAACCACATGGCAGCCCGTGGATCTTCGTACATCAACTTGACCTTTGCATTTTGGTAGGATTCGCCCAAGTCGTGCTGCTTGAAAAAAGGCTTTTGCGCCATGCAGGCGGTGCCGAGGCACATGAGCACTATGTAGGGCAGACATTTCACTGGGCTTGTTTTTGTAAAATGGCCTCAATTTCTACGTTGATTTCTGAGGCAATTTTTTGGCGGACCACCCTCGGCACCAGGATGGCGTGTTCCTCAAGCAATATAGTAAAATTGGAACCCACTTTTATTTTGCCATCAGCTATTTCCACTATGCACTTGATGATGCGCTCTTGCTCCACGCCGTGAAGGCTGAGTTTTCCCTTTGCCCTCACCACTTGGGTGCCAGGCTGCTTCCAGTCTATGTTTTCGATGATTTTACCAGAAAATGAGGCAAAGCGGTACCGGCTGGTTTCAAGGAAATTTTCGTTAAAATGCTCCTTTTGCAAGGCTCCGTTGAAACCTTCAAAACTGGCTGGCTCAAGGCGGAAAGCAAAAGTGTTTTGGGAAATATCCAGGATGCCCTGAAGCTTTTTGGAACTGGCCTTTATCAACTCCAAGGGCGCTTCGGAGCGGAAACTCACGGCTCCATTTTGCGTGCTGTACGAATTTTGAGCCTGCCCAATGGCAACCCAGCCGAACAATACCCCCAGTAAAGACAGGCAAATTTTTATCATTTTGAATACTTTCTATTATTGTGAACCAAAGATATTTCTGTAAAGCCAATTCGCCCAAAGCTGCCTTTTCAATAAGCAAAAAAGCATTCCGAACAAGCATTGCCGGGTGCGGAACGAAGCAAAATAGGAATTTTGTAACAATAAGCATTTTCCCGGTCAGCAATACAATTTCCTGATTCGGGAACATTTAATTAAACCTACGCCCTCCCAGGGATATTTTTGGCTTTCAGGTAATATAGCTCTTACCGTCAAATTTTGTGCATGAAAGGTTGTTGAAGTTGATAAACATGGGTCAACATTGCCTAAAACTTGGCAGCTACCAGAGCAACATTGCCTAAAACCTTTGCTAAACTATTCCTGACTCCTGCGATGCTAATAGAACAGGTCATCATCTATGCTGCCGTTCTGCTCTTCTGTGCAGGGGTGGTTTATTTTTACCTGAAAAGAGAAAGAAAAGCATCCGAAATAGTTGCAGCCAAAATCGCCAAGGCAAAAACCGAGGGCCTGCACGAACCTGTCTCGCTTCACCCAAGCATTAATCTCAACACCTGCATCCAATCGGGTTCCTGCGTAAAAGCCTGTCCTGAGCAGGACATCCTCGGCATCGTGAACGGCGGCGGCACACTCATCGAAGCATCCAATTGCATAGGGCACGGCGCTTGTTTTCATGCCTGCCCGGTGGAAGCCATCTCGCTGGTCATCGGCACCGAAAAACGGGGAGCAGAGCTTCCACATATCAACCAAAATTACGAGTCCAATATCCAGGGAATTTACGTAGCCGGCGAATTGGGCGGCATGGGCCTCATCAGGAACAGCGTGGAGCAGGGCCAGTTGGCCGTAGAGAACATCGTCAAATCTGGTTTGAAAAAGAAGTACCCTGGCCACGACCTTATCATCGTCGGGGCTGGCCCGGCGGGCATTTCTGCCTCGCTGATGGCAAAAAAACTGGGCCTCAATTTCCTGACCATCGAACAGGATTCCATCGGCGGCTCCATTTTCAATTATCCCCGCTCGAAAATCGTCATGTCGGCTCCCATGAACCTCCCACTGCACGGCAAGGCCAAGCTGTTTGGCACCTCCAAAACCGAACTGCTCGACCTGTGGTACGCCGTCCTTTCCAAAAATGATATTGAAATCCAGGAACATACCAAGGTGGAAAGCATACAGCCAGATGGGGCAGGTTTTAAGGTGGTCACTTCAAAAGGCTTGGAATACAAGACCCAAACCGTGCTATTGGCCATTGGGCGCAGGGGCAGCCCCCGCAAATTGGGCATCCCCGGCGAACAATTGGAAAAAGTGGCTTACCGTCTTTTAGAACCGGAACAAATCACTGGAAAGAAAGTCGTGGTGGTGGGAGGAGGCGATTCTGCCGTGGAAGCAGCACTGGCATTGGCCGATCAAAACGAGGTCATGCTTTCCTACCGCAAGGATAAATTTTGGCGCATCAGGCAACAAAACCGGGAACGGCTGAGCTATTATGTGGCCATGAACAAACTAAAAGTGGTGTACAATTCAACACTCACAAAAATAGAGGCCGATTTGGTGGAAATTGAAACTGACGGCGGAAAGCCCACTGAAATGGAAAATGACTTGGTTTACATTTTTGCGGGCGGGGAAATGCCTATGCAGTTTTTGAAAAAAACAGGCGTACTCGTCTCGCAGCGCTTTGGTTATACCATGAAAAAATATGGGACGGGGTGATTGAATGATGAACTATTAATGATGAACGATGAACTTGCAAAGCATTGATTAGCAGTTTTTTGTAAATCAATGTGGCCTATCTTATATTTTTAATTTCACTTATTGGAAATTGGAAAATAGAAATTGATTGAAAATCAGGCAATTGCAAAATAATTAAACTCATTTATCCGGGGTAATTATTGGTGGCAATCAATACATTCAAACCGCTCCATTTTGTATCGCACCAATGTTTCACCATTCACTTGCGAGGGTTTATGGCATTTTTCACAAGCCACTTGTGCATGTTTCCCTTCCAGGGGAAATGCCGTTTTGTCGTGGTTGAAATTGGCGGCATCCCAGCTTTCAAATCCGTGGCACCTGGCGCAGTCCGTCACGCCGTTTTTCTCAAACTGGGTACCGTGTACGTTTTCGTGGCAGGCCGTACAATTATGTGATAGGCCGGCAAAGCGCCCATGCGGTTTTTCGTCGTCCTGTTTGTGGCAAGCGGCACAATCTGTTCGTCCGTGTTTGCCAACCAGCACAAAGGCAGTTTGGCTATGGTCGAATTTGTTGATGCCCGTCCAGCTTTCGGTCAGGTGGCAATTTTGACAGTTTTGCTGTGGGTAAAATTTCTCGGCAATTTCCCCTTTGTGAACATCCTCATGGCAGTCCACGCAGCGCTCGCCGATGTTTTTGAAATGCCATTTATCCTCTTTTAAATGGCAGGCGAAACAAGGCGTGGCCAGGTGAGCACCATCCAAGGGGAATTTTGTGTTGGCATGGCTGTCCAATGAAAAGCGGCTGGGCGAAAAACCATCCACGGTGTGGCATTCGGCGCAGTCGGGCGAAATTTTGTTTTTGACAAATTCCCCCTCGTGATAATCCTTGTGGCATGAGGCGCAGTTGTTGTGTGGCAACGGGTCGGTCAGGCTTTCGGAGACGTGGCATTTTCGGCAATCCACTACTTCGTGTTTACCCTCCAGGGCAAATCCTGTCAGGTCGTGGTCGAAATTGTCCTTATCTATTTTTGCCCTAAAAGAATCCTCATGGTGGCACTCGGCGCAGTTTGTCCCAAATTTTCCTTCATGCACATCCTTGTGGCAAGTGGCGCACTGGTTGGTCGCCACACCGAGCCTATCCTGAAAAATAGTGGCCGGGCCTGCCCCCATTTTGTGGCAATTGGCACAGTCCACCTGCTTGTGCCGCCCTTTTAAAGGAAAATGGGTCGTGGCATGGTTGAAATTTTTCAAGCCAGCACGGGAAGTAAAAGATTGTTCGGTGTGGCATTGCTTGCAGTCAGTGCCGAGGTGGCTATTGTGCGGATCATCGTGGCAGGCGTTGCAATTGGCAAAAGGCACATCCGCAAAACGCTGGAATTCTTTTCCATTTCGGGTCTCAGTTTGGTGGCATTCTTTACATTCCACCGTTTTGTGCTGGCCCTGCAGGGCGAAGTCCGTTTTATTGTGGTCAAATTTTGATGCGGGTGAAAAAGCATCTGTGCTGTGGCAGTTTGCGCAATCGTTGCCCAGGGTTTTCTGGTGGGCATCCTCGTGGCAATTGACGCAATCGGTTTGCAAACCTAGGAAAGTTTCGGCCCTTTTTTTCAAGATGCGGTCTTCGATGTAGTCGGGCCGGTGGCAGTCCCGGCAATCAATTTTTTGGTGCGCCCCGGTCAGTTTGGTGCCGGTCAGGTTGTGGTCAAACTTTTCCTCGTCGAAATGCACCATGTCGAAATTGCGCCCGTGGTGGTCGCTGTGGCAGCTGAAGCAGTCCTTACCCTTAACTTCTTTAGAATAATGGTAGCCCGACCTCCTGTCCAATCTGCTTTTTATTTCCTTGTGGCAATCCAGGCACTTGTCGTTGGACACCTTGTCGCCGAGCGTGTGGCATTGGGTGCAATTAGAAATGCCTTCCAGGTGTGCGTGCGGGCGGGCTAGGTCGCCTGGCGAGAGTTGGGCATGGGTTTTTGACAACCATATAGCCAAGAAAATAAAAGCTAACGAGCAGCCTTTTTTCCATTTATAGAAAATTGTCACCTTAAAGTTTTTCAATTTCATCCTTTGACAGCCCAGTGTAGCGGGCAATTTTTTCTGTGGGTTCGCCTTCTGCTTTCATGTTTCTGGCAATCTCCACCTTTTCAGCAATTATGCCCTCCGTCCTGCCCTCCATCCTGCCCTCCATCCTGCTTGTGTCCACTACGTTTTTCAAATCGCGGTAATATTTCAAGTTATCTTCGTATGCTTCCCTTTCCTGTGGTGAAAATAATTCACTTAATGACATATCAAGAGGTTTTCTGACAACAAAAATAGACATTATTCAAATGCCTCAATGCCAAACTTAGGCGTACTTCCGCATAGTATAACCAAAGCGTTTGGTGATTTGTACTCCTGCCTTTTGCAAAAACTGCGTAGGCAGTTCGCCCCCGGCAAAAATGTAAACCAGGTCGTTTTCCAATAATTCTTCCCTGCTCTCCTCTTTCTTTATCCAAACCTTGTCCATTTCTATTTTGACTAAATTGGAATTGTAGGCCACTTTCAGCTTGCTTTGTTCAATCGCCTGTTCCAGTTTTTCCCTGTTTTTGATTTTTAAACGGCTGAACGCCTCGCTGCGGTAACTGATGATTACCTCGTTTCGGTCTGACAAAGAAAGGGCTGCCTCGATGGCGGAATCGCCTCCGCCAACTATCACGACTTTTTTGTCGCTAATCATTTCTGGCTCCAGTAGGCGGTAGGCAACTTTTTCCAAGTTTTCGCCCGGCACACCCAGTTTCCTCGGGCTGCCACGACGCCCTATAGCCAGCAGGACAGTTTGCGTCTTAAATACATCCCCCCGGTTGGTATGCACCTTGAAGCCATTGCCGTCGGGCTGAATGCTTTCCACTTTTGTGCGCTCTTTGACCGTGATGTTGTTTTTCCCCAACACCTCCTGCCATAGTTCCAAAAGTTCTGATTTGCTGGTGTCGAAAAGCTTGACCTTCCCGTGCAGGGGCAGGTTCATGGGCGAGGTCATCACGATTTTGGAGCGGGGGAAATTATAGACCGTGCCGCCCAGGGAATCCTGTTCGAGGGTCAAAAAGTTCAGGCCATGCTTCTTGGCAGCCAAGGAAGCAGAGATGCCCGCCGGACCAGCGCCGATGATGATAAGGTCGTAAGCATTGCCATTGCCTTTTTTAAGGCCGTTTTTCACCATATTGTCAATGGCCTGCTGGCCTTGCTCTACGCTGTTTTTTATCAATCCCATGCCGCCGAGTTCGCCAGCAATGTAGATGCCCTCGACGTTGGTTTCAAAATATTGGTTGACATGCGGCAGGTCAACGCCCCGTTTTTCCGTGCCAATGACGAGCGAAATGGCCTCTACCGGGCAAGCGTGGAAACAGGCTCCGTGGCCCACACAATTGGAGGCATTGATGAGGGTGCCGCCACCGTTCAGGATGCCGAGGATGTCCTTTTCCGGGCATACCTCCACACAGGCACCGCTCTTGATGCAAGTGTCCAAGTTGATGACCGGGTGCAGCGAAACGGGTTCGTGCAAGCCTTCTTGTTTTGCCTTTTCGATTTTAGCCTCCACGATTTTGGAAGCTTTTTTTTGTTTTTTTAAATAAATAAAAACAACTATGGCACAAAACAAGAGTACGGTAGCATAAATGATAATTTGTTCTAACAACATGATTTAGGCGAAATCAAAATATCTATTTGTGAAATTGATATGATACAATAGACCAAATATTCTCCTTGCCCTTGCCCCTCCTCGCCGCCTACGGCAGCTCGTCGGGGGAGGGGTTTTCATGGGGCGTTCCGCCCCAAACCCCTGTATTTACAAATGGTATATTTACTTTTTTCGTTTCACTTAAAATATCCAGCGATAGCCGAATACAAGTGTAACTACTACGTGTATGACCATGATAATCAACATAATGATGGCGAAAGGCAAATGCGCCACGTGCCAATATTTGAACAACTTCCGCATGGTCTGCAAGCGCTCGATCCGGTTGTTCATGGACAGTTCGGCACTGATTAGTTTTGCTACTTTCTGCACGTTTTCTTTCGACATTCTATTATTAAGGAGCATCCGCTTCACCTTGCCCACCGTTTTCCTGTCGTCAAAAAATTTCCCCAGCATCTGGCCCAGCAGGTTTCCGCCCGCCTGCCTTGGCATGATCAGGGTAGCATCCATGAGGGCTTTGTAGTCCATTTCATTGAGGCCGTAGGAATGTTGCAGGATTTTTTCCACATCTCCTTTTTTCTCCTTCAATTCACCCAAGCTCAATTCACGGCCTTCTATCGTGCGGGGAATTTGAATGTAAATAAACCTACCGATGACGCCGCTCGCCACCACTGCCACCATGCTCCAAAAACTGATGGACACAATGCCGCCAAATTTGAAGGAGGTATGGAACAAGATCATGATCGGCCCCAGCGTACAAAGGAAAATGTGGAATTCGAGCCAATATTTCAGGCGCCCCAGCCGGGAGAGGAACTTGTACCTTTTGCGGGCAATGTAACCGAACACACCAATCAAAATCAGCAGTGTCCCGACAATGCCCAAGCCATGCCCAAACGCCCCGCTAGGCTTGAACCAGGCGTGGTCGGGGTGGTAAAACCTTTCTTCCAATGGTGTGCTGTAGTAGAAAAGACCTTTATAAAAAAGAAAAATCGTTGTGAGTACAACGATACTTGTCAAAGTAGAAATGTATATCCGATGGGCCAGAGGAGACATAGTGAATCATGCTTTTATTAAGCGCAAGGTATGCCTTGATGTTTTACAAAAACAAAAATAGGACAAAGCCCCACGATAGTCTTCCAAACCTTGCTGAATAAAGAATTTGATAGGCTGAGCGGTAAAACATTCTTCATCAACCGTCATTTGGCCCTGAACATGCCCATCTTGTTGTTGTTGTTTGCTACCACTACCAGGTAGCCGCCATTGCCGCCATGTTTCACCAATTCAACTTGCCGGGCCTCCAGGCTGGCCCAAAATCCAGTCTCCCGGTTGGGCAGCACCTTTAGATGGCCACCTTTGTCGCCCAGGATTATCCAGCCGTCGCCTGCGTCCATCCTCCCTGATTCTACTTCCAGTCCAGCGTCGTTGCCGACGCCCAGAATGTCCATGATGCCATCCTTGTTCAGGTCAAATGCTTCCAAGTCCATCATCGTGGAGGTTTGGGCCATGTCGGGCAGGTTTTGGCGATTGAATCGGCCTTCTTTGGTTCCCCAAAAAATGCTGTTTGCAAACAAATTGGCCTTGCGGCTTATGGAAGCCTGCTGCGCCTGGACAGGCAGCACCTGGTCGAGCGTTGCTTCGGAATACGGCTTAAACGTGACAAATTGTTTTTTGAAGGATGGCACCTGGGAGATAAGGCTTTGGCGATGGGCGAGCGGCCATCGTTGACCACCATTATAATAAGTGTAGATGGGGTCAAGCTGGCCATTTTGGTCAAAATCTGTGGCAAAAACTTCAATTGGCTCGGTGGGGCTGGCCTTCAGTCGGCTGTTGAGGCCAAGGTTGCCTGCGACCAAGTCTTTGAAACCATCGTTGTTGAAGTCGCCGGAAATCAGGCAGTTCCACCAGCCTTCCGTACCGTCGGTGCCATATTTGGCTGATACGTTTTTAAAACCAGTTGCCGAAATTTCAAACACTTGGATGGGCATCCACTCGCCTGCCACAATCATCTCAGCTTTTTTGTCGCCATTTAGGTCTTCAAAGACGATGTCGTTCACGATGCCGATTTCGCTAAATTCTGGCAGGAGTGCTGGTGTCACATCCTTGAAAGTACCTTTGTTGTTTTGCAATAAAAAACTCTTGGAAACACGGGGAAATTCGGCTGGTTTGGCTGCGCCGCCAACGGCCAAATCCAGGTCTCCATCGCCGTCAAAATCATGGGCGGCCACGCAGTTGCTACTTTCGTCCACAGGCGGCAAGGCGCTGATAGCTGGTATGAGCAGACCTGCACCATTGTTCAAAAAAAGCCGGTTGACATAATAACCTACCGTAAAAGGAGCTTCATTGCCGCCACTGGCGATGTACAAATCCTGCTTCCCGTCGCCGTTGGCATCGAAGAAAATGGCATCTACGTCTTCATGTATGATTTCGGCTTCCAAGGCTGGCTGAGGCAAAAGGGTGAAATTGCCAGCCGTATTTTGGACATAAACCGCCCCTTTTTTGATGAAAGATCCACCAAAAAACAGGTCTTCCAGGCCGTCGCCATTGATGTCACCTTTGGCCAGGCAAGGCCCGGCCGTAGAATAGCGGCGGTGCAACAGCCGCTCACGGTCAAAATCTTCAAATAAATTTTCAACATGCACATAATCAAGGCCATAGCCATTGTCAACGTATTCAAATAGCAGAGTGGCTTTGTTCGGCTCTACCCAGTTTTGCTGGGCGTTTTTATATTCCAATTTTAAAGTTTGGTTGGCCGTAACGTTGGTGAGTGTTTGGGCTTTCCTGTCCGGCCAGATCACGGTGAGTTTATCTATGGTGGCTGTTTTGCCCAAACCTAAATGCAAATCCTGGTCGGCTGAGGAAAGGAAGCCATGGTTCAGTTGTTTTGCGAGGGTCTGTTCGATGCCGCCAGCAGTAATTTTGACGGTGGCCCCCACGCCGGATGGGTTCTTTTCCTGTCCATTGAGGTTTATTTTCAAATAATTGCCTGAGCCGTTTTCACGGGTGGTATTTTTATAAACAAATGCCACATCTTCTGTATTGTGAACCACCAAATCCAAATCGCCGTCATTGTCGAGGTCGGTATAAACTGCTCCGTTGGAAAAGGCTTTTTCAGGCAAGCCCCAGGCGTCGGACACATTTTTAGTAATGATTCCGCCTGTGTTTTTGAACAAATAGTTTTGCAGTCTATGAGAAGGAATCAGGGAACTGAGTTTTGAAAAATCCTCCATGTTGGCACCAGCGGCTTTCAGGGAGTCCATGGTGAAATTGGTAAAATCCTGGTTGGTCACGTCCCGTTTCATGCCGTTGGTGATGTAAATATCTTTCCAGCCATCGTTGTCAAAATCTGCCATGAGCGGCGTCCAGCTCCAATCGGTTGCCTCAATGCCGGCCAGGCAGGCCACCTCGCAAAAGCCTTGATTGCCATTGCCCAAGTGGAGCATATTGCGCATAATTTGATGCCCGTAGCCCAATTTAACCAAAGAGGAGTAACGGTCCAGTTTCATCACAGTGCCGTTTTGCTTCTTGCGATAGTTGTCGGCAGGCAACATGTCCAGCGTGATGATGTCCATGAAGCCGTCATTGTTGAAGTCTGCTACGTCGGCGCCCATGCTAAAATGGCTCATGTGCCGGAAATAAATTTCCCAATCGTCCCGGAAAGTTCCGTTGCGCTGGTTGATGTAAAGGTGGTCTGGCTCAATGTAGTCATTGGCCACATAGACATCGGGGTAGCCGTCGTTGTTGGCGTCAATGATTTTGACGCTGAGGCTGAATGCCCTGTTTTGAATGCCCGCCGACTGGCTCGCATCGGTGAAGGTGCCGTTGCCTTCATTGCGGTAAAAACGATCGCTTTCCCAAGGGTTTTTGGGAACGTTTTTGCGTTTTATTGTCCCGTTTATATTTTCTACAAAGGTTTGGCTGTTGGTGGAAAAATCCACGGGGCGGTTAATAATGTAAACGTCGAGGTCGCCATCAAGATCGGCATCGAAAAAATTGGCCTCCGTGGACGGAGCGTCGAGATCGAGTCCAAATTGTTTGGATTGATCGGTGAAAGTGCCGTCTTTCTGATTGACAAACAGCACGTTGCCCCTGTTTTCCGTGGTTTGCCCCGTGCGGCATTGGTAGATGTCCGGCCAACCATCGTTGTTGATGTCCACGATGCTCACCCCAGTTTTTGCGCCTGCGGCGACGCTAACTCCAGCCTTGGCCGTCACGTCTTCAAATTGGAAGTTGCCTTTATTGAAATACAGCTTGTTTTCGCCCGTAACTGCCACAAAATACAGGTCAATCAAGCCGTCCTGATTAAAATCGCCGGCCCCTACCCCGCCGCCAATAAAGAGGTAATTGGCCGTGAAATAATTGACGTTTTGCAGTTCCTGAATGGTATTGGTAAAGTTGATGCCCGAATGGTCGGGAGCAACCAATTCGAAGTGCCGAATTTCAGCGCCCTTGCCATCAGCGCCGGGCTGGGATCCTTCATTTTTGCAGGAAAAAAGGATTTGGACGAAAACAAAAACAATAGCGGTATAAATGAATTTCATGGAAGAAATTTGACCATTTTAAAAAAGAACAAGAAAGGCGGGCAAGTGTGGTTAAGTTCAAACGGAATGCTTGGTTTACCGTTTCGCACAAATGTTAAAAATCAAAAAAAATTGTAGGCGGCAAGCACCAGCCGTAAAATTAGCACAAGAATTGCAAGGTGATGGGTGCGAATGAGAATGCGAATTTTTTCCCTGTGACTTCTACACGATTTTAGCGGCCATTTTTTCCCGTTGAGCCTTAAAATCAAATTTTTTTTCCCTATCTGCATTATAGATTTAAGAAAAAGTTTATTTATTGCGAACAATTTCGATAGATCCCACCTCGTTAGGGGGATTCAAGAAAAACGTGCGCAATAAACCAACCGCAATTTTCCCATCGAACGGTTCCAAGTTGATTTTTTGGGGCTAAGTGTTTTAGATTTATAAATAAATAATTTTATTAATTTGAACAAACATGCCCTACCTTTACCGCATTCTCCTGAAGCCCTTGGTACTGATTTTTTGAAACATTAAAAACGACTAAACATGAAACATCTCATCAGCGGCCTGCTCATGGGCTGCATGGCATTTTTGTGCTCGGCAAACGCTCAAAACAACCCTCAGCTTATCATTTTCCTGCAACATGGCAGATCAATGTCAGAAGATTTTAAACGCAATGCTCTTCCTGAAATACAGGACTACGCTCAACGTGAAAACTTGAGCGTAAAAATCCTGGACGCCAGGGAAGGTGCCCCGGCAGAGGTCACCTATACACCGGCTATTGTTTTTCAAAACAAGAATGGCCAATCCGTTTTCCAAGGCCGCTACCGCAAGGTGAACCAATTGGAGAAATTCGTGGCCAATGCAAAAAAGGCCCATGCTGCCGAAAAAGCTGATTTTCAAGCTAATACGGTTGTTTGGAACTATGGAAGGGCCACCCTTGCCGCACCGATGACCATGATGCCGCTCACCGGCAAGGTGCCGGACAATTTTGACCAAGAGGCATTTTCACAGAAGGCGTACCAAGCGCTGGCAGAGGGGATGGACTATTTTAAAATGGGCAAAATCGGCAATACTACTGGGCCTGTGCGGCACTTCCGCATGGAGTTTTATCCAGAAAAAACAAAAGAGGGCATCTTGCTGGTGCAAATGAAACTGTACTCGCAATTCGACTCTTCCAACCCGGTATTCGTATCCGAAATCCCTTCGGGAGGCGAGTGGAGCGATGTGGGCAAGGTTTTCAAAAAAGCGGGTAACCGCCTGGAGAAAATGTTGATTGCTCAAATCAGCAACTGGGACAATGGCGACGGTTTTGACAACCTGAGCGAACAAACGCCCGTGAAATCCTGGCAGGATTTGGGCTTTAGCGCAAAAGGCATTGAAAGGGAAAACGTGCTGACCAGCGCTTCTGAATAAAGAGAATTTCAGCAAAAAAAAGGGCCGCCCAAGTACTCATGGGCGGCCCTTTTTTTGATCCTATTAACGGAGCAAGGCTACCGAACCTTTTAGCAGCCTGTCTTTCCCATCGTCAAAAACAACCCTGACAAAGTAGGTGTAAATGCCCGTATCGGCGTCCTTTCCTCCTTTGGTTCCGTCCCAGCCGATATTGTTTTTATTGGCACTGGCTACGTTTGTATTGGTCGTTATGTCCGAAGAAGAATAGGCGAGGTCGCCCCAGCGGTTGAAAACCTTCATTTCCCGTATTTCCTTCACGTCTTCCCCCGAAAAAATGGTGAACACATCGTTGAAGCCGTCCCCATTGGGCGAAAAAGCGCTGGGAATGAATATTTTATAAAAATCCAAATAAAGGCGGACGAGGCTGTCGCAGCCCTGATAAGAACTTAGTACGGCATCGAATTCGCCCGGCTTTTGGTACCGCTTATTGCCTATTTTATATGATTCACCTTCAAAAATTTTGACAGAAACCGTATCGCTCTGGATCGGAGCAATGGCAAGGTTGAGTTGGATAATACTGTCGCAGTTGTCAGCCGTTTTCAAGGTGTCATAATAAGTACCAGCCGACATCAGGTTTTCTTGATGGAAAAAATACGGTTTGCCCTCACAAGTGTAAGTATGGATGGTAGAACCAAAGAAAGGAATGTGATGGCGGAAAACTTTTGAGATGCGGCAGCTATTCGGACCAATAAGCCGCACCTGATAGTCTCCCTCCTCTCCAATGCCCGCCAGTTTAGAACCAGTTTGGCCAACCAGTGCTATGCCATCCTTGTACCACTGGTATTGCAAAGTATCCCGAAAAGGCATGGACAAATCAATGGAACCAGAACAAGGGTGGCCGGTTGGCGTGATATTGAAAGTGAAATCTTCCTCCAAGGCCAGCACCAAGTTGTCAAAAAAGTAATAGGGACTAAAAGGATAAAACACCTCCGGGCAGGAAGGCCCAATGGCGATGGCATGTATATCCTGCGATGGCGTAACGGTTATGTCATATTTTTTCCATTGAAACGTGCCATTGATGGCGACCGAACCCATATTTACCCAGCCAAAGCCATTGGTGGGGCAGCCATAATACTCGTTTCCTTCTCCAAAGGGCAAATTGCTGCAGTCGGGCGAACCAAAAAACACAAGCGTGGTGGCTGGCGAAGCAGGTTGTTTGGTAAAACCCACATGAAATTCGAACTTGTATGTAACGCCTGCCTTGAGCGGGCTGAGCAGGCAAGCACCTGCATATTCCTTCCAGTTTGGGTTGCTGCCTGGCTCGTTCGGGCCTGCTGGTCTGCCATTTCTAAAACCTACGCACGCATCGCCGTCGGGGAAAGGCAGGGGCGGCGGCAGGTCGTCCCAACCCATCCATCCGCAGGTGTGCAGCAGATCGGTAGTAGCCTCAGAAGCCTGTATCCAACTATCGGCGCAGTGCAGTTGAGAACGGCTGCTGGGGCAGCACACCGTGTCTTCAAATGAGGGATTGGGAATGAGCGAAATAGGCCCAGCCTCCGGGCATTCGCAGTCCGGATCGTTAAGGTCAATTAGCCCATCGTCGTCATCGTCCAGGCCGTTGGCGCAGTCTTCCACCATTGCCGTTTTGCCAAAAAAAAGATCGGGAAGAAGGTTCCAACCGAGAAAGAAGGCAGCGGCAAGAATGTACAAAAAAGAGTGCATATTGGCAGGTTTACAATGGCAGTGGACAATCCAGGGAAGAGCGTGAATCGTCCATTTATAAAAATAACTATTGGAGTTGTTTGGCCAGGCTGACCAAAGATAACGGAGGAAGCGGAGAATGACAAGACAAAAATGGCCAAACTGGAAATTGTTATCAGTCGCTACACTTCATGTGCTTCATATAATGGAGTATTTAAAGAAAAAAGCCCTCCGGCCAAGTGTCCGAAGGGCTTTTTTTTATTTTTGAAACAAGATTGTTCTCATTAATTCCCTTTCCTGCCCCTGCCTTTTGTAGTGGTACGCTGACGGGTCACTTGGCCGCCATTTTTACCTTTTACTGTTGTTTTGGTGGTCGTACGCTTTCCAACTGTTTTTCCGTTCTTGTTTTTTACAACAGTCGTTGTGCGGGTATGCACCACTTTCGACGAACTGCGGTATGGCGTATAGACTTTGTGCGCCCTCACGACCCGATGGGTCGTAACTACTTGATAATGAGGCCGAAATACGACAACCCTCGGATGCCATATCTGGAAGGGCACTACCCTCCACGGTGCCCACCAGCGGGGATACACCCTATAACGCCAAGGCGACACCCAGGGCCTGTAAACCGGTGCATAGACAAAACGCACCGAAGGCCAGACCCATACGTTCACCACGATAAAATCCAGCGTGACGGAAGGGCCTTTGCCATTGTCCTTGACTTCCACTTCATAAGGCTCTACGATGGTTTGCTCGCCGTAAATGTCCTCGTCGCCAATAATTTGGAGCATGGCTTCTTCGTTGCCGGTTTTTTCGATTTCAATGACGGCAACGTCCTGCGATTCTTCCTCGCTGACAGCTACTTGCAACACGATGGCGTGTACGTCGGCGTCCATGTTGTCAATGACCCGGACGTAGTCAATCTCGCCGTCCTCGTTCAGGTCGAGGTTATTCACGTTGCTGTTTTCGGTGTTGAGCTGTTTTTCAAAATCTTCAGGAGATTCGGCTTTTTTGAAAAGTTCCAGCGCCCCTTCCAGGCTAAAGTTGTCGCCGGGGAGGCCGGTTTCTTCGCTTGTGTCGCCGTCCTGGGCTGCGAGGGTGAAACTGAAAAGTAAGGTGGCCAATAAGGTGAGTAGGAAATGATTTGATTTGGTCTTCATAAAATGGAAAGTTTAGTTGATATGGTGAAAAAAGTCCGTTTTAGACCCGCTATTATTCGAGTGGTTTAAAGCAATAGATTGCGATTTGCCCAAAAATCCTCATTCTTTCAATAATTTTAACAACACCCCATTGCTCCACCCAAAGCCATCTTGCACAGGGTACTCCCCTCCCCCAGCGACGAGGCCCATGTCCTCCACGTTGTATTTTTCCATCATCTTGCCCGTGTTGCGATAGACCCTTTGGTTCAGGTCAATCCAGCGGCTGCGGATGGTGGCGGCGAGTTTTTCAAAAGCATAATTGCGCAAGCCAGCGATGGCTGCCCATTGCAGTGGCGCCCAGCCATTCGGGGCGTCCCACTGCTGTCCAGAGCGGACGGGCGTGGTGACGATGCCGCCAGGCCGAAGGAGTTGTTTTTCAATGAATTGCGCAGTTTCGGCTGCCTGTTTTTCCGTAGCCATGTTGAAAAACAGGGGAAAGGATGTGGCCGCCGAAGGGATGCCTGTACGCTGGTTTTTCATAAAATCATAATCCAAAAACTGACCGCTGGCCTTGTCCCAACAGATATGCAGCAGGGCCTCTTTTCTCGTATCGGCTGTATGTTGAAAATCAAGCGCCTCTTTGTTGTTTCCTGCAAAACGGCACGCACGGGCGAGGGTCATTTCCAAATGGTAAATCAAGGCGTTGAGGTCAACCGGAATCAGTTCGGTGGTGCGGATAGTGGACAACGATTTGCCGTCCCGGAACCAACGTGTGCTGAAATCCCAGCCCGATTCGCAGCCTGCCCGCAGGTCACGGTAGAGTTGCGTATGGTCACCTGGGGTACGCTCGGCGAGTTCTACGTCTTCCCGCCAGGATTCCTCACGGGGCAGGGGTCGGTTGTCATAATATCGGTTTAAAACAACGCCTTCTTCTAAACGG
Organism: Saprospiraceae bacterium; assembly: GCA_041741095.1. Taxonomy (GTDB): domain Bacteria; phylum Bacteroidota; class Bacteroidia; order Chitinophagales; family Saprospiraceae; genus UBA6168. The sequence goes on from JBGSKQ010000124.1 coordinate 19,422, forward strand.
ACAACCCGCTGCGTGGAGGGATTTTTTTCTTCCAAATCACTACTGCCTGCCATCCAAAAGGCGTATTCTTTTTCTAAAAACGGCAAGTATTCTTTCAAAATCCCCTCCCCCATTTCTCCTGCTAACAGGCTGACCATCAAGGAGTAAAAAGGCGGCTGCGAGCGCCCCAGGAAGTAGCTGCGGTTGCCATTGGGGATGAAGCCGATGGTATTTATCAAATAGGAAAAGTTGTCCACCATGTGCCTAATCATCCCCACCCTACCGGAGGCTTGCAGGCCGAGCATGGTGAAATAGCTGTCCCAATAATAAATCTCCCCAAAACGCCCGCCCGGCACGATGTAGGGGTGCGGCAATGGTATCAGCGAGCTGCCAGGTACAGTTTCGTCGGCGGCACGGGTCAGCACGTCCCACAGCAGTTCGATGTGTTCTTCTATCGGGCGGTTTGGGTCGGCGGTGAAAGTGGAAGTGGGCGCTTTTGGCGGCTCAAAATGCTGGTTTACAAAGGCTTGCAGGTCGAAGCCATGTTTGTTTTTTAACTGAGTGTATTCTTGTAAAATCTCTTCCGGCTCCTGTTTTGGCACACAGTCCACGAAGGTTTTTGAGTCGTGGAAAATGCCGCTCATTTGCACGGCTTCGAAAAGGGGACCAAAGAGTTGATCGTGCGGTTGGGTCATGGTGGATGAATTTGTTTTGTGATTTATTTAAAAATCCGGTCTATTTCCTTGTAGCTCAACACGGTAAAATCCTCTGACAGCGGGTAACCTTCCTCAAGCGGGCAGACGATAAAATTCCTTTTTGTTTTCAAATCACCGACGGCGACCGTCATGCTTTTGGTCACCTTCGGGGTCGTGGTGAATTTTATTTCAACTAAAGTTTCAGGAATGCCGCCGGGGGCAATGACCAGGTCAGCCTCCGTACCATCCTGGGTGCGGTAAAAAAACAGTTCCGTTCGTGCCGGGGCGAGTGCCGCTATTTCTTGCAAAATGTAACCTTCCCAGGATCCGCCCATCAAGGGATGTCCGATTAGTTGCTGAAAGTTACCAATATTCAGCAAAGCGTGAAGAATACCGGTGTCACGGATAAATAATTTTGGCGTTTTCACCAGCCTTTTTTTGATGTTGAAGTGGTAAGGTGGAAGTCGCCGAATGAGGTAAGCTGATTCAAGAAAATCCAGGTAACGGCGGACTGTGGGGCCAGAAATCCCAAGGGATTTACCGAAATTTTCCATGTTCAACAGGCTGCCATTCGTGTGGGCGGACATCGTCCAGAGGCGGCGGATGAGCATCGGGTCGGCGTTCAGGCCGAGCAAGGGTAAGTCCCTTTCGAGATAGGACTGGATAAAATTGAGCCGCCAATTAAAACTCGTTTCATCATCCGCTGCTAAGAATGACTCCGGAAAGCCCCCCCGAACCCAATGTTGGCGATAGTCAGAAACCTCTTGAATTTCATCGTAGGTCAAAGGCGGAAGTTCAAAATAGGCTACCCGCCCGGCCAGCGATTCGGAGGTGTCACGAATCAGTTCAGGCGACGCCGAGCCTAACAGGATGAACCTGCCCGGCTGACGGTTCCTGTCAATCAAAGCTCTCAGTATTGGGAACAGGGACGGCAGGCGTTGCACTTCGTCAATGATGACCGTCCGATGGCCGAGGGTTTCCAGGTAAAGATCAGTATTGGCGAATTTGTTGAAATCCGTAGGAAGCTCAAGATCGAGATAGGTGGCCGGTTTGGGGAAGCCTGGCTGTAAATGCTTCACCAGGGAAGTTTTACCGACCTGCCGTGGTCCGACAATCACAACAGCCGGGTAAAGGCCCACGAGCTGCATTATTTCTTTTTCGGAGTTTCTAAAGAGATAGGATGTATTCATAATCCTGCAAATTTAAAGACAAGATTTATGATTGCAGGGTTAATCCTGGAATTTTTTTGTCACTCCTTATTGAAGGTTGGGTTCAGGCACACAGTCCACGAAGGTTTTTGAGTCGTGGAAAATGCCGCTCATTTGCACGGCTATGAAGAGTTCGCCAAATACTTTGTCGTGCGGTTCGGTCATAGTGAGTGTTTTTTATACATTTACCCGATAAGGGCATGGATTCATTGCTTCATTGTTTCATAGCATTTCTGCGGTAAAACAATCCAAACTAATAAGGCGTCAAAATAGAAAGAATTGATTTGCTTTTTTCATGCTGAAAGTTAAAAACGATATGCAACATGCCTCCCTGAATTCCCAACCGCCCAAACAATGAAGCCATGAAACCATAAAACAATTTAATCAGGACAAAATGAAACATTGGAAAATCAAACTCTCGCTGTTTGTCAACTATTTCGTGTTCGCCCTGCTGCTCAACAGCGTGGGGACGGTCATCCTGCAAGTGCAGAATAACTTCGGCGTGACCGAATCTGCCGCCAGCGTTTTGGAGGCTTTTAAAGACCTCAGCATCGCCATCACTTCCTTCATTGTTGCTTCCTATATTGTACGGATTGGCTACAAACGGGCCATGTTGATTGCGCTTGGTTTTGTGACCATCGCCTGCCTCGCCATGACGCAACTTCCCGCTTTTTGGATGACAAAATTGTTGTTCGCCACCACGGGCGTTGGCTTTGCCCTGACCAAGGTTTCCGTTTTTGCCACCATCGGCTTGGTCACCGACGATGAAAAGGAACACGTAAGTTTTATGAACTTCATCGAATCCTTTTTTATGGTGGGCATCCTTTCAGGTTATTTCATCTTCAGCGCATTTGTGGATGACGCCAATCCGCAGTCCACTTCCTGGCTGGCTGTTTATTACCTACTGGCTGGCCTGTCCGCCTTTGCGTTTATCCTGCTGTGGATGACCAAACTGGACGAATCGAAAGTGCAGCATGACGACACGAAAAATGCCGCCGATGATTTTGCGGATATGCTGAAACTGATCGCCAAACCGCTGGTGCTCATCTTCATCATTAGCGCTTTTTTGTACGTGTTGATAGAACAGGGCATCATGAGTTGGCTGCCCACTTTTAACAGCAAAATCCTGCATTTGTCCAATTCATTGGCCATCCAGATGTCCAGTATTCTGGCGGGTTCGTTTGCGCTTGGGCGCTTCATTGGCGGTTTTACTTTGAAAAAATTCGACTGGTTCAAGGTGTTGGCGGTTTGCCTCCTGGCGGCGGCAGGGCTGGTTGTTTTGACCATGCCGTTGGCAAAAAATGTGGGAGAACAAACCATCAACTCATTGGCTGGAGCACCATTGGCAGCCTTCGTTTTTCCGCTTATCGGCATCCTGCTTGCCCCTATCTATCCGGCTATCAATTCTGTGATTTTAAGTTCATTGCCTGTAAAACAACATGCCCCCATGTCGGGTCTCATCGTGGTTTTCTCTGCACTCGGCGGCACCACCGGCTCCATCATCACAGGCTATATGTTCGAGCATTTCGATGGGCAAACGGCATTTACTATGTCAGTAATACCGATCGGCGTCATCCTGGTAGTATTGTGGTTGTTTAAACGGGAAACAAAAAAACTGGCTCCTGCCCAATAAAACGGTTGCATAGCAAACATATCTACCTCGCCGGACTGACATTTCTCATTGAAATGATGGCGAAAACGTGGGTTTTTCATGCTTGATTTTTTACTGATAAATAAAACTTCTCACGCATGAAAACCAGAATTGCCCTATTAGTCGCAGTGATGTCGTTTACCTTCATCACCTGCAAGCAATACCAGGAAGTCCAGCTTGACACAAAAACCCGCCAACTCAAACCTTCTGACATTGCTGCCTACCACCCACCCATCCAAATGACCGTGGCCTGGGTGCCATACGAGGATTTGAAATTGATGAAAACCTCCAAAAACGAATGGAAAATCGTAAAGGACGGCGAAGCCGGCAAACAAGGCAACGTGCCGATGATGCTCGTCACTTACCCTAATTCCAACGACACGATTTGGATTGACATGAACATGGAAAACGAACTGCTCGGCAAGCTCATCAAGCACAGCCTGATGACACAGGAGCCCATCAAGCGTCCCTTCGGGCAGTTTTTTGAAGTGGCTTCCTGTCAAAAATGCCACCCGCCGGATGTGAAGGTGGATTTTGAGAAGTGAGAGGAGTGAGAGGTTGAGAGAAATGAGAGAAATGAGAGCGGTTGAGAGGAAGGACACTGCCTTATTCCTTTGGCGCTTCATAACATCTACGGCCTGGAACACATTTCTCCGGCGCAACGAAACCGCCATCTGGCCCGGCCCCACTACTGGATTGGATGCACCAGCAAATGGTATTGGAATCGTTGTAGAGCAGCCAGGGGTTTTCGCCGCCTTCGAGCCGACCATACGGGTTTTTGGCACGGAGAAAACGGCAGAATGGCGTCTTGTCAGGAGCAACGAGCGTTTTCACCATTACACGGCGTTTAAAATGGCCCTTTTCACAATGGCTTTGAAAAGCGGCACCTTGTAGGCATTTTGCGACAGTGGCGTGGCCTTTTGCATAGAGGCTTCGGCGGCAGCCAGGGCAGTGCTTTCGTTGATATTTTTTCCGGCCAATGCATCCGAGGCTTCTTTTGAAAGAATCGGCACGGGGGCTGCTGCGCCCAATACCACAGATGCTTTTTTGCAGGTGTTCCCCGCCATTTCCATTACCACAGCCACATCGGCCAAGGCCCAGTCGTACGACTCCCTTTCGCCCTGTTTGATGTAAAAACTCTTCGTACCGTTGGCGGGCGGCGGCAGGATGACCGCCGTGATGATTTCATTCGCCTTTAGGATGTTCTCACGGGTGCTGTCGTCGCCGGGCAGCACAAAAAATTCCTCCATCGGCACCGTGACTTTCCCCTGTTTATTGGCGATTTCCACCTTTGCCCCAAAAGCCATCAGTGCCGTGGAAATGGACGATGCATGAACGCTGGCGCAGGAGCCATTTCTCATAATGGCATGTTGGGAGTTTTCCCCAATGCGGGCGAAGCAGGTGCCGGAGCCTTTGCGCAGGCAGAAATGGTCGTTGGAACGGAAATACCAGCAACGGGTGCGCTGTGCGATGTTGCCGCCGAGGCAGGAAACATTGCGCAAATTGGGCGTGGCAGCATGGGCCACCGCCTGGTGCAGCGCCAGGTATTTTTCCTTGATGCTTGCGTCTTCCTCCATGCGGGCGAGGGTCGCATTGGCACCAATCCGCAAGCCGGTTTTGGGGTCGAATGAGATGCCGTCCAGCCCTTTTATGTTTTTGATATTGACCAATTTGGCAGGGTGTGCCAGCCCCTCTTTCATCAAGTCGAGCAGATCAATGCCGCCCGATTTCAGGACGGCTGCCTTTTCGGGTGCATCGGGCTGGATGAGTTCCGACACGGTAGCCGTCACTTCGGACAGCGCATCTTCGACGGTGGTGGCGTCGTACCAACTGAATTTATTCATGTTGATGTTGATTGGTGATTGGTGATTGGCGAATGGTGATTAGGACGCCCCAATCACCAGTCTCTAATCACCAATCACTAACTAAAATTTTTTCAATGCCTTCAAAACCTTTTCAGGTGTAATGGGCAATTCGTAAATCCGCACCCCGATGGCGTTGTACACGGCATTTGCAATAGCAGCGGCGGTGGCGATGTTTGCAGGCTCCCCGATGCCATAAGCGTCGGTCGAAGAGCGGGCGATGTATTCATCCACAAGCACGACCTCTATTTCCGGTATTTCCATTGAAAACGGCATCTTGTAGGTGTCAATCTGGGCGTTCATCTGATAGCCCGTTTTTTGATCCATCACCCTGTTTTCATAAAGTGCATACGACAGGCCCTGGATGACGCCACCGTTGACTTGGCTTTCAGTCTGGGCCACGTTAATGGTCCTCCCGCAACTGTGTACGGCGGTGATTTTGTCCACCTTTACAAAGCCCGTTTCCGTGTCCACCGATACCTCGGCAAACTGCACTGAACCCAATTGTCCATGCCCCAGCCAACTTCCCTGGGCTGCCCCGCCATACTCGTCGGAGCGGCTGGCCGATACCGTGGTGTGGCCCGTGCGCATGAGCTTCAAGGCCTCTATGAAAGCCAATTTTTTTGAATTGTCTTTTTGTGAAAAAACAAAGCCGTCGGCAGCCGCCAGATCTTCGGATGGGGTTTCCAACTTTTTCGCTGCCCATTCGAAGATTTCCATTTTCAACTTGTAAGCTGCATTGCGGGCAGCGGGCGTGATGGAACCCGTCACCATGCTGCCCCCCGAACCCGGTGCATCCGGGAAAAAGGTATCGCCGATGCGGATGGTCAGGTCTTCGGGCTGGATGCCCAATTCCTCGGCCACCACCTGCGCCAGAATGGTTTTTGTGCCAGTACCGATGTCCTGTACGCCCGATCGCACCTCGATGGTGCCGTCGTTGAAGGCTTTGATTTCTACCGTGGTGTCCATTTCGATAAACTTCGACCATTCGGACTGTGCCACGCCCACGCCTTTTTTCACCACGCCAGCGCTTGTGCCGGCCTTCTTGCGCCTCGACCAGCCGAATTTTTCTGCCCCCACTTTGCGCAGCACTTTCCTTATTTCGCTCGTGTCGGATTGTTCTTTCATGGCCAATGGATCGAGGCCCAGTTTTTCGGCCATTTCGTCCATGGCTTGCTCCATGGCAAAACAGCCCTGCACGTTGCCGGGCGCCCGGAATGCCTCGCCGGGGCCTGCATGGGTGAACACGTCCCACTGTTCGGTGGAAAAATTGGGGCAATCGTACAAAGCCTGGGCAATGCGGCCTACGCCAGCGCCGAGGCCGACACCTGCCGTGCCGTGCGAAACCTCTTTGACGGCGGTCAGTTTGCCGTTCTTTTTTGCCCCAATTTTCAATTGTATCACCGCATTCGGGCGGTTGCCAGCGGTGAAAAATTCTGCTTTGCGGTTGAGCATCATTTGTACCGGGCGGCCTGTTTTTTTGGACAAATGGCCCGCCATGACGCCAAAACTGCCGAGGCTGTGCTTGGCCCCAAAACCACCGCCCATGAACTCGCAAATGACCCGCACTTTGCTTTTTGGCATGTCAAACATTTCGGCAAATTCGTCCCGTACGCCTTTTGTGTTTTGAGTGGACGAATACACCGTGACGCCGCTCGATTTCCAGTCCACCACTACGCCGTGCGTTTCGAGCGGGCTGTGGTTTTGCACCTGCGTCCGGTAGGTACGCTCTACGATAGCATCTGCTTCCGCAAAACCAGTGTCCAAATTGCCCCTCGGCCCGCCGTAGAAACTGCCCGTGGTCGGGCCACGCAGGTTGCCCTGGGTTTTGAGGCCACGCTCGCCGCCACCACCACCGCCGCTGTCCCCTTGTTCCACATCTGTGGTGTAAACGAGTGGTGCATCGGGCTTTTGAGCTGCTTCCAAATCCACCACAAAAGGCAGTTTTTCATAATCAACTTTGATCAAAGCCAATGCTTCTTCCGCTGCATGGCGGGTAGCTGCGGCCACGCCAGCAATGGGCTGTCCTACATATTTTACATCGGGATAACCCATTTCTTTATCGCCGCCCTTTTCTTCGGCCAATTCCACGGCTTGTTTAAAAATATGCACGGCAAAGACGCCCGGATAGCGCTCCGCAGCAGTGGTATCAATGGATTTGATACGTGCATTTGGATAGTTGGCCTGCAACATGGCGCCGTAGAGCATACCGGGCAATTGGATGTCGGCGGTGTATTTGGCTTCGCCCGTCACTTTGGCACGGGCATCCGTCCGCTTGATCCGTTTGCCCACCACTTTCAATTTTCCATTGATGGGCCAGGCTGGCGGCTCGTTAATAGGGACTTCCCGTTCTATTTCGCCGATGCTGTGGCCAGCGATACCATAAGGGAGTTTTATTTTTTTCGTTGCCATTTTTTACTATTTAAAAGTTTGTAGCACTGGTAGCACAGCCTTCAGGCTGTCCTGTTGTGCGGCGTTTACGCCGCCGTCGTAAACGGCGGACACCCGCTGTTCTACCGACTAACGGAGCTTGTTGGCCGCATCCATTGTGGCCTTGAACACATTGGGGTGGGTGCCGCAGCGGCATAGATTGCCCCGGATGGCGTGTTTGACTTCATCCAAGTTAGGGTTGGGATTTTCCTTCAATAAATGGGCGGCCACCATCACCATGCCAGGGGTGCAGAAGCCGCACTGCGAGGCGTCGTGGTCAATGAAGGCCTGTTGCAGGGGATGCAATTCGCCATTAGTGGAAAGGCCCTCGATGGTGGTGACTTCCTTGCCGACCACGTCCACGGCGAGTGTCATGCAGGAGTTGACTGGCTGCCCGTCCAGCCAGACGGTACAAGCAGAACAAGAGCCTCGGTCGCAAACGACCTTCGTGCCGGTCAGTTCCAATTGATCACGCAGCACTTCGGCGAGGGTTGCCCTTGGCTCAGCGCTGACGGTACGGAGGTGGCCGTTGATTTTCAAATTGAGCAAGGCGGCGTCGGGGCCGAGGGTCTCGCCTTTGGTATCGAAACCGAAGTTGGCATTGCCCGCCAGGAGGCCTGCATTGGCGATGACCGTGCCTGCCGTGGTGAGGCCTGCGCCTTTGAGGAAATTGCGGCGGCTAACGCCTTTTTTTCCTTTTCCGGGCAGGTCGGTGTGTTGTTGGTGTGCCTTCATTATTATTGGAATTGTTGCTTTTTGCTACATCTGAATGGATGGGCTAAACTATCAAAATTTTAAGGGATTGGCCATATTTTTCAAACAAAAAAGCAGGTGTTTTTTATCACTCATTTAAGGATGGCCCAAGCTGCGGAAAGTTGCATTTAAGCAAAAGCAAAAACATCCAAAAACCAAAATAAGTCCTTTCCTGCAAGGATGTGGGCAGCTGGATAATTTTCCCAATGCCCCGTTTTTTCTCTGATTTCTTTCAACACCCTTTGCTTACTACTGCCCGTGATTAGAAAAGTCACATTATCGGCATTTTTGATGGCCTTTCCAGTCAGGGTGATGCGCTGTTGGCCGGAAACCGGATGGGCAGCTACGGCACATATTTTTGTTGAATCGAGCAATTCCATTTGATGGGGGAAAATGGAGGCCGTGTGGCCGTCCTCTCCCATGCCGAGCATCACTAAGTCAAAGGCGGGCCAGGCATTTTTAATAGGAACAACTTCCAGGATTTCGGCGGCATAGCGCTCCGCTTCTAGTATCGGCTCTGCCTCGCCCCATATCCTGTGGATGTTTTCTGGAGGAATGTCAATATGCTGCAAGAGCGTTTCATGCGTCATTTTAAAATTGCTCTCGGCATCGTCCGGCGGTACGCAGCGCTCGTCGCCCCAGAAAAAATGCACATTTTCCCAGGGGATGCTGTCCCGAAAGTTTTCAGCCAAATACCGGAAGAGCAGCTTTGGCGTGCTGCCGCCTGAGAGTGCCACCGTGTAAATGCCTTTCTTTTTTAATACCCATTTTTGAAAATGGATGGCAAAGGCGGCGGCAAGGGCGGCGGGCGTGGGATAGATGAATTGGTGGGTTTTCATAATTCGCAATAATTGTCGTCGCTCGTGAGGTTTTTGCAGGGATTACGCCACGCCATGTCCTGGCCTTTTATCAAATCGTCGGCGACGGACGGGCCCCAGGTGCCTGCTGGGTAGCCATAAATTTTCACGTCAGGGTCGTTAGCCCACACATCCTGGATGGGTTTTAAAAACTTCCAAACTTCAAGGACAGCATCGCCCCTGGCGTACAACGTAGCATCGCCTTTCATGGCGTCGAGCAACAGGCGTTCGTATGCTTCCGGCACTTTTTCTTCCATAATGTCGGAATAATGGAAGTCCATGCCCGTTGTTTTTACCCTGAAACCAGCGCCCGGCACCTTCATGCCGAATTTCAGCAAAAGCCCCTCGTCAGGCTGAATGCGCATCACGATTTGGTTGTGCAGGTTGGTGAGCTGATCGTTTTTTTGGAATAGGGTATGCGGCGGCGTTTTAAAGGTGATCACCACCTCCGTCACCTTCGTGGGCAGGCGTTTCCCGGTGCGGATGTAAAACGGCACATCGGCCCAGCGCCAGTTGTCAATGTAAAATTTCAACGCAGCGTAAGTCTCTGTGATAGAGTCGTTTGGCACATCTTCTTCCTCTCGGTAGCCATATACTTTTTTCCCCCGGATGTTGGAAGCAAGGTACTGTCCCCGGATGGCGTAGCGGCCCACCTGCTCCTCGTTGATGGGCCGGATGGACTGGAACAATTTCAGTTTTTCGCTGCGGATGGCTTCGGCTCCGGCGGAAATCGGCGGTTCCATCGCCACGTGCGCCACTACTTGCATGAGGTGGTTTTGCAGCATGTCACGCAGGGCGCCCGACTTGTCGTAATAGCCACCCCGGCTGCCCACGCCGATGTCTTCGGCGGAGGTGATCTCGACGTGGTGGATGTAGTTGCGGTTCCAAAGCGGCTCGAAGATGCCGTTGGCGAAGCGGGTCACGAGCATGTTCTGCACGGTCTCCTTGCCGAGATAGTGGTCAATGCGGTAAATCTGGTTTTCCTTGAAGCACTGCATCAACTGGCTGTTCAAGTCAATGGCCGATTCGAGGTCGTAGCCAAAGGGTTTTTCGATGACCAACCGCCGCCAGTGTGCGCCGTTTTCGTTCAGCCCTTGTCCCGACAGTTTTTGGGGAATGACGGTGTACAGATTGGGCGGGGTGGAGAGGTAAAAAATATAGTTTCCTGGCAGCCCAAACTGTTTGTCCAGTTCGGCCAAGCGGTTTTTCACCACCGCATAATCCGCTTTTTCATAATCGGGAATGGCCTGATAAAACAGCTTTTTGGCAAAATCCGCCTTCAATTTCTCGTCCGCTTTTGACAAATCGAGCAGGTCATTTTTCAAAAAAACCTCGTCCCGAAAGGCTTCGTCCGAGAACTCCGTTCGGCTCACACCGAGGATGGTAAAACCTTTTGGCAGGAGGCCGTCGAGGTGCAGTTCAAACAGGGCGGGTATGAGCTTGCGCTTGGCGAGGTCGCCGGAAGCGCCGAAGATGGTGAAGATGAGTGGATCCACGGTTTCGAGTGATGAGTTGTTGAAAGTTTAGTTTTGGATTTTTGGGAACCGAACATACAATTAAAGCGGGAAGTTAGGGCAATGTTCTGCACTAACGAATATTCCAAGGTTAAACCCCTTGACAATTTTTTTAAAAAAACAAATGGGGTTGTGAAGCAAGTTTTACCCCTTTATCTTGCGCCCTTTCTTTCACCGCTTATTTTTTGAAAATGGCAAACACTTACGATTTCGGCATGATAGGCCTCGGTGTAATGGGGCGTAACTTTTTATTGAACATCGCCGACCACGGCTTTTCCGTTGCCGGGCTGGACACTGACGCCGCCAAGGCCACCGCCCTCGAAACGGAAGCCGCTGGCAAAGCCGCCAAAGGCACCACTTCCACCCAGGAATTTGTGGCCCTGCTGAAAAGGCCCCGCCACATCATGCTGCTCGTGCCCGCCGGCGAGCCGGTGGATAGCGTGATTGAAAGCCTTTTGCCCTTTGTCGAACAGGGCGATTTGATCATAGATGGGGGCAATTCCTTTTTCGAAGACACCGAGCGGCGCTATGTTTATTTGAAAGAAAAAGGCATCCATTTCATGGGCATGGGCGTGTCTGGCGGGTCGAAAGGGGCGAGGTTTGGGCCGAGCATCATGCCCGGCGGGGCGAGGGAAGCCTACGAACCCGTGCGGCCCATTTTGGAGGCGGTTTCTGCCAAAGTAAACGGTGAACCCTGCGTGGCCTTTCTCGGCAGCGGCTCTTCTGGCCATTATGTGAAAATGGTACACAATGGCATCGAATACGGCATGATGCAGTTGATAGCCGAGGCTTATGATTTGTTGAAAAATGTGGGCGGAATGTCCAACGAAGAACTGCACCAGACTTTTGATGCATGGAACAAGGGACGGCTACGCTCCTATTTGATTGAAATCACAGCGCAAGTTTTTGCGCAAAAAGACGACCTGGGCACGGGCTTTTTGGTGGACAAAATTTTGGACAAAGCCAAACAAAAAGGCACGGGCAAGTGGACCAGCCAAAACGCTATGGACATGGGCATCCCCGTGCCGACCATTGACGCCGCCGTGACCATGCGGAGCCTCTCCGCCCTGAAAAACGAACGGCTGGAAATGGAGGCTATTTTTTATCAAAAAAAAGGAAAAAAGACAAAAAAAGACAAACTGGTGATACGGCTGGAAGCTGCGCTGTACTTTGCCTTTACCGTTACTTACTCCCAAGGCCTGCACCTGCTCGCCGAGGCCTCCGAAGAGAAAAAATACGGCCTGGAATTGGAAACGATTGCCCGCATCTGGCGGGGCGGCTGCATCATCCGGGCGGATTTGCTGGAACTGATCCGCCAAGCGTACAGCCAGCAGCCGGGGCTGAAAAACCTCTTGCTGTCCCCTGTCTTTAGGGATGAAATTGCCAAAAGCCAAAAGGACATTCGCTGGGTGCTGCGCTCGGCTATCAAGGCAGGCCTCCCGGTGATGGCAATGGCCTCCACGCTGACTTATTTTGATGCGTTGAGGAGTGGTAGATTGCCGCTGAACCTCGTGCAGGCACAGCGGGATTTGTTTGGTTCACATACTTATGAGCGGGTAGATAAGGAGGGGGTTTTTCATACGGAGTGGTGATGGTTTGTATTCAGTAGTATAAACGTCGGGAAGGTTCAGAACCTCCCCGACGTTACCTTGAAATTCCTGTTTTTAAATCTGAATTTTCATGGAAACGCAGTATATCCCTCGTACATCATAAGCAGAAATTTTGAAACTTTCGGCCTATTTTCAAGCGGTAGCAGTTGTTGGATCATCCTATTAGAATAGCCTATTTTCCACGCCAGGTAAAGGGGCAAGTCAATTGCTCATTTGAACCTTCCCGCCTTTCAAAACCTATACTTTCAAATATACCATCCACCCCTGCCGTGCCATTGGCTGCTATTGAAGTGCCAACGGACGGGCTAAAAAGTTTTGAATGAGAAAATTACCTTTCATCCCCATATTTGTTTCCCTGCTTTTTTTCACCGCCTGCAACAAAGGAAAAATCAAAAACCTCGAAACAGAAATCGCCACCAAGGACGATAAGATTGCCCTACTGGAGCAGCAAATCCAGCACCTGCAAGGCACCAACAGCAGCCTGCTCGACCGCATGGCCGACCTCAGCATCGTGAGCAGGGCCGGGGCGGAAAGCATTAATGAGTCGTTGAAATCCCTTTCGCAGCAGTATGATTTCATCCAGGATTTAACCACTAAAATGCAGTCGAAAGACTCGCTCAACCTGGCCCTGGTGATGAACCTGAAACGCTCCCTGGCCGACATCAACGACGATGACGTGCAAGTGGAGGTGCGGGGCGGACTAGTGCATGTTTCCATTTCCGATAAAATGCTGTTCCAATCGGGCAGTGCCCGCATCAACAGCGCTGCACAGCGGGTGCTTGGCAAAATCGCCAATATCCTCGGCGACCACAACGACCTGGAACTCATCGTGGAAGGACATACGGACGATGTGCCCATCCACAATTCCTGCATGGAAGACAATTGGGACTTGAGCGTAAAACGGGCCACCTCCGTCGTGAGGGCTTTGGAGGAAGAGCATTATGTGGATCCAGCCCGCATGACCGCTGCCGGGCGCTCCGAGTTCAAGCCCAAAGCGGACAACGGCAATGCCACGGGCCGTAGCCAAAACAGGCGCACGGAAATCGTCATCACACCGAAACTGGATCAGTTCTTTAAGCTGTTGGAAGGGCCGGGCGTGAAGAAGTGACGGGTGTTTTTTACTTTTGAAAAAAACTTTCATGAAAGCACCGTTTCCCGGTATAGATCCCTGGCTCGAAGGGCATTTTTAATGAGAAAAAACTGATTGGCTCAATGTTGTAGGGTATTCCCCGATTCCCTCGTTTAAACATCGGCCAGCCCGCCAAGTCGAACCGCTAAACCTTCCTTTATGAAAAATCTTCTACTCTCATTTATTCTATTTTTTGCCGTAAACCTCCACGCCCAACTCTCCCCCGAAGCCCTCCAAATCCCCATGCGGGATGGCAAGACCCTGGCCGCCGACCTCTACCGCCCCAATCAACAGGGCACTTTCCCCGTCATCCTCATACAGACGCCGTACAACAAGAACCTGTTCCAATTGGGGATGCCGCTGGGCGTTGGGCAAAATATTTCCAACAGCGACTATGCCTTTGTGGTGCTGGATTGGCGCTGTTTTTATGGCTCAACAGCGGCCTGCGTCGCCATGCCTAACCGTGGAGAAGATGGCTATGATGCAGTGGAATGGATTGCAGAGCAAGACTGGTGCAACGGGAAAGTAGGCACTTGGGGCTTGTCGGCCTTGGGCAATATCCAATTCCTGACAGCACGAGAGCAACCGCCGCATTTGGTGTGCGCCATGCCGATGGTGACTGCGCCGAACACGGCCTACCAGCAGTATTTCCCTGGCGGCACAGCCCGAACGGAATACCTGCAAACGCTGAACTTCCTCTTTGGTGGCAGCTTTGCGGCTTTGGCCAACAATCCACATTATAACCTGATTTGGCAATTTGCGGAAAACACTTCGATGTACCCCGACGAAATAGAAGTGCCGATGCTGCTGGTGGCGGGCTGGTTTGACCACAACATCAACGACGACGTGATTTTGTTTGACACCTTGCGGGCGCTTTCGCCGGTGGCCGATGCCCACCGTTTTCTTGTCGGCCCTTGGCGGCACGGCGGCTTGGGACAGGTGCAGCAGGGTGACTTGTCATTTCCCGAAGCGGAAAATAGGGACGACATCACAGGCAACCAATTTTTTGCCCATTACCTGCTCGGCGAGGACAACGGCTGGGAGGAAACGGCTCCTGTGCAATATTTTCAAATGGGGGAAAATGCTTGGGAGCAAGCCGAAGTTTTCCCTCCTGCCAATTTGGATGAAATAAGTCTTTATTTAACAGAAAACAATGGCTTGACAACTTTGCAACCCACTGCCAATGAGGCCGAATTGGACTTTGCCTACGATCCCAACGACCCCTCCCCTACCATTGGCGGCAAGACGTTATCGCCTTTGTTGGAACAAGGGCCGTTTGATCAAAATCAAGTTGAAAACCGCAACGATGCCCTGGTTTTTACGACGGATATTTTAAATGAAGACATTGTAGTAAAAGGAAAAATCAAATCACACCTCTTCGTTTCCTCCGATAAAAAAGATACCGATTTTGCGCTGCGCCTGACCGAAGTTTACCCCGATGGGAGTTCTATTTTGCTGAACGAAAGTGTGCAAAGGATGCGCTTCCGCAATGGCTACACGGTGAACGATACGGCATTCATGCAAGTGGGCGAAGTCTATCCCATCACCCTTGAATTCGACTATTTGGCCAATACTTTTAAGGCTGGGAACAGGCTGCGACTTATTGTCACTTCTTCCAATTACCCCCGCTACAACCGAAACATGAACACGGGCGGCGAGATGTACCCGAACGGCAATTTAGATACTTTGGTGAACCCGCTCATAGCCACCAATGCAGTGCATGTACAGGGAAACTACCTTTCACGGCTCGAAATACCCGTGGACGGGACGGTGAACACCGCATGGGAAAAGGTTGATAAAGAAGCAGTTATGCCTTATCCAAATCCCAGCAGCGGTAGGCTTACTTTGGAAAACCTTCCAGCTGGGGCCGTTCTATGGCTGAGCGATGCGCAGGGCGTTTTTGTAAAAAAATTTGACCTAAAGCACAGGGAAAACAGCTTGGATTTGGGCCAATTGCAGACTGGAGTTTATTTTTTACATATTGAAAACGGGCGGGGCGAAGGGCAAGTGAAAAAGATAGTCGTGACCAGGTGAGAGGAGGGAGGGAGAATCAGTTCCAGTAACTATCGGGAGAGAGAAATGCTGATAACCTCGTCGAGGTTTGAAACCTCGACGAGGTTGTACCGCAATTCGGATTATTCATTCAGGCTCCAATCGTACTCTGCATATTCCAGCTTTGTATTGCTATTGATTTTCGACGTTGAATATTTGTTCAAAAACTCAATCAAATTCCCAAAATCAGTGGCGTACCATTCGAAAATCTTGCTTGCCTTCACCCGGTTGGCGCTGATGGTATTGAATTTTGGGTTGTTGATGAAAGACCGGGCCTGTTTGTCGAAATTGCCTTCCAGATTGTCGGCAGTCCAGGCTTTGTTCAGTAGCGGCGGGCAAGATTTTGCAGCGCAGTTAAGGGCGAAATGGATGCGGGCATCCCGGTAATGCGGGCGCAGGATGTCGTTTTCGATGTTGTTCAGCGAATAGGTTTTTTCGCCCAATTTTATCCATTTCTTGTCCCAGGGTTTGCCGCCATCCAGTTTCATGATGCTGGAAACTGGGTAATTGTCCACTATCATTTTGACGGTAAAAGCATTGTAGGCATTGATCCAATAGGCCATCGTTTCGTTGCGGGTCCAACCGTCTTTAGGCGGATTATTTTTGAGGGTTTCGAGGTAGGTTTCGAGTTTGGCCTTGTCGTTTTTCAGGCCCTTGTAGTTCACCTTGCCATCGGCGCTTACATACTGACCGAGCAGTTTGTCCCAAGCCTCGTGCGAAGGGGCCTGCGTGGTGGAAGGTATTTCCATCGCCTTTTTATCGGCAACGGTCTCTGGCACTGTGATTTCTTCTTTTTTAACAACTGGCTCCTGCGTGGCGGTCGGAACCTTTTCATACTGTGAAGGGGCCTGTTTTATAACAGGTTCTGTATCTTTTGTGGCCGCTTTTTCATTTGGAATGTTGCCATTTTTTTCGGTATTCACGACTTTTGATGAGGGGGGAAGTGATGCCTCCATTTCTTCTTTTTGTGAAATGGCAACCGCTTTGGGCTGTGTATCGGCAGCCAAAGATTCTGACGGCGATGTGTTTTCGTTGGCGACGGTGGAGGTATTTTTTTGGTGGGCCTCCCCGCAGGCTATTGCGGAGCAAAAAACAATGGCAAACAAGATGGTGCGCATAGGTTTTAGTTTGATGAAAAATGAGTTTTGATTTTAGAAACGTAAAACTACCAAAGCCCGCCAAAGTTTTGGTTGTTGGCCACCTTACAAAAAGGTTGACATTTCCTTTACCGTCCCAACCGGGGGTCAGAGCCGCATCAAAAACTCGGTCAGGTTCACCTCTGTACCCAATCCCAGGCGTTTGCGCAGGCGATAGCGGCTGGCTTCCACGCCCCGCACGGAAATGTTGAGTAGGGCGGCAATTTCTTTGGTGGAAAGGTTCATGCGCAGGTAGGCACTGAGTTTGAAGTCATTGGGGCTTAGATGGGGGTAGTGCTCGGCGAGGCGCTTGAGGAAGTCGCTATGTACCTGGTCGAAGTTTTGCGAAAAATGCTCCCAATCCTCGTCCAGGCTGACATCTTGCTCCACCATTTTGACAATGCGTTGGATCTCCTTTTTCACTGTTGGTTGTGCCTGCATGTTTTTTTCAAGTTTTACCAAGGCCGATTTGATGGTGCTCAGCATTTCGCTTTTTTGAACCAGGTGCAAGGTGGCGGTGGCCAGTTCTTGGTTTTTGTGCAGCACTTCGGCCTCCAATTTTTCCTGTTGCAGGCGGCTGATGGCCTCTTCCGATTGGCGGGCAAATGCCTGGTGCTGTTCCTCCCTCTGCTGGTGGCTTGTTTGCATTGCCCGCCTTTCCCTATCAAAGCGCCGCCGTTGGCGGTACAACATTGCGGCCACTGCACCTAGGCCCAGCAGGGCATATATTGAAAAGGCAAAAGGGTTGGCATACCAGGGTGGCATGATTTCAAACTCGTAGGCAATCTCCTGGCCCTGGGCGCCGTGTGCATTTTTTGCCTTCAGGTGAAGGCGGTAACTGCCGGGGCTTAAGTTATTGAAAACCAGCTTTGTACCGTGGCTCCAATCCGACCATCCCTGCTCTGCCCCTTCAAGGAAATGGGCATATTGCACATGTTCGCTGCCATTATAATCAGTAGCGGAAAATATAAAACGCAGCGCATTTTGCCGATGGGAAAGCACGGGCGGGGATACCGCCCCTTCCATTAAGTGTCCGCCAAAAATAAGGCTGTCGCTGCTGTCGTCCAGCCTTACCTCGTGCAACACCAATTGGAGGCTGGAGTCATAATGAAAATAGTTGCTGGGGTTGAAATGAACGAAGCCTTGTTCGGTGGCGAAAAACACATTGCGCCTGTCCACGGGCAACACGAACTCAAAACCTCCGACCAGTTTGCCGGAGAGTTCAGGGATGGGCCTTCTTCGCACCTTTTTTTCAAGGCCCTTGTCCTCCACCATCAGGACGCCCACCTCGTCGCCCGCCACGTACCAAATATTGCCCTCCCCGTCTTGCCGGAGGTATTTTACCCTCGTTTTTTCACCAAAAATGTTGTTGAACTCTTCATTTGGCACAAAGCGTTTTAGCGTTTCATCAAAACTGAAAATGCCTTTTTCGGCGGCAAAAACCAAGAGGTCTCCCAGTTTGAACACATAATTGTTGAAATCGGAGGGAAGCCCGTTTTTAACATTGAAAAATTCTATCTCAATATTCTGGGTGGCAGTGTCCAAGTCTAAGCGGTATGCTCCTCGGTAGGGGTGGGCAATCCAGACCTTGCCGTTGGCCGATTTTTCCAAGATGCGGCTGCTTTCTGAGAGGCCCTTGGGTTGACCGGACAGGTGCCATTGCGCATTTGTTTTTTTAAAAAATGCCACCCCATTATAATGCCCAGCCAAGGCGGTAGTGGCAGAAATGGGCAGGAACTTCCAAACACCGGGCAGTTCTGCAATTTTCTGGGCCAAATGATCCCTGACGTCAAATGCCCCTTCGTGGTGGCCCAAGAGCAGGCTGTTCCCAAGGCGGTTTAAGCCCCACACCTGCCCTTTGGTATTGGCCACTAATTGGAAGGGGTGCTGCTCCTCGGGCGGATAGAAGGCTTTCCAATCCGTACAGTAGAGGCCGGTATTGGTGCCGAAATAGATTTTCCCAGCAAATATTTCGAGGGCGTAGCCCGTACCCTGCAAATCGCCGTCCGGGAAAATATTGGAAAACGGGGAATTGATGGCCACCAGGTCAATGCCGTTGTCGAGGCCGAGCCACAGGCTGCCGGCCTTGTCAGGAAAAATACTGAGGACGGTGTTGTTTTGCAGCCCGCTTTTTTTTGCCAAATGCTGGAAAATGCGGCCTTGACGATCCAATACTACCATGCCGGAGAGCGAGGTGCCGACGGCTATTTTGCCATCCTCCAACAGACCCGCACAGTAAATCCTGTTGGCTTTCAAAAAATCGGCGGAACTGGTCTTCCATGTGCCAAAAGCCGATTTGGAATAATAAAAAATGCCGTCCTTGATGGTTGTGACAAGCTGAGTATCAACATGATAAGGCAAAATGGCCGTGATAAACCCCGCTACCGGTAAAGCTGCATTGCCAAAAGCCTGAAACTCGTTTTTGTTAAATTCATAGAGTTTGTAATTGGCATCTTGTACCACTACCTTATTTTGGAGCAGGCCCAAAAACTCCAAGGCCCTGCCCGATAAAAAAACATGTACAACAGTACCACGCAGGAGGAAAATACGGTCGCTGGCCCTGAAAAAAACGCCCTCTTCACGGACAAGGATATCCCACACATCGCTAAAATTCTGTTGGCTTTCCGGCAGTGCGTCTTTTAGGGAGTGAAAAACCAGTTGCCCATTTTTATTGGGCGAAAAATAGCCAAAATCGCCCTGCCCGCCCACGTAAATCCGCTTGTCCTTTCCGATGCAAACAGAACGCACAATGGTATTATTGGCCAAAGGAAAAAGCCGCCAATTGTTACCATCGAACTCCAGCAGCCCCTGGTTATTGGCAAAGTACATCACGCCCCGTTCGTCTTGGGCCATGTCCCAGGTCTGGGTGCCGGCCCGGTAGTTTTTTTTTGAAAAATTGCGGATGGGGGGCGTCCCGAGGTTGAGGTTTTGGCCATGCAGGGGCAGGTATTGCAAGGCAAGCAATGCAGGCAGCAGCAGGTGACGCAAGGCCCGAAGCGAGGCCTGTTCAGCCAAGGTAAATATTTGAAATGAAAAAGGTCTCAATGTATTTGATCATTCGGGCGTTCGCCAAGACTCTACCAGCTCGTGCCACCAGTGGCCTGCCTCCCCGGCCAGCAGTTCACCAAAACTGCAAAAACGGGGGCCAAAGCTGCCCAATGTAGGCAAAAATAGTTACCTGCCGTAGTAATGCCGTAGTGCTTTGTCCGATTAGCTGCGCAAAATGTGCAAGCTTTGCCGCTATGCCGTATTTATAAGGTAGCAGTTCTTTTGGCGGTGCCATTTTCCCATTCTTACATTTGCCAGATAGCTAAATGGCGAAAGGGCCTTTTTGTTGTGAATAAAAATGGTGCAAGACACCCTTGCGGTTATTGTCTGCCGGACTATTGGCATTTACGGTATAAAACACACATTTCCGTCACATAAAAATTATCAAACATGAAACAAATTCTACGCTTGTTTACTGTCCTTTTTGCTGTGGGCAGCCTCTCTGCCCAAACTACCCTGCTCGATTTTGAAATGGCAGGCACTTCCACCACTTATCAGTATTTTGGGAGTTCGCTGGATGGAACTTTGAACAATATCATCGCCAATCCCGATGCTTCGGGCATCAACACCAGCAGCATGGTGGCCGAACATATAAAGCCGGCCAATTCCCAGACCTGGGCCGGGGCTTTCCCGAACCCAGCCATGCCCATTGCCGCCGACATGGTTGCCAACAATCAAGTCTGTATTAAGGTCTGGGCACCCGCTGCGGGCAATGTGGGCATTAAACTGGAAGGCTCGGCCACCACAGGCGACACCTGGGTCAGGACCACCAACGTAAGCCAGGCCCAGGCTTGGGTAGAGGTTTGCGTGGATGCCAGCCTGCCTTCTCTTGAGGCACCTTTCCTGCCCGCCACGGGCCATGTGTACCCAACGGTCACCCTGTTTTTCGATTTTGGCACTGCCTTCCCCAACGATATGACTTATTATTGGGATGACCTCGTAACGAAAATGGGCGGTGGCGCTTCCCCAAGCGACATCACGTTTTCGGTGGACATGAACAGCTATGCTGGCAGTTTTACAACAGTTTTTGTGAGCGGCACCTTCAACAACTGGTCGGCTGACAGCAACCCACTCAGCGACAGCAATGGCGACGGCATTTGGGAAACAACCATCGCAGATGTGCCGCCAGGCCTGCAGGAATACAAGTTCCAGTTGGACGGCTGGGCCACCCAGGAAGAATTTAACGGCTTTGAAACCTGCGTACAGGTGGATCCGTCGGGCCAGTTCGTCAATCGGAAACTCGTGGTAGCTGGCGACGAAGTGCTTCCCACATTTTGCTACAATAGCTGCTACGCTTGCGGCGACGGGGTGAAAATCACCTTTGCCCTGGGGGCTTCCCATATTACTGTCTCCAATGAAGGGCTGTATGTAGCAGGCGGGGGCAATTTTGGCAATCCTGGCGACTACCCGCTCGAAGACAGCGACGGCGACGGCGTCTGGACCATCACCCTTGAGCGGCAGAAAGGTTTCTCTTCCTTTTACGCATTTACCAACGGCGCTTGCCCCGACTATAGCTGCAAGGAGAACATCGCCGGGCAGGATTGTGCCAATCCCGGCAACTTCAACGACCGCTTCCTTAGCCCCGTCACGCAGGACACGACCATTGCCACTTGCTTCGAAATATGTACCACTGATACCGATTGCGGTTCCGGAAACCCCGGCAACGTGAAATTCTCCGTTGACATGAATGCCTACTCCGGCACTTTTACAACTGCCTACATCGCCGGTAATTTCAATAACTGGTCGGGCGATGCCAACCCGCTGACCGATGCCGATGGCGACAAAATTTATGAAACTACCCTCACCTTGCAGCCGGGCACCTATGAGTACAAGTTTGAACTCGACAACTGGGCCGTGTCCGAAGAGTTTATGAATGGCGACCCTTGCACCATTAGCGATCCATCTGGCCAATTTGTAAACAGGGTCATTGAAGTGGACGGCGACCAAGAAGTTTGCTTCATTTGGAACACCTGCACTTCCTGCCTGACGGGCATCAATGGCGGCCCTGTTTTCGATGCCAACCTGTTCAGCCTTTCCCCTACCCTGGCCGGTGATTTTACCATAGTTCAATTCAACGACAATAGCCAGGCAGAGAAGTCGGTACGACTGATGAGTGCCACCGGCTCTTTGATCGGCCTTGACCGTACATCAGATACTAATTACCGCATCACGACAGGCCACTTGGCCAATGGGATCTATTTTGTACAGGTTCAATCTGGCAATCGAATAGCCACCCGAAAGTTTGTAAAACAATAGGTTTTAAGCCCACAGATTTGCTGACCCGCAAGCTGTATAGCTAACATTCAGCGGAAATCAGTGAAATCCGAAGGGATAAAAAGAAAAGTTTCATACATCACCAGGGCCGCACAGTACAACCTGTGCGCCCCTCTTTTCGATTGATTTCACCATGAAAATCATTTATAAAATAATCGCCCTGCTGCTGCTTGGCCAAGTTGCCATTGGGCAAAATACCGTGCGGGGAACCGTCACCGACTCCGCCAGCGGCGAAGCCCTTATCGGGGCCAGCGTGATAATTAAAAATACTGCCCAAGGCACTGTCACCGATGTGGATGGCAGCTACGAGATAAAGCTGGAAAAAGACCAGAACACCCTTGTTTTTAGCTATACAGGCTACCTCGAAAAGGAAGTAGAAGTCAATGGCCAGCGCCAAATCAACGTGCCAATGCAGGTAAACGCCACCCAACTGGAAGAGGTCGTGGTGGTAGGCTACGGCGTCCAAAAGAAAAGCGTGGTCACAGGTGCCATTTCAAAAGTAAAATCAGAAGACCTGGAGAACATGCCCGTCAGCCGCCTGGAGCAATCCTTGCAGGGGCGCACTTCTGGTGTGCGGGTCACTTCAAGTTCGGGCCAGCCAGGGGCGGGCGCTACTGTTCGTATCCGTGGAACTACCTCCATTAATAATTCTGACCCGCTATATGTGGTGGATGGTGTGCCCATCGAAGGCGGCATCGAATACCTTAACCAAAGTGATATCGAATCCATAGAAGTATTAAAAGATGCTGGATCAGCAGCTATTTATGGGGCAAGGGCAGCCAACGGAGTCATCATTGTCACCACCAAACAAGGCCGATCTGGTGGGATGGAAGTCAACTACAGCGGCTACTACGGCGCTCAAAACCCCTGGCGCAAACTCACCCTGCTCAACGCCGCCGAGTATGCTACTTTGATGAACGAAGCCTCTGCCGCCGCCGGGCAGGGCATCCTTTACGAAGACCCCCAGTCGCTCGGAGAAGGAACAGACTGGCAGAAAGCTATTTTCAACGAAAATGCCCCCCTGCAAAACCACGAACTGAGCCTTTCCGCCGGAAACGAACGCTCTACCTATTACACCTCCTTTGGTTATTTTGACCAACAGGGCATCGTGGGAAATAAGGACGACAGCTATTGGAAACGCTTTTCCATCCGCCTGAACTCCAACCACAGCCTTGTGAAAAATCTTAAATTCGGCAACACTTTCGGTTACACAAGGGTGGTAGCCAGTGGCGTAGCGGAAAACACAGAATTTGGTTCGCCGCTGGGCAGGGCCATCAACCTCGACCCCATCACACCCCTGTTTGAAATGGACGAAACGGTACTTTCCGAACCTCGCTACGCTAATAATTTTGAATCCCTCGTGCGGGATAAAAATGGCAGGATTTACGGCATTTCCGACATTATCACTTCTGAAATTTTGAACCCTGTGGCGGCACTGGAAGTGGCACAGAGCAAAGGTTATTCCGACAAGTTTGTGGGCTCTATTTTTGGAGAATGGGAAATATTGAAGGGACTTCGCTTCCGCTCAAACATTGGTGCAGATTTGGCCTTTTTTGGCGGCGAAGGTTTTACGCCCGTCCACTACCTGAACGCCACAAACATTGCCTTGATTACCAATTACAACCGCAGCCTCGGCAGGGGATTAGTGTGGAACTGGGAAAATACCTTGACATACGACCTGAACATCGGCAGGCACAGCACCACCCTGTTGGCTGGCACCACAGCCAAAAAATCAAGCGGCCAATGGCAGGCAGGAAACATCTCCGACATACCAGTTGATAATCTGGAAGATGCTTCCCTCGGCTTTGCCACCGACCCCGCCAGCCAGACTTTTTATGGATATGAATATGAAAATACCTTGACCAGCTACTTTGGGCGGATCAATTACAACTTCGCCTCCAAATACCTGCTCACGGGCCTGTTTCGGGTGGACGGCTCTGCCCGCTTTGGCTCCAACAATAAATACGGCGTTTTTCCCTCCATATCCCTGGGCTGGGTGTTGACGGAAGAAGATTTTTTCCCAAAAAATAATGTGGTCAATTTCTTTAAGATTAGGGGTTCCTATGGCGTGAACGGCAGCGACCGCATCGGCGATTTCCGCTATGTTTCCACAGTGGGCGGCGGGCGCAGCTATACCTTCGGCAATGAGAATGAACTTATCAACGGCGTCAGCCCGAATGCTATCGCCAACCCTGACCTGCGCTGGGAAGAGACCAGCCAGTTTGATATTGGCTTTGATGCAAAAATCTTCAAACGGGTCGGCGTCACGTTCGACTATTTCAACAAAAAAACAACCGGTATGCTCCTTCCTGTCATTGTGCCAGCCTATGTGGGCAATGCTGGCCCCATTGGCAACATTGCAGAGTTGGAAAATAAGGGCTATGAGTTGGAACTCAGCTTTGGCAATACTATTGGCGGCGTAGCAGTGGATCTATCGGGCAATATTTCTTATGTTGAAAATACCATCCTCGAGCTTGGCGAAGACAAAACATTCCTGCCCGGCAACCAGCGTTTTGGCCCTCAGGGTACCGAACTCACCCGTACCATCGAAGGCTATGCCTACGAATCATTTTATGGTTACAAAACAGATGGCCTGTTTCAAAATGAAGCAGAAGTGGCCAGCTACACCAATGCTGAGGGAGAATTATTGCAGGAGAATGCCAAGCCTGGCGACATCCGTTTTGTGGACGTGAACGGCGATGGCGAAATCAATGAAGACGACCGCACTATCATCGGCGACCCCACGCCCAACTGGACTTACGGCTTCAACCTCAGTGTCGGCTATAAAGGCTTCGACCTCATCCTATTCGGGCAGGGGGTGTGGGGCAACGACGTTTACAATGCCACCCGCCGTTTTGATTTGCCGAAGGCCAACTTCACCGCCGATGCGCTCGGCAGGTGGACAGGCGAAGGCACATCCTATGACTTCCCCCGCCTGACCCTCAACGATGGCGATCTTCTCACCGCCAACCAAAACCTGACCCGCAGTTCGGATTTTTGGATACAAAACGGGGCCTTTTTCAGGGTCAAAACTCTACAATTGGGATACAACCTTCCGACTGCCGTTGCTGCCGGGGCGGGCATGAAAAAGGCAAGAATATATGTCTCTGCCAACAACCTTTGGACACTCACTAAGTACAAGGGCTTCGACCCTGAAGTGGGCGCAGGGGCTGGTGTGGACAGAGGGATTTACCCACAGCCGAGGTATTTTTTGGCAGGTGTAAATGTGACTTTTGGAAAGTAGCTGCCAAATTTATTTGGCCGTAAAAATCTATAGCTGTTATCAATTTCTTGCTGCCAAATAATTTGGCAGCTACAAAATTTCAACATGAAAAAACAATTCTTAACTAAAAATATCCTCTTGCTGACGGCCTTTATCATGGCCACTTCTTGCGGCAAGGACTTCATCGAACTGGAGCCAAGAGGCACCGAATTGGAGAGCAATTTTTACAAAAATGAGGAGCAAATCTTTCAAGGAGTGGTGGCCACCTACGACGTGCTGGGATGGGAAGGCACCGATGGCTGGAACATGATGCTCGGCCTGCTCAATGCTGCTTCTGATGACTGCTATGCAGGCGGCAGCGATCCATCCGACCAGCCAAATTGGGTAGCCTGGGACAACTTTTCCCTCAGCCCATTGCTTGGCCCACAAATGGGCCTTTGGCGGAAATATTACACGGGCATCTATAGGGCCAACCTGATTTTACAAAAAATAGAAGAAGTGCCAGACCTTGACCTCGCCTTCAAGGCCAGGACGATTGCTGAGATGAAAGCCCTGAGGGCTTGGTTTTATTTTGATCTGGTAAAGCTCTTTGGAAATATTCCCCTGCTTTTAGAGCCTTTGAGTGCCGATCAGTTTTATTCGGTGAAACAAGTCAATCCAACTGATGTCTATGCCGCCATTGAAAAGGATTTGACGGAAGCGCTCAATACGCCCGAACTGCCGGAGACGGTTCCGCCAGCCGAATTGGGACGCCTCACACATGGGGCTGTTTCTGCACTTTTGGGCAAGGCAATCTTGTTCCAAAACAACGATGGAAGGATGCTGGAAGCCGCCGGGCATTTTGAAGCGGTCATTAACTCAGGCAACTATTTCCTCACGCCAGATTTCGGCGATATTTTCACAAGGGAAAATGAGTTTGGGCCGGAGTCGGTTTTTGAAATACAATACGCCAGCAACCGGCCGGGCGACTACGGCTGCTGCTTCAATTCCGGCCCGGTGAACAATGCCACCGAGGGCAATTACAACATCCAGTTTTTTGGGATGCGGGACTACTCCGGGCCAGTGTATGCACCGGGTTGGAGTTTTTGCCCCGTTGCGCCCGAACTGGTTGATTTTATGCAAAACGACCCGCGGCTGCAACATACCGTTATTGATGGAAAACTGTTGAAACAACAGTCGGGGGCCTCCTATAAGGAAGGCTATCAAAACACGGATTATTTTATCAAAAAATACGCCCCCATCGCAGCTAACCAAGCCACTGATGGCGAAGTGGCCCTGGCGTGGGGCGACAACATCCGGGTCATCCGCCTTGCCGATGTGCTGCTGATGGCAGCCGAGGCACTGGTACGTGGCAGTGGCGACGAGGCACAGGCCCGCCAATACCTCAACCAGGTGCGCAGCCGGGTGGCCTTGCAGCCGTACACAGGCAGCGTGTCCGGCCAAAATTTGTTGAATGCCATTTACAGGGAGCGCCGCCTGGAACTCGCCACCGAAGGCCAACGCTTTTGGGATTTGGTACGCACGGGCGGGGCGAGCGAGGCGCTGCCAGGTTTCGTGGCAGGCATCCATGAATATTTGCCCATCCCTCAACAGGAAATAGAACTGTCGCAGGGGGCGCTGGTGCAAAATCCAGGTTATTGAAAAATTTGTGAATTTGTGTGTTTGTGTGTTTTCGAGATGCTGCAAACACATAAGCACAAAAACACACAAACACCTTGATTTCTTAAACATAGCATTATGCAAAAAGCACATTACCTCTTTTTATTGACGTGCCTCTTGTTCACGGCTTGCCAACCGCAGCAAGACGACAAAATAGACATCGGCCTACCGCCGGATAGCGCCAGTTTTATCATTGAAGCGGCGGGTGAGCCGAACAGCTATATTTTTAAAAATACCACACCCGGTGCTTTTCAATTTCTGTGGGAATACGAGGGCCAAAAGGCCAAGGGCGAGTCGGTGGAGGCCTATTTCCCCACTAAAGGCGAGTACGAAATCAAGCTGACCATTTTCACCAAAGGTGGCTCGGCTTCCTCCTCACAGCTTTTGGTCGTTCCTGAAGATGCGCCTTTTGACTGCACCACCGATCCGGTTTACGAGTTCCTGTCCAACTGCGACACGAAAACCTGGAAGCTGAACCCTGCGGCAGGTGCGCTATGGGTAGGCCCAGCCGACGAGAGCCAGACCTGGTGGGAAAACCAAGCCGCTGAAGTGGACGTCCGCCCCTGTGCCTTCAACGATGAATGGACTTTTACAAAAGACGGTGCGATGGTTTACGATACCAAAGGCGACCTATGGGCAGAAGATTATATGGGCTTCAATTTTGAGTGCATTGACGAGGCGCAACTACAGGCCAGCCAGGCCGCTTGGGCATCGGGCACACATGCCTTTTCCATTTTGCCAGGTGCTGTGCCACAGTTGAAGGTAACAGGTTTGGGTGCTTATATCGGCTTGCCCAAGGTAGCTAACGGTGCCGAAGTGAACATGCCGCAAAGCGCCGTCACTTATGATATTTCCAAGATGGAGCAAACCGCCAACGGTGATTTATTGGAATTGAAAGTGAACTTTGGTGGGGGAATCTGGCGCTTCACGCTGGTTTCACAATGACCTGCCTCGCAGGCCTGGCTTGTTATACCATATTTTTATTAAAAACCAGCTTGGCAAACTGTTGTTTCAATATTCAAAAATCAAAATCCTCATGCATAAATTACTTCCTTCCCTGCTTTTGTTGACGATCATGCTTGCCATGGCCTGTGGCAGCAAAGATGATGATACCACCACGCCCACGCTTGCGCAATTGACCATCAGCCCGGTGAGCAAATTTGAGGGCAACAGTGCCAACAATTTTGAGTTCAAGGCACGGCTCAGCCAAGCCTCCAGCAAGCCTGTGAGTGCAGATTTTTCAACGGTGGACAAATCGGCCAAAGCAGGCGAGGATTTTGTGACCATAGCCGGAAGGATAACATTTGCCGAAGGCGAAACTGAGCAGACCATCACCGTGGAAATCATGGCCGACACGCTGAAAGAGGGCGACGAAGAGTTTGAAGTGGTTTTGTCAAACCCAAGCAACGCCGTTATTACGGCTGCAACGGCCATTGGCACCATCCGCAACGACGACACCTTCCTGCCAGGCGGCAACGACGGTTACACCAGCCCCGACAGCTACGCCGGGTACACCCTAGTCTGGCAGGATGAATTTAATGGAACTTCCATTGACCCAAGCTTTTGGACCTATGATTTGGGCAACAACGGCTGGGGCAACAACGAATGGCAGAACTACACCTCCCGTTCCGAAAACGCTTATATTTCAGATGGAAAGTTGGTCATCGAGGCCAAAAAAGAAAATTTTGGCGGCAGCGACTACACCTCTGCACGGTTGAAAACGCAGGGGCTGAAAGATTTCCAATATGGCAGGGTGGACATCCGGGCGAAGCTGCCTTTCGGTCAGGGAATTTGGCCTGCACTCTGGATGCTCGGCAGCGATATCACCACCGTTGGCTGGCCAAAATGCGGCGAGATTGACATCATGGAAATCATTGGAAGCGAGCCGGCCACTGTACATGGCACCATCCATTGGGATGAAAACGGCCATGCCAGTTATGGCAACCCGACCACGCTCGACGATGGCATTTTTGCCGACGAATACCATGTGTTTTCCATCATTTGGGACAATCAGAAAATTAAATGGCTACTGGACGATGTTCAGTACAATGTGGTGGATATTACGCCAGGCAGTTTGAGCGAATTCCACCATCCGTTTTTCTTTATCCTAAATGTAGCCGTGGGCGGCAACTGGCCGGGCTACCCGGATGCGACGACGGTTTTCCCCCAACGGATGTATGTGGACTATGTGAGGGTTTTTCAAGAATAGGTTTTGCCTGCAACAATCAGGGTAAGTGCTTGAGCGTTCCTTGGCTGCAAAAATTTGTAGCTTTGCGCCAGCCAAAATAGCGAACATTGAACAACGACAAGTATTTATCATGTCCGTCAAAGTACAGTCACTTACCAAGATTTACGGTGAACAAAAAGCGGTGAACAATGCCAGCTTTGAAGCCAAAAAAGGCGAAATCCTTGGCTTCCTCGGCCCCAATGGTGCTGGCAAGACGACCACCATGAAAATCCTGACCTGCTTCATTCCGCAAACCAGCGGCAAGGCGGAGGTCTGTGGATACGACGTAGAAGAAGACTCCATGGCCGTGCGGGAGCGAATCGGCTACCTGCCCGAACACAACCCACTTTATAAGGATATGTATGTGAAGGAGTACCTTGGCTTTATCGCCAGGCTTCACCAGGTAAAAAACGGCCCAAAACGGGTAGCCGACATGGTCGAATTAACGGGCCTGAGCCGTGAACAAAACAAGCTGATTGGTGCCCTGTCGAAAGGTTACCGCCAGCGGGTCGGCTTGGCACAAGCCATGCTCCACGACCCCGAAGTGCTCATCCTAGACGAACCCACCTCTGGCCTCGACCCCAACCAATTGGTAGAAATCCGCAGCGTGATTAAGCAATTGGGGAAGGAAAAAACGGTCATTTTTTCTACCCACATCATGCAGGAGGTGCAGGCCCTGTGCGACCGGGTGCTCATCATCAACAAGGGCAGTATCGTGGCCGACGACCCCATTGAGCAACTAACCAACCGCATCAAAGGTGAAAGCGTCATTACTGTGGAATTCCAGCAGCCCATCCAGGAAAACAAACTCGCAGCCATCCGCCATGTAAATAGGGTAAAATCTGTGGGCAAAAACCGCTGGCAATTGTCCACCAGCTCCAGCCACGATATCCGGGGCGACATTTTCCGTTTTGCAGTGGACAACCAGTTGACCCTGTTGGAAATGCACAAGGAAGTGCTCAGCGTGGAGGATGTGTTCCAGCAATTGACGAAGTGAAAAACGATGAATGTTGAATGACAAAGGATGAACTTGGCCAACGAAATAGCAGGAAAGATTTTATCAATAGCCTAAACTTGATCCGATTGAAAAACATCTTTTTATACTCCTTTTTGCTGTTGTTTTCTGAAGTTTTTGGCCAGGACAGTTTGGCCCTTACCAAAAATTTCAAGTTTGCGGAAGGCGTGTACCGTTCTTTTGAAGAATTGCAGGCCAACCAACCTGCTTATCCGCTGGACTCCTTGCTGGTGCAATATTTCACCAATCCCCAAACTTCACTGACACAAATCAGCTCCATTGTTTTAAAAAAAACCGGGAAGGCGCTGCCCATTGACAGCGCTTGGGCGGTTTGCCTGGAAGGCATCCCATACCTGCATTTGCCGCCCAGCGAGGTGAACCGTGAATTCCCCACCTTTGCCGCTTTGAAATTGCGGGGCAAAATCTGCTATTTCACCTACCCCGATTGGCGCATGAAAAAAGTCTATATCGCTGCCTACAACCCCTTGACGGGACGGCCCTTCCGGGAGGGGCAGGTCGAGCGGGAAGAAGAGGTTTTTGTTGAAAAAATCCTGCACTTTGAAACCGGGGAAATCGTAGATTTTAACGTGCGGAACCTATTGAAGTGGATTCAAGACGACCAAGCAATGGTGGAAACCGTCATGAACCTGCCCATCGAAGAAAGAAAGGAAAAACTGTTCAAATGCCTGCTCATTTATGTTGACAGGAATTCGGTGTACTTGAGGTGACTGTATTTGGGTGTTTGAGTATTTTGGGGAACTGACTTTTGGTAAAATTTTGCAATCCCGATTATAGTGCTTTCATTTTTTTCGGCCTCTGGCCAATCAAAAGAAAAGCAATTCCTTAGGTACTAAAAAACACCCAAACACTTAAACACCCAAACACAAACACCGTGTACCTTCGCAGCCCGCAAGCCCCAGGCCATCAACGACTAAACATTCCATGCTGACGATTTTTTTAAAAGAAATAAACACCTTTTTCAGTTCGCTAATCGGCTACATCGTTGTGGCTGTTTTCCTGGTCATTTTGGGGCTGATCATGTTCGTATTCCCCGATACCAGCTTGTTGAATTACAACTATGCCACATTAGATCAGTTGTTCGACATTGCGCCTATGGTGTTTGTATTCCTGATCCCGGCAGTGACGATGCGTTCGTTTTCAGAAGAGCAACAAACTGGCACCATTGAACTACTGGCCACCCGCCCGCTGACCGATTTGCAGATAGTTTTGGGAAAATTTCTGGCCTGCCTGGCTTTGGTGGCTTTTGCGTTGCTGCCCACCATTCTTTATTATATTACACTGTATCAATTGGGCAGCCCAAAGGGCAACCTGGACAGCGGGGCCATCATGGGATCGTATTTAGGATTATTGTTTTTGTCAGGGGTTTTCGTGTCCATTGGGGTTTTCGCCTCCTCTTTGACCAACAACCAAATAGTGGCTTTCATCCTGGCGGTTTTTCTGTGTTTCATTTTCCATTGGGGCTTTTATTTTTTCAGTAAACTGCCCATTTTCGTCGGCAAGGGCGACGACATCGTGCAGATGCTGGGCATTGACAGCCACTATGCCTCCATCAGCCGGGGCGTGGTGGATTCGAGGGACTTGGTCTATTTCCTCACCCTGATTGGTGTTTTTGTAGCCATGACGGTGACGAGTTTGGAGCGGAGGAAGTGGTAAGTTTTTTTTAAAAAAGATTAGACAAAAAAGTGAGCAAAAAACGCAAACAATCCTTCCTACAGCTCGGCCTTGTCCTCGGCATCGCCGTCTTCCTCAATATTTTGGGAAATGCCTTTTTCACCCACCTCGACCTGACGGAGGAAAAACGCTTTACACTGACAACTCCAACCAAGGATTTGTTGGACAGCCTGGACGATGTCGTGTATGTCGAAATAATGCTCGAAGGCGAATTTCCGGCTGGTTTCAAACGCCTGCAACGCTCCACCAGGGAATTGTTGGACGACTTCCGCTCCCGTTCCGGCTACATCGAATATTCTTTCGTTGACCCCAACCAAGGCACCGTGGAAGAGATGAACGCCCGCCGGGAGGAATTGGCGAAGGACGGCATCGTCCCCATCGTGCTGCGGGTGAAGGATCCTAAGGGCGGTACATCAGAAAAACTTATTTATCCATTTGCCAAGGTAAACTACAAGGGCCGCCTCGCCGTCGTGCGCCTGCTCGACGAACAAGGCCCTGGTCGCAACCCGGAAGAGCAACTCAATACTTCCATCAGCCAGTTGGAATACAAATTTGCCAATGCCCTCCACAAGTTGAACATTGGCATACGGGAAATCGTGGCTTTTACGGTCGGCCACGGCGAACTGGGCGAATTGGACAGGGCTGATCTGGTGAAAAGCCTCCGTGCTTATTATGAAGTCGGCACCTTCAAATTGGACAGTGCTTCCATCATTCCCAAAGACGTGAGCGTCCTCATTGTCGCCAAGCCACTGTTGCCGTTTTCGGATCGGGATAAATTTCTGATAGATCAATATGTGATGAGCGGCGGTAAAGTCATTTGGCTTATTGACCGCCTGAACGTCGAATTGGACAGCTTGCGGGCTACTGGCAGTTATGTCGCCAGGGATTACCCATTGGAACTGGACGACATTTTGTTCAAATACGGCGCAAGGGTAAACCCCGATCTGGTGCTCGATATGCGATGTACCCATATCCCGATGGTGATTGACCAAAGCGGCACGATGGAGCGCTTTAATTGGTACTACTACCCTATCGTTTTTCCGGCCACCAACCATGTGATGGTAAAAAGCCTCGATGGCGTCAACCTTCATTTTCCAAGCTCCATTGACACCATCAAAACAAAGACTCCCATCAAAAAAACGGTGTTGCTGGCCTCTTCCGACAAGAGCCGCATACAACCCAATATCACCCGCCTCAATTTTGAAATACTGCGCTACGGAGAAGATATCGTGCCGACTTTCAACAAGCAGGACATACCAATGGCCCTGCTGCTGGAAGGCGAGTTCCCATCGCTTTTTGAAAACAGGATCACGGAAAATTTCAAGTCCACGCTCGATCAGATTGGCCAGGAATTCAAGACCGTGAGCGTACCTACCCGGATGCTCGTCGTTTCTGACGGCGATATTGCCCGCAATGGTTTCGACCCGCAATCAGGCAAACCCATTCCACTCGGCTACAACCGGATTGAAAATTACCAATTTGCCAACAAAGACTTTCTGCTCAATGCCGTCGAGTACCTTAAGGACGAAAAAGGCATCATCGAAGCCAGGGGGAAAGAAGTAAAACTGCGCCTGCTGGACACCGTCAAAGCAGAACAACAACAAAGCCTATGGCAATTTTTAAACATTGGCCTTCCGTTACTTTTTGTAGCTTTGTTCGGATTTGTTTACAATTGGGCACGGAAAAAACGCTATGCCCAATAATGTGACCACGCCCAGTCTTTTTCTGTCTTAGTGTAATGAGAAGTTGAGAGAAATGAGTCCCGATAGCTCTTGGGAGAAAGGAAGCACTTAGAAATCTACTTCTTGAAACTCAGTACTTTGTAAATTAAGTTTCTTG
>JBGSKQ010000125.1:0-101448 GCA_041741095.1 Saprospiraceae bacterium
AGACGGGCCCGTACTGAATGCTCAACCTACGGTACAAAGGTCACCGGCGGTCGTTTCGCCTCAATGGCAAAGGTAAAACCAAGTCAACCTATATTCAATAACCGGTCGTATGATTGTCTGATTAATAGGGGGCTAGACCACTATGATCTTCGGAAATCTTTTGGTTTTTCCTGAAATGGTTTAAAGCGTACTTTAGGTTTACGCAAACCAAAAGAATGTCGGCTATAAAAATAACTGTTTATCAGTATTTTATAAATCAGAATAGAATTCATTTGAACTATTCTGAAATTGTCTGGCACATTGAATTAAACAATGAACATGCTGGATAAAAAAGCCCAGTGCATACTGGCATTTATACTGAGAGAGGCTTTACCTCCGGTTTTTTAGAAAAGACCGTGGAGGCATGAAGTTTTCAAAAACGAATCCTTTCCCCTTGGTCTAGCCCTCTCTTAATTTTGGTTGGCATTAACGTGTTGAAGTATAGTTCGGAAGGAGTGATTTCTGGTCAGCTTACGTGTAGTTTTTCAAAGTGCAAATCTTAATGTTATCGTTCAAGTTTTTGTAACACGTAAATCGGTCCATTGAAGGCACTCCTTCTTTTTTTTGGTTAACGTGACCTGCTTGCTCCCGCCTTATTTTTTTTGTAAACTACTCTTTGAAAGGGATGGAAAGTATTCTAAAAAGAACCTTAGTGTGGCTGTAACTGTTCTGTTGATTATGATAGCTAGTTAAAAAAACAGAAATCAGGCCAAATTCAAGTAGAAAAATTCTAAACAGGCAATACGTCTCTTCATTTTTCGACCATTTCCCTTGTTCAGTACCAAGTTTATGGAAAGACCCTCAGTTCGCCTGCATCCACACTTTATGAACTAAGATTTACACGAACCGTTATTAATTCCCTAATTTTGAAGCTTCGCCCTGAGCCGCTGGCCTAATCCTGGCCCGATCAGCCTGAACTATAATTTACCTAAATGGCAAAACAGACACCACCTACCGGCAACCAGCCGCCTGAAAAACCTGAAAACCGAAATATTTTCGGGGGAAAAAACTTTTCTTGGGTTTATATACTGCTCATTGCCCTCCTGTTGTGGCAAGTTTCCTATTCATTTTTCCAGGCCAAGGCCGAAGAAATCCCGCTTTCCAAATTCCGCCAGGAAATGCTCGCCAACCAAGACATTGAAAAAATCGTGGTCATCAACAAGGAACGGGCTGAGATTTTTATCAAAAAAGAAAAACTTGGCCAAGGGAGTTATGCAAAAATCCCTTCAGATCAGGCAGGCCCCCACTTTCAAGTGGCCATTGGCTCCGTGGATGTTTTTGATAAAACCCTCGAAGAAGCACAAAAGGACTTGCCCAACGATCAACGGATCGAAATGAGCTACGAAAGCCGAACCGATTGGGGCAGCACCATCTTGGCTTGGGCATTGCCCCTCCTGATCATCATCGGCCTTTGGATGTTTATTTTCAACCGCATGAGGCCGGGCGGGCCGGGCGGTATGAACCCTTTCGATTTTGGCAAATCCACGGCTCAAGCCTACAAAAAAGACATCAGCAGTGTCACCTTCGACGATATCGCTGGACTGGAAGAGGTAAAGGTAGAGGTGCGAGAGGTGGTAGATTTTTTGAAAAACCCTGAAAAATACACCAAGTTGGGTGCAAAAATCCCCAAGGGTGTACTTCTTGTGGGGCCTCCAGGTACGGGCAAAACGCTGTTGGCCAGGGCAGTTGCAGGCGAAGCGGGCGTACCATTTTTCAACATGTCAGGCTCCGAATTTGTAGAAATGTTCGTTGGGGTAGGCGCCTCCCGTGTCCGTGATTTGTTCAAAAAAGCAAAAGCTGGCGCACCGAGCATAATTTTCATTGACGAAATAGACGCCATTGGCCGCAGCCGGGGTAGGGCAGCCTCTTTCCAATCAAACGACGAGCGGGAAAACACACTGAACCAATTGCTCACAGAAATGGACGGCTTTGGGGCCAATGCAGGCGTCATCGTTTTGGCTGCAACCAACAGGGGCGAAATCCTCGACAGGGCCTTGCTTCGACCCGGCCGTTTCGACCGCCAGATTTACCTGGACCTGCCAACACTAACAGAACGGAAGGCCATTTTCCGGGTACATACCAAGCCACTCAAACTGGGCGACGACATCAACCTGGACACCATGGCCTCCCAGACACCCGGCTTTTCAGGGGCCGATATCGCAAATATTTGCAACGAATCAGCCCTTATCGCAGCCAGGCGGGGAAGGGAATCGGTCACGATGAAAGATTTTTACGATGCCACTGACCGGATAATTGCCGGTTTGGAAAAAACCAGTAAAATCCTGTCGGATAAAGAAAAGAAAACCGTGGCCTACCACGAAGCCGGCCACGCCACCGTTAGCTGGTTTTTGCCAAATGCCGATACTTTGCTGAAAGTTTCTATTGTGCCCCGGGGCCGCTCATTGGGTGCTGCTTGGTACCTGCCGCAGGAGCAATCTCTTTACACCAAAGGACAGTTTACCGATCGGCTTTGCGCTGCATTGGGCGGGCGGGCAGCCGAGGAGATTGTTTTTGGCGAAATCACCTCCGGTGCATTGGACGACCTGGAAAAAGTGACCAAACAGGCCTACATGATGGTGGCCTATTATGGCCTGAACGATAAAATCGGGAACATCAGCTTTTACGACAGTACAGGCCGCAATGAGCAAATGTTCCAAAAACCGTACAGCGAAGCCACTGCCCAAAAAATTGACGACGAAGTCAGCAAGTTGGTGGAAGTTGCCTACAACCGAACCAAGTCTTTGCTCAACCAACACCGGCAGCAGATGAATACTTTGGCAGAAAGGCTGCTGGAAAAGGAGGTTGTATTTCAGAAAGATTTGGAAGAAATTTTTGGCCAGCGGCCTGTGGAAGAACCGATAGATTCAATCAATAAACAGCCATCTTGAATCATTTCAAGATTTCCTTTCTCTTTTAAGACTCAACAAGACTTACTTCTTGATTGCAATGAATTTGTATTTTCAAAATAGAAAAAATGAACTTTATTTGCCGCAGGGCCAGACCAAATAAAGCATCATTCAACGAGAAAGTATTTTGACAAGACCTACCTTGTCCAAGTTTTCAAGAATGCGCTTTTAAACACAGTTTTACTCAACACATAGTCCATCAAGGACTTTCAAACTGCTGTTTTACAATGATTTAGTTATTTAACATTTGTCATCCTGCAAAAAATCGGAACGACACATGTTGACCCCTCCCACATTTTGGATTCAATATTTTCCAGTATGAAAATTAGCATGAAGAGCTATGACTCTGATGCGCTATTCGGTTCTGTTTGTGGGCAGTTTGGCGCAGATGCAAACGTCAAGTTTCGAGAGTCGCAATTTGACATCCCCCTGATGTGGGGAGAAGGAAAGGTCAATTTTTTTTCCTTCGATGATGGCTTGACGCTTTGGCTCAGTACCTATAGGCTAAAAGAGGATTTCGAGCTTGAGTATCAATGCGAGGTTCGCTCGCCCCTGTATATTTTCTTTTTGCTGAAAGGCCAGTTGCTCAGCCAAAAACCAACGGACGACAAACCTTTGGAATTGAACGGAATGCAAATCCTGCTTTCAGGCTTTCCGGCCAGCGGCCATTTTTGTTTGACCTCACCCAAAAACATCAACAACACCTTGGCCGTATTGCGCATTGACCAAAATAAATATTTGTCAAAAAAAGGCTTTGGCTTGGAGGATTTACCCGAAAAATTGCAATGGCTTTTTAACCACCATTCAAAGGAAGTGCAATGTATTTATTATCCGGATCGCTCCACGGTCAATGCCGGGATATTGGTGATGGAAATGCAGCACTGCGAATTGGAAGGGTTAATACGGAGTTGTTTTATCGAAGCCAAACTACAGGAATTGCTTTCCATTATTCTGAACCGGGCCATGGAAACCTGCAACGAAGAAAGGGTAGAAATGACCTTAGGCGAAGATGATGTTCAAAAAATAAAACTGGCCAGGGACATCCTCATTGAAGACCTACAGAACGCACCGACCATCGAACAACTCTCTAAAAAGGCAGGCTTGAACCGGCAGAAACTCAAAACAGAGTTCAAGCAAGTATTTGGTAAAACCATTTTCCAGTATTTGCGGGAAGAACGCATGCAGACTGCCAAATGCATGCTCATGGCCAAGGATATGACTGTACAGCACGTGGCCAGGGAAATAGGCTATGAAAATACCGGCCATTTTTCCAGGCGGTTCAAGGAGCAGTTTGGGTATTTGCCCAGTGAGTTTCAAAAAAATTACAAACAATAGGGTGTTTGAAAAGGAACATCCATACTTGGCGATAGTGTAAAAATGACGCTCCTATATATTCGGATAAAAGCATCTTTTTTTCCGATTGGGCAATTCGATATTTCCCAACAGGATATTATTCACGCATATCAAAGCGTAACTTTATTCCATGCAAGCCAAAGGGCGATAATTATAAGACATTCAGGCTGCTATCGGAAAGCGGCACATAGGCGGATAGTTATAGTGCTTTTATCGCCAATATTAACTTAAAAGCAGCGGTTGCCCGCCGATAGGCAACCGCCATTTTTATTTTTACAAAAAATTGACAATCAACCTTTTTGAAGAATAAATCAGAAATCTCGAAGCATTTTCCTGCGGTTGCCTTTTAATAGGCAGCCGCCTTTTTGTATTAAATTTTAATTATTAAAAACTGGTATTTAAGCGTTAGCTTTCAAATCATTAGGCTTATTTTTGCCAATGAAAGCACCTTACTTTATTGCTTCATATTTTGCGAATACTGGCAACTCACTTGTTTAGTTTAAAACGATAGCCCTTTGTCATTTTTCTGATCCCTTTTCTGGCCAAACATATTTATTACAGGCCACTTCTAAACAATTTCCCTTCTTATCAAGTTAAACAACACATTTTCTATTTTTTACATCAATAATGAAAGCAAGTTTATCAAGTTTCGATACCGAAAATCTGTTTCGTACGGTTAGCGTACAACTGGGCGTAGAAATCAATAAAAATTTCAAACAAACCGCCATCACCCTGCCACAAGAGGTGGGCAATGGCACCATTACCTCCTTGCAGTTCGCCGACGGCCTTTCGCTGTTCCTTTTCGAAGCGGAGCTAAAGCAAAACTGGGACTGGGAATTTCAATGCAGCGACTCGTCCCCGCTATATATCCTGTTCCTCTTGGAGGGCCTTGTAGAAGATCATAAACATGAAGAGCAAGAGCGCTTTGTGTTAAAGCCAATGGAGACCTTGTTCGTCGTCCACCCGGCAGGGCCACGGCGCAGCGTTGTCTTTCCAGCAGGCGGGGCCATTTCACTGGCGGTTTTGCGGATAGATCAAAAGCGCTATTTGCAAAGCAGGGGCCTGTCTGCCATTGATTTGCCGGAAAATATCCAATTGCTTTTTTCCATGTCGGACGTGGGCCTACAGCAACTTTATACGCCCAACCGTTCCACTTTCGAGGCGGCGATGCTGGTCAACGATATACACCAGTGCAAATTGAGCGGCCTGCTCCGTAGCTGTTATATTGAGGCAAAGGCCAGGGAACTGCTGTCGCTCAAATTACAGCGGACCGCCGACGACTGTCGTGGTATTTTTGTTGCACCGCCGGAAATTGACAAAATCTCCCTCGCCAGGGACATCCTGATCAGCGATCTAAAAAATGCCCCGACCATCGAGGTTCTTTCTAAAAAAGTGGGCATAAACCGCCAAAAACTGAAACAGGAGTTTAAACAAGTATTTGGAAAAACCATTTTTCAATACCTCCGGGAAGAGCGGATGAAAATTGCGAAATACTTGTTGATTAGCCGGCAAACGCTTTCCATCCGGCAAGTAGCCATAGAAGTTGGCTATGAAAATGTCAGCCATTTTTCGAGGCGGTTTAAAGAACAACACGGGCTTCTACCTAGTGAACTGCAAGCAATCGCATGGCGAAAAGAACAAGAAAATTGAAATTTCCGATCGGGCTATTCAAATTTCTAAATAGTAAAACACTGAATTGACAATAGATCCGAGTTTTGCACCTGCAAGCCAGAGGGCAACGAAAATAAATGTTGAACGTTGTTGCTATTTCTTTGAAAGTAGATGTACTTAAAATACAATGGTTCAAGGCCTGCATAATGACGTGCTTTGAAAACCACCAAGATTTGGTTTTTTGGGGTTAAATGGCGGCTGCCTCTTTTAGGGGTGGCCGTCTTTTTTTTTATAAAGAACCCTAATGGTTGATTATCAATCAAATAAGAATTAAATTTCTCGAAGCATTTTAGGCGGCTGCCAACATGGCAGTCGCTTTTCTTTTATCCTGTGGCTGCTTAGGTACGGGATTTTGAAGCAACAAAACCGTAATACGCTACCACTGCAAAGCAGCCCAGGGGCACCAGGTAACTCAAATGGATGCTCCCCGTCGAATCGGATACCAAACCCTGCAAGGCTGTCAATAAAGCCCCGCCCAGGATGGCCATGATCAAACCAGAACCTCCCAACTTGGCATCCAGCCCCAGCCCGGTTGACGCCAGGCCAAAAATGGTGGGAAACATCAGCGACATACAGCCAGAAATGGCCACTAAGGCTACCACTCCCACTATACCTTTTGCCATCACTACTATCAAGGTAAATAACATGGCCAGCATGGCCGCCCCGCCCAATAGTTTGCTGGGCTGAATGTATTTCATCAACCAAGTAAATACAAAACGGGACAAGGTGAAAACCACCAGTGCCGCCAGATAATAATTCGCTGCATTGTCCTCGTCCACCTTCAATTCCTGCATCACATAGCGGATAGTGAACGACCAGACGCAAATCTGCGCCCCCACATAAAAGAACTGCGCCACGACGCCCCAAACATACCGGGGCTTTTTTATCAGCCTTTTTACCGTAGCCCCAATGTTCAGCACATGATCTTCGTCGCTCGCCTTGGGCATCTTAATGGCCGCTATCACCAACCACAACACCAGCAGGACAATTGCCACCCCGACATAAGGCCCCATAACGGCGGCCAGTTCCTCCGACTGGATGGCCTGCAATTGGGTGGCGTCCATGCCTGCCCGTTCTTCCGCACTGGCTGTGTTGAGTTGCGAAAGAATGAAAATCTTGCTCAAAACCACTCCCGCCATAGAGCCGATCGGGTTGAAGGACTGCGCCAGGTTGAGCCGCCGGGTTGCCGTTTCCATTGGCCCCATTGCTATGATGTAGGGATTGGCCGTGGTTTCCAAAATGGACAGTCCGCCCGCCAAAATATACAACGCCCCCAGAAAATGGCCATACACCATCGTTTTGCTGGCCGGATAAAACAACAAAGATCCGGCAATAAAGAGGCCCAGTCCGATCAGCACGCCCGTTTTGTAAGTGAATTTTTTTATCAAAATAGCGGCGGGCAGCGCCAAGCAGAAATATGCTCCATAAAAAGCCACCTGTATCAACGAGGTCTGCGCATCGGTCATGCTCTGTATGCGCTTGAAGGCCGACAGCAGGGTATCGGTCATGTTGTTGGCCAAGCCCCACATCAGGAACAGGCTGGTGATGAGGACGAAAGGCAGCAGGGGAGTGTTTTTCATGTTGTTTTGATGGTTGATTTTTGAATACTTGATTTCGATTTAGCGCTCACAAGGCGTTTTAAATCAAATTATAAAAATTACTGGCATTCCCGCCCCAAACCCCAGCCCTTGACGCCTCCGGGGAACTGCTAAGGTAGCGCTCTACAATGCTTTTCACCCCACCGTAATCTGCCGCCAACAGGCACACCGGCCAATCGGAGCCATACATCAGTTTTTCTATTTTGAAAACTTGAAAAACATGATCCAGGTAAGGCAGAAAATCACGGTATTTCCAGCCCTTCCAGTCGGCTTCCGTCACCAGACCAGAGAGCTTGCACCAGACGTTTTCCAAGCGCCCCAATTCCGCCATCAGCGCTGCCCAACCATCGAAAAAGCCGTCTTTGATGTAGGGCTTCGCCAAGTGGTCAATCACAAATTTTTGTTGGGGAAAATGCCTGGCCAATTCCAGTGCAGCCCCCAATTGGTGGGGGAAAACGAGGATGTCATAGGTGAAACCGTATTTTTCCAATAATGAAATGCCACGTTTTAAATCTTTTCTTAGCATAAAATTCACCTCCGCTTCGCCTTGTACGATGTGGCGAAAGCCCTTTAGTTTGGGGTATTTTGAAAAATAATCGAGCCTGCTTTCCAAATCCTCCGAACGCAAGTCCGCCCAGCCGACCACGCCTTTGATGAAATTGTTCTTTTCAGCCAAATCCAGTAGAAACAAGGTTTCGGCTTCCGATTGGTCGGCCTGTACGGCCACGCAGCCATCCACACCGTTGGATGGAAGTTCTTTTTCCAAATCAGCGGGCAGGAAATCCCTTTGCAGGATTTTCATCGAGTCGTCAATCCATGCGTCCCGCACGGGATCGTACTGCCAGAAATGTTGGTGGGAGTCAATGGTCATAACATGTAGTTTGATGGGTTTAAGGGAATTGTCAATTTCAAACAAATATCATGTACAGCAACAGCGTCGTTACCAGCACCGTAAGCCCTTGTAAACCAGTCAATAAGCTAAAACCTCTGTACGCATCCTTCAATCCGATTCCACTAAACTGTGTCACCACCCAAAAGTAGCTGTCGTTGGCATGTGACACCGTCATTGCCCCGCCACCAAGGGCCATCACGACGAGCGCCAACTCAAACGGAGAGGCGAAACCCATCGTGCCGACCAATGGGGCCAGCATGGATGAGGTGATGACCAAGGCATTGGTGGACGAGCCTTGAGAGGATTTCAACAAGGCGGCAATTAAAAAGGCAATCAAGAGAAATGCTGCGCCCGAAAAATGGCCATCCGCTACCCACGAACCCACCAAATCGGCCATTGGCGTAGCCTTCAGCACCCCGCCAAAAGCACCGCCCGCTCCCGTGATGATGAGAATCGGCCCCGCCAGTTTAATGCCCTCGCCCATCCAATCGGCAAGGTGTTCGCTGTCCCATTTTTTAAACAAAGAAAAAGAAAGCAAGAGGCCGACGAGCAAGGCCATGAGCGGGTTGCCAAGGAACAGCAGCCATTCCGCCACCCGGCCTTCCATTTTGATAAAGTTCACCAGTGTAGCCATTGCAATGAGTAAAATCGGCACAGCCACTGGCGCCACCGATTGCCATGCAGACGGCAGTTTTGAAAAATCCCCGTGGCTTATGTCCAACGCTTTGGCCACTATTGTTCCCCCTTTTTTCAAAGCAAAAAAATAGGCTATGGCAATGGTGGGGATGGATACCAGCAAGCCTACCAGCATAATGACGCCCAAATAGCCGGATGCGCCAATATTGCCAGCAGCAGCGATGGGGCCAGGCGTCGGTGGCACCAAGGTGTGGGTGGTGTAGAGGCCAGAAGCCAGGGCGAGGGCCAGTGTCGCTTTTTTCACCCCGGTTTTTTGGGACAGGGCGCTGTTCAGGCCGGAGAGGATGATGAAACCGCTGTCGCAAAAAACAGGGATACTCACCGTTGCCCCGATGAGGGACATGGCGAGGGCAGGTCGTTTTTTGCCAACGAGCTTGAGGATAAGGTCTGCGATGCGCATGGCCGCCCCCGATTTTTCGAGGATGGTGCCAATGATGCTGCCTATCACCACGATGAGGCCGATATAGCCCATCAGTCCGCCAAAGCCGCCGTTGATAGCAGCGATAATCTCTTGAAATGGCATCCCAACAGCTATGCCCGTGCCAAGGCTGGCCAGCAGCAAAGCCAAAAAAGGGTGCAATTTCCAAATGGAGGAAGCCACCACGATGAATGCAATGGCCAAGAAAATGACGAGCAAAAGCGGCAAGCCAGTGAGCATGGCAAGTTGGTTGGTTCAACAATGTTTGCTGTAATGGTACGGCGCTTTTTGGAAAAATCGAAATACAACCGACACCTGGCCATTTGTAGTCTGTCTTTCACCATTGGCTGACATTTTTCATTTTTTAAAAGGACTGCAAAGCACAAGTTAACTTTGCAGCCGTTTTGGCGACATCATGCGGGGGAAGGAACGGATACGCCCCTCGGTTGTAGCCATCACCAAGCGTGTTAAATGCTAAACTCTTCGACACCTGAGACTGAACTCCTGCTGCTGTTAAAACAGGACAACGACGTGGCCTTCCGGGCGCTGTACGACCGTTTTTACAAATACCTCGTGGTGACGGCCAACAACATCCTCGGAGACAGCGATGCCGCCAGGGATTTGGCGCAGGATGTTTTTGTGGAGCTTTGGAAAAAACGGGCAAGCATCGAGGTACAATCTTCCCTGAAATCTTACCTGCGGCGGGCGGTGGTCAACAAAACCCTGAACTACATCAAGGCCCGCCGGATTGACTTCAGGGAGCCTGAGCATCTGCCAGAAAAGATTTCACAACTGGACAGCCCCTACACCCAGCTCGAAACTACTGATTTAGAGCAGATTATACACAATGCCATCGCCGCATTGCCGGAGCGCTGCCGGGTCATTTTCACCCTTTGCCGCCTAGAAAACCTGCCGCACAAGGACATAGCCGACCAGCTTGGAATTTCCACCAAAACCATTGAGAATCAAATGACCCGTGCATTGTCAGCCTTGCGGGAGGCTATTGGGCCGCA
This sequence comes from Saprospiraceae bacterium, assembly GCA_041741095.1. GTDB lineage: Bacteria > Bacteroidota > Bacteroidia > Chitinophagales > Saprospiraceae > UBA6168. The sequence continues at coordinate 10,587 of JBGSKQ010000125.1, forward strand.
TGTTTCGCCTGTATTCCTGCTATGGCTGATAAGCCAGTTGTTTTTGTGTGTTTGTGTGTTTTTGTGTTTTTAAAAACCAGAATAACAGTAGGGGATCATCCTCTTTTAATTGTCCAGGAAAGTAAGGCTTTATATGGAAGGAGTTTTAGCTAAAAAATTTACCCTCCTTCTGCCCTTGTGTTACAAAACACCCAAACACCAAAGCACAAAAACACAATTATCTTGCGTATGAAACATGACCTATACATATCACTCCTTCAAAAAGAACTGTCCGGCCAGTTGGCGTCGGAAGAAAAGGCTGCCTTGGAAGCCTGGCTGGCCAATTCGCCCGAACACCAACGCATGGCCGAATCGGTGCGCAAGGCATGGGAACTGAGCGGGGGGTTTTCAGAAGACCTCGAATTGGACATGGAGGCCGATTTTGAAAAAATAAAAAACCGCATCGCTGTCCCAACTGAAAAGCCAAGTGCCAAGGTGGTACCCTTGCACCGCCGATGGTTGTTGCGGGCGGCGGCGGCATTGGTACTGTTGGCAGTTGGCCCTTATGTGGTGAAAAAATTCCTGCAACCAGCGGTGAAATACGAGGTTGTTTATACCAAAGAAGACCCCCGAAAAGAGGCGGTCGAACTGGCCGACGGCTCCAAGGTTTGGCTGAACGCCAACAGCCGCCTGAGCTATTTTATGAGCGCTGTGGGCAAGGAGCGTCGGGTAAAACTGGAAGGTGAGGCCTTTTTCGAAGTGGCCAGGGACGAATCGAAGCCTTTTGTGGTGGAAACCCTATCGGGCGAGGTGACGGTGCTGGGTACTTCCTTTTCGGTCAACGAAGCCCCTGCTGGCGCTGATCTCGCCGTGCATGTGGCCAGTGGCATGGTGAAACTCCAACCCAAAGGCAGCAGCGAACATTTGATTTTGACCAAAAATGAAAAAGGCATTTTCCTCAAAAACGAAAACAAACTGGAAAAATCCACCGACCCCAACCTGAACACCCTCGCATGGCACACCCGCCGCCTGTCCTTTCAAAATACGCTGCTTAAAGATGCCCTGATAGCCATCACCCAACTTTATAGAGTGGAGGTAAAAACCGAAAACCCCGCCATTGAAAACTGCCCGTTGACGGTGACTTTTGACCAAAAACCATTGGACACCGTACTGGCTACTTTGCAGACCTTGCTGGGGGCAGAAGTGGAAAAAACCGCCGAGGGCAAGTACCGGCTGAAAGGTGGGCGTTGTGAATAAGGCATTGAACACCAATTATTTACAAAACAAACGGCAATGATATTACCTGCCCGTCTTTTTGGCGCTTTCCTGTTTTTCTTCCTTTTTTCCTTAGCTAAAACCATAGGCCAATCGGTGCTCGACACCCCAGCTTCGCTGCACATCAACAACTCCCCCATCCCGCAGGCACTGGTAGCCCTGGGCAAAAACTGCGGCGTGGAACTGGCTTTCAGCGAGCGTTTTTTTGATGAAAAACAAAAGATCACCCTCCGGGTGGAAAATGTGCCGATAAAGGCAATTTTGGCCAAAATCCTGGACAACACAGGCATTGGCTTCAAAGAGGTAGAGGGACAGATAGTGTTGTTTTTGTTGCCAAAAAAAGAACCTGAATTCTTTACACTCAGTGGCTACGTGGACGATGCAGAAACGGGCGAGCGCCTGATCGCCGCAGCTATTTTTTGCCCGGAACTGGGAAAGGGCACCGTGACTAACGAATATGGTTTTTACAGCCTGACCCTGCCCGAAGGGGCATCCGATATTTTTGCAAGCTATATCGGCTACAACGAACACAAAAACCCTTTGGTCCACAAGGCAAACCAGCGCCTCGACCTGCACCTGAAACCTTCGCTGACCCTGACCGAAATACTGGTGTTGCCAACCAACAAACCCGGCGACCTGCTTCCTTCGCCGACTGGCCTGCGGCGCTTGAAACCTGACGACTTCAAAGCGCAACCAGACTTGGGCGGGCAAAGCGACCTGTTGCGTACCCTACAAATGCTGCCGGGCGTACAGTCGGGTGCCGATGGGGTAGGGGGCATGTTCGTGCGGGGCGGCAATGCCGATCAGAACCTGGTGCTGATGGATGGTGTGCCAGTCTATAATGCAGATCACCTGCTTGGTTTGTTTTCCATTTTTAATACATCGGCCATACGGAGTGCCAAACTGTTGAAAGGTGGTTTCCCGGCCAGGTACGGCGGGCGCCTATCGTCGGTGCTGGATGTCTATACCAAAGAGGGCAACCAAAACAAATGGGGCGGGGAGGCGGCCAGCGACCTCATCAGCGCAAGGGCAACGGTGGAGGGCCCGTTTTTGAAAAAAAAGGGTGCCCTGATGATCAGCGGGCGTCATACGCATTCGGATTTTTACCTGGAGCCCGCCACGCTTCGGCTCTTGGATATTGAAGACGAATTCATGCCATCCTACCATTTTTTTGATTTCAATGCCAAACTGAACTATGCCATATCTGAGAAAGACAAGCTGTTCGCCAGTTTCTACACAGGGAACGATGTTTTCAAAGGGGTAGAAGACTACATTTTTGAGGATGAAACGACGAAATACGAGGGAACGACCGAGATCCGGATTGATTGGGGCAATACCATCACCTCCCTCAGGTGGAACCACTTGTACAACCAACAGTTGTTTTCAAATACAACTTTGACGTATAGCCATTTCAAGTTTTCGATGGGGCTTTTTGATCAGGAAATCACGACTTATTATGGCGAAGAGGAGCCACCCTTTTCCTATCAGACCTTCCTCGGCCTGCAATCGGACATCAGGGACATAGCGCTGAAATCCGACTTTGATTTCGCCCCACTGCCCAACCATTATCTGCGTTTTGGGATAGGCGGCACGCTCCAGCAATTCAGGCCCAACTTGACCACTTACAGCGAGGAGTTTGAGTATCCAATTCAACTGGATTCATTCGATTTGGAAGATTTTTTTGGGGATCAGGGCACAAAAAAAGCCGTTTGCCTGGAAGCATATTTGGAGGACGAAATGAAAGTCGGCGAGAAGTGGTTGTTCAACCTGGGCCTGCGATTCTCTGCATTTTTGAGTTCGGGCAAAAATTATTTTTATCCAGAGCCAAGGCTCAGTGCCGCCTATTTGGTGGGCCAAAGGTTAAAGCTCACGGCTTCCCTTTCACGCAGCGTACAGTACCTGCACCGGATGCCCACTTTGCCATTTTACTTCCCAGCCGACTACTGGCAGCCGTCCAACGACAAAATAAAACCGCAACGGGCCTGGCAGGCAACCTTGGGAATGGAAGGCAAGCTTACGAAACGGGTGGAGTTCAGCCTGGAGGGTTTTTATAAAAACATGCAGGGCCTCGGTGCCTTCCCCGATACCTTTTACTATGATCCATTTTTCAATGAAGACCCTTTGGAGGAAGTTTATATAACTGGCTGCGGAACAAGCTACGGAATGGATCTTTTGCTGCGGAAGCAAGAAGGTCTTACTGGCGGCTGGATTGGCTATGGATTGTCCCACAGCACCCGGCAATTTGAAGGTCAAAATGGTGGCCGGGCATACCCTTTTACTTATGACCGGCGGCATGAGGTGAAGCTGTTCCTGTCCCGCCGCTTGGGCGAGCATTGGCAGGCCAGCATGAACTGGCAATATGGTTCGCCCAACCCCCAGTTATTGGCTGATAATGAAGGCGACTATATACCACCCGGTACTAAAAACCTGGAGCGCTCCACGGCTTACCACCGCTTGGATTTGGCGGTTTCTTTCAACGTAAAAACCGGTAAAGTGGAACACCTGCTGAAAGCCAGTATTTACAATGCTTACAACCGAAAAAATGTGGCATTTTATTACCTCCGTTATGACCAAAACGGCCTGCGGAGCGTGGAGCCGACTTATCTGTTTGGCATGATGCCAGGTGTTAATTACAGTGTGAAATTTTGAGATTTTTCCAAAAAATTTTAAACCCCATTAGGGGAATTCACCCTTACGAATGTCTTGTAATAAATCGGTTAGCTAACCCACCCCAAAGACCTTCTTTTTAAAAATAAACTCTTTCACAATCTGGTAAAATTAAGCCCAAAGGGCAATGAAAACGACAGCATTTGTTTGCTTGCCACTGGGCTTTTTTATCCTCTAATTTTTAATCAAATAAAATCTAAAGCCATGATGAAATTTCGTAACCTGCTGAACATCAGCCTTTTCACGCTCTCTTTAATTGCAGTTTTTTCCGCTTGCTGCAAAGACGATGGCACCGTGACACCCACCAACGAAGAAGCCGTTTTTTCACCCAACAATGGCTTGCAGCAAGTAGCCACTTCCCGCAGCGATGAAGACGAAGACCTCTGTTTTGAACTTGGATTCCCCATTTCAATTCAACTGCCCAATGGCAGTAGCGCATCTGCCAATAACATGGATGAAATCGAGGCGATTTATGAAAACTGGATCGCCCAAAACCCAGGCGACACGACCTGCCCGGCAGTGGTTTATCCTATTACTGTCATTTTGGAGGACGGTACTTCGCATTCAGTCTATTCCGACGACGAACTGTTGACTTTGCTGGAGGACTGTTTTGAAGAAGAAATCGGTTGGGAAGACTGCTTTACGATCCAGTATCCCGTTACGATTCAATTTCCGGATGGAAGTTCCGCCACTGCCGACAGCGATCTTCAGTTGACCCAGTTATTTGACGGCTGGTACAATGCCCACCCCAATTCAATGGAAGACCCCACCATCGCCTATCCCATCAATGTGACCTTAGCCGACGGCACTACCCAGTCCATTGGCAGCGACGAAGAGATTGAGCAAATCTTCGAAGACTGCTATGGTGAGTGGGAAGACACGACTTTCATGGAGTGCTTTGAGTTTGTTTATCCATTGCAAGTGGCCCTTCCCGATGGCACGGTGCAATCGGCCAGCAGCAACGAGGATTTGGATGCCATTTATATGGGATGGATGGAGGCCAACCCAAACAGCGAAGACTTTCCGAGCCTCTTGTTCCCGCTGCAAGTAGTGGTATTGGAAAATGGTGAAACTGTCACCCTGAACAACGAGGTAGAATTGTCCGCTGTGCTGGAAAACTGCTATGGCGATATAGACTTCGATCCTTGTTTCACCTACAACTATCCCCTAACGCTTGTGATGCCCGATGGCAGCACCCCAACGGTGAACAGCAACGACGAATTTGGTGGAACCCTGGAAGCTTGGTTCGAAGCCAACCCCAATACCGACGCCTACATTACCTTCCAATTCCCTATCAGCGTGACCCTGACTGAAGATGGTTCGGTAGTGACAGTGAACAGCGAAGAAGAACTTTCAGCCCTCTATGAAACCTGCTATGGCTGCCTGGTGGACGGTAGCGGTTTTGCCATTGCACAGCAACAAAACAAAGCAACTGAAGTGGTGGTGAAACGCCACAAGGAAGTGAAAAAACAAGTGAAATCACGCATCTCGAAAGCCGTGAGCGGCAATATGAAACCCCAGGCCAAATAAACGTTTTCTCTTCTGCGAACAGACCTTAGCGCCTGCCGGTAAGCAAAACCCGGCAGGCGTTTTTTTTATTTCAAATTATAGATCTTCCTGATTTTCTCAATCTCCGCATCCATGTCAAGCTCTAAATCCTTCAATAGGCCATTATGGAGGTCATAGACCCAACCGTGTACAGTTGGGTGCTGTTCGTTGTAGTACCTCGTCTGCACGGAAGCGATTTTTACCACGTTGATGCACTGCTCCCGCACGTTGAGTTCCACGAGGCGGTCGTAGCGTTTTTGCTCGTCAGAAATGACGTCCAACTCATCTTGATGGATGCGATAGACGTCCCGGATATTGCGCAACCAAGGGTTGAGGATGCCAAGGTCTTTGGGCTGCATGGCTGCTTTAATGCCGCCGCAACCATAATGCCCGCACACGATGATATAGCGCACCTGCAAATGCACCACAGCATAGTTGATGACCGATTGCACATTGAGGTCGGTATTGACGACGAGGTTGGCAATGTTGCGGTGTACGAAGACATCGCCAGGCTCCAGGCCCATGATTTCGTTGGCTGGCACCCGGCTGTCTGAGCAGCCGATATAGAGGAATTCGGGCCGCTGATCCTTGGCGAGTTTTTCAAAAAAATCCTTGTCGCCGTCCAGTTTGGAAGCGACCCATTTTTTGTTGTTTTCAAAAACCTGTTGGTACAGTTGCATAAGGGTGATGTTTAAGTTTTAAATTTTGGTACAGCGGCAAGATAGGAAAATGAGCTAAAAAGGGTGGTTGATACTTAGAAAGCGAATCGTTAATTTTGCTAAAACAAAAAATGAGAAGTATGGGTGTTATCGCAAAATTTCCAGTGACGATGAAGGAGCGCCTCGAATTGGGGGCAGGGGAAGTGCGCTTGCCAGCTACCTGGGAGGAATATGCAGAAATAGCGGGAGAGGTTGAATTTCAAATCGAATACGAAGACCAACACATTCTATTTATGAGCTACGCTACCGACCTGCACGAAAGGATTGTCGCCAATATTTTATACATATTGGGGGGGATTTCAGAAACAGAATTGGACTTAGTGCCATTTGGCAGCAACCGCCACGTTTACCTTGAAGAATTTGAATGCGACTACGCCCCCGATGCCTCCGTGCTGAAAGGTAAATCCGAGGATTTTGTGCTGCGGAAAGGGGTGACTGCCTACAAAAACCCATACATCCTTTTTGAAGTGCTCTCGACCAGTACGGCCAGTAAAGATTGGAACAGAAAACTGCCCCGCTACAAAAAACTGCCCTCTGTCCGCCAGATTCTCTACATCGAACAAAGCCATCCTTATGTCTCTATTTTCAACCGCATCGGCGATAGCGACACCTGGGAAAACACTGATTACGACAAACTGGAGCAAATATTTTCAATCGAAGGCAAGCCCATCACTTTAGCTAATATTTATAAAAGAGTCGTTTTTGACAAGCAACCTAATGATGAAGACGAGTAAAATGTTCATCGTTTATAGTTCATAGTTCATCGTTCATCGTTCCAACCTCACCATTCCACCAGCACAAAAAAACTTGGCGTGATGCCCGCCGCCAGCCTTCCCAGTTCCTGCAAATCATAGCTATTTTGTGGTTCGTCGTGCGGGGGCGTGTCCAGCAGAAAATCTTTATCGAGGAAATTTTTATTGTTTAAAAGATTGTAAACCGCCAGCCCAGCCTTGCCAGTCGAGCGCTTTTTCGACCACTTAAAAGTTGCGCTAACATCCACCCGCACGGAACCGGGCAGCCGGAGGTTGTTCAGTTGGTCAAATTCCAGGGCGTAGGTCAGGCTGTCCACGGTGCAGTCGGAGCAAGGGGCTTGGGTGACTTGCGGTTTCGAGTAAGGACTGCCACTGCGCAAGGCCAGGTTGGCAGCAAAGTCCCAATGTTTCAGCGCCAGCATGTTCACCCAGTTCAGGCGGTGGCGGATGTCGTGGCGGGCAGGGTAGGGCAGGCCGCCGTTCAGTTCCGGGAATTTTTGTTTCACTTCCGCCAACGAATAAGCCAGCCACACGCTGTAGGGCGGCAGCCGTTTTCTGATCAAAAAATCAAAACCGATGGCCGTGCTCTCGCCGTCGTAGGCCAATGGCCGCTCGAAGCCCCGATCCACCCGAAGGTTGAGGGAAGTGAGGTTACTGCTCCCTTTTGCGTAAAACTCGCCGTCCACTAGCAGCGACTTGGTTTCTAGGGCTGCGCCAAGTGTAAACTGCGTGAGCTGCTGCGCCGGAATGTCCTGTCCCGCCACGGCCCACAGCGGTTCGCCCGCCCCAAGGTCGCCGTAGTCAATGATTTGAAAAACAAACTGGTAATAGCTGCCCAGGCTCGATTTTACCAAAAAGCCATCCAGTAAGCGTCCATCGTCAGCCGTTTGCCAACCACCGTTGTAAAATGGCCTCCAATTCACGTTGATGCGAGGCTCGGGGTAGTGCAGCGCACGGGTGGGGAAGAAGTTTTCACGAAGGCCGAAATTCAAGTCAAATTTTTCGCCGGGCCGGAAAGTGTATTCCGCATACAGGGTGTGCAGGCCTGTTCGTGCAGTGTCGTTTGTCCAAATATTCGCCACGTCCAATACGGCATTCGTGTCCCGATAGACTATCATCGCCCGCTGTACACTCAGGTTGTAACCCGCTGACAATGAGTGCTTTTTGCCCACTTTCAATTGGTGATGGAACTGTGCCGAAAAATCTGCCATTTCATTGTCCGTATTCCAACGGTAGGTAAAGGGCCGTTCCCGGTCGTTGTCGTTCCACTCAAATAAATAGTGGTTGGAAAAGCCACTGGCCGCCACTTTGTAGCGGATGCCCAATCGCTCCGTCCATTGCGCCTGGTGCTGCCAACTGACGCCCACGTTTTCCGCATCAATGCGGTCAATGGTTTTTTTGAAAACGCTGTCGTCACGGGAGTAGAGGTAGTCGAGGTGGTCATTGCTGTAATAAAAACTAAGGGCGTGCTGGCCTTGCCGCCTACCTTTCCAGTACAGTTTGAAATTGGCATCGCCGAAGCTGACCGTTGGCTTCCAGGTCACCGATTCGCCCTTTTCACCTTCCTGCAAGGTAATTTTACCATTTTGAAAAATTTGGTTGAAAAAATTCTGGTAGGCGGTGGATTGCAGGCCGTCCACGTAGGAGCGGCGGTTGGCAATGCGCAGGTTGTATTTCTTTTTGAAAAGCGGCGCCTCAAAAAAAGTCTGCACACTGAGCAGGTTCATGCCAGCGCCCCAGTGTATTTTTTCGATGGGTTCGTCGCTGGAACGGATGTCCACCACGCTCGAATTGCGCCCGCCGAATTGCGCCCCGAAGTTGCCCCGCCAAACGTCCACCTCGTCCACTGCATAGGAATTGAAGGCATCGTACAGGCCAAAAAAGTGGCCCGTATGATAAATTGGAATGCCCTCCCACAGCACCAGGTTTTGGTCGGGCGTACCGCCTCGCACATTCAGGCGGGCAGGCGTCTCATCGGCGCTGCCGATGCCGGGCAGCAGTTGCAGGATACGCATCACGTCCGGCTCGCCCCAGCCGGGCATAGTAGGTATTTTGTCTTTTTTAAAATGAAAACTGCCATCGCTGCCCAGGCGCACCATGTCGGTCGCAAAGTCACGGATAATGACACCGGGCATCAGGTTTTGGGCAAATTTCATGGAAAACTGTTGACAGGGTTTGCCCAGTAGATCAGCCACGGCCACCCGTTGTGCCTCGTAGCCCAAGTAACTGATAATCAAAGAGTCTTGTCGTGCAAAACGGCCTTTCAGCGTGAATACGCCCTTCTCGTCGACAGCCGTGCCGTGCGGTGAATTGGGAATATAGGCAATGGCCCCCGGCAGCACCTCGCCCGTTGCCCCATCGAGGATGCTGCCGCAAAGGCTCAGCGGGGGCGGGCCTTCCTCTTCTTTTGGGGCCAGTTTTCCATCGCTTTTTTTTAACAAAATATAGCGGCGGTCGAGGATTTCAAAGTCCAAATCTGTCCCTGCCAGCATCGTTTTGAGCGCCTCCCGCAGGGGTGTTTTTTTAAAAACAGCAGAAATGGATTTGCCTTGCACGGCGCTGTCATCAAAAGAGAAAGAGAGGCCGTAGTTGCTTTCCAGTTGCTGCAAGGCGGTGGGTAGGGGGGTGTTGTTGAAATTGGCGGTAATGAAAACCTCCTCCTGTGCCGTGGCGGCAGTAAGCATGGACAGAAAAAACAGACAGGGCAAGAAAATACTTCGGAAGGCTGGGTTCATGCGCTTGTTGGACTTTTTGCCTGGCAAAATTAGCGAGTTGGAAGCAGGCGTGTTGGGGAAGAACGATATTGGAGGGGAATGCCCTACTTTTTTGTGGTTGCAATATGGTCTTGCGGCCTCGAGATTTTAAAAATTATGGCAAATCAACTTTCGCCATTTTCCACCATCAGTCCGTCCCAAAAATACTCTCCACCACCTGACTTTGACCAGCGAGCATTTCACTTGTCGGATACTTTGTTTTGCCCTGCCGGAAGGTGGATTTGATGCCACTGGGAAGCTGCTCCGCTTCGGAGATTGGGTCGTCAGGCTAATATGAGGTATGACCGGTTTTAGCTTATCTTTGCGAAAACTAAATTGCCATGCCACTTATTCTTTCCGACCAGGTTTTGTCCGACATACAAATGACCGCAGAAGAAGTGCGGTTAAACCTTGGCATCTGGCTGTATCTCGAACAAAAGGTTTCAATCGGGAAGGCCGCTTCCCTTGCTGGCATGAGCAGGTTTGAGTTTCAAAAGGCGCTCGCCGACCGTAAACTTCCAGTGATTAACTACCCCGTCGAATCGGTTAAAAAGGAACTACAGGATTTAACTGCGATTTAATCCTTTGAAGATGGTCATCGTCAGCGACACCTCCATCCTGAGCAACTTCTTCCAAATCGGGCAATTGGACATCCTGCGTTTGGTTTTTCACCAGTTGGTCATTCCTGTAAAAGTGGCGGAAGAATTAAAGCAACTCGCTCATTTTGGATTCGATGTTAGTTGGCTGGACAAGACGGACTGGATAGAAATTCGTCAGGTCAGCCATCCAAATTGGATAACGCCTCTTTTGAACACTGTGGACGCAGGGGAAGCAGAGGCGATTGTTTTGACAAAAGAATTACAGGCAGATTACATCCTAATAGATGATTTACTGGGCAGGCAAGTGGCTGTTCAACAGGGGCTGACGGTCATTGGCTCCCTCGGCATTTTATTAAAGGCAAAGCAGGCAGGGCATGTACCGCTCGTCCGTCCGCTCATGGATGATTTAATGTCCATTGCAAATGCGTTTATCGCTCCCAAATTGTATGCGGATGTGCTGGTGCTGGCTGGGGAATGAATAGAATGGGGTAGCCTACCTGCCAGTATCTCTTTGGAGTCCCTCTCCGCATTTCCTCGACCAGTGAGCGGCTTACTTACCGGATAGTGGATTTAATGCTGCCGGGAAGCTGAGGGTGTTTGTTTTTTCGGTAGCTGGTGGATAATAGTGACTATAAAGTAGGCAAGAAAATACTTCGGAAGGCTGGGTTCATGCGCTTGTTGGACTTTTTGCCTGGCAAAATTAGCGAGTTGGGAGCAGGCGTGTTGGGGAAGAACGATATTGGAGGGATTTTACCCTCAAAGCGGCCAATTTCGAGATCCAATAACTATCAAAACCTACCCCGGAAAGTACTTCAGCACCAACTTCGCTGGCGCCACCGTCAGCCAGGCCGTCTTGAGGGCGTCCTGCAAAAATTCCTCTTCGATGCCATCCAAATCAATAAAGGTCGCCCCTTGTTTGCCCCAGCTACCTGGCACTGGGTAACAGAATCCCTTTCCCATAGCAGAAAAAACGGACTGATCCACCTCGTTCAATTTTACCATGACCTGCCGCTTCTCAGAAGAATGGGTGGCGAAAATTTTCCCCTTGATGCGGAAGGAGTTTTTTTCAAAGTGGGGCTGCTCGATGGTTTCGGGCAGGGCAAGGGCCATCTGGCGGGCGGTTTCGTTGGCAACCATGGTGCTTTTATTTTTTTGTAAAATTGCATTTTCAAGATCACAACTTTTCTATGCCAGTAGCAATCACCGAAATATTTTACCCGCCCACCCGCCAGCATTGGCGCTCCTGGCTCGAAACGCACCACCTAAGCAAGCCGGAAATCTGGCTGCAACGCTTCATCAAAGCCAGTGGAAGGCCCTCTATCAGCTATGATGATTTGGTGGAAGAATGCCTCTGCTTTGGCTGGATTGACGGCATCGTGAAAAAACTGGACGCCGAGAGCAACGTGCAGCGCATCACGCCCCGCCGCAAGAAATCTTTCCTCTCCGAACTCAACCGCCAGCGCATCTGGAAACTCCAGGAACAGGGGCTGATGACCCCCGCTGGCATTGCCATCATCCAAGACCAACTTGGCTCACCCGACGATCATTTTGAAATACCCGCCTGGGTGTTGGAACAGCTTCAGGCCGATGAAGAAGTTTGGTCCAATTTTGAGGCATTTCCCCATTTTTACAAAAGACTGAAAATAGGCTGGATAGCTGATATCAAAGGGGATAGCCGCCGTGACGAAGCGCAAAAACGATTGGATTATTTTATGAAAATGACGGCCAAAGGGAAACGGTATGGAACGGAGCCGTTGGGGTAGGCATTGGTCATTGATTGTCATTAGTCATTGGGGGTCATTCGTCATTACTCAATGTAATCGCAGCAAATGACCAATGGACGATGGAGCCCAATGACCAATGACGGCGCAGCCCAATGACCAATGACTAAAAGGTCAGCACTTCATCCACAATCCCATATTCCTTTGCCTCTCGTGCCGTCATCCATTTGTCACGGTCGCTGTCGGCCACGATTTTTTCGTAGGGCTGGCCGGTGTTTTTTGCCAAAATTTCATACAGCTCTTTTTGCATGTCTTTGATGAGGCGGTAGGAAATTTCCATGTCCGTGACCTGCCCCTGCATCCCGCCGCTGGGCTGGTGGATCATCACCCGACTGTGGGGCAGGCAAGTGCGCTTGCCAGGCTTGCCGGAAGCCAAAAGGTTGGCGGCCATCGAAGCGGCCATGCTGGTGCAAATAGTGGCCACATCGGCTTGGATGTATTCCATCGTATCGTAGATGCCGAGGCCAGCCGTTACCGAACCACCGGGGCTGTTGATGTACATCTGGATGTCCCGTTTGGGATCGGTGGAGTCGAGGAAGAGCAATTGGGCCTGTATGACATTGGCCACATAGTCGTCCACGGGCCTGCCGAGGAAGATGATGCGGTCCATCATCAAGCGGGAAAAAACGTCCATTTGGGCCACGTTCAACTGCCGCTCTTCGATGACGGCTGGTGTGAAATTATAGACGCTGGGGATGCCTACTGTCATGTACTTTTCAAGGTGCATTTGGCTCATTCCCAGGTGTTTGGAAGCATAATTCAGGAAGTCCATGTTGTGATTTTTTTATGTTTGTGTGCTTTTGTGTTTAGGTGTTTTATGAGCAATTGCATTTCAATTAATTATTGCCATATTTACAAAACAACATAAGCTGATGATGGGCATGGCAAGGGCAGTGCCCTGCCCTTGCAATACCTGTTTGGTTATTTTAAAATGAACTTAATTTTTTGAAAATAAATAGTCCCAAAACACCTGTATCCAGTGGCGATCCCGCAGGTTGACGGGCGGCTGCCGGCTCACCCAAAGCCTTACCTGTTCAAGGCTGACTTCCGGCGGCAGTTGGCGCAAAATGGCCATTGTTTTAGGTATGGAGATTTGTTTTTTCAAAATGAAAAATTGTTTTGGCCACAAATTGACACGAATTGACGCTAATTTGATTCGTGAAAATTCGTGTCAATTCGTGGCTAAAAAAGCGAAGCATAGATGGCCAACCTTTTCGACAGCGGCATCGGCCTGCCGTCTTCGCTCAACAGTTCCCGCAAATGCTGGCGGCTGCGGCTCAGTCGGGTCTTAATGGCCCCCTCGCTGCACGACTGGATTTCGCTGATTTCCTTGATGCTGAAACCGCTTATTTCAAACAAAATCAGCGCCTCCCGCTGCGCTGCCGACAGTTGTTGGATGGCCTTCAACAAGTAGTGAACATCCAGGGCCGTTTCGGGGTCGCCCGTGCGGGATTCGAGTTTTGACAGGGCCGTTTCCTCCCATTCCCCGACGAATTTTTGCCGACGGATGGTCTGTTTCACCAGGTTGTTCACCACGCCGATGAGGTAGCCCGGCAGTTTTTGTTTGTCTTCAATCCTGTAAAACGCCTGCAAGGTGTGAAGGACGGCCTCCTGCACCAGATCCTCTGCTTCCATGATGCCAAAGGCACGGCTACTGCAATAGCGCACGAAGCGCTCGTGGAAAGGCTCGTACCAGCGAAGGAACTCTTCATGTGGGCTTTGTGACATTTCGTTGAGGTTGTTAGTTAAAAGTTGGTCGTTTTGGGGCAAGGTTTAATAAGAAGTGTATTAAAGCGGGAAAAGGTTACAGGGCCGAAGAATTTTATTCAAGGGAAACATTGGCCCTTTTCCAAGTGTTTTTATATAGCGCTGTTCATTGATAAATATTTGTTAACCAATGGGTTAAAGCGATACAATCGGGAAAGTGGGATGTTTATAGATAATCGCATTTGAAAGTGATAGTCATCAAAGATTAAGTAGCTGATTTTCAGCAAAATGACCTCAATGACCAATGACATTCAATGACGTTCATCTATTGTATCAATCATTTCACCAAAAAACAATAGCCATGAAAACGTATGCAAATATTTTCGGTGCAGTTATTTTTTCCCTGCTGTTGGCCGCCTGTTCATCCATGCAGTCCGGTAGCGCTACCCACAAAGCGGAGATGGACGACGATACCGTCATCCAGGTCAACCAACCGACCACCCTGGCCGACATGCTGGCGAGGGTTCCCGGCGTGTTTGTGGATGATTTTGGGCCGACCACGACCGTAAAAATCCGTGGCGGCGAGCCTTTGTACGTACTGGACGGCATCCGCCTGGGCCACAGTTATTTTGAAGCCGCCAATGCCGTTGATGTGAACAGCATTTCCGCCATCGAAGTGCTGAAAGACCCTGCGGAAACAATGATGTACGGGCGGGATGGACAGTATGGTGTAGTAGTGATACACACGGGGTTTTATGAGCGGGAGGGGGATTGAAAAACAACTATTGTGATTAATTGCGGTTAAGAGCTTGTTTGGGATTTGGTCACTTGGCTCAAAACGGCTCTTTTTCTCCACTTTTCCACCTTTTTTCAGTCACGTAGCCCAGCTATTCTCTTTCAAAAAGCTAAAAAATTGACGAAAAATTTCTCGTTTTTAGCTCAAGCACCAAATCCCAAACAAGCTCTAATCTATCTCATTTTCCAAACTTAAACTTTCATCCATGAAATGCATCACCCTCATCCTCCTTTTCCTCTCCGGCATCGCCCTGAAAAACTGCTCCAATCCCTCACAAAACATTCAAAATCAATCGAATAGCGAAATAAAACCCATTGCCGAATACACCCAGGGCAAGGGCTATGAAAAATACGGCATGGCCACTTTTGCAGGCGGCTGCTTTTGGTGTACAGAGGCGAGCTTTGAGCGCATCAATGGCGTGGTGGACGTGATCAGCGGCTATGCGGGCGGGGAGGAACAGTATCCGACCTATGAACAGGTGGGCGCTGGTTCGACAGGCCATACGGAGAGCATCCAAATCTACTACGACCCACAAGTGATTGATTATCAAAAACTATTGGAGGTGTTCTTTGTGGCGCACGATCCGACGCAACTGAACCGCCAGGGGCCGGACGTGGGCAAGCAGTACCGCTCTGCCATTTTTTACCACGATGAAATGCAAAAGGAAATGGCAGCGTCATATATTGAACAACTGAATGCCACGGGCAAATATGACCAGCCTATTGTTACCCAAATTGTACCGTATAAAGAGTTTTGGGTGGCAGAAGATTATCACCAGAATTATTACGAACAACACCCCGAAAACCCTTATGTACAAAGGGTGAGCCGCCCAAAAGTGGAAAAAGTGATGCACACTTTTGAGAGTATTTTGAAAGATAAATATAGGGGTGGAAAATAGGAAATTGGGAAATTAGAAATTGGAAAATTATGAAACACAATTTCCCAATTTCTAATTTCCCAATTTCCAATCCCCTTTATCGGGCTACCTCAAACTTCCTATACCCTGCCATTCGGTTGCGCCCGTCTTTTGCCACCAAAACATACGTGCCGGGGCGCAGGTTTTTCACATCCATTTGTTCCAAATGGCTTTCTACTTTTTGCGAAGCGACCATGCGGCTGCCTGCGTCATAGACTTCCAATTGGCCATTGAAATTTTCGGGCAATTCCACGTGCAGCCATTGGGCGCTGGGGTTGGGAAAAATTTCTATCCTGACTTTTTCTGCCGTTTCCTTGGCAGGTGAGACGAAATCTTTCAGCCAGGAAGCGGAAACGGTATTTCCAAATTCATCGGCCTGGATGCTGGCTACGGGGTAGCCGATTCCGCCCTGTTTCGTCCAAAAATTGTAGCTGATGTCGGTCACGGTCTCGTCGCTGGGCAAGGTGAGCCAAGAGCCGTCGAACAAAACATAGAGCGTGTCCGTGGAAGTTTCGGTCTCCTTCACCCGCAACACAGGGAAGGTGCCAGCAGGTGTGGTCAACGTGCCATAAGCGTCGTAACTAACTGTGCGCAGCACGGTGCTGACGATGCGGATGCTGTCGGCCTGCTGGCCCGTCAGCGAGGCATCGTATTCGATGACCCTTTGGAATGTTTCATTGAAACCGTCGTTGAAAGTGGTGGGAAAACGAAGGATGCTTTGGAAGGGGTTGATGTGGACATCCAAATCGAGGCCAACGCCCGGCTCGAAATCAAAATGACCGTAAAAACCCAATGAGCGCAAGCCTTGCTCGTCTTTTTCCAAATAACCGAAGGTCTCGCCATTTTCAATAATAGCAATTTCCGCCGAAGGAAATTTGTCGTGGTATGGCGTTTCTTCAGCCGCTACACTTTCAAAAGAATAGACTTCGTGGCTGTGCAGGGCGGAGAAGTCCCAGGTTTTGTCCTGCCCGCCAGGGCCAGCCACGATGGAGGCATCGGGTAGGCTGTCCTGCACAGTGGAGAGGCTGAGGCCAGTGAAGGCCACGTCGTCGGCAGTCAGGGTAATTTGTGTGTAGGCGGCATTTGCCAAAAAAGCAAAAGCCAGGAAAAATGTGAAGATCGTTTTCATAAAAGGAGTTTAAAAAAAGGCAATGGTGCGTAGGTCACCATGCCTGTCGGGTGATAAAATCTGATGTTGTTTTACAAGCCATTTGGTCAAGCTGAGCTTTCCCTTTGGCGGTGCAAAGGTGGAGTCATCAGCAATGGCGGGAAATAACATGTAGGTGCGAAAAAGGACAGGGCAGGAGGGCGTTTATCGCATAAAAGGGTGAGGGATTGCGATGGACGACTGGGGTGTTAAGCGACACGTTCCTAAGAGAAATTATGACGCTGTTTTTTTTGACGCAGAAAGACACTGATTTTTTATGATTTTTTATGAAATGTCGCCTTTGGCGGCATAAATCATTCTAAACATCGGCGTCAAAATATCAGTCTAAACATCGCTAAATTATGATGGGCGATGGGCGGGAAGAGATGGGTTTTCGATGAGTTATTTTATAAAAACAGTATCGTTCGACACGGAGTATTTCAGCTTCATGGGCACACAAACCATTTTCAATGCCTGCCCTAAATCTTTGTGGACAAATTTGCCGGAATACGTGCGGCCCTCAATGCTATCGGCCAGGACGACCACGCCGAACTGCCGCTCCATTTCATCCAAGACCCTATCCAAAGGCGCACTGCGGAAAGTGCTTTCGCCCTTGAACCATTTGGGCTGGTATTCCAACCCATGGCGTTTTTGCATCCGGCCATTTATAACGGAGATTTGTTCGCCAGCCTTGAGCAAAGCCCGCTCCGAAGCATCGGGATTGATGACCTGCACCTTTCCCTCCGAGCATTTTACCTCCAGTTCGTTGTCACGGGCATAGACGTTGAACACGGTGCCGACCACCTCCACGCTGCCCTGTCCGGTGCTTACGGTAAAAGTTTTTCCTTTTTTGGCCTTGAAATATGCCTCGCCTTCGAGGCTCACTTTGCGGCCATTCGACCAATCTTCCGATGAATAACTGAGCGACGACAAGGCATTCAAAGTGACCGAAGAGCCGTCCGGCAATTTCACTTCTTTCTGTTCGCCTGCCTTGGTTTCTGCCATCGGGGGCGGCCCGAAGCCATCCGAAACCCACCAAATGGCCACTATCAACAATGCTACCGCCGCTGCAACTCCCGCAATCATTTTCCAAGGAATGAGGCGGCGGATGACTGGTGATTGGCGATCGGTGATTGGTGATTGGGCGGTGGCGGCATCAGGTTGATTTTCAGACAATTGCGGCGCAGAAATGGCAATTTCTTTTTCTTCTGGCTCTTTTATTTCAACTTCCGTATTTTCCAAATTTTCCTCCAAAGGCTGTTGAACTACGGACTGCGGTTCCGAAGCAAGTTCGGGAGTTTCACTTCGTTCCTCACTGCCGACTGAAGACTGTGGACTGTGGACTGATGCTGGCTCTTTTATTTCAACTTCCGTATTTTCCAAATTTTCCTCCAAAGGCTGTTGAACTACGGACTGCGGTTCCGAAGCAAGTTCGGAAGTTTCACTTCGTTCCTCACTGCCGACTGAAGACTGTGGACTGTGGACTGAAGACTGCGGACTGTGGACTGAAGACTGCGGACTGGAGACTGAAGACTGCGGACTGTGGACTCCTAATTCCCCCTTCAAAGCCTGCCAGGACAGGGTAGGGGAGAAGTCGGGCAAAGTCATCCCCTCCAAGGCTTCCAACATTTCCACATAGTCAGTATAGCCTTCCATGTTGCGAAGCGCCTCAAGATCTCCTTCCTGTAGCTCACCTGCGAGCCACCTTGCCAACAATGTTTCGTCTTGGTTGAGATGGTCCATTTTTAAAGGAAAAAGTATAAAGTCAAAAGTTAAACGATCAGGCCGTTTTTCAGCCCCATTTTCTTTGTATTAGATAAACGATTTGTCCCAACGAAACCCTACCCATCAAACTCCCTTCAAAATCTGCCTCATCTCCACCAGCGCCTTGCTCATGCGCTTTTCCACAGCTTTCACGCTCAACTCCAGGTGGTCGGCGATTTCGGCATAGGTCATTTTGTCCATGCGGTTCATTAGGAAAACAATGCGCTGGTTTTCAGGCAGTTGGGCAATCGCTTGCTCAAGCCGCTCCTGCAATTCCTGGGTCTCCAATTGAAAATGTGGGGTCTCGTCTTCCTGTGCCTCTACGGGCTGTTGGCGTTGGAAGCGCAGCACGACCTGCTCGTGTTTTTTGGCATCCAAAAACAGGTTGCCCGACACGGCGAAGAGGAAGCCCTTGGCTTTTTCGTAAGGCACCTTGGCGCAGTCACGCCATAAGCGCAGGAAGGCTTCCTGCATCAGGTCTTCCGCTTCGCTGGCATTGGCGCCTTTGTAAAAAAGGAAATTGCGCACGTGGCGGGCGTGGGCGAAGAACAGTTCCTGAAAAACTGGTTCCTGGCAGACATCTTTTTGCGGGAGTTGTTCCATTAATCGAGCAAGTTCTGCGGCAAAGGTAACATTGTGCGGCTTTTGTGAAAATGCCAAAAAGCTTAACTAATCATCACCCGTCGGCCCTCCCTGGCGGATTGCTGGATGGCCTCTACCACCTTGATATCCCTTAAACCTTCTTCTCCCGGCACGATAACCCCCGTCTTGTTTAAAATGGCCAAGGCGTCGTCGTCCATTTGTTTTGTCTGTTCATTTTCAATGAATTGGTTGATTTGTTCCCCCCGGCTGTTCATGCCTTTTACCCCGCTATAGGCTTGAAAAGGTTTCAACCTGTACCAACCGTTTTCTGCGGTCACTTCCAGCGAATTGATGTTCATGCCAAATGTGGTCATGCAATTGGCCAGTGCCCCGCCGGGAAATTCGAGCTGGAACAGCGTGGTTTCATCGGCCTTGACAAAAAGCTCCGGACGGCTTGTGCGCTCCTGGGCCAGCACAGCGATGGGTTCTTCCCCCACACAATATCGGGCAGCGTTCAGGGAATAAACCCCCATGTCGTACATGGCGCCGCCGCCTTTCTCACGTTCCATTTTCCAGTGGTCTTTCCAGCTTTTCCAGCCGCCCCGGAAGCCCGCAGAGGCTGTTACAAACTTCACGGCTCCAAAAGTTTTTTCCCGGCCATAGCGGATGATTTCCTGCGTATTCGGCTCGTGCTGCATCCGGTAGCCAATGGTCAGTTGCACCTTGTTTTTTTGGCAAGCGTCAATCATGGCCTGGCACTCAGCAGCGGTCATGGCCATTGGTTTTTCGCACCAGACATGCTTGCCAGCCGCTGCCGCCCGGATGGTAAATTCTTTGTGCATAAAAGGCGGCAGCACCACGTACACCACGTCAATGTCGGGGTTGTTGGCGATGCTGTCAAAATTCTCGTAGTTGTAAATATTGCTGTCTTTCAGGCCGTGCTGCCGCTGCCATTTGACAGCTTTTTCTGGCGTACCGGTGACGATACCCGCCAGTTTGCAGTGTTTGGTCAATTGCAGCGCCGGGGCCAGCAAATCCGTGCTGTAATAGCCGAGGCCCATCAGCGCCACATTGACTTGTTCTTTTTTCTTTTTTAAAATGATGTTGGGAAACGCCGAAGCGCCCAAGGCCAGGGCAGCCGTGCCCACAGCAGTCTTGCGGATGAATGTTCTTCTATTAGCCATGATAATATTGTTTAAAAGGTGTTTGTGTGTTTAGGTATTTGTGTGTTTTACGAGACACTGCAAACACATAAATACGCAAACACTCAAACACAAAAGTAACCTCTCACCCCGCTCGTACTGGCACCCAAATTTCTTCTTCCGAGTCTGGATGGTTCCTCGCATATTTCTCGCCCAGCACTTCAAAATCAGGGCGATTGTCCAATTCAAAACCGGAATTAGGCAACCATTCTCCCAAGATAAATTGCATTGTTTTTACGATGGATTCCACCGAACAGCCTTTGTGCGTGAAAACGGCGTATTTTCCTGCCTCCAGCGAAAAAGTTTCCATGCTTAGCGGTATATTTTCAAATTCGGCAACCTCGACAGCGGCCCACTTTTCAAATTCAGTGTCAAGGCTTATATCGTTCATTTTCAAGGCTTTATTGGTGCCTTGCAAGGAAATCAGATCAGTGCCAACGGTATTTTTGATTTCTTTTCGCCGGGGCATAAACTGTCCCCAAAGTTGCCCGCTTTTGTTGTCGGCATAAGACATGCGAAGCCGCATCCCCACCAATTTTTTGCCTGGCATTTCTACAATTCTTGGTTCCATTTGAATTATTTCTACATTTTTTTATCGCCAATTCCAGTGGAGGGAGGTGTTTGTGTATTTATGTGTTTGTATGTGTTCAGTACCTCGCAAACACCTAAATACATAAACACACAAACACAAAAGTGCCCTAAGCAAGATTTGACAAAGCACAAAATTTTACCCACCAATGCTATATTCGCCGGGCATGTTCTTTCACTTTTCACCAAAGTAAGAAAAAACCTTTTGAAGCTAAAAATCTGATGAAATGACAACACAAAAAATCGCCATCGTGACGGGCGGCGGCTCAGGGATTGGATTTGCCATTGCCAAAAAATTTGCCGCCGAAGGCATGTTCGTTTACATCACTGGCCGCAACTTTGAAAAACTGAACAAGGCCCAACAGGAAATCGGTACAAACTGCCGGGCGGTTCAACTCGACATGGAGGATTTGGATAAAATCCCCGCTTTTGTACAAAAAATCGCCAGCGAACACGGCCAAATTGACGTGCTGGTGAACAACGCCGGCATCAATATTAAAAGGCCATTCGTAGAAGTGACGGATGAGGAATTTCAAAAAATCATCACCATCAACCTCACTTCCGTCTTTGTGCTTTCCCGTGAGGTGGTGAAGGTCATGCTACCAAAAAAATCCGGCAGCATCATCCAAATCAGCAGTATGTCCGCCCACTATGGCATCCCGATGATTACCGCTTATTCTGCCGCCAAAACCGCCCTGGAAGGCATGGCCCGCTCCATGGCCGTTGACCTTTCTGCCGACGGCATCCGCATCAATTGCATTGCCCCTGGTTTCATCGTCACCGCCATGACCAACAAGGCTTTCGAGGGCGACCCGGAGCGCAAGGCCAAAGTGCTGGGCCGCACCCCCATGGGCAAACTGGGCCAACCGGAAGACATCGCCGGGGCTGCCTGGTTTTTGGCAAACGACGACAGCGCCTTCATCACCGGCGAGGTCATCAAAGTGGACGGGGGGAATGCGATTGGGTTTTGATCAGTTTTCAGTCTTCAGTCCGCAGTCTCCAGTCCACAGTTAGCGGACTGTGGACTGTGGACTGCGGACTGTGGACTGGAGACTGATGACTGAAAACTGTGGACTAAAAAATGACAAGACTACTACAAACTATGCGCTGGTACGGCCCCCACGATGTAGTGAGTCTCAGCGACCTGCGGCAGGCAGGCTGCACGGGCGTCGTGACGGCTTTGCACCAAATTCCCTACGGCGAAGTGTGGCCAGTAGAGGAAATCGAAAAACGCAAAAACATGATCGAGGCGGCTGGCATGGCCTGGACGGTCATCGAAAGCCTGCCGGTGCATGAGGACATCAAAAAACAGACAGGCCGCTGGCGGGAGTACATTGAAAATTACAAAACCAGTCTCCGCAACGTGGCCGCCTGTGGCCTGAAGGTAGTCACTTACAACTTCATGCCCATCCTCGACTGGCTGCGCACCGATGTGTCGTACGAATTGCCTGACGGCAGCCGGGCCTTGCGTTTTGAAAAATCGGCCTTCGTAGCCTTCGATTTGTTTTTGTTGAAACGGCCCGGTGCGGAGGCCGATTATTCGCCCCAAGAAATAGAAAAGGCAGCGGCTAAATATGCTTGCTTGAGCGGAGCCGAACGGGCGAAGTTGTTCAAAAACCTGCTGCTCGGCCTGCCCGGCAGCGACGATGCTTTCACGCCCGAACAGGTGCTGGCCGCCCTTGAAACCTATCGGGATATTGACGCCAATATTTTAAAAAAACACCTCCACGGCTTCCTACGGGAAGTCGTGCCTGTGGCCGAGGAATGTGGTTTGAAAATGGCCATCCACCCCGATGACCCGCCGTTTTCGGTGCTGGGGTTGCCGAGGGTCGTTTGTACGGAAAAAGACGCCCAGGAACTGCTGGAGGCCGTGCCTTCTCCCGCCAATGGCCTTTGTTTTTGCACGGGTTCGTTCGGCTCACGGGCCGACAACGACCTTCCCGCCATGCTCCGCAAATTTGGCGAACGCATCCATTTTCTGCATTTGCGAAATACCACACGGGACGCCGAGGGCAATTTCTTCGAGGCCGACCACCTGGACGGCGATACGGACATGGTGGCCGTCATGCGGGAAATCGTGGCCCTGATGAAGCGCACTGGACAACCCATCCCCATGCGCCCCGACCACGGCCACCAGATGCTGGATGATTTGGAGAAAAATACTTACCCAGGTTATTCGGCCATCGGGCGGCTGCGGGGCTTGGCAGAGTTGCGGGGTTTAGAATTGGGAATTGCCAGCAGTTTTTGATTTTTGCCTGAGCCATTATAGATGAACGTCATTTCATATCATTAGTCATTGAGGTCATTTTGTTGAAAATCAGCTACTTACTCTTTTTTGACTATCAATTTCAAATGCAATTATCTATAAAACTGTTTCAAAAGAAAGCCTATTTTGACGCCCAATTTAAAGCACGGTATTATGAACAAATATCTATTGCCCAGCCTGCTGATCGGCGGTTTTTTCATGATAAAATCCAATTTGTTTTGCCAGCAAAACCCAGATTTCACTTTCCCGAACGGGGCCAAAGCAGCTATCTGCCTGACCTACGACGACGGCCTGCCGAGCCATATCCATACGGTGGTCCCGGCGCTTGATAAATATGGCCTCAAAGGCACTTTTTACATCACCTTGTCCTCATCGTCCGTGAAGGAAGAAATGGAGAAATGGAAACAACTCGCCACCAACGGCCACGAATTGGGCAACCACTCCGTCTATCACCCCTGCCAGGCATCGCAGCCAGGCATGGATTGGGTGAAACCCCAATACGATCTCGACCACTATTCGGTGGAACAAATGATAGCTGAAATACAGGTGGGCAACAGTTTTTTGCAAGCCTTGGACGGCGATACGGTACGTACTTTTGCCTATCCCTGCGGGCATTTCCTGGCAGGCGGCGAAAGTTACATTGAAGCGCTGAAAACCCAGTCAACAGCAGCCAGGGGCGCAGCTTATGGGCAAAGCAATTTCCCCAGCCCAAGGGACATTGACCCTTACCGGGTGCCAGCCTGGTCGCCCAGCAATGTGGAGGGAAAAGACTTGATAGCCTACATCGAATCCGTTATCAAACATCAAACTTTGAGCACCCTTTGCTTTCATGGCGTAGGCGCTGAATACCTGTCGGTTTCAAAAGAAGCGCACGAAGAATTGCTGCAATATTTGGCGGCCCACCGCAGCGAGATTTGGGTGGCGACATTTAAAGAAGCCACTGATTTTTTGATTTCAAAAAGGCAGTAATGAGACGAATGGATAAAATTGACCTGATACAAAACTGGCCTAATCGAGTACAGACATCTTCTTTCTGGGGGGAATGGGAGAAAAGCTACAATGACAGTTTTAATTGGGTCGAATTCGACCTAATCAGTATTGCCTTTACCAAATGCAAATTTTATTGAACACGGAGCCTTTCAAAAGGCATGATAATATTTAGTGCATGAAATACCTACTCGGCTACGACATCGGCAGTTCCTCCATCAAAGCTGCTTTGGTAAATACCGAAACGGGCGAAACCGCCGCCGTCGTGCAACATCCCGAAACGGAAATGGCCATGACTGCCATGCAGCCCGGCTGGGCCGAGCAAGACCCCGAAATTTGGTGGGATTGTGTCTGCACCGCTACGAAAAAATTATTGGCCAAAACAAATGTACAAGCTACTGATATTCAAGGTATTGGCATTTCCTACCAAATGCACGGCCTGGTGGTGGTGGACAAAAACCAACAGGCACTCCGACCTTCCATCATCTGGTGCGACAGCCGGGCCGTGGAGATTGGCAACCGGGCATTTGACGAAATCGGCCATGAAAAATGCCTCACACACCTGCTCAATTCGCCCGGCAATTTCACCGCCGCCAAGCTGAAGTGGGTCAAGGACAACGAGCCGGCCCTTTTTGAAAAAATAGACAAATTCATGCTGCCCGGCGACTACATCGCCATGCGCCTGACGGGCGAGGCCGAGACCACTGCCAGCGGCCTTTCCGAAGGTATTTTGTGGGATTTTGTTGAAAACAAAGTGGCAGACTACATGCTGGATTATTTTGGTTTTGATAAAAAACTCATCCCCAGCATTGCGCCTACCTTCTCGCTGCAAGGCGAAGTAAGCCAAGCTGCCGCCAATGCTACCGGCCTCCGCCAAGGCACCCCAGTCGCCTACCGGGCAGGCGACCAACCCAATAACGCATTGAGCCTCAACGTCTTGCAGCCTGGCGAAGTGGCGGCAACCGGGGGCACTTCCGGCGTGGTCTATGGTGTTTTGGACAAAGCCAATTTTGATGCAAAATCAAGGGTCAACGGCTTCCTGCATGTGAACCATCAGCCCCACCCGAATCACAAATCACAAATCACAAATCACCGCATCGGCATTCTGCTTTGCATCAACGGGGCTGGCAGCCAATATGCCTGGGTGAAAAAGGACATTGGCGGCGGCAAGCATTCTTATCAGGAAATGGAACAATTGGCCTCGCAGGTGCCCATTGGTTCGGACGGACTGCGCATCCTTCCTTTTGGCAACGGGGCCGAGCGGATGCTGGAAAACTGCGATCCTGGCGCACAAATCCTTGGCCTGAATTTCAATCGGCACAACAGCGCCCACCTGTACCGGGCCGCCTTGGAAGGCATCGCATTTTCCTTTGTTTACGGCATCGGTATTTTAAAAGAAATGGGCATGGACGTGTCCGTGATGCGGGTCGGCAACGACAACCTGTTCCAATCGGCGGTATTTGCCAATACCATCGCCAGCCTGGTTGGCTGCACTATCGAAGTGGTGGAAACGACAGGGGCCGTGGGCGCTGCCAAGGCGGCGGGCGTCGCCACGGGCATTTACCCCAGTATCGAAACGGCGATGGCCAGCGTGAAGATAATGGGACGATATGAACCCGTAGCGGAGAGGGTAGGGGAGTATCGGGGGGCGTATGAACGGTGGAAGGCAGATTTGGAAAAAGCAATTGCGCAGCAGCGATAAAATGCCTGCATTTGCAAACGTTTTTAAAGGTGACCAATTGGACACATTTAAGGCAAAACCCAATTATTTGGAAAATATAAATGATGTTTAATGAAAAAAAACACCATCAACGTGCAGGGCTTGAGCATCACCATAGAGCAGGTGATGGAGAATGATTACATCTCCTTGACAGACATTGCCAAGGTCAATGCCGACGACCCTGCTTATGTCATCCAAAATTGGATGAAAAACAGCAACACCATCCGCTATCTCTACCGTTGGGAGGAAATACACAATCCGGCCATAAACCCCATCCATTTGGACGACCTTTTGAAGACAGCCAACGACAACCGGAGGATTATTTCCCCGAAAATGTGGATAGAAACAGTCAACGCCATTGGGCTGAAATGGAAAACAGGGCGGGGCGGCGGAACGCTTGCGCACAAGGACATCGCCCTGAATTTTTGTTACTGGCTCAGCCCTGAATTCCAGATTTACCTCATCAAGGAATTCCAGCGCCTGAAAGAAGAAGAATACGGCAAAAAATCACTCGAATGGCACATCAGCCGCATCACCGACCTGGTGGACGAAGCCCGCAACTGGCTGGACACCATCCCCGGCCAGGAGCCGGGAAGGAACAGGTTGAATTTGGTGGAAGGGCAAAATGCGAAAAAGTCCCGAAAACCCACTTGAAGCCTGAAATGTTTGAATTTATACGAACTTTAGCCTTTCAACCTTTGAATTTTAGACCATGCAAAAAACAAAAGATTCATTGCCCATTACCTTGAAGTCCTTTCAAATAGAGAACTATGCGGGCATCATCAAAACCGGCCTGAAAGACCTGCCGGGCGATGCCCAGTGGATTTTTTTGACGGGGGAAAATGGCTTTGGGAAGACGTCGGTGCTGAGGGGAGTTGCCGTGGGGCTATATCCTTATGAATTACAAAGGGATGGCGGGGGAGTAAGTATTGAGATTGTCAAAGATGGCATTTCTATAAAATACGATTCACGTAAAATATTTGATAGTAAGCCACATACTGGCGTTGATAAAATATTGCCATATCTAGAGCAATTCGCTGCCTATGGTGCCTCCCGCATCGAAATCGCCCACGATGCTTCCTCCAATGAGGCCGCCGACAAAAGCGGCAGGCTTTACAGCCTTTTCCGCTCCGATGGCGTGCTGCTAAGTGTGGAAGCAGAAATAATTAAATGGAGGCATGATGCGCCAACCTATGTTGCCAATTTAAAAAACGCTCTACTACAAGTTCTCGACAAAAACATCGGTGATATTTATGTAGATGTGAGCGACAATGCCAAGGTCAAATACGTGGAGTTGGACAATGCAGGCGAGCCGCTGCCACCCGTCACCTTTGGCCAGCTCGCCTCTGCCTACCGCAGCATCATCGCCATGAGTGGTGATTTGCTTATCCGTTTTTACAAGATTTACCCAAAAGACACCCCGCCAGCAGAGTTTGCGGGCATTGTATTGATTGACGAACTGGATGTGCACATGCACCCGAAAATGCAACGGCGGATACCGGGCATACTGTCGGGTGTTTTCCCAAAAATGCAGTTCATCGCTTCCATACACAGCCCCATCCCGATACTCGGTGCGCCAGAGAATGCTGTGTTCCTGAAAGTACTACGGACGAAGGAGGAGGGCATCACGTTGCACAACTTGGACACAGTGCAAGTGCGAAACCTGACGCCTAATACGTTGCTGTCGTCGCCCATTTTCGACTTTGATGAAATAATCAATGACCAGCACAAAAAGGGCAAGGAGCGATTGGTGACGCAGGACAGTTATCAAGAAGTGGTGTTCAATAAGATGCTTGACGAGAAGCTCAAGGCGCTGGCCGAGGCGGCCAATATTGACCCAAAACTGATTTCCAAATGAGCCGCCGCCATGAGAAAAGTGAACAAGGACTTTGACAATCCACCTGCTATCTTGGTCAATGCTGCCCGATGTAAGAAAATAAAGACGGCATTGGAGACCCAAAGTGCCCAGCACATCAGCAACAGCGACTATTCGCCGGAGGCGGTGAAAGCTGCATTGGAGGTGCTTTACAATGAAAAATGCTCTTATTGTGAGTCCACGGTGAAACAGGTGGCCGCCTTGCAAGTGGAGCATTACCGCCCAAAAAATGGTGTCTTGGGAGATGCCAATCATAAGGGGTATTACTGGCTGGCGGTGGAATGGAGCAACCTTGTGTTGGGCTGCCCAGCCTGCAATGGGCAAGGGGCAAAGGGCAACAAATTCCCAGTGGCGGGCATTCGGGTAGGAACCCAAAACCCTTTCGATGCGAATGACCAGTTGCAAAGAGCTGAGCTATACCCAAACGCTTCACTACTTGCCGACGAACAACCCTTGTTGATTCACCCCGAAATTGACGATCCTGCTCAACATTTGAAGTTTGATGGGTTTGGTTTGGTGAAAGGCACTACCAAGAAAGGTAGAGAAACTGTCAAGATTTGCGACTTGAACCGAGGGCCGCTTTATGAGGAGCGCCAAAGCATCGTCAACAGCTTTCTTGACCAGTGTGAATTGATTCTTTTAATAAAAAAAGAGTTTGGTGTCAATATAACGAAGGACTTGATTGATAAGCTTATTATTGGTCAACTCAAGCTGCTAAAGCAGCATCGTGACGATATTAAAAAACCGTATACCGTCTTTGTGGGATATCTGCTCAATAACCCAAGCACTTGCCTTTATCCAAGTATCGGAACTTTGGATGCTGATTTCAAAACCGATTTCAAGCGGGCATTTGCAAAATTCAGAAAGCAAGAACTAAACTGATAAAATAACAACTAACTTTTATGTCTTCTAAAAAAACAAAACAACCCACCTCTCCTGCCATCCTAAGTGGCAAAAAAGATTACTTCAAAACCGTCAATAAAATAAAATACGAAGGCCCCGCCTCCGACAACCCGCTGGCCTTCCGATGGTACGATGAAAAGAAAAAAGTACGTGGCAAAACCCTTAAAGAGCATTTCAAATTTGCCGTCTGCTGGTGGCACACCTTCTGCGGCACCGGCGGCGATCCTTTTGGTGCAGCCACCAAAAACTTCCCCTGGCTGCAGGCCAAGGATCCGCTCGATCAGGCTCGTGACAAAATGGACGCCGGCTTTGAGTTCATCACCAAACTGGGAGTGCCATACTACTGCTTCCACGACTACGATCTCGTGGCGGAAGGGGCCACATTGGCAGAAAGCGAAAAACGCCTGGAGGCCATCACCGACTACGCACTGGAAAAGCAAAAAGCAACGGGCGTGAAGCTCCTTTGGGGCACAGCCAATCTTTTCAGCCATCCACGCTATATGAACGGTGCGGCCACCAACCCCGATTTTGAAGTGGTGGCATACGCAGGGGCCCAAGTGAAAAATGCCCTGGACGCCACCATCAAACTGGATGGCGAAAACTACGTCTTCTGGGGCGGCAGGGAGGGCTATATGTCCTTACTGAACACCAATATGAAAAGAGAACTCGACCACTTGGGCCGCTTTCTCGGTATGGCCAGGGACTATGCCCGCAAACAGGGTTTCAAGGGCACTTTTTTCATTGAGCCAAAACCGATGGAGCCGAGCAAGCACCAATACGATTTCGATGCGGCAACCTGCATCAACTTCATCAGGGAATATGGCTTGGAAAAAGATTTTAAGATCAATTTGGAATTCAACCATGCCACGCTGGCGCAGCACACCATGCAGCACGAAATGCAGGTGGCCGCCGATGCAGGCATGTTGGGCAGCATGGACGCCAACCGGGGCGACAACCAAAACGGCTGGGATACGGACCAGTTCCCCGTGGATGTCTATGAACTGACGGAGGCCATGCTCGTCTTCCTGGAAGCGGGCGGCCTACAGGGCGGTGGTATCAACTTCGACGCAAAGACCCGCCGCAACTCGACCGATCTCGAAGACATTTTCTATGCCCACATCGGTGGTATGGATGCTTTCGCCCGTGCGCTGCTGGCAGCCGATGCAGTTTTGGAAAAATCTGATTACCAACAACTTAGGGCAGATCGCTACGCTTCATTTGACAATGGCAAGGGAAAGGATTTTGAAAAAGGAAAACTCAGCCTGAAGGATTTGGCAAAAATCGCCGGCAAAAATGGCGAGCCGCAACAACGCAGCGGCAAGCAGGAATTGTTCGAAAATATTTTGAACAGGTTTGTCTAATTGCTTTTTATCATCGGTTTGGGCTAATTGTTTTGAAAAACCAGTGGCAGACGTGGCTGGAAAATTGTTTGTCCAATTGTTATTATAAATTATATTATGTTAAACTAAAAACACCAGACTCCATCTTAGCTGTTGCCTTGCCTCACTGACATTTGTCAACAACCCAGGATCACTAATTTAATACATTGAAAATTTGCCCTTAACCTTGGTCAAATACCTTCGCCGGAAAACAATTGAAATGAAAAGAAATCTACTTCTTCTCCCTTTTCTGCTTTTCCTGGCTGCCAATGTTTTTGGCCAATGGGTGGACACCGTCCGCATCCAAATGACCGCGCTTGACGGCGGCATCGAGGTCTCCACCGACGATGCCGAACAGATCAACAACGAGATAGACAAACTCTACGACGACGACCTGGACATCGGCTGGGAAGGCGACGAGTTCAATGTCGTTTCTACTGGGCTGCGATACCGGGGCGTCAATGTGCCGCAGGGCGCCACCATTGATTCCGCTTTCATTGAAATGTGGGCGCACGAAGATGAAGGTGATCCGGCCCTCGTCACCATTTATGCCGAGGCTTCCGATAACCCGGAAACGTACAACGAAATTGACCTGATCTCCGCCCGTCCCCGCACCACTGCTTCCGTGTTTTGGGAAATCACCGAGGAATGGTTGATTTGGCAGCAATACCGCACGCCCGACCTGAAAGAACTGGTGCAGGAAGTGATAAACCGCCCGGGGTGGCAGCATGGCAATGCAATGGCATTTTACCTCACTGGCCAGGATCAGGGTGCCAGCGACGAAGACAATGCCAGGGATTTTGAGGGTTTTGAAAACGTGGCCGATCCCGACGACGGCGGCGACGGCCTGCACCATCCGGAAAGGGTTTCCAAACTCGTCATCTACTATTCAGGGGTGAGCAATACGGACAAACGTGAAGTCGTGACCGGCTTGAAAGTATCGCCCAATCCAGTGCAGGGCACTACCATCAATTTGGCGATGGAAGCATTTTTAAATGAAAATGTAAAGGTGCAATTGACCGACTTATCGGGTAAGGTTTTGCAAACCTGGAATTATGAAAACCTTCAACAACCCAACGTGGGCCTGGACACAGAGGCAGCAAGCGGTGTCTATTTGTTGAAACTTGATTCCGCCAACAAAAAAGGTGCGGTAAAAGTAATTGTGCAGTAATTTACCCACAAATACAGGGAAGCCAATTGCCCCCTTTGTGCGGCAGTTGGCCTTTTTTAATTATATACAATGCGGCAAACGACGTTAAGACCAACTTTACTTCACACCATTAAGTTTTGTGCAAACAGGGGTTTGGGGCGGAACGCCCCAAGAAGCCCCCTCCCCCGACGAGCCGCCAACGGCGGCGAGGAGGGGCGAAAAACAATTTGCATTACTTGTCCCGATTTTTCGGGAAAACCTATTTGCCCAGAGTTTATAATAAATGTGCTATTTTATAAAATGCTTTGCATTTTGGCATTTCACATATTACCATTTTATTCAAATGCCCAAAATACATATTCGCTGAACGGGAAGGTATTGGACAGCGATTCAAAACTACCTTTAATTGGTGCAAATATTATGATCGGTGGCTCAAATGAGGCAGTTATTTCTGATGAAAATGGCGATTATATTTTGCCCAAAATCACAATTCAAAAAGGCTATATATTCGTATCATATATTGGCTACGAAAAGGACAGTATATTTTTTGAAATAGGCAATAAAAAAAACCTCGTAAAAGATATTTACCTGAAACCTGCCTCTATTGTTTTGAACGATGTGGAAGTGAAGGCCCGCCTCGAAGGCCAGATGCGGGCCTACCGGGATCAGCAGGTGGCATCCAATATCAAAAACATCGTGGACGCCGAGCAGATGATTAAATTCCCCGACCTGAACGCCGCCGAGTCCATTTCCCGGATACCCGGCATCACGCTGCAACGGGATCAGGGCGAGGGCCGTTTCGTGCAGTTGCGGGGTACGCCGCCCGAACTGTCCAACTTCAACGTGAACGGTGAGCAGATACCCTCGCCGGAGGGCGATGTCCGCTATGTGGGCCTGGACGTGGTGTCGGTTGACCAGTTGGCCAGCATCGAAATTTCAAAAGCCCTCACACCCGATCAGGATGCAGACGCCATTGGCGGGGCCATCAATCTGATTACAAAAACAGCCAAGGATACTGTGCCGGAAATCCATGCTGCCCTGGCCGGGGGCTACAACCATTTGAGCGAAAAACCGCAGTACAATGTACAGTTTGCCTTCGGCCAGCGCTTCCGTGATGTTGGTTTTTATGTAAACGGCTCATTTCTCGACGACCGCCGGGCCTCGCACAACATGGAGTTCGACTTCAACGAATCCCGTTTCGGGGGCGACACTTCTTTTCGTATCCACTACGACCGGGTACAACTGCGCCACTACGACATCAACCGCAAGCGGACGGGCCTCAGCAGCACTTGGGACTATCGGCCCAACGAACGCCACCAGTGGTCGCTCAACCTGCTCTACAACAAGTTTGCGGAGCAGGAATACCGCCGTAGGGTGCGCTACAACATCGGCGACGGTTTCCTCACCAGCGAGACTTCTTCCCGGGAGGCGGAGATAGAACGGGATCTACGGGATCGTTTGAAAATACAGACCCTGGCCAGCATGAATTTGGGCGGTAAGCACGATTGGTTGCACTGGTCGCTGGATTACCTTTTCAGCCTTTCTTCTGCCGTGGAGGACATCCCCGACCGAATGGACATCAATTTTGACAATAACCTCGTCAACCTGGGGCTTGATTTGACTGAACCCAACTGGCCCCGCATCACTTTTCCCCGTGCGCAGGATTCTTCCACGGTGGTCAATTACAACGACTACGAATTCAGCGAACTGTTTTTCCAACAATCAAAAACGGAGGATCGAAACCTGACGGCCAGGCTAAACCTGGAGCGGAAATATACTTTTGGCAAGCACTTCGGCGGCTTTAAAATAGGCGGTAAAGCCAGGCTGAAGGACAAGGAAAGGGACAATAACGGCAAGGTGTTCCACAAGTATTATCAGATTTTCGCCGTGAACAGCCCTTATGATAGCGTCCGGCAGATTTACACCTCCATCGGGCCTGAACTGAGCCTGGCCACTGTGGCGGGCGATTTTCACGAAGAAAATTTGCTGAACAAAAACTATGACCTGGGCGATACGCCCGATCCTGAAAAGAGCCGGGAATTCGTGGATTTTTATTATCAAAATTTCAAAATACAGGAGTCGGACACCAAGGAAGAATCGTATGCCGAAGACTATTTGGCGGATGAAAATATTTATGCGGCATACGGTATGCTGACCCACCATTGGCGCAATTGGATGTTCCTCGGCGGCCTGCGCTACGAGCGCACGGACATAGACTACCAGGGCTACGACGTGCAGTTCAAAGAGTTTTCCGATGCCTTCGACCGGCTCGATACTTTGCGCAGCAAAAAAAGCTACGAGTTCTGGCTGCCGCAATTCCACCTCAAATACAGCCCAAACCCACGCACCAATCTGCGGGCGGCATTGACTTGGACCTATTCCCGCCCCAATTTCGAGGACATCCTGCCCTACCGCCAGTCGGAACTAGACAGCCGTGAAATCACGCTGGGAAACCCCGACCTGAAATTTGCCAAGGCCATGAACCTGGATTTGCTGGCAGAAAAATACCTGGAGCGGGGCGGTCTGCTATCGGGCGGTGTTTTTTACAAAAAAGTGGACGGCTTCATCTACTATTTTGAGCAGCGGATTTTCGTAGAAAACATCAGCCGGCCAGGATGGTATTTTGTCACCACGGCACAGAACGGCCTGAGCGCCGATGTGCTGGGGGCGGAAATCAGTTGGAACCAGCAGTTTTTCAAACTGCCAGGAATCTGGCAGCATTTCGGGGTTTATTTCAACTACACTTATACTTACTCCAATGCCACCATCGGCAACCGGGGCGGGCAGAAGGAGGAAATAAAACTGCCCGGCCAGTCGCCGCACGCCCTCAACCTTGCCCTGTTTTTTGATTCTAAAAAATTCTACGCTAAGGTGTCGGCCAATTACAACGCCGCCTTTTTGGACGAACTTGGCATCAAAAAAACCTGGGACGTATATTATGACAGCAACCTTCACCTTGATTGCAACCTGAACTACAACCTGAGCCCTCACCTCCAACTCTATCTCAACGCTGTCAACCTGACCAATACGCCGCTGAAATACTATATCGGCGACAGCAGCCGGGTGGAACAGCAGGAGTTTTACTCGTGGTGGGGAAGGATTGGGTTGAGGCTGAATATTTGAAAAATAATGGCTTTTATAAAAATTACAACCTTCTTGTTATCGGCCACGGTGGCAGTCTCCACTTGCAGGGAACCCCGCCCCCTGCCCCAGCTCCCCACCGTCAATGCCGATGCGGAAACCCCGCCCGTGCAGGCCAACACTGGCGATGACGCCGCCGATGATCCGGCCATTTGGGTCAACCCGGCAGACCCTGCCAAAAGCGTGGTCATTGGCACGGTGAAAAAATACGGGCTGGAAGTATATGACCTGCAAGGCCGCTTGCTGCATACTTATAAAGTGGGCAACCCCAACAACGTGGACGTGCGCAATGGATTACGCCTGGGAAATGGTGAAAAAATTGGCATCGTGGCCTGCTCGGATCGCAGCGTGAACGAACTGCTTTTTTACAAAATCAACCCCTCGGATTTCAGCCTGAGCCTCATCAGCGGCGGGCGTTTCAAGTCGGCCATTCAATCGGAGATTTATGGTTTTTGCCTCTACCACAACGCCCAGGCAGATATTTTTTACGCTTTCGTAAACGGAAAGGACGGCGACGTGGAACAATACCAGTTGGAGCCTTTTGGTGACCACGAAATCACTGGGAAATTGGTGCGGAAGCTGAAACTGGAAACGCAGCCCGAAGGCATGGTCGCCGACGATCAGCTCGGCATTTTGTACTTGGGAGAGGAGGATCGGGGCATTTGGAAAGTGACGGCAGAAGTGGATGAGACTGCCATTCCCACGCTCATCCCTCAAACTGGCAGCGACAACCCCAACATCAAATATGACATGGAGGGCCTTTCCATCTATTATGCCGATAATAAAACGGGCTACTTGCTGGCCTCCTCGCAGGGCAACCATTCCTACGCCGTGTTCGAGCGGCAGGGCAACAACCGCTACCTTGGCAGCTTCACCATTTCTGCTGGCCAAATAGACGGGGCCGGGGAAACCGATGGTTTGGACGTGACTTCCCAAAACCTGAGCGGGCCTTTTTCAAAAGGACTGCTGGTGGTGCAGGACGGCTACAATTTGGATGAAAAAGGAAGATCTGTGGCCCAAAATTTCAAACTGGTGGGCTGGGAGAAAATTGAGGAAGTTTTGAAAGGCTTTGGCAAATAAGGAACGACTGTAATATTGCTCACCGCAAACAAACGTTTTAGATAAGCCTCATTCCCGCCACCCATTTAACATTCCCCCTTCCTGTTTTTACAAAAAGTTAAATCCAACTTGACTCATAGTTTTTACAAGCAGGCGTGTTTTGCAGCAGGTTTTTTAACCCAATAAGCAAAATTTTTATGAGCCGTCTTGCAATACTGATACTGCTGCCATTTACGGCATTTTTACCAAAAATAAAGGCTCAACAAACCCACCCAAACTTATTGCCGCCCGACGACAGTACGGCCCAATATTTCGACCCCACGCTCAAACCTTTCTATCATGGCGTAGCATCAGGCGATCCGCTGCCCGAGGCAGTAATTCTTTGGACGAGGGTCACGCCCGAATATCCCCTTTCGGCCAACCAAATCGAGATTAAGTGGGAACTGGCACTTGATGAAAGTTTCACCCACACCGAGGCCGGTGGCCAGGTATGGGCGTCCTCCTCAACAGATTTTACCATCAAAATAGATGCAAAAGGCTTGATGCCCGGCACTTATTATTACTATCGCTTTGAAGCACTGGGTGCAAAATCGGTCGTCGGACGAACAAAGACGGCTGACCCGGACGAAAGGCCAAATGGAATGCCCAAACCCCTTTTAGCCAAAAATTCCAAAAAACCGATGAATTCTTTGCCTATGCCGCAGTGTCGCTTGGCCATCGTAAGCTGCAACAACTACGAGGCGGGCTACTTCAATGGCTTTGCCCGCATAGCGGAATTGCAAGATCTGGACGCCGTGGTACACCTGGGGGATTACATCTACGAATATGGCCCCGGCACTTACGGTGATAGTTCCCTACATCGCTTCCATTTGCCCAAAAGGGAAATCGTCTCCTTGCAGGATTACCGCACCCGCTATGCCCAATACCGCCTTGACCCCGACCTTCGAAAAGCCCATCAGATGCACCCTTTCATTTGTGTTTGGGACGACCATGAAATAGCCAATAACGCCTACGCAGATGGGGCAGAAAACCACCAGCCTGAAAAGGAGGGTGGTTTTGCCCTGCGGAAAAATGCCGCAACTCAAGCCTACTATGAATGGCTGCCGGTGCGGGAGGGAAAGACCGTGTACCGGCAGTTTTCGTTTGGAAGCCTGGCAGATTTGTTCATGCTCGACGAACGTGTGGCTGGGCGCTCAGCCCCAGAAACCAGCCGCCACCGGGCCAGGCACGACGAAACCCGCACCATGCTGGGAAGCGAGCAATTGGACTGGCTAAAATCTGGTATGAAAAAATCAAAAGCTACCTGGAAACTCATCGGCAACCAGGTACTCTTTGCCGAGCTCAATGTGCTGCCCGTTTTTCCACAGATTTTTTTCAATTACGATGCCTGGGACGGCTACGGGCCGGAACGGCAGTCCATCAAGGATTTTTTGTTTGAAAATGGCCTGAAAAACACCCTGCTTCTCACAGGAGATACGCATTCGTCCTGGGCATTCGACATTCCAAAGGATTTTAAAAAATACAAAAGGAAACGCTCCCGCAATATCGTGGCACACGAATTTGCCACGCCAAGCATCACCTCGGCCAATTTTGATGAATACAAGCCCCTGAAGACTGTTAGGTGGATGCAAAAAATATTCAAAAAAAAGTCCGTTAACCCGCATCTCCGCTACCTCGACCTGAGCAACCACGGCTATCTGCTGCTCACCTTGACGCCCGACGAGGCGGTCGGGGAATGGCATTTTGTCAACAGCATTTTGAAGCCTTGCGATGGGCAATTTTTGGGCGGCAGGGAGGTGGTAAGGGCATCGAATCATTGAAAGTCGGCACAGAATAACTGGTCTATGGAATCTACCCCCGACACCCAAGGCTGATAGGGATATTTAGCGTCCGCATAACTGCAATTGCCCTTCTGCTTTACAAGACAGTTGCTCAATACGTTTCCGCGGAGCGAAGATGGCGATGGCGGGACGTTTTGCATTTCAGCCCTTTTTTGCTGTTCCGATTGCTTGGGTTGCCATTTTTGTTTTCCCCGGTTGAGGTGAAACTAAAGCAGTTGGATGCGCTCGATGGCCCGAAAAACACGCCCACTTGAGCATGGCCGGCATCGCCTTCGGGGCGGGGTTCAATTCCAAGACAGCGTTCAACATGGCATTCAAGAAAATGACGGGGGTGTCGCCGATGGAGTTTCGGAAAAAACAGATGGCATTCTAAGGCTGCATTTAAGCTGATTCCATAACACCTTTTTCTGCCCTGATGTTTTTTATAAACACCTCGAACCGCTCAGCAATTTCCCCCTTGAAATTCCCGTCGTTCAGGTGCGTTTTCATCATCAGGTCGCCGTCCTCTTTTTTGTCGGCGGGTAGGGCCAAACCAATGGGAAAGGCTTGGCACAACGCACATTTTTCTCCCAGCATTTGGCGGACTTTGTTGAAGACCAGCCCGTGCCCGAACTTTTCGTCCTTTTTTTCATAGCTGCTGCCGCAACAGGTCACAAAGACCAATTGCTTGATGCTCGCCAATTGCCGTTTCACAAAGGACCTCAAAGGGGCTATGAACTGCCCCGTCCAAATCGGTCCGCAAAGGATGATGCGGTCATAGTCGGCGAGGTTGTGGTGCAGCTTTTTGTTGCCCAAGTGCAAGCCCATCATCATGAGCAGCGGCACGTCCAATACAGGACGGATGGGTTCGATGTCGCAGTGAAGCTTCTTGGCAATCAGTTCGGCTAAGTAGCGGTTGCTGCCCTTTTGGGAATAGTAAAGTACCAGCGATTTCATGGCGAGTGGATTTTAAGTAAAAATCGGCGACACCTGATTGGGTCGGATTGATTTTAGTCATTCGGAAGGATGATTTGCCTTCGATATTTGCAGCGCCATCATCGCCCAACCCACAAACTTATCCTTAAATTAAAGCAGCCTTAACCACCCACTGATTCAAAAAGTCGGAGATTGGCAACGGATTTCAAACCACAACTCAACACTGTAAATTCCTGTCCAAATGAGCGAATTTGAAGAAACAACCATCGTTGCCGACGACTTGACAAAAATCGAAGGCATTGGCCCTGCCGTGGCCGAATTATTAAACGAAGCCGGTATCCAGACCTATGCCGAGCTTTCTACCACACCTGCCGTTAAAATCAAGGAAATCCTTTCCAATGCCGGTGCCCACTTTTCTTTCCGTGACCCTTCCACGTGGGCCAAACAGGCATCCTTCGCCAATGCCGGCCAATGGGACAGACTGGCGTCCTGGCAACAGGAACTGCAAGGTGGCCGCATCCGCATGGCCTCCGATCCGGGCGAAGAGGAATAATTAGGTTTTATTTAATACCCGTCCCTTTTGATAGTTGATAAAACTACCTGGCCTGGAAATTTTTCCGGGCTTTTTTTTGCCCCGCCTCTTGACGGACAGGTCAGAACGGAGATTATTGCTTCGCCCTTAGTTCGATAATTTTATCATCGTCAGCCTGCGCTACTTTTTTCCCGTTTCCGCTGATTTCCTTGTTGGAGGTGCAAATGAAAACACGTCCATCGGTCGCTATGAGTATGTCCCGCAGGCGGCCAAAAGTCTGAACGAAATAATCGTTGGAGGATTGGATTTCATTGCCTTCCGCATTGAGCTTGAACACCGTCATGCGCTGGCCGATTTTTCCCTTTCCTTTTTTCAAAAAAACCTGCATCAAGCTGTTTTGCCATTCGGGGATGGCTAGATGATCGTAATACTCCAATGCACAGGGGGCAGGTGTGGGCGTCCAAGTAATCATTGGTTCCACGACCTTTTTTTCATCGCAAAACTGCTGTTCGGAACGCAGGTCGCATTTGCCTTGTACATTGGGCCAGCCATAGTTGCCGCCTTTCACGATCAGGTTCAGTTCGTCGTCATTGTTGGGGCCGTGTTCGCTGCTCCAGAGGGTTCCATTTGGCAAAAGTGCCAGCCCCTGCGGGTTGCGGTGGCCGTAGCTCCAGATAAGGCTGCCAGGGAAAGGGTTGTCGTTTGGCACGGAGCCGTCGAGGTTCAGGCGCAGTATTTTCCCGTTTATACTGCTCAGGTCTTGGGCCAGTTCGGGCGTATAAGCTTCGCCCATGGCAAAGAACATTTTTTTATCGGGGGTAAAAACGATGCGGCTGCCGTTATGGCTTTCGTTGGCTTTTATTTTGGGCAAAATGGAAAGGCTATCAGTCAGGGCATCCTTTATAAAATCATAGCGAAAACGCAGCAACTTAGAGTTCGTCGCCGAATTGGTATAATGGACAAAGAGGAACGGTTCCTCTGGAAAATCGGGGTGAAATGCCAGCGAATAAATGCCGGGATTTCCCCAGGAGGTATGGCAATCGTTCAAGTGAAGCAAGGTGTCCACCCTGCCCGTCACCGGGTCGAGGCGTTTGATGAAACCGCCATTTTCCGTAAACCAAATGCGGTTGTCGAATCCCCAGGCCATATCCCAAGGGTGGATCAGCCCCTGGGCGAGGATGCGGATTTCCAAGGTGGTGGAATCCAGTTTCAGTTCGCTGATAGGGGCGATCTGCGAAAGTTGCACCTTCTCCATGACAGCCTTTTCTTCCCTTTCCAAATTTGAAAAATCCACTTCGTAAATGCGGTCGCTGCCTTTCGGTGCCGCCCCATATACATCGGCATCCGAAGAGCTGACGAACACCCGGCCATCCGGCGTAACCAGCACATCCCGCAGGCGGCCAGCTTCCTCGCTGATAAAGTCCCGCTCCCCTACCCTTTTTCCTGTGTTTTTATCCAAAAAAACACATTTGAGGCTTTGGTCGAACAGGTTGGCAATTAGCAGTGAATTTTTCAACAATGGAAAACGGTCGCTGCCGTAAAATGCCACGCCAGCAGGTGCGATAGTAGGCGTCCAGGCCTGGACGGGTTCTTGGTGCTGGATTTTTTCGCAAAGGATTTTCGGCTCATCGTCACAGTAGCCTGCCACCAGTTGCCAGCCAAAATTGGCACCTGACACAAGCAGGTTCAACTCGTCGTCGCTCATAGTGCCGTGCTCGGTGAAAAAGATCGTTCTTGGTTGATGGTTGTTCGTTGTTGGTTGGGATAGCGTCATACCTTGGGAATTGCGGACGCCAAGGGCATAAACAGGGCTGTTTGGAAAGGGGTTGTCGTTTGGGATGGAACCGTCCAGGTTGTAGCGCAGGATTTTGCCATTGAGGGAGCTGAGATCCTGCGCCCGTTCAGTCTGCTCATTGTCTCCCACGCTCAGGAAGAGTTTTTCATCGGGTGAGATGAGCAAACGCCCGCCCACGTCGGTGGGATTGGAGGGGATGTTGTCCAAAATATTTTTAACAAAAACAAGCTGTCCATTTTCAGGCTCATATTTCAACAAGGCCACCCGCAGTACCAGGGCATCTCCTTTGTAGGCCGTAAAAGCAGCATAGATCAAGGGTTTTTCCAGAAATTTGGGATGCAGCGCCAGACCCATCAGGCCGGCCTGCAGTTCCCTGGCTACATCGTCAAAATGGTAAAGTTCCCTGACCTTCCCATTTCTTAAATCCACCACAGATATGCTGCCATCAATTTCTGTAAAAATGATGGTTTCGTCGCCCAGCCACTCGATGTCCCAAGGCACGGTGAGGCCGCTGGCCACGGTTTTTAGCGTGGGTTGATTGCCCAGATCTTGGGCCAAGCAGCAAGGGCCAAGCAGCAAAAACAGCCCTGCCCGTTGCAAAATCCTGAACCAGATTTCCACCCAGTAGAAATAATAATCGCCCACTTTTTCCAATATTTTAATCATTGTTAAACAAGCACAGGTTCTGCTGTTTTTACTCTCCTAAGTTTGCTCAAAGCGCCTTTTTCGCTGTCATAGACCCGCTTCACGCCGTCGCCCTTGGCCTCTTCCACGGCCCGGATGTCCACCACCAGCCTTCTCATGCCAACAGGTTCGACGCTGGCTGCCTGATCGCTGCCCCACATTGCCCGATCGAGGGTGAAATGGCGCTCAACGAAACAGGCGCCCATGGCCACAGCAGCTACCGTAGTGGCGAGGCCAGTTTCATGGCCAGAGTAACCGATGGGCGTTTCGGGAAAATATTCCGCAAGGCTGTGTATCATGCGCAGGTTCAGTTCGAGCAGCGGGCAGGGATAGGCGGAAGTAGAATGGGCAATGAGCACGTTTTCGAGGCCAATGGCGTCCACGGCGGCGAAAATTTCATCCAATTGCGACATGCCGGTTGACAACATGAGCGGCTTCCCGGTGCTTTTCATTTTGGCCAATAGCTCGTGGTCGGTCAGAGAAGCGGAAGCGGCCTTGTACAGCGGCGGGTCGAATTTTTCAATAAAATCAACCGAAGGTTCATCCCAGCAGGAAGCAAACCAGTCAATATCCAATTGCTTGCAATAGGCGTCAATTTCGGCAAATTCCTCGTAGCCGAATTCCACCTTGTGGCGGTACTGCATGTAAGTGATGCGGCCCCAGGGCGTGTCCCTTTTTTGGTGCCATTGATCCCTTGGCACACATAGGACGGGAGTGCGTTTTTGAAACTTCACCGCATCGCAGCCAGCAGCAGCGGCCTCTTCGATGAGCTTTTTGGCCATTTCCAAGGAGCCATTGTGGTTGATGCCGATTTCGGCAATGATGTAGGCAGGGCAGTCCGGCCCGATTTGTTTACCAGAAGACAGGGTAATCATAAAAGATGGTTAAGTTAGTTTTGGAAAATGGCAGCCACATTGGTTTCTGCCGGTTCGAGGGCGGCCAATTTGGCCTGTATGATGAGTTCTGCAAATTCCCGGAATGCGCCCTGTCCGCCCAGGGCCTTGCATACGTAATCGGCGATATTTTTCACCGCCTCCATTCCATCGCCAGGGCAGGCGGAAAGC
Organism: Saprospiraceae bacterium; assembly: GCA_041741095.1. Taxonomy (GTDB): domain Bacteria; phylum Bacteroidota; class Bacteroidia; order Chitinophagales; family Saprospiraceae; genus UBA6168. The sequence continues at coordinate 52,674 of JBGSKQ010000125.1, forward strand.
CCTACCATTTCCATGACCGACAGATCATTTACATCATCGCCGATGTAGGCTACTTCGTGGGCGCTCAAGTTGTTTTTATCAAGGATGCTAAGCAGTGTCCGTACTTTGTCTTTTGAGTGGAGATGTAGTTCAGAAATATTGAGCTTGGCCGCCCTGCGCAGCAATGGCGTTGAGTTTTCGCCTGTAATAATGCCCACTTCTACGTTGGCGAGCTTGCGCAACCTTTCCACGCCCATACCGTCACGGATGGAGAAGCGCTTCAATTCTTCGCCCAGTGCATTGTAATAGACGCCATTATCTGTTAATACGCCGTCACAATCAGTTAACAGCAGCTTTATATGGGCAGCTTTTTTGAAAAATGTATGATATTGGTCGTAGTCTCCCATTATTTGATTTTTGACAATAAAATACAGTTTATATCATGGTTGAATTATGATACAATTTTCTTAATATCCTGCACTGACAGCCTTTTTCAGCTAATTGTCAATTGGGTATTTTAAAATAATCAGATGAGCAGATTATACTGCAAGGATAAATGCGGGGCGTTTAATGGCAGTTAATGTTGGGTTATTTTAGCTTTAAATTGAGGGTTGGATATTTACCCATATTTTACAAAAAATCATTCAGGTATGGATTTACAAAAAATCTAAGATCTTACAGCATGCAATTGATCTCACAAATCAATCCTTGTATGAACTCCTGTCCCCAACATTTTTAAAAACCGGCGTTATCACGGAGCCGATTAGCAAATCCTTGATAACCATTCCCTGCGTCAAATGCCTTTTTAGTTCGCCCAATATTTCATCGTAAACATCCAGGGTGAAATCAACATGCTCCTTCGTATGCGCCAATGAAATGAGGTGGTAGCCGATGAACAGTACACCCCGCTTGGCACACTCCTGCTGGAACCAGGTTTTCAGCTCAGAAGAAGAATGCTTTTCGCCGTCGGCCAAGTTCACCACCGATTTAAAGGGATAGCCGATGATAGACACGACATCGCCCAGGCCATGTTTTTCCACCAAGCCTGCAAATTTGTCCATCATATATTGCCCCAACTGCCTGATATGCCCATGCACATCATGGGATTTCAATTTTTCGATGGTGGCCATGCAAGCGGCCAGGGAAAGCGTTTCGGCCAGGTAGGTACCGGAATAGAATACCCGGTCAAATTGGTCCATGTATTCCCTTTTTCCGCACACGCAGCTCAGCGGCATCCCGTTGGCGATGGCTTTTCCAAAACAGGCCAGGTCTGGTGTCACGTTGAAATACTCCTGCGCCCCGCCCATGCTCCAGCGGAAACCCGTGAACAACTCGTCGAAAATAAGCAGGACTCCATGTTCTTGGGTCAATTGCCGTACCTTTTCCAGGTAGCCGTTTTCGGGATGGATGGCCCCGACGGGTTCCATGATGAGGCAGGCGATTTCGCCTTTGTATCTGTTCAGCAAGCTAATCAAATGATCGAAATCGTTGTATTTGGTACTGAGAATGAGGTCGTTATAACTTTTGGGAATGCCAGCGTTGCGCTCGGTGGTCACCACATACCAATCCTGCCAACCGTGGTAGCCGCAGATGATGACCTTTTCCCGGCCCGTAAAGGCCCTGGCCAGTTTGATGGCAGTGGAGGTGACGTCGCTGCCGTTTTTCCCAAACCTGACCATTTCGGCGCATGGCACGTGGTCAATGACCAATTGGGCAGCCTGTGCCTCGATGGGGTGCGAAAGGGTGAACATGGTGCCTTTTTCTAATTGAGCCACCACCGCTTGGTTGACATCGGGGTCGCTATAGCCCAAAATAAATGGCCCCAAGGCCATGCCGTAATCAATGTAGCGGTTGCCGTCCATGTCGGTGACCTCGCAGCCCTTGGCCGATTCGAGGTAGAGCGGCACGGCGCCCACGCTCCATTGCATAGTGCTTTTGCTGAGGGTATGGCTGCCCAATGGGATGATCTTTTTGGCATATTCGAGGTGTTCCAGCCCTTTTTGCAGCTTCAGCGGGCCGGTGGTTTTGTACATATACCGGGGAATTTTTTCCAATTCTGCCTCGTGATGGCGGTACCAGTTGACCCCTGCATATTGCGCATTGATGGCGGCGATTTCAGGCTTTCTTTCCAGTAGTTCCAACACATCTTGCATGGAGAAAAGCGGCTTATCTTGCAGTTCTTCAAACACCCTGGAAATAAAGGTGAAATCTTCTTCATAGTCCAGCGTCCAGCGATGGGTCATGAACATGTTCCGCTCAGAAGGGATGGGATTGGTAAAATTCTGAATATTGAACTGTTTCGGGTTTTCCCAGATGTATGGAAACGTATGCTCGCGCTCATAGTCCCTGTCGGCCAATTTCCAGGCAGTTTCCAGGGCATCGAAAGTGCAGCCTTCCACGTCCAGGCCATCGGGAAAGGTGCCTGGGCTAATGTTGGTCACAAAGTCCAACTCGTTCAAATTGGCGAGCCAATGGCCCACCATTTCGTCCACAATGCGATAGTCGGTCAGCGGCGAATCGGAGGGGATTTTTAGCACAAAATCCGCTTTTTCCTGCAAGGCTGCCCGGTAATGGCGGTCAAGCAGGTCGTTCTCGCTTCCCCGGAAGCAGGGGATATGATGGGATAGGCAAAATTCAACAATCACATCGTCTTCCGGCATCGTAGAAGTGATGACCATCGCTTTGTCCACGGTTTTGGCAGCCGCTACCCGCTCGTACATGTACAGCAGGACTTCACGGCCCATGATTTTTTTCATCACTTTGCCGGGCAGACGGCTGCTGCCCATGCGGGCTTGTATGCAGGCAAGCACAAATGGATGGCCATTGCCGGATTTTTTCTGCTGTGTTGCCGTTGTTTGAAATAATGCTTCCATCAGAATATATTTTAACTTATATCAGCAGAAGGCAAGGCCGCCGGGCTTCGCAGCTTGGCGACATTAACCTTGCTGTTTATTTTCACAATATTTAAAAATATAGCTGCCAATATGAGGAGCATATAATAGGAAATAAAACGCCATATTGTCATTATCAATCCAATATGGGAAGCGGGGATGATTGATTTAAAAACCAGGTAAAATGCACCCTCCGCCCCACCGACCGCACCAGGAGTTGGCGTTACGGTCATCGCCAGGTCTATCAGCCATTGGGAAAAGAACAAATCCTTGCTGTTTACCTGTAATTCCAGCCCTTTTAGCAAACAAACCAGAATAAAAAAGCGGCTTGTCCAGCGCAGGAAAATGGCTGTCGTGGCCCCGGCAAAGTGCATTTTGCCTTCCTTCATAATTAGTCGGAACGCCTGTCTAAAATCACGGAATATAGTTTGTATTTTATGTCGTAATTTTTCCCTAAAGGAGAATTTCTTTAAAATAATAAATGCTATCACAATTAGCAATAGTATAGCCATTATTATTGTCCATATATTGGGCAAGAAAGATATTACTTTTTTACAAAAACCAGAGAAAATAGCAAGGCCAATATGATCGGTAAAAACAAAAGAAGCGGGAATGATGACCAAAAAGAAAAACAGGTCTTCCAAAGCTGCCAGGGTCAGCATGGCGGTGGCCTGGCCCAGCGGCAATCCAGCCTTTACCAACATCCCTATTTTGATAGGCCCGCCACCAATCATGGTGGGGGTAATGGCCGAGCCCAAATCGGTGGCTACGGAGATGCGCAGGCAGTCCTTGAATGAGGCGGGATTTTTGAAAAATGTAGTCCAAATTCTAATTTCCACTGCATGGCACAGCCAAGGGAAAACTGCCAGAAACACTGCCGCAAGCAGCCAAAAAACAGAAAACTCCACCAGTTGCGCCCACTGGAATCCATCGGAAATATAATAGGTGAACAGCAGGTTCAGCACTATGCCGATACCTACAATGACCAAGAGGCGGTTGGCCAGCTTGTCCCAATGGAATATACCTGATTTAGAAGAGGTATTTGGCATTATTCAAAAAAATTGGCGACAAATGAAAAGAGGTTGGATGGTATCCAAGCCCCTTCTATTTTCCCCGTATATTTTTCTTCTTTAGCGTACAAGCCCTTGTCTTTCAGCAGTTTGGCCAAGCCGTTGGGGATGGGTTCGTAGCCCAGATCATTGCGCAGGTGCCGATAATAGGTATAGTGCTGGCGGAAGTGGAAATTTTCGATACCGTAGGCGGCAAAAAAGGAATACTTGCGCCGCTCAAAACCGCCGCCCGTATGGATGAGCCTTGGGTCAAAGACGATACAGTCGCCCGGCTGGGTTTTTATCCAAACGGCCTTATCTTTCAGGCGATCCGCAAGGCCCAGTTTCATCTTGGCGATTTGGGCGTGTGTCAGGTAACTGTCCAGTTCGCAGAATTCCTCTTTGGAAATATGCAGCCCGATGCGGTGGCTGCCAGGCACCACCCCAAGATGGAAATTGTCTGATTCTGGTTGCAAATAATAGCCTGCCCTAACGATTAAATAAGGCTCCTCATCTTCTTGCCATTCGGGAAAATGATCCGCATAATTCCTGTTCATCCCATCCCGGTGCCAAGCAAAGGAAGAATAGCCGAAATGCAGATCGTTGTGCTGCATGAAACGAATGTCCTCGCCCAATACTTCCCGGATTTTTGACAATACCTTTTCATTAAAAATGGATGGCCAAAACGCCGGGTGCTGAACCATGCCGTCCGGAATTGTCCAGGTGTCCTTGGATTTTACCCGGTTGATTTTTTCCAGCTCGCCGATAAAGTGCTGGATTTCAAGTTCGGATAGGGCATTTTTCACAACAAAATAGCCCTGCCAATAGAAGTCATTTTTTAGTCCTGACATCGGAAAGAGGATTGGGTGAAAGATGGCTGTTTCCTAAAATTAAAAGCCCTCGGCACAAAAACTGGCTGCCAGGCCTTGTGCTCCTGTGGGCTGGCTTGGGGCAGCGTTTGAGACAGGAGCTTCCTGCCCAAAGCTGCAATTAGCCGGGCAGAAGTGCCGCCGTTTTGCACTGGGCTTAGTTTGGCAATGGCGGCAGGGTCATATTCGCCGCTGAACACCTGTTTTTGCATGGCCGCTGCCACCAGTATGACCGAGGAATAATCGGCCACTAGCGCTGTGCAATTGGCAATCATCTCCTCTATTTTGCCTTGTGTAAAAACGAGGCTGCCTGGGGCGTTTTCTCTGATTTCCCTGATAGCCCGGTCGTGGTTTTCCAGCGGGTGCAGTTTAAATATTAGGGTTCGGCCAGCGGCGATGTGCATTGCTTTTTTGATAAAACCGATGCGGTCTTCGTGGCGCTTGCTTTCCCGCAGGTTGGAAGTGGCGGCCAGCACAAAATCACGGTGGGGAAAATGGTTGTTTTTAAACCGCTCCACGTGGTCGAAATTGGGGATGCCCGTCACTTGTATCTTTTCAGGTTTTACCCCACGTGAAATGAACTCTTCCCGGTAGCCTTCGCTTGCCACGCAAAGGTATTCGTAGGCATGGGACAGGCCGAAAAGGGCAGAATCGCCGATGTACCTCGGCAACTTGAGGTTTTTTACCAATTTAAAGCGCCAGTCCTTTGGCATGAGTGTGCCTTCCTGTACGAGTATGATTTTTTTGTTTTTGAGGTTGTTTGGGAAAATGACATCTGTGCATAGATACACCAGATCATACTGGTGGGACATGCCCCTGTAGTCGCATGGCAGACCATGTTTTTTACAAAAATCAACATTGGAACGATAGGCGGCATTGCCCATCAGCGACATTTCCAGCAGGCCAGCCTTGGCCATCCAATCCAGCGGGCCGTCCGCATAAAAGGGGGAAAAATAACAGTCGAATTCACTGGCCAGGCAACCGTATATCTGGTGCATCATGCTAGTCTGATTGCCAGTGCCGCCGATAAAGAGTATCTTTTTTTTCTCTGCCAAAGCCGCTGAGTTTTTATCTTTTTATGGTGGATTGAAAGGACGAATTATGCTTGCCGGATATCACACCTGCCGTTTTGCCTGTATTTCCAATTTTAGCGAAGAAAAGTCTGCAAGGTTAGGAGGCTGCTGTGTATGGCCAGTTAAAGACTGGTTATTTCTATTTTAAAAAAGGGGAAACCGGTTTTACCCTGTGTTTACAAGCACCCGGCCGGAAGCCTTCTCTCATTTCTCTCATCTTCTCATTTCTCTCATCCTCTACTCACACCGCTGTCCAGCCGCCGTCCACCACCAGGTTGGCACCCGTCATGTAGGCAGAGGCGTCGCTGGCCAGAAAGACCAACGCCCCTTTGTAATCCTGTGGGGAAGCCATACGCCCCAACGCCGTGCGCTGGCTATAGTTTTTTATAAACCATTCCTCTTGTCCATTTTCCACTCCGCCGGGCGATAGGGAATTGACCCGCACGCCCATCTTGCCCCAATAAGCGGCCAGGTAGCGGGTAAAATTCAGCACGGCACCTTTCGTGGCGGGGTATGCCGGGCTTTTGTAAAATGCCTGTGTGCCGTCGGGCATCCGGTACAGCGACTGATCGGGGCCGACCATACCATAGGTGCTGGCGATGTTGATGATACTGCCCCTGCCCTGCCCAGCCATGACCCCGCCGAGTATTTGCGAAGCCAAAAAAACGCCCGTTACATTCACTTCCAGCGAGCGCAGCCAACTTTCCAGGGGGTAGTTTTCAAATTTCGACTGCTCGGCGACCAGGGCGGGGTTCTCGAACATATCGTTCACCGCCGCATTGTTCACCAGCACGTCTATTTGGCCAAAATGATGGAGAATGGCATCCCTGGCCGCCTCCAATGAAACGGGGCTGGACACATCCAAAACCAAGGCGAGATGCGGGCCGTTTGGAAGTTGGGCGGCTATGGATTGGCAGCTTGCCAGGCTCAAATCGGCCACCACCACCTTGGCGCCCGCCCCCGCAAGGGCATGGCAGTGTTGTTGGCCGAGCAAGCCCGTGGCACCTGTGACGACGGCAATCTTGCCTTTTAAGGAAAATAATTCTGTCATGATCAATAAAAATCGCCAATTGCCGGTATGAACTCCCTGCCGTTCAGGAATAGGTAAGAAGCGGCGAAAAGTACCAACAACAACAAGGCGAAAAGCAGTTTTTCAAAGTTGTACAGTCTTGTTTTCATATTGGATGGGTTGGATATTTTTGACAACTTGTGGTTTCCCGTTGACCTCGTATAAATGGATTTTCCAAAATCTCCCCTCGAACACTTTTTGCAAATGGAGTCCCGTTTCGCCGGCATTGAGAATTTCAACGGCGGAGAGCAGGTAGCAACCGCCCATTTGGCACAAAACCTCCGAGTTCAGCACCAACTGCTGAACTTGGCGGCCTTCGTCCTTGCCGCATAGAAAGGCATCGTAATCCTTGCCAAGCTCTGCAGAATACAGGTAGCAGCGGTTGCCAAAGTTGTCGAATTCGTTTCGGATGACTTTGTTTTTAGCCAATTCCCCGGCTATCACCTGCCGGAAGCGGTGCTTGTACTCAAGCGGGTAGAGCGACATGTGGGCGTCGAGGGTGTAAAAGCCATTGTACTGGGCCACGGAGGGGTGCATGCCTAGGCACACGATGCGGTATTGATCCTTGGTCAGGCCGATATGGCCACTTATTTTGCCAAAAAGTTCTTCATCAAAAAATGCCTTGAAATTGGGCTTGCGGGGCATCCCGGCCAGTTGGCGGATGTTGTGGGAAAACTCGTCGTTGGCAAAAATCCCGATCAGGAACTGGAAGGCCAAAAACGCAGCAACCAAGCGCTTTGCGGCAGTCGTCCCGATGGCCAGTAGCTTCGCCAAAGAAAGCCCCATCAGCATCATCCAAAGCAGCGGCAAAAGCACGACGGCCCGCTCAAACTTGAAGGATTTCAACAAGTTGAAATAATCGCCAGCGAGCCAGATCAGCCAGTTGTAGAAGCCATAAAAAAGGCTGAGGGATACAATGAGGGCCAGCAGTTTCAAATGCCGGGCACCTGTTGCCGAAAGGCACCAAGCCAACAGGGCCGCAGCCAGGATGGCCAAGCTGACCGTTATGCCCGTATTGAAATAGGAAACCGAAAAGACCTCCAGGCTCGATAGCGTGCTTTGCAGCAGGCTCAGTTTTTTATTGTAAAAAAAATCATACTCCTCCCGGTGCGAAACAAAGCCATCGCTTAGGAAAGTCAGGGTAAAAAGTTGCCAATTGGCTGCTATGAAAAGGGTAGAAACCCAAGCGAGGGCAGCCATATATGGCCAACTCCATCGCCCAGTTTTTACATAATCATACAAAAAATAGCCGCCTGCAAAAGCCAGCACCGGGATGCCTGCCCAAACAATATCGGCATAAAAAGGAAAAAGGCTCAGCACCAGCCAACTGGGCCAAAACTTCGCCCCAAGCCCTGGCCTTGCGGCAGGATGGCGGGCTTTGTTATTTTTTAAAATATTCAAAAAGGCCCATGCCACCAAGGGTTGCCCTGCCACCGTGAGGCCGAGCATGGAGAAAACAGGCACCCACGCAAAGCAGACTGCCACACCCAGGGCTATCGGCAAATTGCGCCTGTCCGGTACCAAATGCTGGTGCAGCAGGAGGTACATGCCCAAAAAAGAGAGGCCATGGACAAGTACATAATTGAAAATATAGCCCCCGTATAGCCCAAAAAACCAATGCCATAGCGCCACGAAAGACCAACCAGTCTTGATGGCCATGCGGGGTTGTCCGAGCATCACTTGTTCTACGGTAGCGCCCAGCGAGTAGTCGAATAACTTGCCAGAAGCAAAAAGCAATTGGTAATCAATGCCTTCAAGGGTATCATAAATGCGGATATAAGCTTCGTCCCATAGCAGGAGATAAGGCACAAAAAGCAGGGCCAACAGCGACATGGCAATCCACCACATGCTAGTTGTTGAGCGTTTAATAGCCAATTCCGATTTAATGGAAAGTTTGTGGGTTCCGGCGACCATGAAATCCTCTCATGTTTTTTGAAATTTTGGCACTTGCCATATTTGCCAAAATCATTGAGGCCGCAAAGTTTGGCAAGTGGCGGCAGAGGCAGTCACTTGACGTGGTTAAGCTTTTTTGAAGTTTGCGTTAATCGGAAAGCACTAGTTTGGAATTGGGCCGTGCAGGGCCATATTGATTTTTGAGCAGGAAAAAGCGGAGGCGCCCCAATTCGTCCGTATTGATGAAATCTGCGCCGTTCTCTAGCAGCTTTGCCCAAATACGCTCTTGCTCCGGACTGGCCCAAAGGCGCATTTTTTTACCTTCGGAATGTACCAGCCCGGAGAGCCTTTTGAAGAGGCGCCATTGGCCTTCTGAAATGCTGGCACCGGGAAAGGGAAGCCCAAAAACATGGATGAAATTTTCGCTGACTATGGGCATCAGGTCGGACGGGTAGCCTTTCCCCAGGTCTTCGAGCCGCCCATCCAAATCCATCAGGCGGAAGCTTTCGTTGGCCATTTCCTCCACCGGCCGGTTGCCGGACAAAAACACCCGGACTGCTTTTTCATTCCTGACGCCATTTTCATAACTGGAAATAAAGTCGGCGTAGCTGGCCAGTTGTTTTTTTAATGCCACGTAGGTTGATTGCGCCTCCGTTTTGATGTCAATCATCAGCAGGAGGGGCTCATGGCTTTCAGGGTAAATGCGGCCTCCAAAGCGATCCGCCAATTTTTTCAAAGGTTCCAGGTAGAGCGTTTTCAGGCTGCGTTTTTCATCCAAAAACAAAGGCCGGTCGTGCGAGACGTACAGCTCCTGGCCGATGAGGTGGACGTCCACTTCTATGGATTGAAAGCCTTGTGCCAAGGCGTCAAACAGTGGCCTATCGTGCAGGTAGTCGTTGTGTGCGTGGGTTTGGGCCAAAGGGCTTGCTTGTGGCGGCAGGGCGTCGAAAGTTTTTGTAAAATCATCGTTGGCCCCGGAAAACCCAAGGCTGGCCTCCTGCACGGATGTTTCAAACACCCTTTCACCGATAAACGGCAGAAATGGCCCTCCCGACCAACTGGCAGCCACACAAGCATATAAAATGATGTGCTTCATGTATAATATTTCTTAGCGGATGATAAACCCAGTTATCGTTTGCAAAAATGATGCAGGGAAAAAGGAACTCCGGAAAGTGAGGTTTAAGAAAATCTGAAAGAATTGTAAAAGGCGTATTAGCTTTTCGGACAATATCCCTCCTTTACAAGGCAATTTGAAAGTACCCACCCCACCCAAAGCATTTTACTGACTGAGTTTTGGTTAAAACTGAAACTCCGCCCCTTTTAGCACTTTCAACCCCAATTATTTTTGACTGCCAATGGAATTCCCTCATTTTTTTGGATTGGAAAAGCGGGCCGGCGATTTTTGCCTGGTGCATAATGGCTGTTTTTAACACCAACGTCGGCAGGGTTTGGAACCCTGTCCATTACCCACAGAATACTAAATTGATTTTCAACGCTTTAGAAGCTCCAGCGGAGCGAAAATTTTTGTAGGGATAAATTTTATACCCATTTTAAGCCCCAGCGATAATGCCATATGGCACAAATACCGGGGCGTAATATGATTGCGCTCCGCTGGAGCTTAATGATGGGGTGTTGTTATTTGCTACCAACCTGTCTGCCGACAGGCAGGTATTGCGCCCCGCTGGGGCTATTCATCCCATCCCAAAGTGGTTCTCACCGCAAAGAAGCTTGATTTTATGTTATACCAATGCCCAATCTGAATTTATAAATCATAAAATTAACTACCCGTCTTCACCGTCACCCGCAGCGCCTTCAAGCCCTGGGTTTCCTGCAATTTTTCCAATTCCAATTCTTCAATTTGGTCGGTGATATAGCCTTCGGAGGCGAGGTACTCGCAGAAGTCCACGTACATTTCCCGGTCCTTTTCGCTGGCATATACGATGGCGATTTTGCCAGGCTGCACGAGGCGTTCTTCCTTGTCGGCCACGAGGGCCTTGTCAATGCGTTTTTTGATGATTTCGTAGCGGATGTTGTAGGCGCCGTCCACGTCGAAATACTTTTCGTCCATGCGGAAGCGGATGGAGAGTGGCTGGCCATACACGAAGATGAGCTGCGCCGTGTCGAGGGGCATAGGCAGTTCGGCTTTCAATGTCCTCATGCGGCGGGTCATTTCCACCACGGTGATGAATTGCCAGAGGCGCAGGTTGTTGAGTTGAAAATCGGAGAAGGTCCCTTTTTGCAATAAAGCCTGCCCGGCATATATCTCGAACTGGAGGCCGTCGGTCTGGTATTTTTCAAAATAATGCTGCGCCATGGCCTGCGCCCGCTCGTTTTCCGCTTCGATGAAGTCGGACAGGGCGTTGTTGATTTGGTTGACGCTTTCCTCGTACTGCCGCCGCTGGTCATAGACCAGGCCGAGCGCCGGGTCGAGTTTGGAAAAATATCGCTGCACGGCGAGGCCGGCCACGTTGTCTTTGAGGGCCAATTCCCTGAGGAAAGGATGGATTTCAGTTAAGATAAAATCCATGAAAAATGGCTCGTCGCTCGACTGCATGTCTTCGCTGAGGTAGGCAATGTGCTTTTCGGTTTGGTGCAGGTAGCGGCCAATGAGCGGCATGTCCAGTTTGCGGCGGGCGATTTTCAGCACGTCTTTTATCATGACCAGGTTGCTGATAAAATCGGCCTGGATGGAACGGCTGCGGGTGAGCGACGAACTCACGATGTCGCATTGGCCATACAGCGGATACACGTCTTTGAAAAGGATAGGCTCAATGGCCGCTTTGCCCTTTTGGTCGTAGCGTTCCAGGTAGCGCTTGGCGGACTCCACGAAGCGCCATTCGACGGTGGGGTGGATGGCGGTGAACTTTTGGCGCAGCACCCTTTCGATGCGGTTGGCGGCCTCCTCCCGCTTGCGCTGCACGGCCCGGCTAAACTGCGGGATGATGTCTTTCAGTTGCAGGGCCAGGAAGCTGTTGAGCGAATACTCCTGTGGTGCCCCAAATTCCAGCAAGCCGATCAATTGGTTGTCCTGGCTATAGAGCGGCGATACCATGTGCGAGCGGATGCCCTGTTTCAAAAGCGCCCTTTCGACCGAAGTGGGCTTCTTTTTCTTTTTTAAATTTTCGGTCAATACCGTCTCGTTGTACTGGCAAGCCTTTTCGTAAACGGTAGCTTTTTTACCAGAAAAAATAGCAGTCTTGCCGGGCAAAAGGCTGTTGTAAACATTGAAGGACATCTTTTCCTTTTTGTCCGATTCATAGTCCAGGGCGATGATGCCCGTGCGCAGGCCGGGTATGCGGAAAAAGGAGCGCATCAGCCCCTCCAGATAGTCAATATGCTCGGAGGCCGTGAGTGCATCTTTTTTCAACAAATGCGAACGCAAGCGGGAGAGCGATTCCTCCGTGGTTACATCTATCAATTGCATCGCAGTGATGCCGTGTATTTCAAAATGGTCGGGTGGCAGCGCTTCCAACCAGGCATCCAGGTCATAGATGTTGTCAAGCAGCCTGTTGATGTCCCTTTTGGCCAATGGCTTCAAGGGTTTCAAGGGTTTTACCTCTATAAAATTCGCATTGATATCCGATTTATAATAATAGACAATCCGCTCTTCCTCTTGCTCAATGGTAAAAACCACCTCTGGGTCCACGTTCAGGTTGAGGCCATAGCATTGGTTCAAAATGGCGATGCAGGCACGGATGGAGGCAATGTCGAACACCGTGGCCTTGCGCTGGTGGATGGTGCATTTCACCTTTTTGTCCACCAGCAGCTTTTCCAGCAAAGGGGTGATGTAAAAAGCGGTAGCATCGAAAGGCTTCGTGGCCCTGCCGAGCAGGGTTTCCCGGCCGCTGGGAGCAAAGATGCCCGTCAGCAACAGCTCGAACATCTCGTGGTGGACCTCCAGCTTTTCGAGGTTGTCGTCGAGGGGTTCCCAGAGTTCGGGCGATTCTTCTGCTTTTTTGAGGATTTCTTTGGCCAGGAGGCGTTCGCCTGCATCGCCCGTTTCCAATTTTTCCTGCCAAAAACGCAGCAGGGGGGCGAAGTTGAGCCGGGTGGCGAATGGTACGGCCTTTTGGTCGGACAAGCCGGAGAGGTTCTCTGCCTGGTGCAGGAATACGTCATGCAATTTTACATGGCGTGATACTCCATTGCTGCTGACCTGTGTGTTCGCATGGCCCATTGAAATCATGATTTTGGATGGATGAAAACGTTTACGCTAAAAGCGTTCCCGTTAAAACAAGGCGCAAAGGTCGTTGTTCACTGCCAGAACTGGGCTGTAAATAGCTGTATTTATCAGCTTTGTTCTTTTTCTTCGCTTTCTCTTCTTGTTTCTTTTCCCGTTCTTCTTTTTCCTGCTTTTCTTTTTTCTCCTTCTCCTCTTTTGCCTTTTTTTCTTCTTTATCGGCGTCCTTGTTTTTTATGTCGGCGAGGTCGTTAAAGTCAATGGTGTTGTCGAGTTGGAACTGAAATGCCTGGATATAGGCATTGACGAAGGCGCTGGTGATGGTTTTCCAAATGTCAGCCTGGCCGCCCTCCACGGTGCCTTCAATAGGAACACGGGTGGCCGTTTGATCCTTTTTGTGGTTTTCAAAAATCTCCTGCACTCCTTCGGAGAAAAACTCTTTGATACCGTCGCCGAGGGAGCGGTCTTCTTCTTTCCATTTGAATATTTTTGGATCGATCAGTATCGGTTTGAAATAGCCCTGGTACCTGCCATCTTTCATTGCCATCTCGCTGTACATGCTCAATTTGCCCTGCTCAAAGTCCATGCCTTTGGTAAAATAGCGGAACACCTCGTTGATGCCCACCAATTCTGCATTTTCAAATTTTGCATTGTAATTGAAATCGGGAATTTCTTTCAGCAACATGGCCTCGCCCCGCATGTCGAAAGTTCCTTTGTAATCCGGCGCTGCTGCACTAGCGACAATGGTGGAGGGCAGCGCATTGTCTTTTTCTTCCACGTTGCGGATGTTGGTCACGTCGAGGTTCAGGCTTCGGAAGTCCATTTCAAAATCGGGCATTTTGCCATCCACATAAGTGAAAACGACGCTGCCGTTGTCAATGGCAAAACGGTTGATCTGGATGGGCAACAGGTCTTTGGCCAATTGCACCCAATCGGCCTCTGCGCCCGTCTGTGAATTGGTTTTAGCCAATTTGAAATTGACGGTAGGCTGGTTCATCACGATCTCACCAACAATGGCTCCTTTGAACAGTGACTTCCATTGCACCGACAAATCAATGGACGGTGCATAGAGAAAAGGTTTTGTCCCCGCTGTGTCCACCATGTCCACTTTCATGTCGCAGATGCGGTAAGCGCCCCGGATCAGCGCCAGGTCAACATCGTCAATGTGGCCTTTGTAGGGTGCGATGTTTTCATCCAAAATGCGGTTGACATATTTTACGATAAAAAACGGCAATGCCAGCCGTATGGCTACCAATACAAGCACGACGGCCAGGATGATTTTGTGCGCTTTTTTTAACCTGATCTTTTTCATGGGTCTTGTGTTTTGGGTTGTTTAATCTGCGAGCCACCAAACATTGAACATCAAAGTCAAGGTTGATAAAGGTTTATAATAGTTTATGAGGTTGATTTAGCCCCGAAGCCTGAAAAATCAACCCAATAAATGCTTGTCAAAAGATAAACCCTATCAACCCTTAAAATCCCTACAAAAACAATGACGGCTCGCAACATATCAATGCTATCGCTTCTTTTTCTTCTTCGCATTCTTAGCCATCCGCTCGGCTGACTTGTCAGAGAGGATGGACGACTGGATGCCGCTCTGGATGGCCTTCCACCAAAAATGGTAAAAGGAGCGGCGGGTATCCCGAACGGCATACACCGAGCCTTTTTGGAAATCATCGTTCGAGCGGTCGTTATCATCCGGCACGAACAGCACATCAACAATGCGGCTCAGGAGTTTCTTCTTTTCATTGTTTTCGTCCAGCAGGGCAAATTCCAGGTCGTCGTACTCAAGCGAGAGCTGGCCCCTGGCCCTGCGGTTGTCGGCGTTGATTTTATAATCGAGTTTTTTGATGGTGCCCCTTTCAAAAGCGACGCTATGGGTGGGTTCCAGGAATGCGTTCAGTTCCGTAAAAGGCACGTCGGCCACATTCCCTGTATAAGTAAAATCGTAAGTGGGGCTGCCAAGGTTCATCCAGATGCGCTGTGTGACCCGGTGTTTTTGCCAGAGTTTGGCCTCCAATGAAATTTCCAACATGGGCTGTTTGCGAATGCGGGCCTTGTTGTTGGTGACATTGGTGAAAAGGGCCTGCATATCGTTGGCGGTCAAGCGTCCGGGCGTTGCCCTGTCTTCGCCCAAGTTTTCGTACAGCAGGGTGGCGTTTTTCACCCGAATGGTATCCAGCGTGATGCCGAGTGAGGAAGTGAGCAGCGATTCCTGCGGGAATTTTTTGAATTCCGAAGGGTTAACGGGAAGATTGCGATCCGAAAAGACGCCAATCGAAACCTTATCGAACACGGCGCTCCGTGCCACGATATTGCCTTTCATCAATTCGCTAAATTGCCAGCCATGCAGGCGAATGTTGGGAAAATTGAGGTCGAGCCGGGACTTTTTGTATTTCAAATGGGAGGAAAATTCTTTTTTGGGATAATTCGGCGTGACCTTCAGATCGGTCAGTTCCAGCAAGCTGTCTTTTTTGCTAAAATGCACTTGCCGCAGCGAAATGTCGTGCAGGTTGTCATCGTCCCGCCTGACAAAATTGTAAAGGTCAAGCTCTGCCTTGAGGACCTCCATCGGCTGGCCGTCTTTTTCCATGAGCAGGGAAAATTCGCCCACTTCAAGGTTGAAAGTGTCGGCCTGCATTTCTGGCAGCCTTTCCTTGTTTTTTCTTAAAAAACTGAACTGGCCATGCCGGATGGACACATCGCCGATATTGATGCGCTTTAGTTTTGGAGGTTTATGTTGGGTGGGCGGCTGCGCCACGGAGCTGTCTTTTTTTTCTTCAAATGCAATGGAAAAAGAGGGGTTTTCAATTTGCAGCGACCCGATGTCCAACTTTTTTGAAAAAACCAGGGCCAGCCAATCTATTTCATTGAAGGCGATTTCGTGTATTTCGATGTCGGCACGGCGTTTCCATTTTCCCAAAAACAGGGTGGCGGACACGTCGTTGATCAAGAGTTTTCCCGAAAAAAAAGAAGCCTCCAAAACGCCATATTCCAGGCGGTTGGGGGCATGTATTTTTTCCGCAATCGTTTCTTTGATTTTCTTTTCAACCCATTTGTCCAAATAAAGGAAAGCCAGCGCACATGCCGCTATCACGACGCCCAAGGCCACGAGCGCTATTTTAGCTGGTTTCGACATTTTGAATGGGTTGAAATGATGGAAGGGTGATGGTTCAAGGGGGAATTAGATTTCCGAAACCTTTGCAGATTTCGGAAATCTGTCCCACCCGCTCAATCCTCTTTTTTAACTGTTTCCAGTTGGAGGGTATCTTTCATCGTATCCTTTTTCAACTGGTGCATGTAGTAGGATTCCGTGTATCGCTGCTTCAGTTCGTCCCGCTTCTTTTTGTCAATGCCAAACTGTTTTTCCAGGTACTTATCCGTACCGCCATATTTTTCATCTATCACCTGGAACACGGCGTCCATATATTCCTTCCGCACGAGGATGGCATAGTCCAAGGTCTCGGCGTCAAGGCCAATGAGCCTGGCCCTTTTCATGTTTTTAATATTGGCCTCCGAGCGGTAGTAATTGGACATCAGGTAGTCGTCTGTGATGGTTTTCCTGTCCACGCCAAGGGCAGAAAGTATCATGGCAGTCGTGTAGCCAGTGCGGTCTTTTCCGCCGGTACAATGGTACAGGAGTGGCGTGGTTTCATCCTTGGAAAGCAGCAGCTCAAAGACGGGTTTAATATCGGCAGCCAGCGTATCGGCAAAAGCCCTCATCACGTCCACAAAAAGCGCCTTGGCCTTGGCCCGGCGGTAGCCCTCCCGCAACACCATCTGACGGATGCGCTCATAGGCTTTCCCTTCCTTGTCGCTCAGGCTGATCTGGTAGTATTTGGTACCTTTTGGATAACGGTCTGGATCTTCGTCAATTTCTATATCGTTCCGCAAATCCACGATAGACTTGATTCCCAAATGGGAAAAATAAACCAAGTCGTTTTTTGACAAATCAGAGAGCTTGCCAGAACGGTAGATGGCGCCCCATTTCACAAAGCGGCTGTCTTCGGTGGGCAAACCACCAATGTCCCGCAGGTTGGGCTGGCCCTCCATCGGGATAAGCCTTTCGGAAACGATCATCGTATCGCCCTTTGGGGAGATGAGGCCGAAAAAGTTCCGGTAAACCTTGTCCTCCGGCGCAGGTATGCGCAGCTTGTCACCATTGACCTCTGTAGGTTTCGACCAGTCAATCTTGTCGGGTGAAGGCCCTTGGTAGATTTTCCATTCCCCCGGCGGGTCAAGCAGCAAGTTGTAGTCGCCCAGATAGTTGCGCTCTACGATGACGTTCTCCTTCAGGAACCTATCAATATTCCTTGCATTGGGGCTTACTTTGCAGGCATTGAGGACAACAACGGCCACCAAGGCCACTACTGCAATCATCGCTATCATTAAAAAATTCATCCTTTGGCTCATTTGTTACTCACTTTAGGTTAGCTATTTTAATTCAACTGGGTCTATATAACAGCATTCTGGCCTACCCTATTTTACAAGTTTGCTTATAACACGTTTATTGGAATAAAGTTAAATTTTAGCCGTATCCAAATCTTCTGTCCATTCCAGTGAAAAGTTTTCTTAAACAAAAAAAAGACAGGCATTATGGCGCCTGCCCTTTCTATAGTACAGTAAGTATTATATTCTTGAAAAATGGGCTGAGAGGGCCCGATTTTTTGGGAGGGGTATGCCCTCTCAACCACTTTTATTTTATGCTTTACGCAATGCGCCGCCTATCAATGAAACAACCAGTAACACGAGAAATACCCAGAAAAGTATTTTTGCTATACCAGCTGCACCGGCTGCGATACCGCCAAATCCAAAGACTGCGGCAATAATTGCTATCACGAAGAAAATAAGGGCATAACGTAACATGGTTTTAAATTTTTTGGTGAAAAAATATGGGTTTTAAATCATTGTTTAGGAGAAATATTGCCAGGGATAATTAAAAAAATCCACTGGCAATATTCTTGGTTTCAACCAATAAAAGTGGTTGAATATCAGTGATTTGGTTTTAATTATTGGGGTATATGGGTAAAAAGGACAATCAAAGTATATGTTCAATTGACGTGAATTTTTTATGCAAAAACAAAAGCAAAATTTTGGGAAAATTATGAGCATCCATCAGTTCTTGGGGCCATAAACTTGGTGCGCCTTATTGAAGAATTGACGCCCTTACAAATGCGATGACAAAAGCAATCACAGAAATACTGACCCCAATTACAAATACATTATAGCACAGCCGCAGGTATCTGAATTTATCGCCCAAGGCCAGGCCCAGGAAATACAGGTCATTGACAAAAGACGAGTCGAGGTAGTCCCGTTCTGCCACTATTTTTTTGATGGCCTCCTGGTAGTCCTGTTGCGGAATGCGGTAGAAGTTGCCGAAGAAAAACAGGTTGGTCTTTCCCGTCATCAATTTGTTCAGGTCCGTGCTGCCATCCATTTTGATAGGGCGGGTGGAGATAGTAGCAATGATCATCGTTGCCACACTGGTAAGCAGGAAAATACTGGCAGGCAGTATGAGATAGCTGGTGCCCGTGAGGTAAGTGGCGAAAGCCGGCAGGCCAATGGTGATAATCAACGCATTGATACTCAGCATGATATTGGCCTTTTGGTCGGCGATGTTGGTCAGGTCAATATGGTTTCGCAAGGCCACTTTGAAGAGGGTGCGGGCACCGCTGTTGGCACTGATGGAAGTGGCTTTTATTTCAGCTTCTTGCACCTTCCTGGCCCCTTTCAAGTTTTTTTTGCTTTTCTTGAGGTTGCCCTGTTTTTGTTCCCCAAACAACTCGGCCGCTTCGGTAGTGTAAAATACGTGGGCTTTCAAGCGGGCGACAAGCTCGTTTTCCCAAGCCGTCTCTTCAATATGGGTTTCATCGAGCGCTTCCTTTTCCTTTTTCAGCAATTTCATTTTGCGCCTCAACTTAGGCTGGCCCAAGTAGCTATTGTGGGCATCCAGGAAGAGTTTTTCCAAAAAATCCAAAGGTTCACGTCCAGGTTCGAGGGCAGCGATGATTTTTCCCACTTGGTCAATGGTAGCTTGTTTCACTCCTTTATCGGCCAAATATGCAGCGGCTATTTTCTGGCTTTTGATCCAATACTTTTCAGCTTCTTTGACCAATCCAGTGCTGTGAAACAGAGCCGACAACTCAAGCACCAATTTGTCAGTGGGCCGCAATTTAGCTGCTTCTGCCAACTGGACAGCGGCCTCCCGTACCTGTTTTATATGTATGAAGTTGTGGAAATAATACTGTTCAGACAGGTTCTTTTCTAAATAATCCTGTATAAAGTCCGAGGCGCCCGAAACGAGCGGTTCACTTCGAAGGGCTGGTACTTTCTCAGCTATCATGTGAATTGGTTTGGATATAAAAGTTGGTAAAAAATAATAAGGTCTAAGAGGGAGGGGACGCCACTTATTCTATGAACCAAAGCAAGGCTACCACCGCTTGTATGCTCATTAATACCACAAAAACAAAGGCGGCAAAAAAGAACAAAGCACTTTTGATCGTCGTCAGGTTTTTCAATAAAATGTCCATGTCAGTAACTATTTGATGGGAAGAAGATGGGTTGGGAAAAGCGAAAGCAATTCCCAAATTCATGTGTTGGAGTAAAACGGGCTTGGGCAGTGCAAGTTCAAAAATGCTCGTTGGGGAAAGAAAAAATGAGCAAGACCAAATCCAAACATGCTTTAAGAATCCGCTACGACGCTGCGGGCAGCAGCACAAAAAAGACCGTGCCGCCCGACGGCCCAGGTTCCGCCCAGATGCGGCCTCCGTAGCGCTCTGCTATTTTGCGGCAAGTGGCCAGGCCGATGCCGGAGCCTTCGATTTCGCCATCGGTATGGAGCCGCTGGAAGGGTTTGAAAATCTCGTCGGCCTTGTCGGGCGGTATGCCGATGCCGTTGTCCTGGAAAGCTATCCGCCAATGCTCCCCTACCCTTTCCGATTCCAGGCGGATGATGGGCCGGTTGCCCTTCGTTTGGAATTTCATGGAGTTGGACAAAAGGTTTTGAAACAACTGGATATAAGGGCTGGAATGCCCCAACACCACGGGCAGTTGCCCGGCAATGATTTCTGCGCCCGATTCGTGCAGGCGGATGGTGAGGTTGCTGCGGGCGGCATTCAGGGTTTGGTTGAGGTCAATGCCGTGCGGTTCGCCAGTGTCAGACTCGGCACGGGCAAAGGCGATAAGGTCGGTGAGCAGGTTCGACATGCGCTCGGTAGCATCCTGGATGAAGGCGATGTATTCCTGAGCCTGTTCGTTTTGGGGGGTGTCTTCCAGTAGGATTTCGGAAAAAGCCTTGATGTTGCGCAACGGCTCCCGCAGGTCGTGCGAGGCCACGCTGGCGAACTGCTTTAGCTCGTCGTTGAGGGTGAGCAGTTTTTGTTGTGCTTGTTTTAGCGCTGTGATGTCTCGGATGAAGGCGCTAAAAAAACGCTCATTGTTTTTTTCGACGGGGATGATGGCCAATTCAACCGGAAATTTTTCGCCATTTTTTCGCTTTCCTTCTATTTCTATCCGCTTGTTCAGTATAGGCCCTTCACCTGTGTTTAGGTATTGCGCCATGCCGCTTGTATGGGACTCCCGATAATTTTCAGGGATAATCAAGTCTTGCAGTTTTGCCCCTAAAGCCTCCTCCTCCGTGAAGCCAAAGATGTGGGTCGCCTGGGGGTTCCAGGCGATGATTTTGCTATCGGTATTGATGGTGATGACGGCATCCAGCGCCCCGTTTATGATGGCATCGAGGCGCTCTTTGTCGGAAAGGGCTTCCCATTCGGAAGATTGCAACTCTTTGGCCAACAAAGTAAAAAGCAGGAAAAAGGTAAGGCCGATACTCAAATTCTTCGACAGCGAACTGAACAGAGGGTACTGTATGTCAAAAACGGGCGGCATGGTCTGTATCCAAAGCTCGCAGGTGATATAAAGCAAGAGGCCAAGGATGCCAAATGTCCAGATAGTCATCTTGTCTGTATAAAAAAGCACAGCCGCTACCGCCACAAAAAAGACGCCCCAGTGCCCATTGCTTTCTGCGGTCACGAGGGTGAAAAAAACGAAAATAAAAAGGTAAAGGGCGAGAAAACTGAGCTTGGCAGTCTGGGGGTGGCCCATACGGTTGAGCCAAGGCGGGAAAATCCAGAACGAAGTCATAAAAATGCCGAGGAAAAAGGTATTCCAATCGGCCAGGAATCCGGTCACGATGATCCTCAAAAGTCCCAAACCCAGCGCCAGCAGGGAAAGCTGGTTAACTATGCGGGTATGAAAAACCTGCCTTGATTCCATGCCAGGCTGTATGCCCCAATTGGAAAAAGGTATCCAGACATTTTTCATGAATTTCCTAAACCGGGCAAAACTTCGGATGCTTTTTACCATAAATAGTAGTTGCAAAAACAAATGTAGCCAAAAGCAAAAGAACCAATTTTTGGAAAAAAATGGAGGCAAGATGAATGCAGGCAAGGGCTATTCTCCTATCAGGTTGTTCAACCTTTCCATGAGGGCACTTTTGGGCATCATGCCCGAAAAATGGTCCACTATTTCGCCTTCTTTAAAAAAAAACATGGCGGGCAGGCGGCGGATGCCAAGCCGCTGGGAAATATCCTTTGATTCCTCGATATCAACCCTGTAAAATCCGGCACGGCCTTCATAATCACCACAAATACCTTCGATAATTGCGTCCATTATCGTGCCTTCCCCCAGCCATTCTGCCGTGAAAACCATTAAAAACGGAGGAGTGTTTTTCTGCTGTACCAGTTTATTGAACGCCTGTTCCGTTATGGTTGGGTATAGATTTTTATCATCCAAAACAAGCAAATAGTTAGTGCGCTATTAGTTCTGCCTAAGCTTAAATATAAAAGCAAAGGTATTTGAACTGTAAAACAATCAAACTTAACAATTGAATTGTTTGAAATTGATTATTTCATTGGTGTAGAATCATTATTCTACATAAGTGTTCATAATTGAAGTGAAAAACTTCCATTTGTATCTTTCACCAAAATTTCTATTTTTACGGCCTCTTATTTTTCTTCCCTTCCGATCAACTTTACGCAGGAGCGCCAACATTGCGCTGATAAGACTAATCACAAGCCATAAAGAACCGCAAACATTCTACGCTGCTATGGACCAATTGACCGGGTACCCATACCCCGTTGACTATGATTTGACCAATTGTGACAAAGAACCGCTGCACAATATTGCCGTTGTGCAAGGCCACGCTTGTTTAGTGGCCTACGATAAAACGGATTTTGTAGTCAAACAGACATCTACCAATACTGAAAATTTTTTGGGCCGCCCAAGCGAAGGAGGGTTCAGTTACTCTCTTTCACATGATTTGCGCCCGCTGCGAACAATTGAGGGCCTTGTCAACATATTAAAGGAAGACTACGGCCACCTCCTGAACGATGAAGGACACGAGGTTTTGCGCACAATCAACGACAATGCCGCAAAAATGAACGCCTTCATATCCGATCTGCTGGTCTATTTTCGATCTGGCAAGAGCCAGTTAATCACCAACCATCTATCTTTGGCCGAGTTGGTACAGGAGGAACTACAAATCCTGTTGCCCGATGCAGAACAGCAGAACAGCAAAGTGGAAATAAAAATCCACGACCAACTCCCTGACTTGGTGGCCGACCGGCCTTCGCTGTCGGTGGTGTTAAAGAACCTGCTTTCCAATGCCCTCAAATATTCCCGAAAAAGTTCACCATCCTTTATTGAGATTGGTGGCAATCAAGTAAACAACAACACTATTTTTTATGTGCGTGACAACGGCGTGGGCTTTGACATGCAACATGCCGAGCGGATTTTCGGCGTTTTCCCCGACGACGAATTTGAGGGCACGGGCGTGGGCCTGGCCGTCGTCAAACGAATAGTACACCGCCACGGCGGCACGATAACCGTGGAAAGCGAACGGAAAAGGGGCAACCCTTTTTGTTCAGTTGCCCCATTACAGGCAAAGGCCGAATAAAGAAAATTGAGTACGCACCATTGTTCTGAACCAACAATCCGGAGCAATGGCAAACGATAAACATTCTAACTTTTTTCCTATGCCGAACAGTTGTATTATAGTATTTTTTAAAAAAGGTAAGATTAGGGATTGTATGGTTAAATTATCATTGCCCTGGCTTTTAAGCCATCAGTCAGTAATCTTTACGAATCAACAATCTACTCCATGATTGATAAGCCTCTTAACATCCTGATGCTTGAAGATCTCAGAACAGATGCTGAGCTTGTGAAGCGACAGGTACTCAAGACTGCTCCTCAAAGCGTTTTCACCGTTGCCCGCAACCGGGCCGAGTTTTTTGACAAAATCCAGTGGTCGTTGCCCGATATAGTGCTGGCCGATTACAACCTGCCAGACATCAATGGGCTGGAAGCCTTGCTCCATATCCGGGAGGTGATGCCCAATATTCCTTTTATCTTTATTTCGGGCACCTTGAACGACGGGGAAAAAGTGGCCGAAGCCGTGCTGAGAGGAGCCTCCGGCTACGTGCTGAAAGAAAACCTACACCTGCTGCCAGAAAAACTGCTGCTTGTGCTGCAAAAAGCGGAAGCCGATCTACTCATTGCACAGCAAGCAGAAATCCGTTGGCGGGAAGCAGAGCTTTCTTTGCAAAAAGCCATTTCTTTATTGGAAAAAACCCAGGATTTTGGGGAAAAGGAGCAAATGCGCACCCTCCTCAAAAATGTGCTGGACACTTTGCAATCTTAACATCAATTTTAACATTAAGATATTGAAAATCAGTGTCTTATAAAACCCTTATTTTATTAAACACATGCAAATAACCACCTTGCTAAAAGAAGCAACCGCAGAACTACACCAACAAACGGAAAGAGCCATGCCCCTGGGAGAAGTGCTGCGGGGCAATAACCCGGCAGAAGATTACGGCGCTTTGCTGTCCCTGCAATACCAAATTTACCAGGATCTGGAAAGTCACCTGGAAGAGCAGCTCGAACACCCCGCCATAAAGGATTTTTTTCATAAAAAATCTCCTTGGCTGGCTACCGATCTGGAAACGATGGGACTGCCCGTGCCACTTCCCTTGAGCGGCCAGCACCCGGTCATGAACAATGCCTTCGCAGTGGGGGTGTTGTACGTGCTGGAAGGTTCGATGCTGGGCGGTCAGGTCATTTTGAAAATGCTGAAAAAAGTAGAAAGCCTGGACGGGCTGCCGCACCATTTCTACACCGCCTACGGTGCCGAAACCGGCAAACGCTGGTCGGCATTCAAAACGCTGAGCGAAGAAGTGGTGGAAGAGGGCTCGGCAGCGGATGCTGAGGCTGGAGCCAATTATGCCTTTGAGTTTTTCCTGCAAAAACTGGAAGAAGGCAAGGAGGTCAGGCAAAGTGCCTTACTATAGCCTTCCTGATTTCCAGTTCGGTCAGGGGTTTGTAGATAAGGCCGCTGATAAACGGGGAAGTCTTGGCCCGGTCAGTGTCCACCTCCCTGAGCGAGGTAGTGAGCATCAAGATGAGGATGCTGCTTTTAAACGTGCTGGGCAGGCTTTCGTACCTGTTCAGAAACTCCCAACCGTTGACCAAAGGCATATTGATGTCGAGGAAAATGAGGTCAGGTTTTGGGAAACCTGGTTCTTTGTCTGCTGACCTTCTGAGGTATTCTTCAGCCTCCACGCCATTCCGGGCGACTTGAATATTTTGGGTAATATCCATCCTGGTCAGCAGGCGTTTGTTGAGGAAATTGGTAGCCTTGTCATCGTCCACCAACAAAATGCAATTTAGTTTCTTGTCCATGTCAGATAGTCGAGGGGGTAGTTATGTATCAAATCATTTGGGCTCTATAAACACTCGCATAAATGGAATTTTTCAGAAAACTGTTCGAGGCGGATTTTATGCCACATGGCCATTGCTACTTTTGGAAGCCTGCCGTTTTGTGGACAAACGTCCTGGGCGATGCAGTCATTGCCATTTCGTATTTTATCATTCCTTTTTTGCTGGTACACTTTTTAAAAAAGCGCCCAGATGTGCGTTTCAGAGGGCTGTTTTTGGCATTTGCCGCCTTTATTTTGGCCTGTGGGCTTACCCACGTGATTGATATAGTCTCCGTTTGGCACCCCGTTTACCGGTTGGAAGGCTTGGTAAAAATCATTACGGCCATCATCTCAGCGGGCACGGTACTGGGCCTGTTCTACCACTTTCCCACCGTGCTGAAATTGCCGACCCCTGAACAATGGTCGCTGGTAAAGGCCGAGGCCAAACGCAACGAAAACCGCTTCAAAACCCTCATGGAACATGCACCCATTGGTGTGGCCATTACGAGTTTTGATGGAAATTTCTTGGAAGTTAACGGGACTATATGCAGCATGTTCAATTACTCCGAGGACGAAATGAAAAAATTGTCATTTAAGGACGTGACCCACTCCGACGATATGAAATTAAGCGTGACCGTCAAAGACAGCCTGGCCAATGGTGCAAAGTCGTTCATGCAATTTGAAAAAAGATACCTGCGCAGCGACGGCTCCTATTTTTGGGCGATGGTGAGCGCCACGGCCATGCCAGAAGAAAAATGCAACCTTGTCCACATCCTTGACATCACCGAGCGGAAGCAATCAGAAGAACAAATTCAGGTGGACAACCGCCTCCTGGAAGAAAAGGTACACCAGCGGACCGTCGCCCTGGCAGAAATCAACAAGGACCTCGAAAACTTCATCTACGCCATCACCCACGACCTCCGGGTGCCACTGCACAACCTGGGCGGGCTTACCGCCGTCCTGAACGAGGAACTCTCCGCCCTGCATGATGAAAGCGACGCCAGGAGTATTCTCGAAATGATTGGGCAAAACGCCAAAAAAATGGACGAACTGGTGGTGGATCTACTGGCCTTCAGCAAAACGGGTCAGCAAGAATTGACCAAAGTGAAAATTGACATGCAGGCCGTGGTCAGTGAAGTCTTCGACGAATTGAAACCTATCTATAAAAACCACGAGATAGAATTCGTGGTGCCGCCCTTGCCCTACGCCTTTGGGGACTACGCCGCCCTGCACCAGGTCTGGCTCAACCTCATTTCCAATGCGCTCAAGTATTCTTCTAAAAAGAAAAAAATCCGCATCGAAATAAGCGGCTCGGAAGATGGCGGGAAAACCTGTTACCAGGTCAAGGACTATGGCAGTGGCTACGATGCCCGCTATGCCAATAAATTGTTCAATTTGTTCCAACGCCTGCACAACCCGGAAGACTACACCGGCTCCGGCATGGGCCTGGCCACCAGCCTTCGCCTGGTGCAAAAGCACGGTGGGAACATGTGGTCGGAAAGCACCCTGGGCGAAGGTGCCACTTTTTATTTTTGTTTGCCAAAAAAATAAGCCAGCGGCGGATCTTGATGGCAAGGCTGTTCGCTGTTGATTAGCGGCCAATGGCAAACAGCTAATCGCCAAAGGGAAGGTCGCTACCTACCTTCATCTTCTCCGAAAATTTCAGCTCCTATTGAACACGCACTACCCTACCCCGTTTTAGCCACGTATCCTCCCCACAGAGATTGGGAACGAACGGCGGATGTCAGAGGATATCATCTCATTCCCTTGCAAACAAATTTTCACCACTAAAATCATTTTCAAAATGAGAGACCTTGTCTGGATTATCATCGTCATTCTGATCGTCGGCTGGCTCTTGGGCTTTATCGGCTTCGGTGCTGTGGTCGGCAACCTGATACACATCCTGCTCATCGTGGCAGTGGTGCTTATCGTACTAAAACTTTTGCAAAAAATATAAAGCGGCCCCTGAGCCAACTTTGTACTTATTGCACCTAACTTTAACAATCAAAATCATTTCATCATGACTAACAACAATGAAAGCAACAACAGCGGCTGGATCTTCCTGGCCGGACTTGCTACCGGCGCTGTCGTCGGCTATTTGCTGAACTCTGACAAGGGCCGGGAAATACGCACCGATGCCGCCACAAAAGCAATGGAATATGGGGAACAAGCACGCACGGTGGCCCAAGACAAATGGTCAACTGTGGCCTCTACCGTCAATTCCATCGTGGAAAAAGGCAAGTCTTATGCTTCCGATGTGAGCGCTAAATTGAATGAACGCATCAACAGCGCCAGCTCAAGCGCTCAAGACGCCGTGGATCAGGCTGAAACGTCCTTTCAAAAAGGTGCCAACAAAGCCAAATCACGGGTGAATGAACTGGCCACCAACTAAGATTTCACGTTGCCTTTCGTCACATCAAAACGGGCAAGTCCATTCAAATGAGCTTGCCCGTTTTTTGACAAAAACATTATCTAAAAATCAACCTTTCGGCCATGAACCCATCAAGAATCAGAACCATGGATGAACTGCAACAACAACAAGACAAGCTGCAACACCAGATGGTACTTACCAAGCATGAATTGCTAAGAAGTGCCGACAACACAAGCCAACTGGGCAAGGACTTTTTGCTCAAAAAAGTCTTGCTGCCTGCCGGTGCCTTTGGGCTTGGTTTTTATGCTGTCAAAAAAATCATGCACCACAAAAGTGCCTCGTCCACTGGCCACGAAAATGGCCAGATAGTGCAGGAGGAGGTGATACAAGAAAAAGGTTCGCACCATTGGTTTTCCAAGATAATGCTGGTGGCACTACCTCTGATCCAGCAGTTTTTCCTTAGAAAAGAAACCCACGAAAAAGTAGAAGATACCGCCCTGTCAGCCAAGGGGCAAAGTACCCGTCTTTACGAGGAGGAGCCCTCGCCAGTGATGAGTATTTTATCAAAGGTGATACCGATGGCCATCCCAATTTTGCAGCAATATTTTGCAAAACAAGCCCAAGGTGACAGTGGCTACGTGGTAGAAAAAAAACTGTCAGAAGACGGTGAGTATTATGAAGATGTGAAGGTTAAAAAGAACAACCCTTCGCCTTTCAATTGGCTATACCAATTGATGCCGGTGGTGCTGCCCTTGCTCCAACAGCATTTCCTGAACCAAAAGGTGGATGAGAAAAAAGAAGAAAGCTCCTCGTATGCGGGCAAATATGAGACGGCTTCGAGCTATTGAGCATCGCCCTTCGCCCAAACAGATAGTTTGAATGAAGTTGATAAAAATATATTGGAACATATTAAAAGATGCCTTCGCTAAATTTAGCGGTGACGATCTATTGTCACGTTCGGCGGCGCTCTCTTATTATACCATTTTTTCCCTGCCGCCGATGCTGCTTATCATCCTTCAGATCGCTACCCAGTTCTATGGCGAAGAAAGAATTAAAAACGCCATGTTCGGGGAAATCGGCGAATTGGTGGGCCATGACGGGGCTGTCCAATTAATGAACACCATCAACAAGCTCGATATTTTTGAACCTACCTGGTGGGCAACGCTGGTAGGTATCGGGGTGATGATTTTCACCTCCACTACCGTTTTTATCACGATGCAGGATGCGCTGAATAGGATATTTGAGGTGAGGGCATCCAGCAAAACCAAAGGTTTCGGCATCTTAAAAATGCTGCGTGACAGGGCCATTTCCTTTGCCCTTTTGGTGAGCCTCGCCTTTATATTAATGGTGTCGCTGGCCATAGATGCCCTGATTTCAAGCTTTGGCAGGTATATGGAGGAAACCATCGGCGACATATCGCTCGTCGTAATCCTTCTCACCTCCATCGCACTTCCCTTGGCCATCATCACCCTGTTGTTTGCGCTGCTGTTCAAATTTTTACCCGATGCCAAATTGGCCTGGAAAGACACCTGGTTTGGTGCCTTCGTCACGGCTATTCTTTTTTCCCTGGGTAAATATCTCATCGGTTTTTATATCGGTAAAAGCAGTACCGCCAACCTGTACGACGCAGCCGGCAGCATACTCGTCATCATGATTTGGACCTATTATGCCTCGGCCATCCTGCTGTTTGGCGCTACGTTCACCTTCCTGCGGGCCAAAAAATTGAATGGAGGCGTGCAGCCAGAAGACTACGCTGTGCGGGTGAAAAATGTAGAAGTAAAAATGGAAAAAGGAGCAGATGTGGTGGCTCCCACAACGGGAGGGCAACAGGCAATGGGAGCAGGATGAACATACATTTCAAGAAACATATCCAACAAATAAATTCACCATGAAAACCGTAAAAGTAAAAGTCCCAAAATCCGTATTAAACTTCGTTTGGCTTACGGCTGCTTCTTCAGCGGTTGTTTTTATCAGTATGACGCTTTTGGTTAAACTGCTAAAGTCAATGTAGAAAATCCAATTCGAACCACATTTGGGTTTATACTGTGCGCCGACATGGTTGGTAAGGGTTGATAATAAACCCTCTATAATTCCTTATCAACCATGCAACCCCAAAGATGGAATGGTAGAATACGCATCTCAAAACACCAATACTGGCGTATTGGCCTTTAGAATCAGCGTCCTCGTTATTTCATCCTGAAAAAAGCGTTCGAAGAGGCTGGAATCTCGGTAAGGGAAGGCCACGATGTCCGTTCTGGTAATCTCGGCGGTTTGCAGAATTTCTTCCGGGGAATATTCCGGGAAAAACCGGTACTCCTGCGTTACCTGAAAAGGCAGGCTGCTTTTGAAGCGATCCATTGCATCTCCCAAGCTCAGTTCGTCGCCGTCCATCTTCACTGGGTGGCCCATGAAACCGATG
The DNA here is from genome assembly GCA_041741095.1 of Saprospiraceae bacterium. Classification (GTDB taxonomy): domain Bacteria; phylum Bacteroidota; class Bacteroidia; order Chitinophagales; family Saprospiraceae; genus UBA6168. Next base: position 82,223 of record JBGSKQ010000125.1, read on the forward strand.
ACCAGGTCAGCGGTAAAGTTATTGGCAAAAGACTCCAGAAACCTAAAACCGGGGTAGTCAAAATTGGCAACGGCCATCATGTCCGCCAGGTACATAATCCTTGAAATACCTTGATATTCAACATCTTCTGGCACGATGAGGACCGGGCAAGGCGCTTCGGCGGCAACGGCAGTTTCTACCGTTCCCACTACTTCGTTCCACCAGGAGTACTCGTGGTTTTTTGGCAAAACCAGCAGGGTATGCGCACGGCCGGTTTGGCCGTTGGCCATTTCCTGGATTTTGTTCACCAATGATGTAGCGGTAAATCCCACGCCGTTTTCCAGTCTTGTAGCGGGATAGCGGTTTTTTACTTCTTCATAAAATTCCTTGGTCAGGTTGTCCGCCGCATCCATCCGGCCCGGCAGGGCGTCCATGCCGGGCGAAGGGTATGCGCCAATGGGCTGCGACATGACAGGTATGCCCTGCACACTGTAAAGGAGCAGTTCACGCTGGCCTGCACGGGCGATTTCTTCCGCATAGGCCACCACTTTCTTTTTGATGTTGAAGGGGTCAATGCTGACGATTACTTGCTTTTCCATGTTTATTTTTTTGGTTGAAATTCAGTGGCACACAACATGCCTTGGCTAAAACAGGGAGCCGCATCCTGTGTTCAACCTTCCGCAACAGCAATCCCCGCCCAGTTTCAACAAAAAAAAACCGCAAAGTGGCCGATGCACTGTGGTGCATAGCCAAAAAAGGTGAAGCGCCCGCCGCTATTGAATGAACATGGGCAAACCTGCCCCGTTTTACCCCTGTTTTATCCAACCATGCGCACTAACCATTTCAAAATGAACAGCTTATGCTAACACAATTCCAAGAGGCTTTCCAAAAACTGTTGGCAAAATTGAACAGTTGGCTGGATGGCATTGTGCTGGCGCTGCCCAATATTGTCCTGGCGCTGGTGGTGTTGGTAGCTTCATTTTTTGCAGCACGATTTTTAAAAAAAGGAGCGCAAAAAATGCTGTTCAGAGCTACCGGCAACCAAACAGTGGTCAGTGTTATTTCCAATGTGATCGTGGCGCTGTTCATGGTGCTGGTGGGTTTTATCGTGCTGTCCATCCTGAACCTCAACGATGCGTTCACGGCGCTATTGGGCACGGCGGGTGTCATAGGCTTGGCGGTAGGCTTGGCCATGCAAGACCCGCTCATCAATTTGTTTTCTGGAATCTTGATGAGCGTTCGGGATAAATATGCCATCGGCGACCTGGTGAAGACGAACGATTATTTCGGCATTATCCAAAAAATAGACCTGCGATCCACCATCATCGCTACACCGGAAGGCCAGTTGGTGATCATCCCCAACAAAGATGTACTGCAAAACCCTTTGGTCAATTTTTCCCGCTCCGGCGAGCGCCGGGTGGATCTGGAATGTGGCGTTTCCTACAACGACGATCTGGAAGAAGTACAAGAAATTGCCTTGGAAGCCATTGAACAATCGGATATTGATTTGAAGAAAAATAAACCTATTGAACTGTATTTCAAGGAGTTCGGGGATAGTTCCATCAATTTTGTCCTGCGATTTTGGTTCAACGCCACTTCCCAGCGGGAATACCTGAAGGCCAGGTCGCAGGCGGTCATTGCCCTCAAAAAAGCTTTTGACAAAAACGGCATTACCATCCCGTTCCCCATCCGCACCTTGGACTTTGGCATTGTGGGCGGCGTCCGGTTGGACGATTTGTACCCATCGCAAAAATTGTCGGTGGTACGGGGGAAAAACGGTGGGGCAAAGTGAGGTGAGGAGCGCATACAACGAATGACTAATAAAAAATAAAACCATGCAAACCACAAAACACAGCGTCAGTCAGACTTCCCGGCCAAGGATAGACAGCCTGGATCATTTCAAGCAAGAATTCCTGGCTTTGCACAGCCAACTGGACGAAGACATTGCCAGTGCTGCACAATATGAACGGGTGCAAATGAACGGCCCGAGCAATGACCTTATCAACAATCTGAACAAATTGAAAATCCACAGGGCGAAATTGAAAGATATGTTGATGTCATTTGAAAATGCCAGCGAAGAGGAATGGACGAACATTCAGCCAATGGCCGCCGAAGTGTACGAAGAAGCCCAAAAAGCAAGACAGCAAATCAACCGGGGAGTTTCGGAATAGGGCTTACCTTGGCGGTTGGCGGTTGGCCAAAAGCTATAGCCAATCGCCAACTCATCGGTCAAAAAACCTGTGATATACTTCGCACCAATAGGTTTGTGTAAATGGGGGTTTGGGGGCAAAGCCCCCAAGAGGCCTTTCCCCGACGAGCTCCCGATAGCTATCGGGAAAGGCGGCGAGGAGGGGCAAAATGTGATTTGCACTACCTATACCGAATATCGGGAAAACCTATTAGCGCCGAGCATAACATAAATACTCACCTAAATCATCCATCTATATGAAAGAAACAGAAGAAATACTGCAATCCGCTGGTGAAACAGTAGAATACGCCCGGCAGTATATCAAGCAACAGGGCGAGTACATCCGATTGGAAGTGGCCGAACGTTCGTCGAAAGTAGTGTCCACACTGGCTACCACAGCAGTCATCAGTTTTTTTGCGATGATGGTACTCATTATGCTTTCCCTTTCTCTTGGCTTTTGGCTGGGCCAACGCTGGGAATCTTACCCCAAAGCCTTTCTTTTTCTTTCCAGCGCCTACCTGATCCTGGCCCTGGGCCTCTACATTTTTAGAAAAAACTTCATCACAAGGCCAATATTGAACCTTATACTGGATGCCTTCTTCGACAAACGGGGGCCGGGGCAAATATGACCTGCATGGTACTTGCTCAACTAAGGTTAAATTCAGCCATGAAAATTGCCAACTTCCTGATAATCATTGTGGCTCTTTTCCTCATTGCCACTTGTTCGTGCGGTAAAATTCCCTACGACGTGGTGGAAAACAATCCCATTTCCCCAAAGGTCAACTCGCCTGCCGAATTGCGCCATCACAAAAAAGTGCTCATAAAAGCTTCTGAAAATTATCAGGCGGGGCCCATCCGGCGTGCCATGCGGGGCAAGAATTACCGGGAGGTGTGGGACGCTCCCGTTGAGGTACCCATCCTTTGGCTCGACACTCTGCACGGAGGCCTGAAAATCGTAAAGGAAGGCGGCGGTGGCCAAAGCCGCAGCATGGAATTGAAGGACAAAGAAGGGCACTTTTACAAACTGCGCTCCATTGGAAAAAACCCAACCGTGAACATCCCGAAGATCATTATGACACTCGGCATGGGCCAAGCCATCGCCGACGTAACCTCCGCCGGGCATCCCTATGGGGCATTGGCCGCTGCCTCCTTGTCTGCCTCGGCAGGACTGCCCTCGACCCACCCTACATTATATTATATGCCCAAGCAAAATGCCCTCGACACCTTTAACGAACGCTATGGAAACCGCCTTTTTTTGCTGGAATTTGAGCCACAGGACAGCCAAGGCGACTGGGTGTCTGACAAGCTCAACATCACCGCTATGCCTGAATGGGAGGATATGCTGAAAAATCTGCGAAAGGATGCTTACCACCGAATTGACCAGGAAAAATTTTTAAAGGCCCGCCTCCTCGACCTCCTCATCGGCGATTGGGACAGGCACCCCGGCAACTGGGGCTGGGGCGAGTACCAATCGGGAAAAGAAACCCATTACCTGCCCATTCCCATTGACCGTGACATGACTTTTTTTAAATTGGAAGGCGTCATCCCTTGGTTCGTGACACGTTCCTTCGTCGAGCCACGATACCGGCCCTACCGGAAAAAAATCAAGTACCTTCCCCGTATGCTCGACAACTCCAAACCGCTCCACGCCATTGCCCTCAACCGCATGACGGCGGCGGATTTTCAGGAAAAAGCACAGGAACTGCAACAACTCTTAAGTGATGAGGAAATTGAAAAAGCGCTGCGCACCTGGCCTGATACCGTTTATCAATTGAATGCAGATGAGGTAAGGGAAAAATTATTGGCCTTACGGGACGACCTGCCCCGCTATGCCGCCGAGTTTTATGAATTTATTTCCAAAAAAGTAGAAATCGGTGGAACGGACGACAAAGAAACATTCACTGTGCAACCCGTTGAAAAAGGCGGCCTCCGTGTACAAGTCATGTCATACGTAGGGCAAAACGACGCCATTCCGCACTACGACCGCATTTTTTACCCAAAAGAAACCAAGGAAATCGTCCTGCTGGGCTTGGGAGGCGACGACGTTTTCGACATCATGGAAGGATGCCCGTCCCAAAAAATAAAAATCAGCATCGTGGGCGGCCAGGGCAAAGACAAAGTGCGGATAGAATCTATTGAACGCCAGCCGTACCATGCCTTGCAAGTTTTTGATGAAGACGAGATGGAGGCTTCCCCTGTCTTGAAAGTATTAAAGCCCGAAAAAGAGAATTATTATTGGTTGGAGGAAATGAAAGAGGGCGATTAAACGCTTATTGAAGGATGAACTATAAATAGCTTGTCCCGAATTTACTTCGGGAATGAACGATGAACTTACAAAACATTGATTAACAGATTTTTGTCAATCAATGTGGTCTTTATTATTTTTTAAATTTCATTTATTGGCGTTATATCCAAAAACCCTAAATCCCTTCTTGTACCTGTACTTCCCTTTCCTTGCCCTGGCTATCAGCAATTTTTATGGAAACTGCACCCGGCGGCACGAACAGCGTTCGGGAAGATTGGGACAAAAAGCCCTGGCCATAAGGAAATTCGCAACGGTAAGACTTGCCATCCGACAACTTTATCAATGCTGAAAAATCATTAGGCTGGAGGGCAATAGATTGACGTTTTTGGCTCCATTCAAATAATTGAAGTTTCCCACGGTTCTGGCCGGATGCAATCAGCATCTCTCCATTTACCCCTCTGACGGCAGCCAATCCCTTGCCATCGCCGGGCACACAGATGCCGCTTTCCTGCATGGGAATCGGTTTGAAATTCCCCTTGCCATCGCCCAATAACAACAAACCGTTAAAAGCATCGTAGCGGCCCATGCCGACCTCGGTGCCAAAGTCATTTCCAGTAAGCAGCACATCCAGGTAGCCGTCACCGTCATAGTCTTCGGCCAAGATGCCATGAATGGGTGCCATTTGGGCCTGTGGCGGCATTTCGTGCAATTTGAAATTGCCCTTGCCCAAATTTTCTATATAACTGGTTTTTAGCCAATCGGCCTTTAAAACAAGCGGATTGGCATCGGGAAATTTTTCCATCACATCGGCCATGGTAGCCACGCCCAAATGCTCGTGCCGCAGGAACTTCCCCTTCAATTTTATCACCTGTTTTTCCATATCAATCCGGTTGAAATAGGGGAATTCCACCTGCTTGCCTTTCATGTCCGTAAAAAAAGCGGAAGGGATGGCATCCAATGATTTATTGCCATCAAAGTCAGCAGCGTACATGGCCACGAACTGCCCATTGCCAGCCTTGAAAAGGGTATTTTCGCCAAGGTTGCCCGCTACGTAATCCATATCGCCATCCTGGTCGAAGTCGGCGGCGCAGAGGCTATTCCACCAGCCCACCTGCGAACCAAGTTGCGAAGCCAGTGGCGTTAATTTGCCATTCATATTTTTTAAAAAAGTAAGCGGCATCCATTCGCCGGCCAAAAGCAAGTCCACCCATCCGTCGTTGTCAAAATCGGTCCAGAGGGCATCGCAGATCATCCCGATGTTATTTAATGCGGGGGCGGCTTCATCATTGACGAGGGCAAATTTCACCTGTCCACTTTTGCTGTCATTGCGGAACAAATAACTGCTGACGGGCAGGGGATATTCGGCAGGTTTCAAGCGCCCGCCCACAAAAATATCCAAGTCGCCATCCCGGTCGTAGTCGGCTGCACGGGCACAAGAACCGCTTTTCAGCAGGGTCGGCAGGGCATTTTCAGCCAGCACAAACTGGCCGTTTTCATTCAAGTACAACCTGTCTTGATATACTTCCCGGTCGAGGCTGAATTCGCTACCTCCACCCACGACGTAGAGATCATTGTCGCCGTCGTTGTCCACATCCAGCAAAAGGGTGCCGAGTTCTTCCAGCAATTTTGCACCTTCGTCCAATTGCTGAAAGCGGCTTTCTTTGGTAAAGCCTTCTTGTTTATTTTGGATAAAAAACTCACCGCCGTAAAAATGCGAACCGCCAACATAGAAGTCGTCCAGGCCATCGCCATTCACGTCGCCGACTGCAATGCCAGGGCCGTATTGGGAAAGCTTGTGCGGCAGCAACCGCTGTACATCGAAATCAACAAAATCGCTGTCACGATGAATAAAATCAACGCCCAGATCGGCAGTCACTTCTTTAAACAAGCTGCCATTTGGCGATTCATGTTGCAAAAGTTCATGCACGTTGGCAGCCTGGGCTTTTTCAAAATTGACTGTAATGGTTTGATTGGCAGGAAGCGTTTTCAGCACCTCCACCCTACCCTCCTGCCAAATAATTTTTAAGCTATCAACCTGCGTTGCCGCTCCCAGGCCAAAATGCGCCCCGCCTTCCACCGACGAAAGATAGCCCCTGTAGGGCGAGTTTTCCCAAACCTGGCGCTGGCCGTTTTTGTAAAATACCTCCACAAAGGCACCAATCCCATTGGGGTTTTGGGGGCTTCCCTTGAATTTTACTTTGAGCCAATGGGCGCTGTCGGGCTTGGTTTCAATCAAATTGTTCCTGAACACGAAAGCACTGTCATTTATGTTGTTCACCACATAGTCCAAATCGCCATCATTGTCGAGGTCGGCATAGGCAGCACCATTTGAAAAGGAAGGCTGGGTAAAACCCCAATCTTTGGAGACGTTTTTAAACTTTGGTACTGGCCCGCCCAAATTTTCGTAGGCATAGTTGTGAATTTTGACAGAAGGAATTTGCTCCATCATAGTCGCCCTGTTCACCAGTCTGGCGGCCTGTTCGTGGTAGTCCACAAAGTCACGGTTGGTAACGTCTTTTGGGAAACCATTTGTAATGGCCAAATCCCTGTCGCCGTCGTTGTCTAAATCTGCCAGGAGCGGCGACCAGCTCCAATCCGTGCCAGAAACTCCTGCAAACATTGACATTTCACTGAACAAAGGTGCAGTAGAATCTGCTTGGCTGCCCTGGTTGAGTTGAAGGTTATTTCGGACGTATTGGTACTGGTATCCAAACCGCTCGTTGTTTTGATAGTTGCTGTAATTGTTGGCGGGCAGCATGGTTTTCCTTCGGAAATTGTCTTCCGGCTGCATATCAACAGATATTACGTCCAAAAGGCCGTCGTTGTTGATATCGGCCACATCGTTGCCCATCGCTGAATAGGAAGTGTGCTTAAAATAGGCGTCCGCCCGGTCGGAAAATGTACCGTCGCCATTATTGATCCAAAGCAGATCGTTGGTGAGGTAATCGTTGGTCACATATATATCTTTCCAGCCGTCCCGGTTAAAGTCGGCAATGCTTACCCCCAAACCATATCCTTCCTCCAAAATCCCGGCTTCCCTCGAAATGTCAACAAAAACGGGATGGCCGTTCTCCCCCACTCCTTCGTTCCTGTACAGCTTATCACTTCGTTTTGAGGAGCCGTCCATCTTTTTGGGGCGATAGCGGTTGGGCAACATTTCCTTGTCCATTTCATTGACGACCAGGTAGAGGTCGAGGTCGCCATCGTTGTCGTAGTCAAAAAATGCGGCATTGGTGGTATGGGTCGTGTCGGCAATGCCATACTGTGTTGCCATTTCCTTGAAGGCAAGTGGATCGCCAGCCTGGCTTGCACCTTGATTTACAAAAAGTAGATTGGCCCGCCGATGGCCCGGCGAATAAGTTGTCGCACAAACGTACAAGTCCAGCCATCCATCCGAATTGATGTCCACCACAGCCACGCCGGAGCACCATGAGCCTTTTGCTGCCACGCCGGCAGCCTGAGTAATATCCTCGAATTTAAAATCGCCCCGGTTGAGGTAGAGGCTATTGTCCACCATGTTGCCAGAAAAAAAAATGTCCTGCAGCCCGTCGTTGTTGAAATCGCCGATACCTACCCCGCCACCGTTGTACACATACTCAAAGGTCAGGATGTTAAAGGTGTCGTTGTCGGCGATGCGGTTGGAAAATTGGACGCCAGAGGTAGAAGCGGGGATAAGATCGAATAAAGTTTTTTCTTTTGAACAGGAAAAAGACGTAAAAAGGAGGGCCGCCCAAAAAAGGAAAGTAAAATTTCTCATGTATAGTTTCTGCTTTCAAGATTGTGAATAACGAAGGTAAGAAAACTGGTTCTTCACAAAAAAAGAAAAAGGCGTTTCCGGCATTGTGATTTCAATTGGGTAATTAATTTATGTGCAAACTGTTGATTAATAATTCAAACGTTTGAGTTTCCCGTTCAAACGTTTGAGTTTAACAGAGAATGAAAAATTTTCTTTGGGTGAAATTTTCTTTATCGTGTAAAAAAAACAATTACATTAGCCCCTCGAATTAACCTATTGCCTTGCCAAATAAATCGCCTGTATCCCAATTGCCACAGCAACACGGGTTTACTTTTTCCCAGCTTCGCCTATTTCATTAAACTATCGTCATGCATATCTGAAACTTGAATCCACGCGACTCAAAACGGAAATTTTTTTTCATCAACCTAAACTTTATATGGTAATTATGAAACGATTTCTTTTACTCTCGCTTATGTGCTTGTTATTTGGTGCAAGCTCCTACGCGCAGCAAAAAGTGAGCGGCAACGTCTCGGATGCGAGCGGCCAACCACTGATTGGTGCGACCGTATTGGTCAAAGGTACCAGTTCAGGAACCATCACCGACATTGACGGGAACTTCGATTTAAACGTCGCCGACCTCAATGCCACATTGGTTATTTCCTTTACCGGCTACTCTACACAGGATGTGCCATTGAATGGGCAAAACAACGTAAGGGTCACTTTGGATGAAGGCCTTAGCCTTGACGAAGTGGTCGTAACAGGTTATTCTGTTGATACAAGACGGAGCACTCCGGGTTCTGTATCAACGGTGGATTCCCGATCGCTGCAAGTTGCCCCCTCCGGCAACGTTGAGCAGCAATTGCAAGGCCGTGTGCCAGGTTTGACGGTCATCACAAACGGCCAGCCAGGTACGGAAAGCCAGGTACGGGTCAGGGGCTACGGTGCCTTGAGCGGCAACGCCCCACTATACGTAGTGGACGGTGTGCCAGTTGGAAATGTTGACTTTCTCTCACCAGACGACATCGCAACAACCACCGTTTTGAAGGACGCTACGGCAGCCTCCATCTATGGTGCCCGTGCAGCAGGTGGTGTAATAGTTTACACTACTAAAAAGGGGAAAAGGGGCGATAAGAAAGTCCATGTCACTTATGACGGCATGATCGGTGTAACCACTCCCGGCACAGGCCTCGGTACTTTGAATCCCCAAGAACAGGCTGAATGGACCTGGGCTGCTGTTAGAAATGGAGCTATCCTGACAGGTACTCCGTTGGACAGCGTTAAATTCACCCATCCTCAGTATGGTACTTGGACTCCTACCAATTCGCCCACTGTTCCAGATTATTTGCTGGTAGGGCCAGATGCAGGTGTTTCTGGAACAATAAACTTAGACGATTATAGGGAACTATATAATGTTGACCCTGAACTGGGCGCCTACTACCAAGTGGTAAAAGCCAATAAGGAAGGCACCGATTGGTATGACGCCATTACCCGCAATGCGATGCTGCACAGACACAACCTGGGCTTCTCCGGCGGTGGTGAAGCTAGCCGCTTCTATGTGGGCATGGGTATGCAGGAACAGGAAGGCATTGTTACTCACCAAAATTTTTCCCGTTATACATTTAGGGTGAATACTGAGTTTGATGTGCTACCCTTCCTGCGCATTGGTGAAAACATCCAGGCCACTTACCGTGCAGCCAGGCTGTTGTTGGGCGACGGCGGCGGAGCCGGTTCCTCCGACGATGAAAACGTCATCCTTGATGCTTCCAGGATGTCGCCTATCATCCCAATATATGATGAATTTGGTGGTTATGCAGGAACATCAGCTCCAGGTTTCAACAACCCCCGCAACCCTGTCGCTACTTTGGATGGCCAAAAGGACAACCGGGCTTTCAATACTGGTGTGATTGGAAATGTTTATGCTGAACTGGAGCCGGTTGAAGACCTGGTTATCCGTACAAGCTTTGGCGGCGGTTATGGCAGCTTTGCCAATAAAAACTACACAAGGCGTTCTTATGAAAACTCTGAGAACAATGGATCTTTTGGTTTTTCACAAAACTCCGGTTTCGGGACTTCTTGGGTTTGGACAAATACGGCTAACTATAAGAAATCCTTTGGTATCCATACGATAGATGTTTTGGTGGGCCAGGAAGCATTGAACATCGGTACTTTCCGCTTTACGAATGCCTCAGGTATCAACCCTTTCTCACAAAATGTTGACTTTGTTACTATTTCTACTACCAATTCAAGGGTCGTTGAAGGCCGCCACACTGATGGTGTCAACTTCGCCTCCTACTTTGGAAGGTTGAACTACGATTTGAACGACAAGTACATTATATCTTTCGTGCTACGCCGGGATGGTTCTTCCCGCTTTGGTGCTGAAAACCGCTATGGTACCTTTCCCGCAGTCTCTGCTGCATGGCGTCTTTCGTCTGAGAAATTCATGGAAGGTGTTGACTGGATTGATGATCTTAAGTTGCGCGGTGGATATGGCATCATGGGTAATTCCAACAACGTAGCGCCTGAAAACCAATTCAGCCTATATGGTACAAGTGTTGATGCATCCAGTTACGACATTACTGGAAGCAACAATGGGGTTGCATCGGGTTTCTACCGTACTCGTATTGGAAATCCAAGCGCAAAATGGGAAAAAGCAATTACAAGCAACATAGGAATTGACGCCTTGCTGTTCAATGGCAAAATTGACTTTGGTATTGAATTTTGGAAGAAAACGACAGAAGATTTGTTGTTTCAGGTACCTGTTACTGTACAAACCGGCTTCTTCGCAGCGGCCCCTTCTGTGAACGTGGGCAAGATGGAAAACAAAGGGATCGACATTACATTGACCAATAAAGGCAAAATCGGCCGTGATTGGGGCTATGAAGTCAACATCAATGGTGGTTTCCTCGACAATAAAATTGTAGAACTGGCACCCGGTGTTGATAACCTACCAAATAATAGTGCAAACTATCGTGGTATCACACCCGTGTTGAACCAAGTAGGCTATCCTATTTCTTCGTTTTACGGCTATCAAGTAGAAGGTATTTTTGCCAACCAAGCCGAAGTGGATGCTGCTGCTAAGCAGACAGATGCCGCTCCTGGCCGTTTCCATTTTAAAGACCTGAATACACTTGATACATTAACGGGCGACATTATCTTGGGCGTACCAGATGGTAGAATTACACCTGAAGACAGGACCTACCTCGGCGATCCGGTTCCTGATTTTACAGGTGGTTTGACTATTAAGTTGTTCTACAAAAACTTCGAATTGGAACTGTATTCCTTTACTTCTCTCGGCAATGAAATCTATGATGTGTCCCGAGTATTCACCGATTTTTACCCACTCTTCCCAGGTGCAGCCGTGAACGATCGTGTGAAAGACTCTTGGACTTTTGACGATCCATCGGGCGACCTTCCTATTTTTGAAACAAACTCGAACTTCAGTACCAATACGCAATCGAACTCCTTCTATGTTAAAGATGGTTCGTACTTCCGTTTGCAAAACCTTACATTGTCCTACAATGTCCCTACTTCAACAGTAAATAGGTGGAAAATGGAAAAGCTAAGGGTTTTCGCAAGTGTGAACAATTTGCTAACAATAACTGGCTATGATGGACTTGACCCAAGCGTAGGCGGCGCTGCCGACACCAACTTTGGTGTTGATTTGGGCAACTACCCAATCACACGTAGCTGGACTTTTGGCGTGAACGTCGGTTTTTAAAAATTGGGTTTTATAAAACTTTTAAAAATTTTAATTTCACAGCTTATTTTGAACAAAAAATGAAAGTCATGAAAAAATTTAAAATACTCATTTTGTCCTTGCTTGCTGTGGCCATCATGATAACGGCCTGCAAAGATGAATTTTTGGAAGTTGCTCCGACTGGGTCGCTCAGTACGACGGAGCTATCGTCCAAAGGCGGCCTTGAAGGTTCGCTGATCGCAACTTACAGCATGTTGCTGGGCCGTGGCGGCTTTTATTCCGATGCTTCGGATTGGTTTTGGGGCAGTGTGCTCGGCGGCGAGGCCAACAAAGGCTCCAATGCTGGTGACCAATCACAAGTGAATGAAATCCAAACCTATTCAGCTCAGACCAACAACATTTCCGTATTGGAAAAATATCGGGCTGATTTTGAAGGCGTGGCCCGTGCCAATGCAACATTGAAACTGGTTGGCTTGGCGCAGGAAAATGTTCCTGACGACATAAAGGGAAGGGTTGCCGCTGAGGCAAGATTTCTCAGAGGACACTTTTATTTTGAATTGAAGAAAAACTTCAACAATGTACCCTATGTTGACGAAACTTGGGACGAGGTGACCTACGTACCTAACAGTGCTGATCTTTGGACATCCATCGAAGCAGATTTCAAACATGCCTATGACAACCTACCTGAAACACAAGATGCAGCAGGCAGGGCCAACAAATGGGCTGCGGGTGCTTATTTAGGCAAAACCTATTTGTTCCAGGGCAAATGGGCTGAGGCAAAAGCAGTATTGGACGAAGTCATTTCCAAGGGCAAAACTGCCAATGGTACGGTGTATGGCTTAGTTGATAACTATGCCGATGCATTCAATGCTTCAAAAGATAACAGCAAAGAGTCGGTTTTTGCTTCTCAAGCTGCCGCCAACTCAGGCACTATTAACAACGCCAACCCAGCGTTGGTCTTGAATTATCCACACGGTACTGCTGGCCCGGAAAGGCCAGGTGGCTGCTGTGGATTTTTCCAGCCCAGTATTGATTTGGCCAATTCCTTCCGCACCAACGCCAATGGTCTTCCACTTTTGGATGGTTCTTACAATAACTCTAACAATGCGGTTAAAAACGACTATGGCCTTGAAAGCAGCGATGACTTCACACCAGATGCAGGCAACCTCGATCCGAGGATTGACCACTCCATTGGCCGCAGGGGCATTCCCTATCTTGACTGGGGGCCACACCCTGGAAAAGACTGGATCCGTGACCAAGCCTATGCCGGGCCATATTCTCCAAAGAAGTTTATTTATTACAAAGACGGCGATGGTTCTGAGCACGATGCAAGCTCATGGACGCCAGGCTACTCCGCTGTGAACTACAATATCATCCGTTTTGCGGATGTACTGCTGATGGCTGCCGAAGCTGAAATCGAACTGGGCAACTTGGATCAAGGACGTGAATACATCAACATGGTACGCCAAAGGGCGAAAGATTCCGCTATTGCAGGTGCTCCTGCCACCTATGCTATAGAGCTTTATCCTTCTTTTGCCAACCAAGATGAGGCGAGAGCCGCCCTGCGCATGGAGCGCAAGCTGGAACTTTCAGGCGAAGGCCATCGCAAATTTGACTTGGTACGCTGGGGCATTGCAGCATCAACTCTCAATGCATACTTGGCAAATGAGAACGGTGTATTGCAATCACCATTTGCAAATGCAAGTTTCACCGCCAACAACGATGAATACCTGCCAATTCCGCAATCAGAAATTGACCTGCAAGGATCTGATATACTCAAGCAGAACCCAGGTTATTGATCTTACCGTTACATAACTGAAACGAAAGGCAGGAAGGAAACTTCTTGCCTTTTGTTTTTCCTGTTATTTTGTAATAAAACGGCCCGCCAGTCAAGCGCTTCAATATTTCCTCACAACAATCAAATCCTTTGGCAACGGCTGCCTGTTCCAAAAAGGATGCAAGGCCAAGGCCGCACCCAACGCCGTTGCCTGTGCCACTTCGGCTGCCTGAACTTCCATGCTTGGAAATGCCGCTTTGAGCAGTTGCATGTATAGCTCATTTTTTGAAAAACCGCCGTCCACGAAGATATGCCGAACGGGGGATTTCCCGATGGCCAATTTGGTCGAAACTACCTGTTTATCAACGAGTTGCCGCATGAAATGGCTGTAAGCTGCTTGCAGGGGCGGGTTGTCGAGGCTGTCCAATTTTATGAAAAAATCATTTGCAACACCAAAATCGTGTGCCATTTTGTTCACCGCTTCCTCATGCGCTTTACCGCCAAAATAGCGGGCGGCCTTCACTGGTTTTCCCTCGAAACTGAGGTAGCAAAGGCAATCCTGTGCCAGTTCCTCGGCGGTCAAAGGTTCCTCGTTGAAGGGGTTCATGGAGATGCACCAAGTGCCGGTGGAGATGAGCACAAACGGGTCTTTGAAAGTGGCCAGATAAGGAATGAGCGCCGCCGAACTGTCGTGCAGCCCCCTGGCCGGGCTGGCAATAGGCGGGAACTTCCCCATAATTCCTTCGGCTTTCACCCAATCGTGGTAGTCGTTTTTTTTTAAGTCCCAGAGCATGGTATGGCAGCCAATGCTTGTAATATCGCTCTCAACTTCGGATGGTTTTTGAAACCATTCGAGCTTTTTCCCAATCACATAAGTGACATATTGCGGCAGGTGCAGCGACCATTTTATTTTGCTGAAAATCAATGGTTTATGATGCTTTAACCAGTAGAGTTGCAGACCGGAATTCAGGTTGCCCAAGGGCGGGGAAGCGGTTTCGAGGGCCAGTTTTTCCTCGCTTCCGTAGGTGTCGAAGAACTGTTTTTTCAGGTCTTCTGAAAAAGGCTTGAGGTAGTTGTAGAGCGGTGCAACTGGCTGAAAATCAGCATCCAAATGCACGAAGCTGGCGCCGTAGGCCGAGCAGTTGGCGGCTTTTATTTGAAATCGGGCATCGCTTCGCAATTCGGCGACGGTTTCCAATATCCATTGCTGCAATAGGTCAATGTCCTCGCAGGGAAATCCATCATCGTCCACCGTTTCAGGCAGGGTATCGCTTTTTTCAAAAACGATGCGGTAGTCTTCGTCGAAGACGAAGGCTTTCTTGTTTGTTTTGCCGATGTCGAGGATGAGGATTTGGTTCATTTACAAGCCTGTCGCTACAGTTTTGACACCTCTATCTTTTATCAATTCACTACGCACCTTCATCTCCCGAAACAACCCGATAGGCTCCAGCGCTCCCCCACCCCGCCTCCTCGCCTCGGCCACCAGTGCCCTCACGTCCGTCCGATAGGCCGCCTGCAAAATCTCCTGGCAGCGCACCGTGTCGTTCGCCAATTGCGCAGCATTCAAAGCCTTTCTATCCACAAGCAACGCCTGGGCATAGGCAATTTGTATCGCCTCCACCGACTGCAACAGGTCTTCCAACGGGTCTTTCACGTTGTGGCTGGCGTCAATCATCCAGCCCAAATCGGTGGCATGGTTCATCCCTTTGGCGTCCATCCCTTCCACCAACTCATTGAAAATCAGGAACAACTGATAAGGCCGGATACTGCCCACCGTTAGGTCGTCGTCGCCGTATTTCGAGTCGTTGAAATGGAAGCCGCCGAGCTTGCCCTCCATCAGCAGCAGCGCCACGATTTGCTCGATATTGGCGTTGGGCAGGTGGTGACCGAGGTCAACGAGCGTGTAAGCTTGCGGCCCCAGCTTGTTGGCGTAGAGCAGCGATTGGCCCCAATCGCCCACCGCCATGGAATAGAAATTCGGCTCAAAAGCCTTGTACTCAATGAACATTTTCCAATGCGAAGGGAGGACCGCATAGATTTCATGCAGACTCTCCAAGGTGTTCTGGAACGCCCTTCTGAAATTGAGTTGGCCGGGAAAGCACGACCCGTCCGAGAGCCAGACCGTCAGCGACTCCGAGCCGAGCGCCACGCCGTGCTTTATCACCTCGATATTATGCTCAATAGCCTGCTTGCGCACCGCTTTGTCCACATGCTGTAGGCTGCCAAACTTGTAGCTAAGTGCCTGATTATCTTGGTCTTGAAAGGTATTAGAGTTCACCGCATCGAACTTTAGGCCATGCGAGGCGGCCAGTTCTTGAATGGCTTTTCCGTCCTTCGGAATATCCCAGGGAATGTGCAAGGAGATGGCCCCGATGCTGCGGTTCAGGGCATGGAGCAGCCCCACATCCTTGATTTTTTCCTCCAAACTTCGAGGCTCGCCACCGCCGGGGAAGCGCCCGAAGCGGGTGCCGCCCGTGCCCAGCGCCCACGATGGGATGGCCACTTGGAAGTCCATCAGTTTTTGCAAAATATCCCGCTCGCCCGTTATTTCGGAAGTGAGGAAGTCGAGCCGCTTTTTGTGCTGGGCAAGGCGGGCTTCGTTATGGGCTTCGATGTGTTGCTTCGTTAACTTCATGGCAGAAAAAAGACTTGTTTTAGTGGTACGGAAATAGGTGAATTGTTAGGGTTGGTGGCCATAAGTGGTTGGTTTTCAATATTTTGTCAAAAAATACTGCCCTGCAGGTTTTATCAAAATATCTTTTCCATCCACGTTGATTTCCTCCGTTTTGTCCCTTGTCAGAATAATTCCTTCCTTCAAATCCAAAGACTTCAAGGCTGCTGTCATGCCCTTGATTTCCCGCTCACGGGTGGCACTGTCGTAGAAATCGTAGCATACGTTGATGGGCTGCCCATTTTCCCAAAAGAAATCCACTTCTTGCTTTTCACGGAAATAATGTGGTGTGAGACCCTGCCGCCGCAGGTGCAGGAAAACAGCGTTTTCGAGCACCCGGCCCCGGTCGTCGTTTATGCTCATGGCATACTTGAACGATGCGTCAACGCAGTAATATTTGCTCGGATTGACCGCCTGTACCCTGACCGAGCGATGCCAAATATCAGCCTTGAACAAAATATAAGCCTCTTCCATGTGCGACACGTAATCAAACACGGTGTTCTTCGCAATGGAAAACCCCTGGGATTTAAGGTCGTTGTACACCTTGGTCAGACTGAGCGGGTTAGCGAGGTTTTGAAGGAAAAATTTCAGCAGGTATTTTAGCATGGCAGGCTGTTTCACGGCAAAACGCATGGCCAAGTCCCGGTAAAGCATCAAGTCGAGGTATTCATTCACGGTCTGTCGGTGCAGGGCTTCGTCCATGAACGCTAATTCGGGAAAACCTCCTTGGCCCAACCACTTGTCAAACCAATGGAGCGCCGTGGATTGGTCTTTTGGCGAGTATTGATTGGGGAGTGTTACATCTTTGAACTGCAAATACTCTCCAAAATCAAGTGGGAACACCTCGTAAGGCAAGGTGCGCCCCCGCAAGGCATAAGCAAGTTCCCTTGTCAATAGCCTCGAAGATGAACCTGTTATGTAAATCCGGCATCTTTCCGTATCCCACAAACGCCTCACGAACTTTTCCCAGTTGTCCACCTCTTGTATTTCATCCAAGAAGAACCAAACCTGAACTTCCCGGTTTTCAGGATACATTTCATAGTACGCCTGCACGAGCAAATCCATTTCTTCCAGCTTTGGGGGGAAAATCCGGTCGTCTTCAAAATTGATGTAAACCAACCTGTTCGGCGCAACCGTTTTGCGCAACTCGTTGATTATGTGGTACATAATATGCGTTTTCCCGGTACGCCTCGCCCCTACCAACGAGATTATCTTTTGCACATCCATGGGAATGTTCAACGCCCTGGGCTTGCTGTTAAGCAATGGTTTGCCGACGAATTCAGCTATCAACTTCTTGAAAATTTCCTTTTTGTCCATTTTGTCTTAATTTGAGAAGACAAATTTATACAAAAGTATCCTTATTAAAAGAGATGGATTGATAATAATTCATCCTTCGAGGAAGGATGAATGTGCAGGCTTTTATCCTTCATTAAAGGTAACCCTTATCTCAAAAACCCCATTGCCACGCCCCCATCCACGTTCAGCGCATTGCCCGTGCTCTTGTTCAGCAGCCCGCCCACGAGGGCAAAAACTGCATTCGCAATATCCTCCGGCAGGATGATTTCACCCAGCAGTGTGCGCTTGGCGTAGTAGGCGGGCAGTTCCTCCACCGTCACGCCATAAGCCTTGGCACGGCCCTCGGCCCAGCCACCCGCCCAGATGTTCGAGCCAGCGATGACGGCATCGGGGTTTACCATGTTCACCCGGATTTTGTCGGGGCCAAGCTCGGCAGCGAGCAGGCGGGTGATATGTGCTTGGGCAGCCTTCGCAGCGCCGTAGCCCACGTTGTTGGGGCCAGCCACCACGGCATTTTTGCTCACGATGTTCACGATGTCGCCACCAAAGCCTTGCTTGCGCATCACGGCCACGCCCGCTTGTGAGACGAGGAATTGCCCCTTCACAAGGATGTCCTGCAATTTGTCCCAATCACCAACCGAGTGGTCAAGGATGCCCTTCGAGATGCTGATACCCGCATTGTTCACCACGATGTCCACCCCGCCGAAGGCCAGGCAGGCAGCCTCGAAGGCGCCGGCTACGGAGTTGGAATTGGTGACATTGAGTGGCACAGTTGCTACCATGTCCTTCCCTAAGGACTTTAAAAAATCAGCTTTTGCTTCCGCCAAGCGAGTCTCGTCCACATCATTCAACACCACGCAAGCGCCCTCGGCTGCCAGCTTTTTGGCGGTCGCCAAACCGATGCCGCCGCCGCTGCCCGTCACGAGCGCCACCCGCCCACTGAGGGGTTTTGGCTTGGGCATGCGCTGCAATTTCGCCTCTTCCAATAGCCAATATTCGATGTCGAAAGCCTCTTGCCGGGGCAATGCCGTGTATTCCGAAATGGCCTCGGCACCCCGCATCACGTTGATGGCGTTGATGTAAAACTCGGCGGCCACACGGGCGGTCTGTTTGTCCTTCGCAAAAGTGAACATGCCCACGCCGGGGTATAAGATGACCACCGGGTTGGGGTCACGCATGGCCGGGGAATTGGGGTGTTTGCAAGTGTTGTAATAGGCGGCGTACTCGGTCCGGTATTGCTCGAATTGCGGAGCTAAGATTTCCGAAATTTTGCCCCGATAACTATCGGGGTCGGAAGTCTGGGCGGTCGGCGAAAGCTGCAAAACCAACGGTTGGATTTTCGTCCGCAAAAAGTGGTCGGGGCAGCTCGTGCCCAGCGGAGCGAGGCGTTCGAGGTCGTTAGAGTTGATGAATTGGAGCACCCGCTCGTCGTCGGTGAAATGACCCACTTTGGGGCGAACGTCGGCGAGGTTCAAAACCTCGCCGACGTTGGAAGCCAGCCCCCTCAATATCGGCGCAATCGCTGCCGCCTGCTTCCTCCGTGCTTCACTATCAAGGCTTTGCATTTTGGCTCCGCCAAATACCGGCTTGATATTGTCGGGTCGTCCAACACCAACCCTGTTAGGGTTGAGAACCCT
>JBGSKQ010000126.1:0-92333 GCA_041741095.1 Saprospiraceae bacterium
GGTGAAAATTGCTAGCGCAATTTTCACCCCCAAACCCCCATCCGTCCGCAGGTCGGAAAATAAAGAAATTTAGTTTACAGAGTACTTAGTTACAGTACAAAAGCACCGCCGAAAGTAGGGATTCGCCGATGAAATGGGAAAAAATTTACCAAAGCGTTTTTAAGGTATGGCCCGCAACAAAGTATAAAGCAACAACATTTCCATCACCAGCAACTCCACCGCCAGCCAAATAAAGCGGTAAAACTCCTCGCTGTAGCGCTTTACGGTGGTCACTTCTATTTCCCGCTTTTCCAGGCGGTCAATTTCACCATAAATCTTTTCCAAACTGCGCTCGTTGGTGGCCCGGAAGTACTGGCCGCCGGTCATGTCGGCGATTTGCTTCAGCAGTTCTTCGTCAATCTCCACCCTGGCCAACCCAAAAATGTAACGCCCGTCGCTGCGGCGGCTGATGGGCGTCAGTGCTTCACCCTCCCTGCCCACGCCGATGGTATAGACCTTTACGTTGAATTCCTTGGCAATCTCAGCAGCAGTCAGCGGTTTTACGTAGCCTGCATTGTTCACCCCGTCTGTGAGCAGGATGACCACTTTGCTCTCGGCGTCGCTGTCCTTGATGCGGTTCACCGCCGTGGCCAGGCCCATGCCAATGGCCGTGCCGTCTTCGAGCATCCCGCAGCGCAGGGCATCAATGAAGCCTTTTAAAATAACATGATCGGTGGTGAGGGGGCATTGGGTAAAAGCCTCGCCGGAAAAGACCGCCAGCCCGATTCGGTCGTACTCCCGCTTGTCCACGAATTCGGCAGCAACCCGTTTGCTCACTTCCAAGCGGTCGGGCTTGAAATCTTGCGCCAGCATACTGCTCGACAGGTCCATTACCAAAAAAATATCAATGCCTTCGGCGGTGATGGTCTCTTCTTTCAAGGTGCGCTGTGGCCGTGCCATCGCCATGATGATGGAGGCAATGGCCAATATGCGCAGCACGGGCAGGTATTTTTGCAGTTCGCCCCGCCAAGAGCGGAAGCCTTGGGCAGCCTCCAGCGTCGGCATACGAAGGGTAGCATGGTGCCGCTTCCTAAGCTGATAGCGGTAGTAGGCCACTGCTGGTATGATGAGCAGCAGCAGGAAAAACCAAGGGTGTATGAAGGTGGTGCTACTGTGCATTGATTTCTTCGTTGGGTTCAGGAGCCACCATGGCAGGTTTGGTTTGGCGTATAAAATCTTCGGCGTAGGCCATCGCCTGATCGTGGTAATCGGCAGGCGGTTCTGCTTTGGCAAATTTCACCAAATCGGCAGTCTGCAAAAGGCGGGTCAGTTTTTCGGATAGGCTGCCATCAAAGCCCGTTTTTTTTAGTTGCTGCAATATTTCATCAGTAGTTTGTTCCAAAGCTTGTACGGAGTAGCGCTTTTCCAGGTATTCACGTACGATATAAGTCAGCTCGCTGTGGTAGTTTTTCAGTTCGCCCCGCTGCCAGAGTTTCGCCTCTTTGAGCGTTTTTAACTTTTGAAACGCTAACTCGTGCGGCGGGATGATAAGGGGCGGCGGCGCTGGTATTTCTTCTTGGCTTTTTTTCTTCCTCGTTGCAAAATACAGCACAGCCAAAATCAACAAAGCCACCACAGTACCTATATGCGGCAGGTAATCTTTCCAGTTGGAAGGCTCAGCGATGATGGGCTTGATGTCGGCCAGGGTAGTATCGGCGACGGGCATTTCTACATAAACCGGGATGTCATTGGTCCTGACAGAGTCCAGTTTTTTGCCATTTTTAAACACCACGGAAATGGGCGGAACCCGCTGGTAGCCGGAATCCCAGGCCGTAAACACCAATTCCTTGCGCAGCAGGAGCGAACTGCCGCCTTTCAGCGTATCCCATTTCGATTCCGATAAAAATTCAAGCGGGGAGCCTTCTTTCAGCGAAGGTTTGATGGGCTGCACCACGATGCCGTTTTGCTGGCTCACCTCCACGTGCAAGCGCATGTGATCGCCGATGAGCATGTGCGTACTGTCCACAGTGGCTTTGGCACTTACCTGTGCAGCAGTAGTTTTTGTTAAAAAAACAGCTATGGCAATTATGAAAAAAAGGCGCATCGGGCAATTACTTTCCTGTGGTTTCCATCGTTTCGGGGGCCAAAATTATACAAAACACGGATGTTTTGTCGGGCCGCATCTTTCACATCCCTGATAACGCAAATTTTGCCTCAAAAATGTAAACCGAAACTTTTGAGAAAACGCTTTCCCGCTGGCCTTGTTCCCAGCGCCACCCTTCGAGCCTGTTATCTTGCCTCCTTTCTTTAACTAGGTACGGGTCGCTTGTCATTGCCGAAGGCAAAACGCAAAGTCACGGATGCGATAAAATATTACACTTTAGCCATTGAGCAACGGCGGCGTAAACGCCTCACGCCGGGACAGCGTGAACGCTGTGCTACCCCGCCAGCGCCCCATGCTCCACCCGCTCGTCCGTGTCCACCCAGCCGTCGAGCAGGTTGACGATGCGGGTGCCGTATTGGGCGTTTTTTTCCGAGTGCGTCACTTGGATGATGGTCACGCCTTCGCCGTGCAATTTTTTGAACAAATCCATGATCATCTCGCCCTGCGAGGTGTGGAGGTTGCCCGTCGGCTCATCGGCCAGCAGGAGTTTGGGCTTGGAAATGATGGCACGTGCCACACCGACCAATTGCTGCTGCCCGCCCGAAAGTTGGCTGGGGAACAGGTCTTTTTTCGCCACGATGTTGAAGCGGTCGAGGATGTCGGCCACCATGCTCTTGCGCTCGGAGCTTTTTACGTTGCGGTAGAGCAGCGGCGTTTCGATGTTTTCATACACGGTCAGTTCGTCAATGAGGTGGTAGGCCTGAAAGACAAAGCCCATGTAGTGCTTGTGCAGTTCGTTGCGCTTGCGCTCGTTGAACTTGTGTACCGGCTCGTCAAAGAAATGGTACTCGCCGCCCGACGGCTCTTCCAACATCCCGATGATGTTGAGCAGGGTGGACTTGCCTGCCCCGCTCGGCCCCATGATGGTGATGAATTCGCCCTCCTTTATTTCGAGGTTGATGTTTTTCAGGACGTAGGTTTTGTTCAAACCGTTTTTGTAAAACCTTTCAATGCCTTTTAAGACGATCATCTGATTTTGTTTTGAAATTGTAGAGAAGTGAGAGGTTGGGAAAGAATGAGAGATAGCACTTAGAAACTGTATTAAAACTACAAAACCTCCATGAGAGGGCGGGTTATTAAACCCGCCAGTTTGGGTTCTTTGCCTTGAAATGCCTACCAGCGGGTTTGATAACCCGCTCTCCCAGAAAGCACCGACGAATTTTAAAACAGTTTTTTTAGCATCAATTTTTTGCGACCCAGTTTTTTTTCCACAACAACTCACGGCTCAATATTATCGAAAGCCAAACAACAAAGACAGGACAACGCCTATGCCAGTGGCACTAAGTTGCTGTTTTTCAAAATTTTATCAAAATTAAGGGCCACAAAATTTGTGCAGTGGCGGACGCCGGGTGTTCGATAGCGGACAGTAGCTGGCAGTTTTTTCTCCATTATTGCCACTCCCTATTGGCGGTTTTCAGGTCTTCGTTCAGGCGTTTGAAATCAATTTTGCCGCCATTTACTTTCAAATGTTCAATGCACACCACGGCCCTTTTGAGCCTTGTTTCGGAAGTTTTGGGCGAGCCGACGATGTAGAGCAGGTTGCGCTGCTTGCCGGGAGTGAGGGCGTGGAAAAGGCGGTTGCCCTCGTCGTCCTGTTGCATCAATTCGGCCATTTCTTCGGGCATGGGCAGGCCGTATTGGCTGTCGTCTTTGCGGATGGAGGCCGTCACTGCGTCGCCGATGTTCAGTTTGAGTTTGTCCCGCAGTTTTTTGTTGATATTGATAAAATAGCCGCCTTCGCCCTTGGGCATCAAGGCGCACTGGAATTCTTCCGTTCCGTTCAGGGTGCAGACGACCCGTTTTTCTTTTTCGCCGATAAATGGTTCACATATCGCCTCCGGCACCAAGATGTAGTAAAACCAGAGGTTGGAGTCGAATTTTTGCAAAATGGCCGTGAATTCCGGGCTTTGATTTTCCATGGAAAAAACAATGTGAAAGGTGAAATTTCTTGAAGTGGATTATTCCTCCCGCAGCAGGGCAGGTACCCGTTTTGCCCGCAAGGCGGCAGGCACGGAGGCCAGGAAGCCGATGACCAGTACGATGGCCACCACTGCCAGCATGTCCACAAAGCGCATACTGATGGGGTAGGCATTCACCACAAAGCCTTCGGGGATGGGTACGATGCCATAAGCTTTTTGTACAAAATACAGCGTCAGCGCCACGACGAAGCCGATGCCCAGGCCCAGAGTGCAAAGCAGCAGGCCCTCGCTCAGGAAGATATTCTGCACCGTGCGGTCGGTGGCGCCCATGCTCTTCAGGATAGCGATGTCGCCCTTTTTTTCCAAAACAATCATCCACAGGGAGCCGATAATGTTGAAGGCGACCATGACCAGGGTAAGGCTGAGGATGGCGAAGCTCATCCACTTTTCGATGTTCATCAGTTTCAAAAAAGACTCGTCCTGCTGGTAGCGGTCTTTTACCTGAAAATCCGGCCCCAGGATCTGTTTCAAGGACTGGATAGTTTTTTCGGGATCGGCACCAGGTTTGAGTTTTATTTCGATGGCGCTCACTTCGTCGTAAGCCGAGAGGAGTTCCCTTGCGAAGTCGAGCGACACCAAAATGTATTGGTTGTCAAAATCCTGCTGTATCTTAAAACTGCCCGCCGGATAGACGAAGCGTTTCCTGAAATCTTGCTCCGGGTTGATGGAGTTGCCCCGTTTGGCCATATAAATATTGAGGAGTTCAAACGGATCGTCCACGTCCACCTGGAGTTTGTTCCTCATGCCGCCGCCGAGCACGGCCATGTTGCGGTCTTCCTCTTTGAGTCTGAAAATCCCTTCAAAAATCGTGGAATCAATGCCCGTCACTTGCTTGTACAGGCTGTCCACGCCTTTCAGGGTGCCAAAATCCTGGCTTTCACGGTATTCAAAAAAAGCCACCTCCTCCAGTGTCTGCGAAATAACGTCCACTCCCGCCAGCGCCTTTATCTCATCAAGCTTCAAGGAATCCGGGATAAAAGTCTTGCCCACCGTGGCCGTTATTTTTACATCGGGATTAAAACGGCTGAACAGTCCCAGGATCAAATCCTCAAAACCATTGAACACACTCAGCACCAACACCAGCGCAGCAGTGCCAATGGTGATTCCCAACACGGAGATGCCCGTGATGATGTTGATGGCGTTGGTGGATTTTTTGGCCAACAAATAACGCCGGGCTATTTTGAGCGGAAGATTCAAATTTTTAATGATGAACTATAAACGATGAACTATGAACGGGCATAGCATCGCAAAGCTATCAAAAACTAACTTTGCCCGTGACTGCCCTCATTCATCCTTCATAGTTCATAGTTCATAATTAAAAAAAAGTGCGGCAAATACAAGTACATCGCTACGGCGGCCCGGAAGTGCTGCAAATCATGGAAGTCGAAAAGCCTATTATTTCCAGTTGGGAAGTGCTGGTGCAGGTGAAATATGCCTCTGCCAACCCAAAGGATGTTATGCTGCGCAAGGGCAAAATGAAGCCTTACATGAGCATCAGTTTTCCGGTGAAATTGGGGCAGGATTTTTCCGGCGTGGTGGTGGAGGTGGGCAAAAACGCAGCGCCATTCTGCCCTGGCGACCGGGTGTATGGCATGGTCAACCAGCAAAACAACGGCACTTTATCGGAGTATGTCGCCGTGCTGCCCAACGAAATCTGGTACGCCCCCGAAAACCTTGGTTTTGCAGAAGCCGCCGCCGTCCCCTTGGCGGCACAAA
Source organism: Saprospiraceae bacterium (assembly GCA_041741095.1). Lineage (GTDB taxonomy): Bacteria > Bacteroidota > Bacteroidia > Chitinophagales > Saprospiraceae > UBA6168. The sequence goes on from JBGSKQ010000126.1 coordinate 5,839, forward strand.
CTGCCCTGCAAGCTTTGCAGGTGATTGCTAAAATAAAACCCGGCCAGCGGGTCTGCATCAATGGTGCGTCAGGCGGCGTTGGCAGTTTTGCCGTGCAAATAGCCAAAATATTGGGTGCACAAGTCACGGCTATTTCCAGTGAAAAAAATCACGAGCTGCTGCGGTCGCTTGGAGCCGACGAGCTAGTGGACTACAAAGCCACGCCGCCCGAATCCATGCAGGGCCGTTTCGATGTTTTTTTTGATGTTTTTGGCAACCAAACCCATCCAAAAGTGAAACACCTACTGGGACGGGAAGGCTGGTACATCACCACTGTGCCGAACTTCCGCAGCATCTTAAACACGTTTTTTGCTTTGATAAAAATGGGCAAATCACGCCTCGTGGTGGTGGAGTCGTACAGCGATGATTTGAAATTGCTGAAAACCTGGATTGAGGAAGGCAAATTGAAACCTATCATCGAAGCAGAATTTCCCCTGCAAAGGATCGCAGAAGCACATCAGCGTATTGAAACAAAACGTACAGTAGGAAAGATAGTGGTGAAGGTGGGTTGACGAAGCTTCAAATACTTTTAAAAATAGTCCACAAAATCTTGTGCCCGGCGAGGATGCTGCCCTTCACCGTGCCGGAAACTTTGGAGACGCCCACCCTGCGGCGGTAGTCCACCGATACTTCCGTACATTTTAGTTTTTGCTTCGCCGCTTTCACCTGCATTTCCACCGTCCAGCCGTAGTTTTTGTCCTGCATGTTCAGCGCCAATAACTTATCCCAACGAATCGCCCGAAAAGGGCCGAGGTCAGTAAATTGGTAGGCAAAAAACAGGCGTATCAGGTTGGTGGCCAGCCAGTTGCCAAAAATCTGTTGCGGCTGCATGGCACCCCGTTCCAGGCGGCCCAGCGCCCGTGAGCCAATGACCATGTCGAAATTTTCTTCCAAAATAGGCCACAGCACCGCAAGCATCTGCTCCGGGTGGTCGGAGTAGTCGCCATCAAGGAAAACCACGATGTCGGGTTGTTCAGCTTCAGGCTTTTTTTGCAAATATTCCACCGCTTTCAGGCAGGCGTTGCCGTAGCCGGGCAGGGGTTGGTCAACGACGGTAGCGCCATGCGCCCGGGCCACTTCTGCGGTGCGGTCACGGCTGCCATTGTTGCTTACAATGACTTCCTGAACCAAGCCTTTAGGGATATCATCGATCACCAGCCCGATGGACTGTTCCTCGTTCCAGGCGGGGATGATGACAGCGATATTTGGTGATGGATGGATGGTTATATTGTTGGATGGTTGGGTGGGCGGCGAAGTTCAGGAAAAGAAAAGTATGGAAGGGAATTTAAGGTTTCATTTTTTCGGGGTCTTGGCGGGTATCGAAGATGTCTGAAATTACGACTATGTTGACAGCAACCCTGTAAACAATTTTGTAGTTCCCCTCTACAAGATACCTATGGCCAAGCTCCATGCTCTTCAGGTTCTCCTCCTCCTGGCCGAGGTTTGGATGAGACTTTAACAGCATCGCTTTTTTGACTATGGCTGACCTGATTCTACGGCCAGTTTTACCCATATTGTGGGATTTGTACCTTTCGTATATTCCATCCAAAGCCCGCCTTGCAGGAAGTGTAAAAATGACTTTCATTCGATGCCGTATTCTTTTGCAAGTTCGTCTATATCAATGACTTCTCCTGCTTCGAATGCCTTTTCCGATTCCAAGGCCCTGGCAATGAGTTCCTCACGGGACATGGGCTTTAGTTCTTGTTCCTTCCCGTTTTTTTCGTTTTGCTTCCGAAATTCGAGCAACTGCTTCAGCAGTTGCGGGTCTTGCAGATTGGCAAGCCAGACGAGCAAATCCAATTTAACCGATTGAATATCCATATTGAAATGTTTAATCCTAAATTGAAATAAAAACGTAGTCAAAGATAAACCAATTTTTCCTCACTCCAATTGCCCCAACAGCCACTCCTTCTCCGTCAAAACCTCCTCCTGTTCGATGGCCGATTTCAGGGCGGTTTTTTGCTGTTCATCAAAAGGGTTTAGTTCGGTCAGTTTTTGGGTAAAACGCACGATGTTCTGCCAGTTGCGGTGGTGGTAGCCCATGCGCTTGTTGCGCCGGATGAACATGCGCATGGTGCGCAGGTGGGCGTCCAACAGTTCCAGTTCCCCCTTTTCAAAATAGATTTTCAATTGCAGCACCTTGGCCACCATGTTGTTGATGAGGTCTTTGTAATCGGCCCGTTGCAGGTGGAGCAGTGCATCGTCGAAGCGCTTTCGGGCGTAGGCTAGGCGGGCGGCATTGAGACTGAATGTGGCATCCCGTTGCACCGGCTCCAGGTAATCTTTGTAATGGCCGACAAACCATTCCGCCCACTCCCATTCCTCTTCCATGCGCAGGGCGATGCCGGTGATGTTGTTGTAGGCGAAGCGGGAAAGTTGGCCGTTTTCCAGCAGTAGTTCCGTTTTCAGGCCCTGCTTGTAGAGGTCGAGCGCCTCCCGCAGGTATTGTTGCTGGTTGGCGTTTATTTTTTTGATGCAAAAATTGATGGCTAACAGGTAAAGCGAGGCGATTTCAGGCTGGGGAAACTTATCGCTGTGCTGGATTAGTTGCTCTTTGAAATTGGAAAACAAGCCCTCCTTTTCCTCGCCGAACAAGGCCAAATAACAATGCCGATAAACCGCAATGGCAGGCACATCACGATACTTTGCCGCTTCCGACAGCGTCAATATTTCCTCCAATAAATCAAGCTGATAAGCGGTGTTGAAAACGGCCTGGTGCGCCCGCAGTAGGCAGGCCTGGCGAAGCTTCATGGCAATCATGGACGTGGTGAGTTGGGTTTCAACGGCTTGCAGGTTGAGGTCTTTCGTGCGGCCCGATTCAAGCAGGTGGAGGTACTGCTGGTGCGCCGTTTGGTAGTTTTCGAGGTAAAACTCCGGGTGGCGGAGGGGCTGGTTTTCCAATTGCTTGGCCAGTACTTTTTCCGTTTTTTCAAAATGGCGGGGCAGTTTTCGGCTACGGTAGGCGGAGAGCAGCAAGTGCCCATTGCCAACCATTTCTTTTTGGCTTTCTTTTAAAATAAGGTACTGTTCGAGCAGCTTGAGCAAGTAACTGTTCAGCAGGCGAAACTGCTGGTCGTCAAAGGGTTTTTCTGCATATATTTTTTCCCAAACCGCCTTTTTCGATGGCGCTTCCTCTGCACTTGCCAGCACGTCGAACAGCGCCCGCACATCATCCCGGTAGTTGAAAAAGGGCGAGGCGAGGAAATTGCGGACCTCCCGTTGCTCCGTTTTTGAAAAATGAGTGGCAATGTCCCAGAGAAGTGTATTTTGCATGGGAAAAAGGCTTTATTTAATTTTCTACAATTTTAAATAAAAAAACCAAGCAAAAAAGCCTTTTTTTAAAATAAAGCCTAATTGTCAATTTCTACAATCGCCAAAAAATGTAGTTGCTGGCCGAAAACTTTCCCCACACTTTTGTAGCATCAAAATTTGTCACCTATGAACTCTTTTTACTTCCGCTTTTTCGCTTTCGTTTTTTTGTGTTCCTTGGCTTTGGGAAAAGCTACGGGGCAGTGTACGTCCGATGCGGGATCTATGGACTCGTCGCCCATAGTAGAATGTGGAGATGGCCCCGTTACAAGCGTTTTCTTTGGCGACGAGATGCTTGATGCCAATGACGTCCTCCAATTTGCCCTGCATACCAATGCTGGCAATTCATTGGGCACTGTTATTTCCCTGAATTTCAACCCAACTTTTGGCTTCGACCCCAGCAGTATGAGCTATGGCATGTTCTACTACATTTCCGCTATTGTCGGCGACAACGACGGCAACGGCAATGTGGATCAAAGTGACCCCTGCCTGTCAGTGGCTGCGGGTACGCCAGTGGTTTTCTTAGAGTTGCCAACGGCTGTCCTTTCGGGTGGAGGCACCATTTGTGAAAATGAAGTGGCTGATTTGACCGTCCATTTTACGGGCGAAGGACCTTGGACGTTTGAATACCAAATAAACGGGGCTGCTCAAGCTGCTTTAACGACTTCATTTAACCCATACACCCTCCCGGTTTCGCAGGGAGGGGTTTATACATTGAGCGGTGTATCGGATGCCAATTGCACAGGTTTGGCATCTGGCAGCGCAATAGTAACGGTCGTCGGCTCACCCATTGTATCGAATATTTCCGTGCAATGCAGTCCGACCAATACTGATTATACCGTAGAATTTACCATCAATGGCGGCAATCCGGCCACCTACTCCGTCAGCCCTCCCAATGGTACGATCAACGGCAACGTTTTCACCAGCGATCCCATCCCGACCGGCAATGGATACTCATTTACCGTGACGGATGACAATGACTGCGATCCGGCGGTAGTCGCCCAAGGAATTGTATTATGCGATTGTGAAACTCAAGCGGGGGCAATGGATCCTACACTTATAGAAGTAAATGATTGCAACAACGGCCCAGCCATTGGTATTTATGACAACACAACGCAATTGCTGGATGCGGACGACAATCTCGTTTTTGTGCTCCACACCAATCCTGGAATTAATATCAGCAATATCCTGGCGCAAAACAGTGTACCCGAATTTACTTTTAACTCCGCCACCATGGCCTATGGGACGACCTATTATATTTCAGCGGTAGTGGGCAACGACAATGGGGCTGGCGGTGTGGATTTCAACGATCCATGCATGGATGTTTCGCCGGGAACCCCTGTCATATTTAATGCTTCGCCTATCATTGTTTCTATTTTAAATAGTACGGTCTGCCCCGGTGAGCCAATTTCCATCTTCCCATGGGTGCAGGGCGGCACAGCTCCTTATATCTATTTGTGGACGGGGCCAGGCGGATGGACTTCTACAGAGCCCAGCCCAGTGTTGCCACAGGTTGAAGGCAACTATACAGTTGTCGTCACGGATGTAAATGGGTGCAGCTTCACTGCTGAATTTATTCTTGAAATACCGGAACCTGTAGTATGTGATATTCAAGTGGATGGGGAACTAAGCTGTGCCAATCCAGAGGTTTCAATCATTTTGAACTGCTCAGGCGGGGAGCCGCCTTATTCTTATACCTGGCAGGGCAGCCCAAATTTTATTATCACACAACCAGGCACCTACAGTATAACCATTACCGATGGTTCGGGCTGTACTTATTTGGAATCGGTGACGGTCGTAGAAAATCAGGAGGAATGCGGCCCCATCAAAGGCATGATAGCAGAGGATATTGATGGTGCCTGCCTGTTCGATGCCGCCGATCAGCCACTGGCCAATTGGATGGTAAAAGCCACGAACGGCAACGATGAATTTTTTGGGTTTACCAATGCCAATGGCGAATATGAAATATTCGTTTTGCCTGGCACTTATGCTGTAGAAGTTGTCCTGCCGCCCAACGGCTACTGGGCCTCCTGCCAGCCTTTCATCAGCGTGACCCTGGACGATGCCGCAGATGTGGACACCGCCAATTTTGCCCTCGAAAAACTGGTGGACTGCCCACTGCTCGAAGTGGACATCAGCACGCCCTTCCTGCGGCGCTGTTTTGATAATACCTACTATGTAAATTACTGCAACCTCGGCACAACTGTAGCAGCGGATGCATTTATCGAAATTAGCCTCGATCCGCTTATTTCCGTGACGGGGGCCAGCATCCCTTTCTCAGGCCCGGTGAACGGCGTTTATACTTTTGAAATAGGCGATGTGCCAGTGGGCGAGTGTGGAGGCTTCTCGGTCTATACCTTCACCTCCTGCGAAGCTATTCTTGGCCAAACCCTTTGCGCAGAAGCCCATATTTACCCCGACACCATCTGCACCTCCAACCCCAACTGGTCGGGGGCCAGCATCCAAATCACCTCCGAATGTACCGCCGACAGCATTGTTTTCACTATCCAAAACATCGGTTCGGGCGACATGACCGTGCCTGCCGGTTTCATCGTGGTAGAAGATGGCGTGATGTTGATGAGCGGGCCGCAAAACTTTCAACTTCAAGCTGGAGAAACGCTCTCCTTTTCTTTTCCTGCCAATGGTTCCACTTGGGCTTTGCTGGCGGATCAGGTGGAGGGCCATCCTGGCAACTCTAGCCCCCTGTTGGCGGTGGAGGGCTGCGGCACCAATAGTCTCGGCACCTTCAGTACGGGTTTTGCGCTGCAATTCCCCGAAGACGATGCCGACCCCTGCTTATCCATTGATTGCCAAGTAGTTATCGGTAGCTACGACCCCAACGACAAGAACGGCTACCCAATCGGCTACGGCGACGAGCACCTCATCGAACCTGGGCAGGAGCTGGACTACCACATCCGCTTCCAAAACACAGGGACGGACACAGCATTCAAAGTCGTCATCCAGGACGTGATAGCCCCCGAACTCGACCTCGCCACGCTGCGGCCCGGTGCTTCCAGCCATCCGTACCAGTTAGACATCCACAACGACACCCTGCTCTTTATTTTTGAAAACATCCTGCTGCCCGACAGCAACGTGAATGAGCCTGGCTCGCATGGTTTTGTGAAATTCCGCATTGGGCAAAAAGCAGGGCTGGCGCTCGGTACTACCATTGAAAACAAGGCGGCCATCTACTTCGACTTCAACGACCCGGTCATCACGAATACGACCATTCACAAGCTGGGCGAGCGTTTTATGGTCAATGCTACCCGTGAACCTTTTTTGCCCAAAATAGACTGGGCAGTATTCCCCAATCCATTTTCAGATGAAACTACGTTTTTGGTACACGGCGCTGATTTTCAAACACTTGAAATAGAAATGTACGACTTGACGGGGCGTTTTATACAAAAACAAAAAGTGCAAAACGGCCAAGCCAACATCAAAAGGGGCAGCCTGTCGCCGGGCTTGTATTTTTATAAAATCAACGTGAACGGCGTGACGGCGGGGCAAGGGAAATTGGCGGTGGAGTAGTGGAAGGGTTTTAACATGAAACCTGTAGCTATTTTATTGAATTCCAATAACTTATGGCCCTCTTTTTCCGTGATTGGAACGCGGATTAGGCGGATCAGGCGGATTACCACAGAATGCTCTGCAATTTCAGCTTTTAGCATCTGTGCAAATCCGCCCAATCCGTTTAATCCGCGTTCCAATCCTGCTACGTTTTTTAAAGCAGACGGCCATTTCGGGAACACAGCCTGGAATGGCCGTTTTTATTTTAGCAGGAATTGGGAATTTGCCAATCTTTACCCTTTAAAACCAAATTGAAATGGTAGCATTGAAAAAATCATTAAAATTCATCGGCCTTACCCTACTGGGCCTGATTGCCTTCGTCGGAATTTACCTGCTTGCCGCCCTCATCTTGTCGAGGATTGCCGTGCCAGCCGAAAAAGGTGCCAGCGACGACATGACTATCTACATCCTCACCAACGGCGTGCATACCGATTTGGTGATGCCCATTAAAACCGACCTCGTGGATTGGAGCCAGGATGTCCGCTTCGAACATACCATTGCCCAAGATACCAGCGCCCGTTTCATCGCCTTCGGCTGGGGCGACAAGGGTTTTTACCTGGAAACACCCACTTGGGCAGACCTGACTTTTTCGACGGCATTCAAGGCGGCATTCAGCTTGAGCACGGCGGCCATCCACGCCACCTATTACAAGGAAATGAAAGTAGGCGAGGATTGCAGGAAAATTGACATCAGCCGGGAGCAATATGCCCGTTTGGCCAAATATATCAGCGGCAGTTTTATAACGGGTGAAAATGGCCGCCCCATCCACATCGTGACCGATGCCAACTATGGCGACTATGATGCTTTTTACGAGGCAACCGGCAGCTACAACCTCTTCCACACCTGCAACACTTGGGCAAACAACGGCCTGAAAAGTTGTGGCCAAACAGCCTGCCTTTGGACGGCGTTTGATACGGGGATTTTTTATCATTATCAGAAGTAAGAGGCGAGGTGTGAGAAGTGAGGGCGCACACCTATTCCAACCTGACTTGCCAAAGACAAACCCTATCCTTCTTTTCCCCTATTTTTGCCCGCCAAAAAATTGAAAGCAGATTAAATCCGTTCTGCCAAGGTTCATCATTCATCGTTCATAGTTCATCGTTTTAATGAAATACCTCGTCCTCCTCATACCCTTCGCCCTCGCCCTGCTCGCCTCCTGTAGCAAGGAAGAAAAATTCACCACCAGCGGCGGCGACAAGCTCGAATTTTCGACGGACACGCTCCGCTTCGACACCGTTTTCACGGAGCTTGGCTCGGCCACCCGTTTTTTCAGGGTGTATAACCGCCACAAGGAGAGCATCAAAATTTCAAAAATACAACTGATGGGCAACGCCCAGTCCAAGTTCAACCTCAACGTGGACGGCATACCTGGCGACTCGCATGAGGACGTGGTCGTTTACCCAAACGACAGTATTTATGTCTTCGCAGAGGTGACCATCAATCCCGACGACCCGCTTTCGGCCAGCCCTTTTTTCGTCTATGATTCTGTCATGTTTGAAACAAATGGCAACAAGCAATACGTGACGCTGGAAGCCTGGGGACAAAACGCCAACTACATCCCCGACCGCTGGTCGAAGGACAGCATCGTGCTGTATTCCTGCGGGGGAGGCGAGGTGGTTTGGGACGACCCGAAGCCTTATGTCATCTACGGCATCGTGGCTTTTGACGATTGTACCCTCACCATTCCGGCGGGGGCGAGGGTGTATGTACACGGCGGCCTTTCCCGTACCATTGATCCGAGCAACAGCGAGACGATTATTTACAACTCTGGCAGGTTGTTTTTTTTGGAAAATGGCCGGCTGGAAGTGCTCGGCACCAAGGAAGATTCAGTGGTGATACAGGGCGACCGCCTGGAGCAGGATTATGTTGACGCCGACGGCCAGTGGACCGGCATCATTTTCGGGGCGGGCAGCAGCGGCCACCGCATGGAATATGCGAGCATCAAAAATTCCCTCTTTGGCATTTATGTGGATTCGGCGGCGGAGCTGTCCATGAAGAACTGCCAGATTTTCAATACTTCCGGCGCAGGACTCTTTGCCGTCCACTCGGAAGTGACGGCGGAGAACTGCCTGTTTTACAACAACGGCAGCCATTCGGTGCAACTGGTTTATGGCGGTAATTACGATTTCACCTATTGCACCCTCGCCAACTACGGCACGGACGCCGCCGCCCTGAGCATGGGCAACGGCATCTGCGACGATCCTTTTTGTGAAACGGCCCCGCCACGCATCAATGCCCTCACTGCCAATTTCCTCAACTGCATCATTTTTGGCTCAAAACGGGACGAGGTTTCAATATCCGATTTCACAGGCCAGCAGGGGCAGGATCGCTCGGTGCTGGGCTACAATTTTTCGCACTGCATCGTGCGTATTGATGAACTGACGGATGCCACGCTGGGCTATCCCGACTTTTTTACCTGGTGCGATCCCTGCATCAACGCCAATTCCACGGACGCCCTTTTTGCCAATACCAACGAGGATGATTATCACCTCGACACGCTTTCCATCGCCGAGGGCAAAGCCATACCATTACTGGATATTACCATTGATTTGGAGAACAATATGCGGGATGCGGCTGCACCGGATATTGGCTGTTTTGAGTATCAATATGAGTAACTGATCCTCACGCCACTGCGCGACGACGCCACGCTTCGATACAAAGCGTGGCGTCGTCGCGTGAGATAGCCTCTAAATCTCCACAGGCTTGTACCCGCCTTTTGATCGGAAATAAAGGATCAGTCCAATGTAGCACAGCATCATTAAGATAGGGAACATGGCCACGGTGGCCAGCGCACTCTTCTTTGCCCCGCCCTGAATTTCGTGGATGGGCGTCTTATCGGTTTCGGGCGCTGATTCTACTTTGTTGTGGTCAAGGCTGACATATTCACCGAACACTCCAACTTTTGTTTGGGTGACGTAAGCAGTATGCAATTGGGTGCCATGTGATTGGTCATAAACCGTAATTTCTTTGCCAACTTGTGTATCCTGTATATAGCCCAAAAATGGTCCGCCCACGATGCCTGCTGCCAACATGCCCACACCCGCCACGGCGTTCAGTGTCAGCGCACCGCCCCGGGGAAATTGCTCGGCCACCACGCCAAGGGTCGTCGGCCAAAAGAAGGTTTTGCCCACGCCGTACAGCGTAGCTGCCAAGAGGATGGCTGCGCCCGTTGCTTGTGACAAAAAGAACAATCCCGCTGCTGCAATGGCCGCACAAACGGCCAGCAATCCCAGTGGCGACAAGCGGTGGACGATGGGGCCTGCGGAAAAACGCAACACCATCATTATCAAAGAAGTATAGACCAATACCCAACCTCCGGCGATGCCGATATTTTGCATTTCACCTGCCATCAGATCGGAAATCCAGCTATCCACGCCCAACTCTGTAATGGCGAGGGGAATCATGATGAGCAGCATGATGATAAACAAGGGCCTGCCCAACGACTTGGTGACATAGCCAAATGCGGCAGTAGCCAAAACGATGATGCCCCAGGTAAGGCCAGAAGGGAAAATGAAAATCCGCCCGATTTCCTGGAAAACCATGGCACTGATGATCAATGCGCCCAATATGCCAACTTCCCTGAGCATTTCCTGATAAGATACGCCAGCCGTCACCCTTTCATTGATAGGGAAATTGCGCCCCCAAAGCATGAAGGCATACACCACCGTCGGGATGAAGATGAGGCCAACCTTTACCTGCCATGATACGCTGTCGCCCATCAGCAACAACAAAATACCGCCCAGCACCATGCCGCCCGGCCAACCAGCGTGGAGTTTATTGAGCCATTTTGTTTTGTCCTTTCGGAAAATGGTGGCCACCACGGGGTTGATATAAGCCTCCACCGTACCATTGCCGAGGGCAACGATGAAGGTGCCGATATAGAGCCACCAATAGTTTTTGGCAAAAATGGTGATAATGGCGCTGGCTATGTGGCAAATCAGCCCGAATATCATGGCGTTTTTGTAGCCGATGCGGTCAATGACGAGGCTGAACAGCACAATGCTGATGGCGAAGGGCCACAGGCCCACGCCGAGCAGTTCCCCTTTTTGGGTTTCCGTTAAATTGAAGTCGTTGGCCCAGTCGCCGATGATGAGCGCCCGGATGATGAAGCCAAAGGAAGTGGCGATGAGTGCGATGAAGCAGCCCCAGAAGAGTTTCATGTCGGGTGCTTCGTCACGTGTTGTGTTTGAGTTGGAAATTGCCATTTAGTTGTTGATTTTCGTTTGTAAAAAATGAGATGCGGAATGTAAGGAGAATTTGAATTTTGGCGTGAAGAACGATGAAATATTGGTAAAAAAATGAACACCAGATGACCTATCGCATAGATTTTTTCAAGCAAACACATTCCAAAAGAAGCCTTTCCACAGGGTTTAACAATTGAATTTCTACCTTTGGATTTTACATTTTAGACTCATCAAAAACTAAGACTCATGAGTTTTTTGAGCGTAAAAGAAATTAATATATAGGCGAAATGGTACTTCACTTTTCCCCTCCTCGCCGCCTTCGGCGGCTTGTCGGGGGAGGGTACTTTTGGGGGCGTTCCGCCCCCAAGCCCCCTATTTTCACGCTAAAACTCCATGAGCTATAACTGAAACCCTCATTGCAATGAAAACCCGTTTTTTTCTCTCCGCATGTTTGTCCTTCCTGGCATTTTTACCTCACTCCTTGAATGCCCAATCCTGCTGCGACGGCGACAACGATATTATACTTTGCTACCTTTCGGCAGCGGACTATTGTGCCGCCCCTCAGAACAATTGTTATGAATACTCCCTGGATGGTGTTTTTATGGTGGACGGCTTGGCAGAAAAACTGGCATCCCCATTGAACTTTGGGCCGAACGGAACCGTGAACTGCGACCTTGTTTTAGAAAAATTGCAAAACGTAACCGGTGTACAAACCATCAATGACATGGGTTGCGATATTGTTTTTCTGCCAGTTGTTGCCCTTGATCCTATTACCCTCATCAACGATTTGAACGAAACCTACATCCCGCAAGAAATCCTGGACGCCATTTACGAATGGTCAACCATTTGCGAAAGCAACCTGGTCGTCGTCACGCAGGCCGAAGCGCAAACCTGGGGCTATACGGTGGAAAACGCAAACCTGAACCCCAACACGCCCGTCAGTGGATCGTCTTTGTTTTCGATTTTTGACGGGCCGTTTGGCTCGCTGCCTTTTTTCAACCAAGGGGGCACTTACCAAGGCGTTTTCACCAGCATACCCAGCACTGGCGTTGAGATTTTAGCCAATGATGCAAATGGAAACCCAACGGTCGGCCTCGATTTGGCCACTGGCGATATTGTGGTAGGCGACATTGGCATTTTTTGCTCCGGTGGCGCAGGGGTGGTTTCTATAGGCTCTGGCATCTTCAACAACAACGACATCCTGGTTTGCAACATCTTCTCTCTCGCCTGCCAATTGGCCGAGGACGTCGAAACGACCGAACAGTCATTTGAAATTTGCCCCGGCGAAACCGTCATCCTGCCCGACGGCGAAGTGGTGGGCGCTTTTGGAATCTATCTCGACACCTTGACGGCCTTCAATGGCTGCGATTCCATCATCACCACGGAAATAAGCGAACATATTATTCCCGTCACGCCAATTGTGTACAGTGGCTGTGCTGGCAATGGTTACAGCATCTCTGTCAATGGCCAAGTGTACGATGAAGGCAATCCGTCGGGACAGGAGCTATTTGTGACCAATAACGGCTGCGATTCACTGGTCAGCATCACCCTCTTTTTTACAGCCCCTACCAATATTGAAGTAACTACGGTCCTATGCCCAGGCGAGTCGTTGCTGCTGTCCAATGGCAACCTGGCCAATACGCCAGGCATCTATATTGATACTTTGACAACAGCCATTGGCTGCGATTCCATTGTCAATATTGACCTTTCTTTCACCACGCCCATTTCCGCATCCACTGCGTTTTCCATTTGCCCGGATGAGCCTTACATACTGTCCAACGGCGAACTGGCCGACATGCCGGGCACCTACATTGACACCCTGGAGGCGGCCAATGGCTGCGATTCTGTCCTCTTTATTGACCTGTCTTTTTACCGTACCGATACCAGCTATTTTACCAGGGAACTATGCCCCGGCGAAACCGTCACCGTTGACAATGTGGACTATGGGCCGGGCGCTACTTTTTCTTTGGTGGAGCAAAATGTCTTTGGCTGCGATTCTTTGCTGGTCACCCAACTCTTTGCCTACCCAACTCCCTTGGCGAGGATAGACACTTTTGTGCGGGTGACCCAGAGCATCGTTTCCCCTTTTAGCAATGACATTCCGGACAGGTACACCATTTCCTGGACGCCTTCTGAAATACTGGGCTGCGACGATTGCCCCAACCCTGTTGTTTTGTCAAACGAAGGCATCACAGCGCTGCAACTTACCTTGCTGGACAGCATCGGCTGCCTGTGGGTGTATCCCATTAGCGTAGAATATGTGTGCAATGTATTTGTGCCAAACGCCTTTTCACCCAACGGCGACGGCTCCAACGACCTGTTCATGCCCTATACTTCCGGCTGCCCCGTGCAGCTATTCAGCATGGATATTTTTGACCGCTGGGGCGGCGAGGTTTTTCACACGGATGATATAATGACAGGCTGGGATGGCATGTTGAATGGAAAAAAAGCGGAGCAGGGCGTGTATGTGTATTTGATCACCTTAAAAGAATTTGGGGAGGAGAAAATGCTGGCCGGAGATGTGGCTTTGTTGAGGTGAGCGAACTTGTTAAAAATTCCAGGAATACTCAAAAAATGTAATTGCCTTTTATATATTGTAATACCGACTATGGTCATAGTGTAAAATCCTTGAAGTATTGGGAAATTGACAAGGGTTGGCAATAATTGAAAAATCCCAAGCGATTCATATTAAAACGCTTCATTTTCAGGTACTTTCATTACATTTGACGAACTTTAACCGTGTTTTTTTTAAAACTAAATACCTAAATATGAAGACACCGCTACCCTTCAACTGTTCCTGCATATTTTCAATCTTTATCGTTATTTTTCTATTTTCCTTTACTTTTTCCTTTGGGCAAGGCTGGGAAAAAACCTACCCCCTGGAAGGCAACGCCCAAGGCATTTTTGTAAAATCCATTGCGGATGGCTATGCCGTAGTGGGTTATTCCCATCAGGTTGACATCGGCGAGAGCTATATTTTCTTTTTGAAAATTGATGAAAACGGCAACCAATTGGAATTGAAGAAAGTGGCACAAGGGGCGGGCTACCGAACAATCAACAAAGTGATTGCCCTTTCAGATGGCGGCTTTCTATGCGCAGGGAGCGCAGGGCCATCTCAATTCGGCGGATCGTCCTATGCCACCCGGCTGGACAGCAATGGCGACCAAGTGTGGGAAAAAGTATTTGACAGCGACACTTATTTTTTTACGGTCAAAGACATGCCCAATGGCAGCTATATGCTGGGAAACATAGTGGAAGATTTTTCCGGATTGAACAGTTTTATTCTTACCCAAATTAATGGTGCCGGGAACGTGGAGTGGACAGAAACTTTTTTAACCTTGGAGGACAACTGGCTTGACTTTACCCCTATTGACAATGATAATTTTCTGGTTGTTGGAAATACCAAAGAAAACCTTCACTACTACGACGGGCTTATTGTAAAACTCAACAGGAGCACAGGGGTGATATGGAAAAAAGCCTTCAAAAGGGGAATATATGATGATGGCTTTAACAGTATCGAGGCGGGGGCCACAGGAGAATTTTTGCTGACAGGTTTTTCCTACGTAATGTCCAGCGGCAATGAGACCTGGCACGCAGGCTGCGACACAGAGGGGAACATTGCCTGGAACACCCTATCTGGAAGCTGGAATGGGGACACCCCGTCGGCTGGCATCCGCTACGGCAACTCTTTTGCATACACCGGCAATCAAACGGCATTGTGGGGCAGTAGCATGGTGATCCAGCAGATTGATGGTTCAGGTAATATGGTGTTTGAAAAACTCTATGGCGGCGAATTGCCCAGCCGGGGCAACCACATCACCCAAGCCTCTGGCCAACAGCTCATTGCAACGGGAACCATCACCCCGCTCAATACCGATGCGGATGTTTTCGTGGTAAAAACCGAAGACCTTCCCCTCACTTCGGCCGTGGAAGCAAATAAGGCCAGTGCAAAGGTAGAGCCTAACCCTGCCCAGCATTATGTGAACATCACCCTGGCCGGAACGGAAGGCGGCAAGCATATTTTTGAACTTTTCAATACCGACGGCCGATTGCTGCAAATGGAAAAATTTGCAGGCAGCCGCTTCACGCTTAAGCGCAAATCACTGGCGGCGGGCGTCTATTTTTTCACCATCACCAACCAACTTGGGGAAAAAGTTTCAGGCAAAATCGTTTTTCAATAAAACAGCGCTTATAGCCTTTCCCTACGATACCATCTCATTTATTCTCCATAAAATTTGTCACCATGAAACCCTCCTATACCCTCCGCATTGGCATCACCTTACTCGTATGTTTTTGCGTATTTTTTTCTTGTATCGAACTGAAAAACCAGGTCGGTAACAAAATTTTAAAAGACGACAACTTCCAGACCGAAGAACAATTCAATATCGCTTTGATACCTGTCTACGCACGGCTCATTAACTTGATTCCCCACAATTCCTGGTTTTCCATTATGGAATCAACAGGAGACGAACTGCTGGTGCCGCAAAAAGGGGCGGATTGGTACGATGGCGGCATTTGGCACCGGATGCGCCTGCACGAGTGGACGCCAGACGAGTCGTCGTTCGACATAACATGGACTGCCTGCTTTGAAGGTATCGCCAAAGCCAACCGGACCTTGCGCGAAATAACCACCTTTTCGGGCAGCTTCGACTCCAAGGCTGCAGTCACAGCGGAACTCCGTTGCTTAAGGGCTTGGTACTACTTTATTTTAACGGATCTCTTTGGTGGCCTCCCAATCATTGAGGGGATAGAGTTTGACCCCCAGAATCCGCCCGCCCGCAATACACGGCTGGAGGTGTTCCAATTTATAGAAAGTGAATTGATCGCCGCCATTCCCGATCTGCCCGTTGACTACGACTATGGGCGTTTTTCAAAAGGTGCAGCCCAAACGCTTTTAGCAAAATTGTACCTCAATGCGGCTGTGTACACCGGTACGCCCAAGTGGCAGGAATGTGCCAATCTTTGCCAGGAAGTCATCAACTCCGGCCAGTACAACCTGACCACCAATTATTTTGACGTTTTCCAACCAGACAACCATACGACCGGCTTGGATGAAATCATATTGCCTGCTATCATTGACCCAAAGGTATTGGGCCAGGGGATGGATTTCCACATGCGCACCTTGCATTATAGCCAGATTGAGCAATTTAATCTGACCAGCCAACCCTGGAACGGCTACTGCACCCAGGCTGATTTTTACAACTCTTTTGACCATCAAAACGACACCAGGGACGCTGCTTTCATAGCAGGGCCACAGTTCAATCCAACTACTGGCCAACCGATCGTTGATCCTGGCTTTGGTCAGATTAATCTCACTCCCGAAGTCGGGGATATCTACAATGCCGATAGGGACGCCGGTGTGCGGGTGCTGAAGTATCAATTGCTATCTTCGGGGCAGGAACCCGTGGGCGACAACGACTTTGTACTGCTGCGCTTTGCCGACGTGTTGCTTATGCACGCCGAAGCCCTCAACGAATTGAACCAATTGGGCGAAGCCGTGACGATCGTGAATATAGTAAGGGCAAGGGCCTATGAGCCTGATCAGCCACTCAACCCGGCTAATTTTAACCAAGCCACCCTGCGGCAACAATTGTTAAAAGAAAGGGGCCAAGAACTTTTTTGGGAGGGCTGGCGGAGGCAGGATCTTATCCGTTTTGGAAAGTTTTGCGACGAATGGGAGTACAAACCTATTGACGACGACTGTAGCAAACGCAAACTTTTCCCCATTCCCCAGCGGCAAATTGATGCCAACCCGAATTTAGAGCAGAACCCGGGATATTGAACTTTCACAAGGATTTTTTGAAAAAATTTAGGGCGCAACCAGGCTGGCTCACTGCTGAATCGTCTTCAAATACGCCACGATGTGGTCTATTTTTTCCTGCAACACTTTTTCATCGGTAATGCCCTCTGCTTTTTTGAAAGTTTCTGACCAGATTGGCATGTCGCCGAGGCTGTGGCCCGGCACGTTTTCGATGTTGTAAATAATGCTGGCTATCTCGGCATCGGGGAAATTGCCGTTGCGTCGTTGGGCGATTTTAGTGAGGTCGGCAGGTGGAGAGTTCAGTTTAGAAGCCATGTGGCCGTCGCCTAGGCCCTTATCGCCATGGCACATCGTGCAATAAGCCTGAAAATATTCACTGCCCTCTGCCACTGGTGATTTTGCTTTCTCAGTGCCGCAACCATTGGATATGATAGCTATTACAGCCATCAAGAAAAATGCTGGCAAGAAATACGCGAGCAATTTTGCCTTTTGATTTGTGCTTTTCATCGCCTGAAATTTTTATGAAGATGTGAGAAGCGAGGAGTGAGAAGCAAGTCCAAACAGTGCAACATAAAATGATTGTTATACTGTCAGTTTTTCCTTCAACAAATCACGCCTCCATAGTAAATGGACATGGCGGGTGTTTAGTTTGTAAACAATAGCCATATCACTTTTGCAATTCTATTGTCAAAGCTATGGAATTATGATGATTTTGCTCAATGTTGAAATTATAATTTATCAATCAACCTCTTTATTTTTCAGCAAGGATACGTTTGAAAAAACTTCTGAACGCTTCGCCATTGATCTCCCTGCCCGCCCGTGATTGGTGGGCCGTCAGTTCGCCGTCTTTTTCTTCCAGTATGAATTTGAAGATGTAGTCGTTTTCCGATTTAAAACCCTCCTCGAAAGAGCCATAACGCAGGTCGTTCATTTGCAGCTTGCCATCCTGCCGGGTGATGATATTGTAATAACCCTTTGAAAACCAGCGGATAATGCGGATGACCCTGTCGTTTTCATGGCCCGCTATGTGCTCGTGGTTTTTTGGCAAAACGTGGATTTGCCCGATGATTTTATCATCGTCCAGCAGCGAATAAAAGCCTTGGTAATAGGCCGTATCGCCTTCAGCCACGCCCGACCACAGATAGTTGTTGAGGATAGTCGGGCCGGACATCATGCGCCCATATTGGATGCCCTTTTCGGCCAGGGTGTTTTTAAAAATCTGGTTGAATTCCGCCTTGTGGCTGAACGACAGCGCCATGTAGGCCGAACTGAGCGCTATGCCCGCCCAATTGGCCAGCCGCCGTGCCTTTTTTTCCCTTTTTAAAAATGCCGCAACCAGTACGCCCAGCATGAGCGGGACGGTGTAAAGTGGGTCGGCCACGGCGATATTATCGAACGAAACACGGTAATCGGAAAAAGGCTGGAAAAGCTGCGTACCATACACCGTGAAGCAATCGAGGATGGGGTGCGTGACGATGGAGATGAAAAAGAGCCAGGTCCAGTCCCAACGGCCAGCCTGCACTTCGTCCATTTCACCGTTGATATATTTCGACCAAAGGAACCAAATCAGGCCCGCTCCTACCAAGCCCGCCGCCATCAAAAAGCCAATGGTCAAGACTGCCGCCTGAAAGATAAAATGGAAGCCCAGCAAGAGCAGGGTATAAAAGGCCAGGATGAACAGCGCCACCGCCCATTTATAGCGCCGTCGTCGGTAAAAGCCGCTGCCGTAGAGCCGCTCCACCAGCCAGCCCAGGCCCAGTGCCGCCAGCACGGCAAACAGGATGGAGTGCATGAAGCCCCGGTGGAAGGCCAGCGCCGTCATCTCGTCCGTAAAGAACATGGCGAAGACATCGAAGTCGGGCAGCAGGCCGCCAAAGGCACCCCACAGCATGGCACGGTTGCCGACTTTTTTTCCTAAAACAGCCTCGCCGCAAGCGGCGCCGAGGGTCAACTGGGTAAGGGTATCCATTGTGGGAATGTAATTAAATTAATTCCATATTAGCTGCAATGACCTAAGATTCCACTTTGCCAAAGCAACCATCGCCTAAATCCTCCTAAATTTGGCGCTAAAGTAAAAGCCTATCGGCCTATGGTTGTATTTTGCACCAATTACTTTGTGTTTTAAAAATCCGGTTGTTTTATAATTTCTGTGGAGGAAAGTGTTTATGTATTTGTATTTGCAGTACATCGTAAACACATAAACACATAAATACACAAACACATAAGTGGCTCTCCACCAAATTTGTCAAAGTACTAAAAATCTCCATGTCAGAACTTTCGCAGCAATCTGCCCGTACCATCGCCCGTGATTTTGAACTGGCCAGCCCCGAAGACGAGTCCAACCTTTCGGAAGAAGCACTTTTCCAAATGCTCTGCGACCGCATTACCTGGCTCATCGAGCACAACATGGAGTACCTGCTCAGCCTGCTCTACCGCAACGACGTGGCCGAGCGGAAAATCCACGATGCCCTCTCCCCCATCTGCCCCGACCCGGCCAACGTGGCCCTCGCCAAGCTCGTGATGGAGCGCCAAAAGCAGCGCATGGAAACCAAAAAACAATATGGCAGCCAGCAATCAGACGAAGTAGAGGAGGAATTGAAGTGGTGAGCGGTGCAACCACGATGCACCTTTCCTTGTAAAGTTTTCATTTTTGGTACATTTGCCCTAATAGCGACATTGGGAGTTTCTTCTTCCTGGATTTTACATGACGGAAAACAGACAACATGCAGTTCGAGGACTTTCTTTCCGACTTCTCTACTGACGCCATCAACCACCAGCAATTTGTGTTGTATGCACTCCTGGCGGCATTGCTTTCATTTTTGTTGGGCCAATTCTACCAGCGATATGGCAACTCTATTGCCAACCGCAAAAGCCTGGGGCGCAACTTCATGTTCCTCACCCTTTCTACCATGCTCATCATCTACATTGTGAAAAGCTCCATCGCCTTGTCGCTGGGCCTGGTGGGTGCGCTCTCTATCGTGCGTTTTCGGGCAGCCATCAAAGAACCGGAAGAACTGATGTACTTGTTTTTTGCCATTGCCATCGGACTGGGAATGGGGGCCGGGCAAGCCGTCATCACCGTTTTGGCCTACGTGCTCATCATGAGCCTGTTGATGGTACAGACCGCCGTGCTCCGCCAAAAGCGGCTGAAAAGCTCGGAGAGCATGTACGTCAATATTTCTACCAGCGAACTGACGGCGGAGAAGGTGAACGAGGTGCTGTCAGGGCTTTTTACGATGGTAGAACTGAAACGCATGGATCATTTTAATGGAAAACTCAACTTGTCGTATATCATTGAAACTGAAGCGATTGAAAATATCATCCTTGCAAAGGATCAGTTGCTGGCACTGTCGCCCCAACTGAATTTTTCTTTTTTGGAGCAAAGGAATTTAGCGGTTTAGCCTCCATTTTCATGGAGCCTTTAGCCATTGGGTCTCTGTTTTTATGCCGAAAATCTGCGCACTGAACGCATGATCAAATTTGTAAAAAACTTGTATTGCACCTTCGCTTTCCTTCTATTGGGTGCAAATGGGGCAAGCTATGTGCTGGCGCAAGCCAGTCCTCAGCCCAGTTCCAACCGCATGGAGAGCGAATTCAAATTGGCCGTACCAAAAGGCCAGGAGGATGCGCTGTGGGAATACCTCGCCGGACATTATTCCACCGAAGGCTTGCATGAAATTGATACCAGCCTTTCCAGCCGCACTGAAACAGAAATTTTTGTTGATCAATATTTCGATACGCCCGATGGGCAATTGTTGAAACTGAACGTGGGCGTGCGCCTCCGCCAGCGCTTTTTGGGCGACAGCCTGATGAAAAAATTGGTGCAGTTGAAATTGCCCGGCAACGACAGCTCAGGCGTACTGCGGCAGGAAATCAAGTTTGAAATTTATGAAAACACCAAAAGGGGCGACCGCTTGGCCATGCACCCTTTCTACCGCTACATCCGCCCCGGCGACCGGGACGAGGTCAATCGTTTTTTGGCACAGCACAACCTGAAGGCACAAGGCCTGCGCCCCTCCATCAAAATGAAACAGCAGCGCAGCCGGGTCTATATTTCCGAAAAAGGGGAGGCATTGATTACCCTGACCCTGGACCGGGCCGCTTCCGCCTATTTCCCCTACCCTACTTTTACAGAACTGGAAATGGAACTCAACGAAATCCGCTACACGGAAGGCGACTCGTCGGAAAGGAGGCGAATGGAGCAAATCAATGAGGCATTCAAGCAAGAATTGCTGGCGGCTTTCCCCGGCCTGCAGCAAGATCAAACTCCGAAATACAACAAAATGCAGGAAATAGTCGGCGCTAGTATTTGGGCAGGAATCGCCGACAAGTTGTCTTATATGGTTTTGGCCGGGCTGGCACTTTTGGCGCTTTGGTTTTTTATAAAAACAGAAGCAAGGAATGGCAGGCCACGTTTAGTCAAAATGGAAAAGATGTCAACTCAAAAAACAGAAGCAAAATTGGACAAACCTGTTTCAGGACAGGTCAATGTTCATCGTTCATAGTTCATCGTTCATCATTCATAGTTCATCATTTACTTTGCGCATAAAAGGAAAACCATCCGCTAAAAAAATGCGGCCAAACAGGCTGCTGTGGCTGATATTGGCCCTGGCGGTGGCGGCATTGGCTTTGTTGGGCTATGCCAAGTATGCCGACAAAGGCGACTACTACTACTGCGACATGGAGCATACGGCGGAAGAAGGCAAAATGTACGTATGCAAGAAACAGTTTTTTCAAAATGGCCAAACCCAAACGGATGCTTACGCCTACGGCGGGAAATATTCCGCCCGCTGCGATGCGAAAAACGAGTTTGGCCCAAGCATGTCCATTAAAAACATCTTTGCCGGGGACGTCGTCGAGGCCAGCGTGATGCGCAAAAGCGACTATGGTTTTGGCGTGTTGACTTTCCAGGGAGCGGACGGATGGCATTTTAACCAGGAAGTCGGCGAAGCGGTAAAAGTGAGCAATGGCTGGGAGCAGATCAAATATTCGCTGACTGTGCCGGTTGGGGTGGAAGACAAGACGCTCATCATTTTTTGCTACTATGCGGGCTTTTCGAACGGCGTCGTTTATTTCGACGACCTGAAAGTGCGCAGGATAAAGGCCAAATATCCGCCAGCGCTCGCAGCGCCTTCTTTTGATTCGGAACGCATCAATTTGGAAGTCGAAGAAAAGTACCTTGAAAAGATCAGACTGAAACGGGCGGAGGCCATTTCTTCGGGCGTGCTGCTTGTCGGCAACGCCGATTTGGTGGAAGCCCGCCTACTGACAAAAGACGGCCCCCTGGACGTGCAAGCCCGCCTCAAAGGCGACCTGCCCGACCACCTGATGGGCACCAAGTGGTCGTTCCGCATTTTGACACTAGGAAAAAATGCCTGGCAGGGCATGACGGAATTTTCCGTACACAACTCGCTCTCCCGCTACCACCTCGACGAATGGGTATATCACCGACTGCTCGAAAAAGAAGACATCCTTACCACCCGCTACGACTTCGTTGACATGGCGCTGAACGGCCAGACTTTGGGCGTGTATGCCTTTGAAGAGCACTTCAACGAGGGCTTGTTGCGCCATCGGCAACGCCCCATTGCTCCCATCATCCGCTGGAGTGAGGAGGGCTTGTGGCCCAACCTGAAAAGAGGCATCTACAAGCCGCTGCCCTGGTTCGAAAGCGCAGCAATTCAAGCTTTTGGAGAAAAGGATTTGCTGAAAGACGAAGAACAGTTGGCCTATTTTAAAACCGCCCAAAACCTTTTGTACAGTTTTACCGAAGGCACCAAAAAGGCTTCCGAGGTTTTCGATGTGGATCGTTTGGCCAAATTCCTCGCCCTTACCGACCTCTGCCTGTCGCACCATGCGCTCAATTCCACCAACCTGCGCTTTTATTTTAATCCTTTGACCGCCAAGCTCGAACCGATTGGATATGACGGTTTTACAACCGAAGGTTCTCAATTTTATGTGCTGCCCATGCTCACTGGCTCGATGGTCAACGAACGAACGCCGCTGCGCATGTCGCCGGCCAACAACTACGGTTTTAGCTTCCTGCACTATAACCTCTTCAACGACTACAGTTTTGCGGAAAAATATGCCCATTACACAGAAACCTTCACCGACCCAGCCTACCTGGACAGCCTGAAAACCACGCTGTTAAAAGACATTGAGGCGAGGGAAGCCTTTATTCGGCAGGAGTACACGGACTATGATTTTAAATGGGAAAATTATTTCAGAAACGCCGACGAAGTGCGCAAGGTGCTGTACCCCATCCCCAATATTTCACTAAAAGCCCATAAAGGGGAAAATGCCATCACCCTGGAAAGTTACCACGCCCTGCCCTTGGAAGTACTGGGTTTTGGTGAAAATGAAATAAGCGAGCGCCCCAAAGAGCGCATTGTGCTCGAATCTTTCAACGAAGATTACCCGGTCAGGCGCTACGAAGTGCCCTATTCCGGCAAGGCCAAGTTTGTTTTTTGCAAAACATTGGGCACCAGCGAAATCGCCAAAATCCCCTTGTTCCGCTGGCCAGCACCAGTGGCCGACCTGCCTGCCCTGCCCAAGGCAACATTGGAGGCTTTGGCCAATTTTGATTTCATAGTGGTGGGCCAAAACAAAACCATCAGCGTGACGCCAGGGAAACACCTGCTCAACAAAGACCTGCTCATTCCTGCGGGCCATATTTTTGAAATAGGGCCAGGCACGGAGCTGGTTTTAGAAAATAGCGCTTCCATCATTTCTTATTCGCCGATCCAGTTTATTGGCACGGTAGAAAACCCCATTTTAATACATTCGGAGAAAAAAAGCGGCCAAGGCCTGCTGGTACTCGAAACCAAGGGCAAATCCCTGCTCAACTATGTGATTTTCAAAGCTTTGAATGCCAGGGACGGCCAGGGGCAGGCCACCCAATCCGGCGTTGCATTTTACCGTGCCGACGTTAAATTCGACCATTGTGCCTTCCTGGAAATCCAGTCGAAAAATGCCCTCAGCATCCTGCACGCTGACTATCGGCTCCTCGATTGCCAGTTTGAAAATGCGGCGGGCGATGCCTTCGATGCCGATTATTCCACGGGGAAACTGGACAAAGTTTCATTTTCCAATATCGGAAAGGATGCCATCGAAATTTCAGGAGGAAATGCCAGGATAGGCCAGGTGGACATTGGGCAGGCATTCGGGGCCGGCCTAAACGCCAACCAACACGCCATCGTTTCAGCCGAAAAAATAACCGTGTCCGATAGCGAGCAGGGCATTGTCGCCACCGATTTTTCTAAATTGGTGATATACGAACTGAAACTGGACGGCCTGCAGCAGGGCATTTTGGCCTACCAAAAATTACCCGAATTCGGCGGCAGCCAAATTGAAGTGAAAAATTGCGAACCTACCAACGTGCAGGACTTGCACCTGGTAGAAGATGGCTCCGTGCTGTTGCTGAATGGGGACGTAGTGGAAAAGCATTGATTTGAAGGGTTTAAATCAACCTCCAATCAACCTCACAAAACATGCGCTACGAAAGAAAATACCGCATCGAACATGCCTCCTGGCGGGAGGTAGAAATGGCTGTCCAACATTTGCCGCTTTCATTTCAAATGGCCTATCCGGATCGGGCCGTCAACAGCATTTACCTCGACAGCCCGTCCCTTCATGCCTTGCAGGACAACCTCTCCGGCATCTCCAACCGGAGCAAGTACCGGGTCAGGTGGTATGGCGAAGAGATGGAAATTGCCACCAAGCCCTTGCTGGAAAGGAAGATAAAAAGCAACCAACTCGGCGAAAAAGAATATTGGCCGCTGCCCGATTTTCAACTCTCTGACGATTTCGACCTGACATCTTTTTTATTGCAAAACAGCCCTGCACACCAACTCTTAAGCCCCGTTGTCTTCGTGCGGTACCATCGCAGCTATTACGTTTCTTTCGATGGGCAGGTGCGGGCCACCATTGACCGGGCCTTGCAGTACCTGCATTTTCACGGCAATTTATGGATGAAAAACACCCCCGTACACGACCCCGCAATTATCTTGGAAATAAAATATGATGAAAAACTGGACGGCCAATTGGATGATATATTTCAGGCCCTCCCCTTCCGCTTGGGCAAGAATTCCAAGTTTGTCGGTGGGTTGTTTGGGTATTATTAGGCTTCAGTCTTCAGTCCACAGTCTCCAGTCTTCAGTCCACTCCCGATTCTTATCGGGATCGGTCCACGCATGGGCCCCCCATTCATCGTTCATCGTTCATCATTAAAAAACCCCTACTGCTCCTCCTCGAAAAAGACCTTATAAAAACTCTTTCCCCGTTCTTCGTCGAAGCCCCGTTCGATAAGTTCCCGGTTGCCGTGGATGTAGATGTGGAAGTTTTTGTCGAGTTTCAGCACGCTTTTCAGCACCCGCTCTTGCTTTTTCACGGAAGCGGCGGAGATTTGAAAAGACTCCTCCAGCGGCAGTTCGTGCTTTTGTGTATAGGCATCCCGGTGCTCGTGAAAAGCCTGCGCCATGCCCTCGTCTTCGAAGACGATTTTGGCAAATTCCTCGTCCACCAGGGTCTCGTTTGTTTTAAAATAATTCACCGATTTGTTCAAATAGTCAATCTTATCGGCCTTGGTCACTGGAAAGTCGTCGTCGAGTTTGTTCACCACAAAATCCTTGGCCATGCGGATGTAGTGCGTGGTGTGGAAATATTCATTGGCCAGCGGTTTTACATGCAAAAACAAGTCACGCCAGTATTGCGCCTCAAAAGCCCTGTTCGACTTGTCCACGATGCAGATTTTGTAGCCCTGGTCGGCGTTGGCGTTGAAAATGAGGCAGCCCTTGTCCAGTTTGTCAATGGCCGTTCCGTCCTCGTGGCGCAGTTGGAAGGCCGTGCCGTCCGTTTCCAATTGCAGGAAAGGTTGTTTGTTTTCGCTTTTAAAAAGGCCCACCGCATCCAGCACCTCGTCTTCCAGCACGAGGCCAGAGAAGAAGGCCACGTACAGGTCTCCCGCTTTGATTTTGGGGTGGTTCGTCTGCTCGAAGAGGTGCCGGGCAATGTCAATGGAATCCTGGTGAAAATTGTCCCGGCTGGCAAAAATCCGTTGGGCAAACTGGTGTACGGGGTTCAGCGACAGGTCGCCATTGGAAAAATCGAAGGCGAAAAACTCGTTCGCCTCGAAGGCATCAAGGAAGAAGTGGGGCAGCAATTCCCGCAATTGCTCGTCGCCAGTGTCCAGCGCTTGTTGAGAAAGCAAGAGTTCCTGGCCGTTGGCCTTGTTGCCGATATGGTGGGCCGAAAGGGCTTCGATGTTGCTTTGGGCGTGGTTGATCATGTGTTGTAAAATTTTGGGGGTAAAACTAAGAGGTGGCGGGGAATCTGGGTAAAATGTCTTGCGCCGAGGGTGGTTGGAAAGGAGTGGGTGTGCGCTGATTTGCCAAAAAATAATAACTTTGATACCTCAAAACAACCGCTATGGGAAACATCCTCCAAGAGATTGCAAACCGCATCAATCTCTTGAAACAACAGCTTGACATCATCGAAATCTACAAGGAAGATTTTGTTGAAAAAGTAGGCGAATCGGGTCGTCAGGCAAAAATTGACGAAATCCTTGATGAGTTGAAAATGCTGAAGGAAATCAGGGATTTGATAAAGAAAAAAGAATCATAAAATTTTGAACAATGGCCAACCCAAGAAAAAAAATAAACGTCGAAGAAGTTATGTCCTCTGTTTCCTCCAACCTGGAAGAACTGAGGCACCTCCTCGAATCCGGAAGCTTCACCGAAGAAGAGTGGGACACGCTGACCTGTGGCCTGGAAAACCTTGAACTAAAAGCCTACCAAGTAAAACTGGCCCCACACCTGCAATCCTTGGTCGAAACCAACCCCGATATACCTGCCCGTGATGCGATTATCCAGTTGCTCGCCCATATACGGCCTCATGCCTCACCCAGCATGGTGGCACAGGTTACAAAATATATCTTGGAGGAGTTGGGACAACGGAGTTTGAGGGCGGCAGCGTGAGTATTTCAGATCATTTGCGCTCTTTGAGCCATTTTTCCAGTTCTTTTTTGGCTTCCTCGGTGGTATAGGTTCTTCCGGCTGCAAAATCAGCTTCGGCCTACACGAGCATTTCTTCAATGAAATCATCCCTGTCAGGTTCTTCCGGCGGGGGCAGGGCTACCCTAAAGGATTTACCAATCCCATTTCTTTGAGCCACTCCCCAAGTTGCGAAAGCTGCTCCCGATTGGCGTTGTCTGAAAAATTCAACACAAGTGTCATGGCTATTGATTTGAAGTGCAAACAAGAGTTCAAAACTAGGACGATAGTGACAGTTTAGGTGTGCGCTTTGATGGAAAGGCGCAGAAGTGCCGGTTGCAAACCGTCAGGAGCAGGTGGTTTTTTCAATGGGAAGACTGGGCGACAGCGAGGCGAATGGATTTGGTTGTGGTGCCTTGAAACTTTCCAAGCATTTGAGACTTGAAAAGTTTGCTGCCCGGCAATTTTACAGGTACTGCCATTGTCTTATCCTGCCGCTGCTGCCCACCGATCGTGATTTTTGTTATTTTCACCCCATTGTTTTACCAAAACACCAACCTATGCCCATCCTCGAAACTATCTTCGTCACCATTGCCAAGGAAATACTGAAAGGCGCTGTCAAGGACAAATGGAAGTCGCAGCAGCGGGAACACAGGGCGCTCGCCATCTTAAAACCCCTGGGCCTTGCAAGGTTGGAAAACGAGCCAAAGAGCATTTATGCCCATGCCTTGGTGGATTACGGCGTGGATAAGGAACCGCCCCAATTGGTACTGCTTTTTGCCCAGGCCGATGTGAGGGCAGCTCTTGAAAAAACGCCGGAAAAGCTCCCCGCCACCCTCGATGCCCACCTGCACACCAACCCCGATCTAAAAGCATTGAAGGGCTTCCCTTCTGTGAAAAGCCTGGAAGAAGAAATAGCGCAGTTTCAAAGCATCTTTGAAGGTTTTCAGAGACAAGCCGCCGATCCTTTTATGCTTAAGCGTATTAACAGTATGCAGGATACCTTGGAAAAGCTGGAAGAAGAAAACCGTATAAACAGCTTTGAATATCAAGTAGAAAAATATCTCAATTTGAGCATAAGGGATTTTGCTAAAAATTATTTTTCCCGTAGCCAATACGTTCCACTAAACGGGGTAAAAAATAATTCCACTTTTAGTATAGATCATTCTGACGATTTAACTTTAGTGAAAGGTGTAGGATCAAGAGTTGCTGAAATGTTGAAAGCAAATGGGATATTAACGTTTGCAGATATGGCATCAACGAGCATAGATAGGTATAGGGAAATCTTGAAGCAAAATAGCGTGAGTAAGTTTCGGGATCCTTCCAATTGGAGTCAGGATGCATTAATGATAAAAAGTTCAGATGAAATACCTTCATTTGGTTCAAGAAAAAATCAGGAGGAATTTCGCCCTTTGGACAATTATATCGAAAAATGGTTAAATAAAACTTCTTCCAAACTCCTGATTATTATGGGTGAATATGGGACTGGCAAAACTACTTTCACGAAATTTATTACTCACCAACTGGCTTGTAATTATCTTAATCGAGATTATTATACACTGTCCATTAAAGATGAAAAACGCCGCATCCCGCTTTACCTGCCCCTGCGTGATTTTGAAAAGAGTATGGAAAACTTCGTCAGCGACAAATGCAGCAATGGCTACAACATCAAAAGCCTCAACTTCGCCGGGTTCAAACAGCGAATTGACCAGGACGAACTGCTCGTCATCTTCGACGGCTTCGACGAAATGACACAAAAGACCGACGCCGACGAAAAGGAGCGCAACTTCGCCAAGATCCGGAGGCTGCTCCTGGAAAGCTCCAACAGCAAGTTCATCCTCACCTGCCGGGAAGAGTATTTCCAATCCAGGGAGGAAATGCAAAAGATATTCGGCCAGGACGTCAATACCGACATTGTCCACCTGTTGCCTTTCGACGACAACCAAATCCACCAATTCCTGCGCTCCCATACCGATGACCCGGAAGGGATGTGGCAGCAAATCGAAAATACTTTCGACCTGAAAGACCTCGCCAAACGGCCTGTCCTGTTGGAGCTGATCATCAACCATCTGCCCAGCCTGTTAAAGGAAAAAGGGAAAAACGGGCGCATCAAAGCTTCTGATCTCTATAGGAGCTGCATGAAGGACGAGTTCAAAAGAAAATACGACCTTAGTTTCCTCACCCGGGACGATGACCGCCTGGAAATCCTAAAAAGGTTGGCTGTCTGGATGTATGTGAACGATACACTTTCCTTCGATACTAGGGAGATAGGCGGGGAGTTGAAGTTGCAGGAACTGTTCGAGGTGAAGGCGACCTGGGAATACGAAAAGCGCCTGAGCGAATTCCTGACCTTCACCTTCCTGCTGCGGGAAGACGACTATCGGTTCCGCATTTCTCATAAATCCTTCCGGGACTACCTCACCGCCTTGGTTTTCGTGGACGAGGTGAACAACAATGCCCTCCTCCATTTCCCCAAAGCGATGGCTACCCAGGAAATCCGAAACTTCATGCTTGAACACCCCCTCGATAAAAAAATACTGCTCCAATGGGTACTGACCGCCAAACAACTGCCAACAGAAAAAGCATGGCAGGGCACCAATGCCGCCAACCTTCTTTTGAAATTGGACAAACAGATATTGGCAGGGGAAAACCTCTCGGATTGCATTTTAAAAGAGGTTGATTTTAGCGAGAGCAATTTAAGTGAAACTTCTTTCCACGGTGCGGTGCTAGAGGGTTCAGCCTTTTCAGAAAGCATCCTTTTGGCCGCTTCGATAGCCAAAGCGGATTTTTCGGATTGCAGTTTGGATTTGACTGATACAGGATTAAAGTCCTTGGTTGGGATAGAGAAATTATTTGGGTTAAAAGCGCTTTACTGCTCCTCCAATCCGATCAGCGACCTCTCCCCTCTGGCAGGTCTTCCAAATCTGCATACGCTTTCTTGCGACTACAACGAAATCAGTGACCTATCACCTTTGGCTGACCTCCCTAACTTACAAACGCTTTACTGCGACTACAACGAAATCAGTGACCTATCTCCAGTGACTGGCCTTCAAAATCTGCAAATGCTTTCCTGTTCCTCTAATCAAATTGGCGACCTCTCTCCTTTAGCTGACTTCCAAAACCTGCAAAGGATTGATTGCCACTCCAACAAAATCAGCGACCTCTCCCCTTTGGCAAGTCTCCATAAACTACAATTTCTTTACTGCCACTCCAATCTAATCATCGATCTATCCCCTTTGGCTGGCCTGCATAACCTGCATACGCTTTACTGCCACTCCAACCTAATTAGCGATCTCATGCCCCTGGCAGGCCTCCAAAACCTACAAACGCTATCTTGCTCCTCTAACCCAATAAGTGACCTCTCCCCTTTGGCCGGCCTTCCTAACTTACAAACGCTTTACTGCGACCCAAACCAAATCAGTAAGAAGGGTATTGACATGTTGAAAGAAGAATTACCAAACTTGAGATTTGGATAATCTGATGAAGACTAAGCAGCCTTATTTATAGTCCTCCTATATTCCTGCAATATATCTTTTCAGCCCCTGCTGGTGCAGCAGATTTCCCATGGAAAAAGGAGTGGGCGTTGAGGGCTTTGCTGTTACACAGCATGAAACTAATAGTGGCCAACAAAACGAGTGAGAATGAATGTCACCTCCCCCCAATCTGCCGCCTCGATGCCTCCATGAACCCCATTCGTGCAAGTCTTCCAACCCTCACCATTAAATCCCCTTACTCTCCTTGTCACTAAAAATACCGCAAGAGTTTAGCGAAGCGGCCCTTACCCGCTTCACCCCTCCCCCATCCTATCCAACAGCGCTTCAATCAGCCGGGCCTCGGAGTCATTTGAATTGAAACGAATATAGGAGTTTCCTTTCCCCCCACTTTCCCAATCCTCTCCGTACTTTTGCCCCCCGATTTCCATAACCCAGACCGTACATGGCCAACTTCTTCACTAGCATCTACACTTTTTTTGAAAACAGGAGGGGACTGCTCGCCTTGTTGGTGCTGCTCTGTGTGGCGGTCATCGGCTACCTGGCCTTTCAGATCCGGCTGGAGGAAGACATCACCAAGGCCCTGCCCGACAACGAAAAGACGGCCCGCTTCAACGAGATTTTCCAAAACTCCAAATTCCTCGAAAAGCTCATCGTCACCGTTTCCCAAAAAGACACCACCGCCCCTGCCGACCCCGACCGCCTCATCGAATACACCGAGGCACTGGTGGAGCGGCTTGATTCGACGGTGGGCCAGCACATCGCCTCCATGCAGGTGCGGGTGGACGACGAGGTGGCGCTCGAACTGTTCGACTACATGCACGAGCACCTGCCGTCGTTTTTGGAAGAGGAAGATTACAAACTCATTGACACGTTGACCGCCCCCGAAAACATCCCCGGCAAACTGGCGGACAACCTCGCCACGCTCAGTTCCCCCGCCGGGCTGATCATGAAACGGCTCATCCCAAAAGACCCGCTCGGCCTCGCCTGGCTGGGCATGAAGAAATACCAGGATTTTCAGTACGACGAAAACTACGAACTGTACGACGGCTATGTGATGACCAAGGATGGCCGTAACCTGCTCCTGTTCATCTTGCCCAGCAATCCTACCGCCGAGACCATCAACAACCGCAAGCTGATAGAGGGCATGGAGCAGGCCATCCAGGCGCAGACGGCAGATGGCTTCGAAGATGTAGGAACGACCTTTTTCGGCTCCACGGCGGTGGCCGTCGGCAATGCGGTGCAGTTGCGGAAAGATGCGCAGTTGACGCTCACCATCACCATTATTTTGCTGCTGGCCTCCATTTGGGTATTCTTTAGAAACCTGCGGGCGCCGCTGCTGATGATACTGCCCGTGCTGTTCGGCGGGGGCTTTGCCATTGCCTGCTTTTTTCTGCTAAAAGGCGCCATTTCCATCATTGCGCTGGGCACGGGTTCCATCGTGTTTGGCATTGCGCTCAACTATTCTATCCACTTTTTCACCCATTACAGAAACCACCCGAATGTGCGGGAGGTCATCGCCGAAATGGCCGAACCTATGACCATCGGCAGCCTGACCACGGTGGGTGCTTTTTTAAGCCTGCAATTTGTCAACTCGCAGATACTGAGGGACTTGGGCCTGTTTGCAGCCCTGAGCCTCATTGGGGCGGCGCTGTTTACCCTCCTCGTTCTGCCCCACATGGTGCGTTCAAAGGAGCAGGTTGAAGAAGACACCGTTTCCCGTTCTACCATCCTCACCCGCTTGGGCCTGTGGCGGCCCGACAAAAGCAAATACGCCGTCATCGCCCTCTTCTTGCTCACGCCCGTACTGTTTTATTTTGCCAGAAAAGTGAGCTTCGACAGCGACATGAACAACCTCAATTTCATGCCGCCCTCCCTCATCGCCTCGCAGGAAAAGCTTAACCAGCTCAACGCCTTTGCCATGCAGTCGGTGTATGCCGTATCGTTGGGCAGCACGCTGGAAGAGGCGCTCCGCAACAACGAACAGCTCGCCCCCGTGCTGGATAGCATGAAGCGGGAGGGGCTGATTAAAAAATACTCCGGCGTTTCCACCTTCCTGCTCTCGGACTCCTTGCAAAGGGTGCGCATCGAGCGCTGGAACACCTATTGGACACCTGAAAAAAAGCAGGAAGTGATCAGCCATCTGCTGGCCGACGGGCAGGCGCTGGGTTTCAAGGCATCTGCCTTCCGCCCATTTATGGACATGCTGGAAAAAGACTTCCAGCCAGCCGATTCGGCCAACGTGCAGCGCTTCAAAGAACTCTTCCTCGCCGACTACGTGAACGAGCGCCCCGGCCAGGTCGGCGTGGTGACCATGATGAAGGCCGAGCGGGAAAACAACTCCGATATTTACAAAAGGCTGGAAAGCGCCAAGCACACCTCCGTCATTGACAAAACCTACCTCACGGAACTCTTCGTCGGGCTGGTGCAAGAAGATTTCAACAAAATCGCCCTGTACTCTTCGGTGCTGGTCTTCGTGGCGTTGCTGCTCATCTACGGGCGCATCGAATTGGCGCTCATCACCTTCCTGCCGATGGCCGTCAGTTGGATTTGGATTTTGGGGCTGATGAGTCTTTTGGGCATTCAGTTCAACATTGTCAACGTCATCCTGTCGGCGCTCATTTTCGGCCTCGGCGACGACTTTGCCATCTTCGTCATGGAGGGCATGCAGCGGGAATACAAGTTGGGGCAAAAGAACCTGCCCGTCATCCGGGCGTCCATTGTCATTTCGGCCATTGCCACCATCATCGGCCTGGGCGTTTTGATTTTGGCAAAACACCCGGCCATCCGCTCGCTGGCCCTTGTGTCTGTGCTGGGCATTGTGTGCGTGGTGTTTATGTCGCAAACGCTGGAGCCGTTCCTGTTTAATTATTTTATCAAAAACAGGGTGGACAAAGGGCGAATGCCCTGGACTTTGCCCAAATTGGTGAGATCCATTTTTGCCTTCACCTACTTTGCCTTTGGGAGTTTTATACTGAGTTTTGTTGGGCTTTTATTCATCAAATGGCTGCCCATCGGCAAGCGGCGGGTGAAGTACCTATACCATTGGTTGATGAGCAAAATGGCGGCTTCGGTTATTTACGTGATGGCCAATATAAAAAAGACCATCATCAACCCGCAGGGCGAGGATTTTTCCAAACCAGCCATCATCATCGCCAACCACTCTTCGGTGCTCGATATTCTTTGCACCGTCATGCTGCACCCCAAGATGATATTGCTCACCAACAAATGGGTTTGGAACTCCCCCGTGTTCGGGCAGGTGGTGCGCCTGGCCGACTTCTACCCCGTGGGCGAGGGCGTGGACAACGTGGAGCGCCTGCGGGAACGGGTGAAGGAAGGCTACACCATCGTCGTGTTCCCCGAAGGTACCCGCTCGCCCGACGGCAAGATCGGGCGTTTTCACAAAGGCGCATTTTACTTGGCCGAGCAGTTCCAGGTGGACATCCTGCCGCTGGTTTTTCACGGCTGTAGCTACTCTGTGTCCAAAGGGGAGTTTTTTGTAAAAAATGGCGACATCAACATGAAGTTCCTGCCCCGCATTTCGCCCGAAGACAAGCGCTTCGGCGAGGGCTACGCAGAACGGACGAAGCAGATCAGCCGCTATTTTAAACAAGAATATGAAAAGCTAAAGGCCGAACGGGAGACGCCCGCCTACCACAGGGAGCGCTTGCTCAGCAATTACATTTACAAAGGTCCCGTGCTGGAATGGTACGCCAAAATAAAGACGGCGATGGAGAAGAACTATTCGCCATTTCATCGGTTAGTACCCCGTCATGGTAAAATCCTCGACATCGGCTGCGGCTACGGCTTTATGGACTATATGCTGTACTTTCTCTCTGAGGAGCGGCAGATAACGGGGATTGACTACGACGAAGAAAAGGTGGCAACGGCCAACCATTGTTACTCCAAAACCGACAACATCAACTTCATCCACGGTAGCGCCGTGGACATGGAATTTGAAAACTTCGACTGTTTTATCCTCAGCGACGTGCTGCACTACCTGCGGCCTGATGAGCAGGAAAGCTTGCTCCGCAAATGTTTTGCCCACCTGAACCCTGGCGGCGTGGCCATCATCCGTGACGGCGACAAAGACCTGGCAGAACGGCAAAAAGGCACCTGGTGGACGGAGTATTTCTCCACCCGTTTTTGCAAATTCAATAAAGTGAGCGAACATGGGCTGTCGTTCATGTCGGGCAAAACGATAGAGGCCATTGCGGGCGAGTTTGGGATGCAGGTGGAAAGGATTGACCAGACGAAGTTTACATCTAATGTGATATTTGTGGTGCGGAATCGGTAGCACAGCGTTTACGCTGTCCTGTTTACCACTGTTTACGGTGGTAAAAACAGCGGCGTAAACGCCGCACAACAGGACAGCGTAAACGCTGTGCTACCGAAGACCAACAGTTTCAGTATGGAAAAATACGACGTAGTAATTGTGGGAAGCGGCCTGGGCGGCCTGGTCTGCGCCACCATCCTGGGCATGAGGGGGTACAAGGTTTGTATTTTGGAAAAAAACAAGCAGATAGGCGGCAACCTGCAAACCTTCGTGCGGGAGAAGGTCATCTTCGACTCTGGCGTCCACTACCTGGGCGGGCTGCTGCCGGGGCAAAACCTCTACCAAATTTTCAAATATCTCGGCATCATGGACGAGCTGAAGCTGCAGCGGATGGACATGGACGCCTTCGATATTTTTCTGATCGGCAACGACGACAAGGAATACCATATCGCCCAGGGTTACGACAATTTCATCGAAAAACTCAGCCAGGACTTTCCTGGCGAGCGCCAAGTCATCGAGCAGTATTGTGCCAAAATGCTGGAAATCTGTGAGCAGTTCCCGCTTTACCGCCTGCGGGACGGTTCTTATTTTGAAAAAATAGACGCCTTGGAAATGGACACCAAGGCATACATCGAGTCATTGACCAGCAATGAAAAACTGCAGGCAGTGCTGGGTGGCAACAATGCCCTTTACGCTGGGGTGGGCGGGAAAACGCCGCTCTATGTTCATGCCCTGGTGGTGAACAGCTACATCGAAAGCTCCTGGCGCTGCGTGGACGGCGGTTCGCAGATTGCCCGTTTGTTGAACAAAAAAATAAGGGAATATGGCGGTGAAATTAAACGGAACAGGAAAGTGGTGAAGTTGGTGGAAGAGGAAGGCAACATCCAATATGCCGAAATGGAAAACGGCGAGCGGGTCTATGGCAGCCATTTCATCTCAAATGCCCACCCTGTGAACACCATGGAGATGGTACAATCCGACATGATCCGCCATGCCTATAAGAGCCGTCTGAAATCGCTGGAAAACACCATCTCTACGATGCTGGTCAACGTGGTTTTCAAAAAGGACAGCTATCGCTACGTCAACAGCAATTTTTACTACTGCAACGACTACCGCAATATTTGGAACGAAACCGACTACAAAGTGGAAGAATGGCCCACGAGCTTTGCCGTGTTTTTCTCTGCTTCTTCCAAATCGGACGTGTATGCCGACGGCGCCACGCTGATGGCCTATATGCGCTACGAAGAAGTGGCCCAATGGGCCGATACTTTCAATACGGTAGGCCACGAGAGCGACCGGGGCGAATCGTACCGGGCCTTCAAGCGGGAAAAGGCCGAGAAGCTGATTGATTTGGTGGAAACGAAATTCCCTGGCCTGCGGGAACACATCCAATCCTATTATGTGGCCACGCCCCTGTCATTCCGGGACTACATCGGCACCGACGACGGCAACTTGTACGGTGTGGCAAAGGACTTCCGGGCACCTTGGAAGACCTTCATCTCGCCCCGCACAAAAATTCCCAACCTCCTGTTGACGGGGCAAAATATCAACCTGCACGGCATTCTTGGCGTTTCAGTGAGCGCACTGGTGACTTGTTTTGAGTTTGTGGACAGGAAGGAGTTGATTGATGAGATTAGGAATGCGTAAGGGGGTATTAGTCATTAGTCATTATAGTTTATACTTCACGCCATTGGGATTTCCCGAAAATCGGGATCAGTAATGCAAACAGGGGTTTGGGGCGGAACGCCCCAAAAAGCCCCCTCCCCCGACGAGCCGCCGCAGGCGGCGAGGAGGGGCAAGGGCTAAGAGAATGTTTGGCTTAATTTATTAAATCATTTTCAATCAATGAAGTCAATGACCAATGACGTCCAAGATGGCAAATAAAAAAAGCATCAGACATAAAATCTTTAAGGTCATAAAATGTACCGCCCTGTCCTTCCTCTTGCTATTCCTCATTGGAGCTGTGTACCTCTATGCCGTGGCCATCATGGATCCGCCCGTGCCATCTTCCACTGAATGCCTTTCCTGGGAACGAAAAGAAATTGGTGAAAACGCATACTTGCTGGGCAACAATTGGCTCCGCAAAAGCGATAGCGGCCTTTGGGAAATGTACATCGAAGGGGAGCCGTTCGAACGGGGGGTGGTGTATGGCAAACTGTCCAAAGAATTAATCCAAAAGCAAGAAGATGCCTTTGTTGGGCAAATCAGCGAACTAGTGCCTTCCACTTTTTACCGCC
The DNA here is from genome assembly GCA_041741095.1 of Saprospiraceae bacterium. Classification (GTDB taxonomy): domain Bacteria; phylum Bacteroidota; class Bacteroidia; order Chitinophagales; family Saprospiraceae; genus UBA6168. The sequence continues at coordinate 42,689 of JBGSKQ010000126.1, forward strand.
ATTTTTTGAAATATTTCATCGGCTGGTTCAACCGCCAATTGGACGAAAATGTGGCGGAAGAATACAAGCTCGAAATCTACGGCGTCTCCACTTCGGCCTCCACAGCATACGAATATATCGGTTCCAATTACCAGCGCATCCTCAATTACCACGCTGCCCACGACATCGGCCATGCCCTGCAAAACCTGGCGCTCGTTGGCTGCACTTCCTTCGGCAGTTGGGGCAGCCGCTCGGCGGACAGCTCGCTCATCATCGGGCGCAATTTTGACTTTTATGTGGGTGATGAATTCGCAGAAGACAAAATCGTTGCTTTTTACAACCCTTCCGAAGGCCACCAATTCATAATGGTCACCTGGGGCGGCTTCACCGGCGTCGTGTCCGGCATGAACGACCAGGGGCTGACGGTCACGCTGAATGCCGCCAAATCGGACATGCCCTCCGGTTCGGCCACGCCCATTTCGCTGGTGGGCAGGGAAATTTTACAATATGCCGCCAATATCGAAGAGGCCAAAGCCATTGCCCAAAAAAGAAAAACCTTCGTGGCAGAGTCCATCCTCATCGGCTCGGCACACGACCACAAGGCCGTGGTAATTGAAAAAACGCCCGACCAAATGGACATTTACGACCCTCGCCAGGACGACATCATCTGCGCCAACCACTACCAAAGCGGGGCATTGCGCCAGCAAAAAAACAACCTGGTGCAAATGGAGGAAAGCGCCTCCGTTTACCGCTATGAGCGGGTGCGTGAACTGCTGGATGGGAGCGGAAAAATGGATTTGCAAAAAGCCATCACTTTGCTGCGGGATCGCCGTGGCTTGAACAATGCAGACATCGGCATGGGCAACGAAAAGGCCGTCAACCAATTGATTGCCCATCACAGCATCGTTTTCCAGCCGGAAAAACTGCTGGTCAGCATCTCTACCTCACCTTGGCAGCTTGGGCCATTTGTGACTTATGATTTGGATAAAATATTTGCCATGAAGGGCTTGGCTGTGGATCAGGAAATAAGGGAAAGCACATTGGACGTTGACGCCGATAGTTTTATCTATACAAATGATTATCAGGATTTTGTGCATTTCAGGCAGGTGAAGGAGCAGCTAAGAAAAGGGACAGGTGAAATAGATGTGGACGCCTTGGTACAATCCAATCCGGCATATTATCACACCTATGTTTTGGCGGGCGATTATTTGTTTGAAAAAAAGGAATACCGCACTGCGCTTGGATTCTATGAAACGGCGCTGGGCAAGGAAATCGCCACGCTGCCGGAGCGGCGGCATATTGAAGGGCAAATTTCAAAATGTAAAAAACGCTTGGCAAAAGGTTGAACAGCGGGAAATAAAATTCTTTCCAACAGCTTTTTCTTTTTCTCCTCCCAGCAAAATATTTGTGAAAAATCATCAAACTTTGCCTCGTAGAAAAGTTACTTGAAAATTCCTCACCCGTCAGAAAAAATCACACTAGCGAAAGGGGCATTTGGTTTTTTGGACAACCAAAAATCAATCCCCCAACAGTAGTGAACTACCTTAACATTTAACCATTTTTAAAATCGGAATCATCATGAAAAATCTTTCTCTGTTCCTGGCTATGGCATTCCTTGTAGCCTTTGCCCTGCCTGCCAATGCTCAAAAAATGAAATTGACCAAAGGCAAACTGACCGCCCTTAAGGGCGAAAAGACCTTGAACACCGAATTTACCTACGAAAACATGGCCGTGGGCAAGTTCAAAAAAGAACAAGAATACCTTGACAAAAAAACGAAAGAGTACAACGAAAAGGAAAAAGGCCGTGGCGATCGCTGGGCAGAAGCTTGGGTTGCGGACAGGGACAACCGCTTCGCACCCCAATTCAACGAACTGCTTTCAAAATATGGAGAAATGGATGCCGGCGACCATCCCGATGCCAAGTACACTTTGATTTTCAATACTTCTTTCACGGAGCCAGGCTTCAACGTGGGCGTCATGCGCAAAAACGCCTACATTGACGGTACTGCTACCATCGTCGAAACTGCCAACCGGAGCAACGTGGTGGCCGTCGTCTCTGTTGACAATTCCCCAGGCCGTGACTTTGGCGGCTATGATTTCGACACTGGTGAGCGCATCTCAGAAGCCTACGCCAAGGCCGGCAAAGAACTCGGCCAAATGATAGCCAAGGCGAACAAGAAGTAAGGAGTACATCCATTTTGTGAAAAAGCCCTTTGTGCGAATTGTGCAAAGGGCTTTTTCTTTTGTATATTCTTTGACAAAGGCCATCCGAATCGCTATTCCCCCTGCTTAGAGCTTCCCCATCCCGATTCTACTTTTTATCTTACCGCCGATAACTTAAACCCTTAACCCACAACATATCCTACACCCATGTCCCGCTCTTCCGATTACCGTTTTGGCCTATTGATGGCCTTGATTTCCCTCATTTCGTCCCAGGTGTTTGCCCAGACCATCAGCTACCAAAACCCGGATGGTTTGTCCGTTTGCGGCTCGGCACCAATGGAGGTGACCATCACCAATACCACTGGCAATGCTTTGCAAAACGCAACTGTTACTGTCAAATTCAGCACGAGTGCTGGGACTGACTGCGGATTGGTATATGCCCCTGGCTCTGTCAGCGGGGCGCAAGAGGGGGATATTTCCAATTTGGGCGCCCCTGTTTTTCAACTGCAAAATATGGCAGCGGGCGCTGCCGTGACTTTTACTATTGACTTAGAGGCACCTTGTTCGGTAGGGAATTGCATTGACAATGCCGAGTTTTTTGTCAATGAAATAACGCTCAATTATACAGGCGGCAATACTAGCATCACGACCGATCCTTATGAAATAGCAACGGCCCTTTTGGTCATTACGCAGGTGAACAACTATGTGATGGGCGGCGTGAAAGGCGACGTTTTGCAACGGAAAATAAGCATTATCAATACCCGGCCCGCCCCACTTTCCAGTTTCGTTTTCACAGATTCCCACCAAGGCGGTATCGAGATCAGTTCCAATCAGGGCAACGACATTTCTCCTGGCGGCAATGTGTTCCAATTGGAAATCGGCGGCAGCGACTTTGCAGCGGTGGGCGATGGCGACCAATTATTGGAGCTAAATGAAAGCATCGTTATTACGGAAAATATCCTGATAACGGATTGCGGGGTGGATATTAGCTCCACTGTTTCCAATATCAACGTGGGATGGGGCTGCAATGGTGAAATTTGCCAGCAAACCACAGTGAATGCCATTGTCACCATCGCCGAATCGCCAAAATTGCCAATTTTGGTGTGGGAACCCATCACCAGCGTACCGGAGTGCTTTTGCGGCGATAGGCCCTACCAGCAGGGCATGGTCATCACCAATGTGGGAAATGGAGCCGCCTCGGAAATAACGCTCGACTTGTTACAGACCAGTCCGGTCGGAGGGGGCATAGACACGGCCAGCTTTGCTGCCGACAGTTTGGGAGTGCCAATTGACCTTACAGTAGTTGTAGGAGCCATCAATACACCCGTCACCCCTTGCTCTGGCCCACCCATGTCGGATAATCTTTCAGTCATTTTGCAATCGTTGGCACCGGGGGCTTCCGTCACGCTGACTTGGGATGTTTATTTCTGTGACCAATTTTGCCAGCAGCCCGCTATTTCATGGCATTACAAACACAGTTATTTCAAGGAATGCCCGCCCAACCCTTTTATTTTTACGGAAGATTGGATAGAGGTCAACGATTCGGGCTTGGGCATGACGGTCATCTTGGGCGACGATGCGACGGGGCCACTGCAAGACGACAGCACCTATACCATTAACTACACCCTCAACTACGATAGCCTTGCCCTGCTCGACGACGAACTGTTGCTTGAAATCGCTATTCCCTGCGGCATGAACTGGGATCCCGACAACGAACTGATATTGAACGGCCAAGCACCCGGCAGCATCAGTTTTAACCAAGGTTCGGAATTCCTCACCATCACGGCCAGCTATCAATTGCCGTTGAGCTCCAACATAGGCACCACTTCTTTTGATTTTACCTGGGACTGCGAGGATCTTTGTTTTGAAAGCCAAATCTGTATAGACTCCGTGGAGTCAAGCTGCCCTGCGCTGCAAATGTGTACCGCCCCGCCCGTCAACATTATTGGTTTTGATGTGACAACTACTATTTTGAAATGTGGCGATTACCCGCCGGGCTGCAACCTTCAGTATTGCTCCTCGAAGGGCCTGGTACACGAATGCCCGGTTGATTCCATTTGCATCAATGCCCCGCCCGGCTACATCGCTTATGACTTCGAAGCCTATCGTGCCAACTATGGCCTGCCGGACAACGACAACGACCAGTTCGCCGATGGCAGCGGGCAATTGGACATGAACCTGATCAGAAAGGACAGGGCCATAGCGGGCGATACCTTGCACGCAGCCATGAAAGGGATAGTCATAACGGACGAGCCGGGAACCACTTTTCCTTTTGCACAGGCGGAAATAGCCTTTCTCGGCTCCCATTTTAGCGTACAAAACCAACAGGCCCTGCTTTCTGAAACGGGCATTGTGCCGATAGGGGGCAGCGTCAGGATTTTTGATAGCTCGGCCAACACTTGGTACGACTGCACTGCGCCAATCCCAACCCCGACTGATGATGCAAGGATTATTTACACCTACGACCTTTCACCTGCTATTATAGGCGGCTGCGGGCTGCCCGCCAATTTCCAGTACAGCCAGGGCGATTCCATTCAATTTGAAGCGGATTACCGCATCAACTACAATCTGAAACTGGAGCCGGATGCCGAACCGCTGTGGGGCTTGGTGGCCATGCAGCCCAAGTTTCTGGTTTTTGACAACGATACTTCCATGTACGAGCCGCTCAACTGCGGTTGTGATTATCAAAACATCGAGGTGTCGGGCTACCAGTACAATTTATTGCCTGGCAATTTTGCCCTGCCGCCTTGTTCGCCCATGACCGGTTTCGTCAGCGGCACCCTGATTGACCTGCGGCTCCACGACAACAATTTTTTCCCCTACGAATACCGCAATTTGCTGACGGTGGAAGCTGTGCAATTGCAATTGCCCAGCAATGTTTCCCTGCTCCAATCCCGTATCAGCTTTATCCGCTTTCAAAATGCAACGTCCAACCTAATCTCCAATGTCGCCCTGTCGCCTACGTTTTCCAATGGATTTTATCATTTCGATTTGGAAGCCTACCAAATGCCGCCCTTGGAGGAAGGTTTTTCCATTTTTATGCAATACCTGTTTGAGGGCGAATGCGATATACCTGGCGCCATTCCGTTGACGGCCATTACCACTTTGGATTTTGTGCCGGGTTTGGGAGAAAACCCCGATCCTTTGAAGCTTACTGTCACTGCCAATGCTCTGCGGCCACTGATCCCCATCCTTAGCGCCGAAGCCCCGATTTGCGATCTAATCAGTTTCAACAACCAAATGGTGCTGGATTTTAATTTTATCAACTTCCAAACCATTGTCGCTTCGCAAATGAGCGGCCCCTCGCCCAATACGTGGATGTATTTTACTTCGCCCACGGGCCAGGTCACCGATTTTCAAATCATTGATTTGACCACCAACCAGCCCTTGCCCAGCAGTAATGGCGTTTTCCAATTTGGCAGTTACCCCGTAGGATTGAAACCCTTCCGCCTCATTGCCACCAACAACTCCTGCGCAATAGAAACCGTGGAAATGCACTTTGGCTGGCATTGTTCGCCCTACACCAGCCCCATCCAAGACCCCTGCTATGAAAACATCAAACTGCTGACCATCCTTTCGCCGCCCGGCGAAATTGACATGCTCCTGGAGTCCCCATCCGGCGAATGCCACGACCTTTGCGACACCATCCCCTATCATCAAGTGGAGGTTTTCAACGCACAATTGGGAGCCGTTTACGATCTGCTCGTCACGGTGCTGTTGCCTACAGGTTTTAAAGTCATCCCAGGCAGCAGCCAGGTGGAATACCCATCGGGCAGCGGTATTTTTTACCCCATCGGCGATCCCTTTTTGCCCAACAATGGCGCTGCCCAATGGAACCTGACCGCCCTGGTGGATTCGCTCGCCAACGGCCTGCCCGGCGTGGGCAGTGCGCCCGCCAATTCCATTACCCTTTATTTTTTGGGCGAAACGACTTGCGATTTCATTGCAAATGCATACCCCTTGTTCATCGCCTCGGCAAAACAGAACTGCGGCAACCCTTCCAATACGGTGGCAAAACCGGGCGATCCCATTTGCATCAACGGCGTCAGCCCGCCATTTTCCACCAATATCAACGTGGAGGCCGAACCGGGCTTTGCCTGCAACGATGAAGTGGCCTTTGATGTATCACTCACTTCCTCCGGCACCTTGCCGCCCGGTGCCTGCGTGATAGCCACTTTGCCGCAGGGGATTGTTTTTGTGCCAAACTCTTGCACGTCGGCTTGTCCGGGCAATTTCAACTGCAATCCAGTGATAGACGGCAATATGCTTACCTGGCAACTGCCCGCTGGCATACCTTCCAACCAGATCGTGTGCTTCAATTTCACAACAACAGGCTGGGACGAAGTGGGCTGCGAAAACGGCGTGGTATTGTTCCGATCCGCTGTGGAGGCCAATGCGCTGTGCGCCATGACGGGCGATTCGTGCAGTGCGAAGGTGAGCACGGGGGCCATCGTTTTGCCCTACCAGCCTATGCGGCCTTCCTTCGATTTGAGCGCTTTTATGGTAAACGCCAACCAAGCCGGCAACGACACCCAAGTTGATTTTTCCATCAATATCTCTAACAATGGTTTCCAAAACGAGCCGTCCATCACGCTAAGTTTTTACCTGGACACCGATGGCAACGGTAGCGGAGACCAATTGGTACATACTGAAAATATATTGGAACTACTTTCCAATGGCGAAACGACTACCTCGACGGGCAGCTTTCTCATTCCCGAAGGGAACCTGTGCCAACTCATGGCTTATCTTGACCCTGCCGAGCAGTGCGCTTGTGCGGGCGACAGCATGGCCGTCAATTTTCCCATCAATTACCAAACTGAACAGATGCCAACGGTGTGTTCCGGTGCCGCTGTAGAAATTGGGGTGGGTGAAATGCCTGGTTTCAGTTATCTCTGGCAGCCAGCCGGATGCTTACAAGATGCAAATGCGGCCACCACTATTTTTAGCTGCATCAATGACGAGCCGAATCCTGTGGTGTATGATTTGGTTTTAGAAGAAACAAACGGCACTTGCACGGTGAACAATCTCGTCAGCGTGACGGTGCAGCCTGTGCCGGGCATCGCCCTGGCCGAATCGCCAATATGTGAGGGGGAAAGCGCTAATTTGGTAGCAACGGACGGTATCAGCTTCAACTGGCAAGGCCCCGGCATCACCAATCCCAACCTGCAAATCCAGACCGTTGTGCCAAGCGGCACCAGCGATTATTCTGTCACCGTGACCGATGCCTTCAGCTGCTCCGGCTCTGAAAGCGTGACCATCACGGTGAATGCACTGCCAAATGCCGATGCGGGTTTGGATGAAATGTTTTGTGGCAACGAGCAAGCTCAACTGAACGCCTTTTGCAATGACGACTACGACTACTTTTGGTCGCCACCTTCCGTCAATGGCTTGCCCACCTTGAGCAACCCCAGTGTTTGCAATCCTTTTGTTTTGATAAATACAAGCACCGTTTTCACCCTGACCGTAACGGATGAAAACGGCTGCTCGGCCAGCGACGAGGTGGCTATAGGTTTCGGCAGCAATTTGGAACTTACGCTGACGCCCGACTTCACCGTTTGCCTCGGCAGCGAAAGGCTGCTGGAAGCTGTGGCAAGCGGCGCAACTGGCCCCGTCAGCTTCAATTGGACGCCAGGCGGTGACTGCCAAAACCCAGCGTGTTCCGTGATTTCCATTTCGCCACAGGCCACCACAACCTACACAGTGGAGGCTGCCGATCAAGATGGCTGCGCTGCCACTGCCAGCGTGACCGTCAGCGTGACAACGGACACGATTTTTACTTTTGAAGAAATAAACATCTGCGAAGGCGGCTCGGCCATCATTTTTGGCAATGAAACCAGCCAAGCGGGCCTTTATAGCGAAACCTATAATTTGCCGGAGGGCTGCGACAGCACGCATACAATTGACTTGTCCATTTTGCCCGGCATAAGCGACACAACGCTTCAAACGATTTGTCAAGGCGACACGGTTGAATTTATGGGCATAACGTTCACGGAATCAGGCGTTTATTGCATAGGCAACTCCACCAATCCCTGCGACAGCACCTGTTTGAAGCTCACAGTTTTGGATACGCCAAATGTCGTAATATCGGTGATACCCTTGGCCGACACGACCATTAGCCCCGGCGACACCGCCTTGTTGATGATAGATACTGTGCCTTTCGAGTCCATTATTTGGGCGGATTCGGCAGGGGTGATTTTGGAGGAATGCACCGACCAATTTTCCTGTTTGGTCGTGCCCGAGGCAAGCACATTCTACACGGTGGCTGTTACCCATGAAAACGGCTGCAAGGGGACGGCCCTGCAAAGGATAAACATCCGCATAGAATGCGAACCAGCAGATGCGCAGGTACCAAATGCCTTTTCGCCCAACCGGGACGACACCAACGACCTTTTCGACATCGTGGCTCCCAATGCCGAGCGGGTGAGCTTGATGAAAATTTGGGACCGCTGGGGAGAGCAGTTATATGAAGGCCCTGGGCCCTGGGACGGAAAACACAAGGGCAAGGATGCGCTGCCAGATGTATATGTTTACCTGATACGGGTAGGCTGCCCCGATGGGGTGGGGAAAGAGGAGAAAATGTTTAAAGGGGATGTAACATTGTTGCGTTAAAATTTACATTTGTCCCTTCTTGATTAGCCGGAGCCAAACCAGGGTTGGATCGAACAGCCAATAAAAGACTGCTTCTTGCAACAAAAATTACCTCCGGTCACATTTAATCGTGAATTACCGATCATTCTTCAGGGGCAAACAAAACCGCCTTCAAAAGCGCCGGGTGGTGGACGATATACTCTTTGTAGTAGCGATACTGGGGTTTATCGCCGTATTTGTTGACGTGGGCGGTGTAAATAGCGAATGGCACCGCACTTTTGATGTGTTTTATCACGTGTGCCTTTTCATCTTTCTGTTGCTTTTTTCCCTCCGTGCCTACCTCGATCGGTTCATTTTCAATAAAAAACGTGACCGCTGGCTTTCCATTCTCGAAGTCATTTTTATCCTGATCATGTTCGTTGCCGAAAGCGGGGTTTTTCTTTTAGAAAGCCTTGATTCACGTGACTTCCTGCAATTGGGCATTTCCTTTATTTTTTTGGTAGAAATCTCCCGCCGCAGCCTCGCCCTTGAGCGGTTGAACGTGAACCCCCCACTACTTTTTATATTCAGTTTTGTGTTATTGATACTGATAGGCACGTTTGCGCTCATGTTGCCCATTTCCACCTATAAGGGTTTGGGCTTTTTGGATTCGCTTTTTACCAGTACCAGCGCCGTGTGCGTCACTGGCTTGGCCGTGGTGGATACGGGAACGTATTTTACCCGTTTTGGGCAAAACGTCATCCTTACCCTTATTTCGTTGGGCGGATTGGGCGTGATGACATTCACCAGTTTTTTTGGCTTTTTCTTCAGGGGCGAAACGACCTTCCGCAACCAAATGATCTACAAGGACTTCACGGGCGAGGAAAATATCAGGAACGTTTTTTCCACTATTTCTAAAATCGTCACGCTCACCATTGGCGTAGAACTGGTAGGGGCCACCATCTTGTTTTTTTCATTAAAACCCGGCGACATTGAAGGTGGGCTGGGAGAGCGGATTTATTTTTCCTTGTTCCACTCCATTTCTGCCTTCAACAATGCTGGGTTCCAACTGCGGGCAGACGGCCTGTACGATACTGTGCTCCGCTGGAATTATCCTTTCCAAATCGTCATTGCCATGCTCATTATTTTTGGCGGCTTGGGCTTTCCCATTTCGTTCAACTTGGTAAGGTATTTCAGGCAGCGAATAAAAGCGAGAATTAGGCAATGGATACATCTGGAACCTTACCGTTTCCAGCCCTGGATTATCAACCTGAACACCAAAATAGTCTTGTGGACAACGACCATTTTGCTGGTATTCGGCACGGTCATGTTTTATTTTACAGAAATGGGAAAATCCTTGGGCGAGCACAGCGGGATTTCAAAATGGCTCATCGCTTTCTTTTGCAGCGTGACTACTCGGACAGCCGGCTTCAACAATATCAACATGGCCGAACTGACCCATGAAGGCATCATGATTACCCTGCTGTTGATGTGGATCGGCGCATCGCCCAGTTCGACGGGCGGCGGCATCAAAACAACAACCATTGCCGTGGCAACTTTGGGCATTTTAAACATTGCCCGTGGTAGAAAACACATCGAGGTTGATAAAAGGGAAATTGCCATGGACTCCATCTTGCGGGCTTTCATCATCATATCATTGTCGCTGATAGCGCTTGATGTGGCCACTTTTGCAGTCGTTTCATTTGAAGAAGACATGCCCCTCGAAAAAATAGTGTTTGAATGTTTTTCGGCTTACGGCACAGTGGGTCTGTCATTGGGCATCACGCCCCTACTCTCAGACCTCAGCAAGTCAGTCATTATTTTGACAATGTTCATCGGCAGAGTCGGTGCTTTAACCATTTTGTTGGGTATTTTAAAACAGGTAAATACTGCCAAACTCTATAGTTATCCTGAAGAAAACGTAACCATAACCTAATCATGAAGGGAAATTGGAGCCAGGGAAACGCTGGATACCAATAGCCCAATATCAACCTCCAGGCATGAAATTCATCATCATCGGAATGGGAAACTTTGGCGCAGCCCTTGCCATCAAACTGACGGAAATGGGCCACGAAGTGATCGGTGTGGACAAGCGCCCCGAAAAAACAGAGGCCGTCAAAGACAAGGTGACCTTCACCATCAACCTGGACTCCACCAACACACTGGCCGTCAGGAACTTGCCCGTTGAAGAGACCGATGTGGTCATCGTGGCCATTGGCGAGGACGAAGGCAATTCCATCCTCACCACCGCCTTGATGAAACAGAACAAGCCCAAGCGCCTTATCAGCCGGGCCATCAACGTGTTGCACCACAATGTGCTGGAGGCAATGGGCGTGGACGAAATCGTACACCCAGAGGAAGAGGCCGCCTACCGCCTGGCCAAGCGCCTGGAACTGCACCAGATCATTGACTCTTTTGAAATTTCCGAAAAATACTCCATTTACGAAGTGTCCATCCCAAAGGAATTAATCGGCAAAACGGTAGGGGAAAGTGGCTTCCGCCAGCGTTTCAATATGAACATCATCACCATCATCCGGCGGGTGAAACGTAAAAATATCCTTGGCATAACCAGGGATGTGAACGACTCCATCGGCGTCATTTCGCCCGACACTGTCATGCAAGAAGGGGATACGCTGGTTGTGTTTTCTAAAAAAGAGGATTTGGACAGGTTCCTGAACGGTTAAAAAGCAACGAAACGCAAAAAGCCCATCCAATTACAGGACGGGCTTTTTCCATTTTATAAAAACCAGAAGGAAATTACTCCTCCGTGCTTTCCACTGTTTCTTCTACAGCAGCTTCTGCGGCGGCAGTGGCGGCTTTGGCATCTGCCACTACTTTAGCTTCGGCAGCATCGGCAGCATTTTTGGCTCTGTGGGCCTGGATGGCGCTGGTAATGGCCGGATCGTCTGCAACGACGTTCAGGTGCACTTTGGCATCCACATCCGGGTGCAGGTCCAGTTCGGCTACATAATCGCCGACTTCCTTGATGTGCTCCGGCAGGATGATGTCCCGCTTGTCCACTTCCACTTCCAATTGCGCTTTGAGGGCATTGGCCACCTGCAGGTTGGTCACACTGCCAAAAATGCGGCCGCTCGTGCCGGCCTTCACTTCGATGGTCAGTGATTGGCCTTTTACCTTGTCGGCAATGGCTTTGAACTGGTCAATCATTTTCGACAGCTTGGCAGCCTCCCGGCGCTTGTAGCTGTCGAGGTTGTTGCGGTTGGCTTTATTGGCCACGATGGCCAGGCCTTGCGGGATCAGGTAGTTGCGGCCAAACCCGTTCTTCACGGTGACGACCTCGAACTTCCTGCCCACTTTTTCTATATTTTTTAAAAGTATGATATCCATTATTCTGAAAATTAAATGGTTTTTGGTTTTTGATTTATGGTTTACAGGATGTTTCCCAACCACGAACCCAAAACCTTAAACGATAAACCTTCCTTATTTCAACATATCTGCCAGATAAGGCAGCATGGCAAGGTGCCTTGCCCGCTTGATGGCCGTGGCCACCCGGCGCTGGTATTTCAGCGAGTTGCCGGTGATGCGGCGGGGAAGGATTTTGCCCTGTTCGTTGATAAACTGGAGCAGGAAGTCTGGGTCTTTGTAGTCAATGTATTTGATGCCGAACTTGCGGAAGCGGCAGTATTTGCGCTGCTGTTGGCCCAGGTTCGGGTTGCTGAGAAATTTTATATCGTCTCTTGATGCGGCCATGATTGTTTAATTTTTTTTGATTGAAAATAATTCGTTTTTGGCGAAGGGATTTGCTGGGCAGAAACCACCAAAGCCCCAACCGTCAACTATTCCTCCTCGTTTCCTCCCTTGCCGGAAGATGACACCACTTTACCGCCTTTCAGGTCTTCCTGCCACTTTTTGAGTTTGTCCCACTCGCCTTTGGCGGCCAGGTCGGACTGGGCCGGCCAGGTGGTTGGGTCCTGGAAGCTGAAACGGTCGCCAGCGGCGTTGAGCACGTCTTTGATTTCTTCGGAAGTCATGCTGGCCAATTTGGCGAAGGAGCTGACGCCTGCTGCTTTCAGCACTTCGGCGATTTTAGGGCCGATGCCCTCGATGCGCTTGAGGTTGTCAGGCTGCTGGGGGGCAGGTTTTGGCGCTTTGGCCTTTACCTGGCTCACGGCAGTTGCAGCGGCAGTTTCCGGATCGGTTTTTTTCTTGCGCTTTGACTTTCCGATGCGGCCATTGCGCCTGTCTTCATTGTACTTCACGCCATACTTGTCGAGGGAAACGGTAAGGAAACGCATGATGCGCTCGTCGCGGCGCAGGTTCAGTTCCAGCGGGCTGACGAAAACGCCCGTTTCGGACTGGAATTCCACGCAGTAGTAATAGCCGGAGTGGCGTTTGTTGATCTCGTATGCCAGGGTGCGCAATCCCAATTCGTCAATGTGTACGATGCCGCAACCGCTTTCTTGCAACTGATCGACATACTTCTGGGCTGTCGCTTTGATTTCATCGCCCGACAGGACTGGATCTACGATGAAAGTTACTTCGTAATTTCGCATAAAACTTAGAAGTGTTAGAAAATGGTTGTTTGAAATGGTTTGACTTTGTTTAAAAGGCTATCCTGCCGTGCAAGAAATCCCCAAACAAGCCTAAACTATCCCCAACAACTGTTAGTTAGTTACCAGGTTTGTGTTTTACTTTAAAAACCAAAGACCCGGTTTGTCAAAATTTCCCTTCCGTGCTTCCTGTGCCAATGTTTTTTCAAAAAAAACGACACCGTAACAGGCAGCTTTCCGAAAAGGCGGGCAAAGGTAGGGAAATTTGGCAGAAATGCACGTCCACCATTTAATTTTTGCGCTAAAACAAAACGATGACCAAAAAAGGAAAACTTTACCTCATACCATCGCCCCTTGGCGAGGAAGGAATTGGAACAATCCCTCCCTATGCCATCGGGGTTTTGCACAGTATCAGCCACATAGTAGCGGAAAGGGCCAAGACGGCCCGGCATTTTATCAAAGCTACCCAAGCCCCCAGGCCCATCCAAGAATACATGGTGGAAGAACTGAACGACCGCACCCCTGCCGCCGAACTCGCCGCTTTGCTTCAGCCGGCCCTGGACGGGGAGGACGTGGGCATCCTATCCGAGGCAGGCTGCCCCGGCGTGGCCGACCCCGGCGCCCTATTGGTGGAACTGGCGCACGAAATGGGTGTGGAAGTGGTACCGCTGGTCGGCCCTTCCTCTATCCTGCTGGCCTTGATGGCGTCGGGCATGGAGGGGCAGCGATTTTGTTTCCACGGGTACCTATCGCCCAGACCCGGCGATCTGGCCAAAGACCTGAAAAGGCTGGAGCAGCAGTCGCAAAGGGAAAAGCAAACGCAGATTTTTATCGAAACGCCTTACAGGAACCTACAGGTTGTGGAGCAGGCCTTGCAGGCACTGGCAGCGCAAACCCGTTTTTGTATCGCTGCGGATCTGACCCTGCCCAGCCAATACATCGTTTCAAAAAAAATGAAGGACTTGGCGAAGTTGGAAATGCCCGATTTGCACAAAAGGCCTGCGATTTTTTTGTTGTACGCCAATGGATAGGGCTGGAAATAGCCTGGAACGGCGCTTGGCAAGCATTTTGGCAAAATACCGTCAGCGTAGCGTCAGAAAAACAGGTCTGTGCAATCCTTTTGGGAAAAATGCGTCTTTAAAACAAGTCGCCGTTAAAAACCGTTAAATTTGAAGCAATTTGACTGAAACGGCAAACTATTTTCCCAGAAGAAAGATATTATTGAGGCCGGAATACGCAAGTAAAAGTTTGCGGTTTTTGGAAACTGGGAAAATATGGTTTTTCAAAAATCCTGACATCCTGGCAAGGTCATTTAGGAATGTCTAATTTTAGCGCTCCTTTTTAAAGCTGGAGCCTTTTCAACCAAATTGCCCGGCCAAAAATTCCTGACTCAATAATGGCGATGCCAAATTCTCAAAATAATTTAAACCTTGTAAAACAAGTAATTATGAAAAACAGAGGTCTTTTGCTCTCTCTGGCAGCAGCCGTGGTGCTGTTTTTTGCCTTCTATCCGCCCGTGGACAATGCCCAGAAAGAAGCGGCCCTGATGCAATCCATCCTGACTGAACTCAACTACTACCATTATCAGCCATTGGACATCAATGACCACTTTTCCGAAAAGGTCTATGGCCTTTTTCTGAACAGGCTGGACGGTGGCCGCCGCTGGCTGACGCAGTCCGACGTGGCACAGTTGGATGCCTGGAAAAATAAACTGGACGACCAAGCCAATGAAGGCACCTTTGCTTTCCTCGATTTGGCCATTGCACTCCAGGAAAACGGCATCCGCAAAACCCAGGCTTGGTACAAGGAAATTCTGGACAAACCCTTCACTTTCGACGGAAAAGAAACCGTGCAGACTGACGGTGAAAAGAAAGGTTTTGCAAAAGACGATGCCGAACTGAAAGCCTATTGGCAGCAATCCCTGAAATGGGAAACCCTGAGCCGCCTGGCCAACAGCTTGGAGAAAAAAGAGAAAGGCGACGCCGATTTTAAAGACAAAACCACAGCCCAACTCGAAGAAGATGCCCGCAAGGAAGTGCTGAAAGTATATGATAGTTGGTACACCCGCCTCGACAAGCGCAAGCGCAGCGACAACCTGAGCATGTACCTCAATGCTTTCACGAATATTTTCGACCCGCACACGGAATATTATGAGCCGATTGACAAGCAGAACTTTGACATCGGCATGTCCGGCAAGTTGGAAGGCATTGGTGCCAGGCTACAGACCGAAGGTGAATACACCAAAGTGAGCGAAATCATCGTGGGCGGCCCGGCATGGAAACAGGGCGTTTTGAAAGAAAACGATAAAATCACGAAAGTCGCCCAGGGCGACGATCCGGAGTGGACCGACATCACTGGCATGGTGATTAACGATGTGGTACAATTGATCCGTGGCAAGCCAAACACCAAAGTGCGCCTTTATGTCAAAAAAGCAGATGGCAGCACCGAGGAGATTACCATCATCCGTGATGTGGTGATTTTAGAAGAAGGTTTTGCCAAATCGCTGATTATCGAAACGCCCCAAAGCGAAAAAATCGGCTACATCCGCCTGCCGAAGTTCTACGCCGACTTCAACGACAAAGACGGCCGCCGCTGCTCCGACGATGTGGAAGTAGAATTGGAAAAGTTGAAACAAGCCCAGGTGGATGGCATCATCCTCGACCTGCGTGGCAACGGTGGTGGCTCGCTGCGTGATGTGGTGAAAATGGGCGGCTTCTTCGTAGAGGAAGGCCCCATCGTACAGGTGAAATCCCGCAGCCGCAACCCCGAAGTACTCAACGACGAAGACCCAAGAGTGCAATACAACGGGCCGCTCATCGTGATGGTAAACCAGTTTAGCGCCTCCGCCTCGGAAATTTTGGCGGCTGCCATGCAAGACTATGGTCGTGCTATCATCGTAGGCACGCCGACCTTTGGCAAGGGGACCGTACAGCGCTTTTTTGACCTCGACGCCGTGGTGCGGGGCAATTCCGATGTAAAACCTTTGGGCGAGGTTAAACTTACTGTCCAGAAATTCTTCAGGGTGGACGGTGGTTCTACCCAACTGAAAGGTGTGACGCCCGACATCATTTTCCCCGACACTTGGTCTTATATTGAGACGGGCGAAAAAGAGGAAGATTTCCCGATGCAATGGACGCAGATAGACCCAGTACCTTACGGCCAGAAAGTATATTCCCTGCAAAATTTGCCCAAAATCAGGGAGAAATCGGCCTACCGCATAAAAACGGATCCCGTATTACAAAAAGTGAACGATAGGGCCGAGCGCATCAAGCAGCAGCGTGACGACACTGAACAAACCCTGAACCTCGAAAGCTACCTGGCAGAAGACAAAATGTTCGAGGCAGAGGACGAAGCCTACCAAAAACTGTTCGAGGCAGAAGTGGTCACCAACCTGAACAACCTCCCGGCGGACATTGCCGGCATTGAAGCGGACGAAAGCAAAAAAGCCCGCAACGACGAGTGGGTGAAAGGCGTGAAAAAAGACGTTTACCTGAAAGAAACGCTGAATATCATGCACGATATGATCACGTTGAAGTGATAAAAGTGAGGACAATTAAAAATGCCCTTCAGCGCTTTCGTTGAAGGGCATTTTTATTTTTAAAACCCGCCTACCTTTGCGCCCCAAAAATCAATGACTACTGACCCAACGATATTTATATGAATTACCTGACGCTCGAAAACGTCACCAAAAGCTACGGAGAGAAAGTCCTTTTCCAAAGCATCAGCCTGCAAGTGAACAAGGGGCAGAAGGTGGCCCTCATTGCCAAAAACGGCAGCGGCAAAACCACCCTGCTGAAAGTAGTGTCCGGTACGGAACCGAGCGAGGGGCAGGATGCCAAGGTGCTTTTCCGGCGTGACATCCGCATCGGCTACCTGCCGCAGGAGCCGGAGTTTTTTGAAAAACACAATGCCCTGGAAGCCGTACTGGACGGCGACGGCGAAGTGATAAAGGCCATCCGCCGCTACGAGGCCGCCATGCTCCACCCCGACAACACCACAGAACTACAGGCCGCCCTCAGCCGCATGGACGACCTGAAAGCTTGGGACTTCGAGGCAAGGGTAAAGGAGATTTTGTTCAAATTCAACATCACCGACCTGGAGCAATCCATCACTACCCTCTCCGGCGGCCAGAAAAAACGACTCGCCCTCGCCAAACTGCTCATCGAAGAACCCGAATTCCTCATCCTCGACGAGCCGACCAACCACCTCGACCTCGACATGATAGAATGGCTGGAAGGCTTCCTCTCGCAGGCTAACCTTACGCTCTTCATGGTCACACACGACCGATATTTCATGGAGCGCCTCTGCGACACCATCCTTGAGCTCGACCACGGAAACCTCTACAAATACACGGGCGGCTATTCCGACTTTTTGGAAAAAAAGGCCCTGCGCATGGACAACGAAGCCTCTGAACTGGACAAGACCCAAAAACTCTACAAAAAGGAACTCGATTGGATGCGCAGGATGCCGCAGGCCCGTTCCACCAAAGCCAACGCCCGCATTGACCGTTTTTATAATACCGAAGAAAAAGCCAGCGTGCGCAGGGAAAAAGACGAAATACAGATAGACCTGAAAGGCCAGCGCCTCGGTGGTAAAATCCTCGAACTCCACTACATCAACAAGGCCTACGGCAAGCAGAAAATCGTGGACAATTTCCACTACAAGTTCAAAAAAGGCGAGCGGGTGGGCATCGTGGGAAAAAACGGCGTGGGCAAGTCCACCTTCCTGCGCATGTTGACCGGCGAAGAACGGCCTGACACGGGCAAGGTCATTTCGGGCGAAACGGTCGTTTTCGGCTACTATTCCCAAGACGGCCTCACTCCTTTTAAGGGGCCGGGCGGCGGCGGAAGCGATAAAAGGGTGCTGGATTTTGTCCTTGACATTGCGGAATACATCCCCCTGGAAAAAGGCCAAAAGCTCACGGCGGCGCAGTTGTTGGAGCGCTTCCTCTTCAGCCGTGACCAGCAGCAGGTCTATATTTCGCAACTCAGCGGCGGCGAGCGGCGGCGGCTCTACCTGTTGTCTATTTTGATGAAAAACCCCAACTTCCTCATCCTTGACGAGCCGACCAACGACCTCGACGTGATCACGCTGAACATCCTGGAAGATTGGCTGCTCGAATTTCCCGGCTGTACCATCATCGTCAGCCACGACCGTTACCTGCTCGACAAACTCTGCGACCACCTTTTCATCTTCGAGGGCAATGGCCAAATCAAGGACTTCAATGGCCGTTACATGGACTATCGGGCCACAAAAATGGAAGAAGAACGGGAACAGCGCCGCCTGGAAAAACCATTGGAACAAAAGCCCAACCAGCCCACCAGCCGCACCGAATCGGGCCTGACGAACAAGGAAAAAAACGAAATGAAAAAATTGGAACGGGAAATCGGCGAACTGGAAGAACGCAAGGCCAAATTGCACGACAAATTCTCCCAAGCGGGCCTCAGCGTGGCCGATATTGACCAATTTTCAAAGGAATTGAGACAAGTAGAGGAAGCGCTGGAAGAGAAGGAAATGCGCTGGCTGGAACTCTCCGATCGGTAAGCGTCACTGCATTAAAGCAAACACCAGAAACAGCACCCCAATCGCAATCCGATACCAACCGAAGCCGGTAAAACCGTGCTTTTCCAGCAGTTTTACAAACCACAAAACGGCCGCAATGGCGGTCACAAAAGCCACAACGAAACCAATGCCGAGCATGGTCCACTGTTCGCCCGTGAAGCTGCCCTCGAATTTCAACAAATCATAACCAGAAGCGGCTGCCATCGTCGGGATGGCCAAGAGGAAGGAAAACTCGGCGGCGCTCTTTTTCGATAGGCCGTTCACCATGCCACCGATGATGGTGGCCGCAGCCCTCGACACGCCCGGCACCATGCTGATGCACTGGAATAGGCCGATAAAAAGTGCTGTTTTCAGGGGCATATCGGTCAGTTCCCCTTCCGTCTGTTCGCCTTTGTGCAGGCGTTTGTCCAAAATGATGAGCACGATGCCGCCCACGATGAGCGAAACGGCCACCACCCAATGGTTGAACAGGTAGGTTTTGATGATTTTATAAAACAAAAAACCCAAAATGGCGGAAGGCAGAAAAGCCACGAACAGTTTTATATAAATGCCCGGCTGGAACAAAAAGCGCTTGGCGTACAAGAAAACGATGGCGAGGATAGCGCCCAATTGGATAAAAATCTCAAAGGTTTTGGTGAACTCGTCCTCCCCGTTGCCGAGCAGGTGCGAGAGGAGTATCATGTGGCCCGTAGAGGAAATGGGCAGGAATTCGGTCAAGCCTTCTACGATGGCTGTCAAAATGGCGTCTAAGATGGTCACTACGCAATGTTTGAGTTAGGTAAAATAGGCTGAGGGAGGTTTTTTCCCGGCAGCATTTTTTAAGCGGCGGCAAAGATAGGCGCATAGCCAGTGATTGGTTGTTTTTTTATAGAAAAACTAAAATTGGTGAGGTTTTAAAGACATTCATAGATTTCTGATAATCAGACAATAAACCTCTTATCAACCTCATAAACTCGCGTATCAACCCATTCACAGGTGCGTCCCCTCCTGCTCCAGATAGTCCAAATCCTTACCAAAAGTTTCCGGCAAAAAGTACAGCACCGACAGGGCAATGACCACGCAGACACCGCCCACGATGTAGGCGCCACCAATCAGGCCAGCCGTTGGTACCACCGATTTGAAGAAAAGGGTAATGGGCACGAGTGCGCCCCTTGCAAAATTGGGCACCGTGGTGGTAACGGTAGCCCGCAGGTTGGTTCCGAAGTTTTCGGAGGCGATGGTCACGAACACGGCCCAATAGCCCACGCCAAAGCCGATGAGGAAGATTTTAAAGTAAAAATAGTCTTGGCTGATGTCGCCGGAAGTCAAATACCAAATGACGGTGGCCAGCGAAAAAAGGTGGAAAATCAACAGCGCTTTTTTACGGCTTTTCAACAGTTGGCTCAAAAGCCCGCTCGACAGGTCGCCCAGGGTGAGACCCACATAGCACCACATGATGGCCTTGCCGCCCGTGGCCACTGCGTCCGCCATGCCGAAATTTTTGCTGAACTCCGGGGCCAGCGTCACCAAAATACCCACCACAAACCAGGTCGGCAAGCCCACCAAAATGCACTTCATGTAGCGTGAAAAGAGGCTCCAATTGCTGAACAGGCGCAGGAAATTGCCCCGCTCGACCGAGGCATGGCGGATGTTTTTAAACATGCCAGATTCAAAAACGGAAATGCGCAGCACGAGCAGCATCAGGCCCAGTCCACCGCCCACGAAGTAGGCCGTGCGCCAGTCCCAGGTTTGGCTGACGAAATAGGCCATCACCGCCCCCAAAATGCCAATGCTCGCCACAATGGTGGTGCCGTAGCCCCGTTTTTCCTTCGACATGATCTCACTGACGAGCGTGATGCCCGCCCCCAGTTCACCGGCCAAGCCCAGCCCGGCGATGAGCCGTAGCACTTTGTACTGATCCACGGTTTGCACAAAACCATTGGCCACATTGGCCAGGGAATAGAGGATAATAGAGCCGAACAGCACGGAAAGCCTTCCCTTTTTGTCGCCCAAAACGCCCCAGGCAATGCCGCCGACGAGCATGCCCCACATCTGCCAGTTGAGCAGCGACAGGCCGATGTTTTGGATGTCGGTTGGGTCGGTGACACCAATGGATTTGAGGCTTTCTACCCGGATGATGCTGAAAAGCAGCAGGTCGTAAATGTCCACGAAGTAGCCCAAGGCCGCTACGGTGACTGTGGAGTAAATGATTAAGTTGGATTTTTCGCTCTTCATTGGCCGTATAAGATTTTTCCAAAAAGGGTGGGCAAGATAATTGATTCGTCTTGATGTGGGCTTTACAAATGTTTGGCACCGAACTCAAACACCAAAAAAATTTCTACATTAATTTAATCAATGTATTGGTTTGGCTGTTCGTACATTTGCGCCCGCCAAAAAAGACCCCTTAATTTTTGGGTATTTTTTAAACGATTTTAAAGATATGCACCTGCCATCAGATTACTTGCCAGTCGGAATTCAAGCCCTTGTAGCGCTGGGTTTTGTCGTGCTAACCCTTGGCCTTGTGCCGCTGCTCGGCCCCAGGCGGCGCAGCAAGGCGAAGGACGAAAACTTCGAGTGCGGCATCCCTTCCGAGGGCGACGCCCGCTTTCCGGTTTCGGTAAAATACTTGCTTACGGCCATCCTTTTTGTGCTGTTCGACGTAGAGGTGGTGTTCTTTTATCCCTACGCCGTCAACTTCAGGGCAATGGGCATGGAGGGTTTTTTGGCAGTTTTGATTTTTGTGGCAGTGTTTGGGCTTGGCTTTTTCTATTTGTATAAAAAAGGCGCATTTCAATGGGAAAAGTGAAATGCGGGATTTAACCCAAAGAAAATCAGCACCTTGTAAGAATGAGTAAGTCACCTGAAATAGTAAAAACGCCAGAGGGCATTGGCGGGGAGGGTTTCTTCGCCACGCAATTGTCCAAGGCCGTCGGGCTGGCCCGTGCCAATTCAATATGGCCGCTGCCCTACGCCACCTCCTGCTGTGGCATCGAGTTCATGGCCACCATGGGCACCAATTACGACTTGGCCCGCTTCGGCATGGAACGCCTCAGCTTCTCGCCCCGGCAGGCCGATTTGTTGATGGTGATGGGCACCATTGCCAAAAAAATGGCCCCCGTGCTGCGGCAAGTTTACCTCCAAATGGCGGAGCCAAAATGGGTACTGTCGGTGGGCGCTTGCGCCTGCAGCGGCGGCATTTTCGACACCTACTCCGTTTTGCAGGGCATTGACAAAGTCATCCCTGTTGACGTTTATGTGCCGGGCTGCCCGCCACGGCCAGAGCAGATCATTGATGGCATTTTGAAAATACAAGAATTGGTAAAAAATGAACCGCTCCGTCGGCGATACTCGCCGGAATACCAGCATTTGCTGGAAAAATACGAGCTGGCCTGAGCATAAAAAATGATTCGTCCCGAAGACATTTTAACAGCTATCGAAGCCCGCTTTCCGGGCCTCGTGCTTGAATCCTCCGAGCAATACGGCATGTTGGCCCTTGTGCTCAAACGGGAAGAGGTTTTTGGCGCATTGGAATTCCTGCGTGACCATCCCACCTTTCAGTTCAATTTTCTGACTACCCTTTGCGGGCTGCATTTTCCAGAACAAAAAGGACGTGAACTGGGCGTGATGTACCAATTGCACAGTTGGGTCAATGGCATCCGCCTGCGCATCAAGACCTTTTTCCCGATTGACGACCCTCAAATCAACACCGTCACCTCCCTTTGGCCTGCCGCCAATTGGATGGAACGGGAGACCTACGACTTTTTCGGCGTCCAATTCGTCGGCCACCCCAACCTGACCCGCATTTTGAATGTGGAAGAGTTGGAGGTTTTTCCCCTGCGCAAGGAGTATCGCCTCGAAGACGCCACCCGCACGGACAAAGACGACCGTTACTTTGGCCGAACGGGCAATTATGAACAGCGGTTTTAGTTGATTGGTTACTAGTGATTGGTGATTAGGGTCGGCCCCAATCACCAATCACTGATCACCAATCTACCAATCACAAGAAAATGCAATCTTTTTTCTCGTCGCTCGATAGTGTGGAAGGTGAATTGGCGACCCTCAATTTAGGGCCAACGCACCCGGCTACCCACGGCATTTTTCAAAACATCTTGAAAATGGACGGGGAGAAAGTAGTGTCTGCCGAACAGACCATTGGCTACATCCACCGGGCCTTTGAAAAGCTGGCCGAGCACCGCCCCTACAACCAAATCACCCCCATCACCGACCGCCTGAACTACTGCTCCTCCCCCATCAACAACCTCGGCTGGATGATGACGGTGGAAAAACTGATTGAATGCGAAGTACCAAAACGGGCGCAATACATGCGGGTGATCCTGATGGAACTGGCCCGCATCGCCGACCACCTTATTTGCGATTCTGTCATCGCTGTGGACACGGGGGCGCTCACAGGTTTTACCTACATGTTTCAGGAGCGGGAGCGCATTTATGAATTGTACGAAGAAGTTTGCGGCAGCCGTCTGACCACCAACATGGGCCGCATCGGTGGCATGGAGCGGGATTTTTCGCCTGTTTTTCACCAAAAACTAAAGGATTTCCTGAAAACCTTCCCACCCCGTTTCGAGGAGTTCAATAGCCTGCTCGAACGCAACCGCATTTTCATGGACAGGACGATTGGCGCTGGGCCTTTCCCTGCCGATCGGGCCATTGCATACGGATTCACCGGTCCCAATCTCCGGGCCTGTGGCGTGGACTACGACGTGCGGGTGATGGAGCCGTACAGCAGCTACGAGGACTTCGATTTCATCATCCCCATCGGTACACAGGGCGATACTTACGACCGCTTCATGGTGCGCCAGGAGGAAATAAGGCAAAGCCTCCGCATCATCGAGCAGGCTTACAAAAACCTGCCCGAAGGCAGCATCCATGCCGACGTGCCGGAGTATTATTTGCCGCCCAAGGAGGATGTTTATACTAAAATGGAGGCGCTGATTTACCACTTCAAAATCGTGATGGGCGAAATGCCCGTACCGAAGGGGGAAGTCTATCATGCCGTGGAAGGCGGTAACGGCGAGTTGGGTTTCTACCTCGTCAGCGACGGTGGCAGGACGCCATTCCGCTTGCATTTCCGCCGCCCCTGTTTCATCTATTACCAGGCTTATCCCGAAATGATACAAGGTTCGCTGCTGAGCGACGCCGTGCTAACGATGAGCAGCATGAATGTGATTGCGGGGGAGTTGGATGCTTGACCCCGACTTTGCCCCTGACCCCTAAAGGGGAACCTAATCCATTCATTCTCAGCTTAATTCCAAAGGGATTTGGTGGTAAGCTTTGAAATCAAATTTATGAAGTTCCTACACCTGTGCGTCCGTGGGTTCCCCTTTAGGGGTCAGGGGTCATTCAGGCAGACAAGAACAATATGCAAGAATCTAAAAACATAAAATTCAGCGACGAAACCCTATCGGTAGCTCAGAAGCTAATCCGCCGCTACCCACCGGGCCGCCAGAAATCAGCGCTCCTCCCCGTGCTGCACCTGGCCCAGGCCGAGTTCGACGGCTGGCTGAGCGCCCCGGTGATGGACTACGTGGCCTCGCTGCTCGACATCAAGCCCATCGAGGTCTATGAGGTGGCCTCGTTCTACTCGATGTTCAACCTCGAACCCGTGGGAAAATGCCTCATCGAGGTCTGCCACACCAGCTCTTGCTGGCTGCTGGGGGCGGACGACATCGTGAAGCACTTGGAGCAAAAGCTCGGCATCAAAAAAGGCCAGACCACGCCCGATGGCAAGTTCACCCTCAAGACCGTCGAATGCCTCGGCTCTTGCGGCACGGCTCCCATGATGATGATTGGGGCGCAGTTCCACGAGAACCTGACGCTGGAGAAGGTGGATGCGATTGTGGAGGAGTGGGATGGGAAGGGGGAGAGGAGTAGGTATTGTTAAAAAACTTTAAAATGGAAAAACCAGAATTTATTTTACAAATTAAAAGTGCTATTGCCAATGACATTGACAAAGGTATTGATGCTATTGAACGAAAGATTAAACAAGATTCAAATAAATATGATGAATTACTGATTCTTAAAGCAAGATTTAACACACTACGAAGGGATGAATACTTGGCTGTAAGGTCTATTGAGGAAATTGATTTAGGCAGAAATAGATTGGTTAAAGACCTATTGATGTATTGTGACAGTTTATTGAGCGAACACTTTTTTTCAGAAAATGATGAAATTGAATCTGTTATCAAGCAAAAAGAATTTGGAAAAAACAGCAAATTCTTCAACCAAGAGTTGCATTTGCATGCGATTACGAACGCCATGGCAAATAGAATCGAAGATATCAAGCGATTATTCAAGGTTGACCTTGAAGCAATTCCCGATTCATCTTGTATTGAATTTGGGGATGAAATAAATTCAATTGGTGATACTGTAAAACTGTATTCCAAAAAGCTGTTAATACCTGAGTTTGGACTTTTTGATGAGTTGTTGGTTAGACAATTCAATGAAAATTCTCGAAATATTTTCTTTTTAAAAAAGGGGCTTTCTCAAATTGATTTTAATATAATTGAAACTGTAATAAACAGCCTTTTTAAAATAATGGGTGTTGATGATTATGGCAAAAGAGAGTTCAACGCAGATGATATCGCCGATTATTTAGATGCTAACTTCTATGTGCTTTTTGGTAGAAATTGGAGAGAGTACCCTAAAAACATTCCAGCAATTGCTCTCACGATTGACCACGAAGAAGATGAAATTTCGCTCGGAATTTGGGGCATTTAAACCGATTGTTGCAAGAATGATTGCAGCAGATTTCAGTCTCGTCGTTCTTGCAAGGTTGCAACTTGCAAGGCTTCACAAGAACAGTTTTGCAGGCTTTCATTGCAGCCAAAGCCGAGCCTTGTGAACGAGAATTGACTGCAAAATTGCCCACGCTGAGCCTTGCAAGTTGCAAACTTGCAAGAACTCAAAGGGGCGTATCGAGAAACTCAAGCCGGCAAAACGTTGCAGGTTAGATTGAATCTGAAGGGTCATTAAGGCAGTTCGCCTTTTTTCGGGGTATGCACGGCCTTTCTGGACGCTGCTAAGGCTTTTCTGGAAGGCACTAAGCACTTTCTGGACACTGCTAAGGCTTTTCTGGAAGGCACTAAGCACTTTCTGGACGCTGCTAAGGCTTTTCTGGAAGGCGCTAAGCGCTTTCTGGACGCTGCTAAGGCTTTTCTGGGAGGCACTAAGCACTTTCTGGACACTGCTAAGGCTTTTCTGGGAGGCACTAAGCGCTTTCTGGACACTGCTAAGGCTTTTCTGGAAGGCACTAAGCACTTTCTGGACAATGCTAAGGCTTTTCTGGAAGGCACTAAGCACTTTCTGGACGCTGCTAAGTACCCAAAAAACCTTGTTAAATTGAAACAAGACAATCAATGTCTCAAAAAATACTACTTAAAAACGACCACATCCCCGGCATCAACACCTTGGAGGTGTACCGGAAGCACGGCGGCTACGAGTCCTTGAAGAAGGCGCTCGGCATGGCCCCCGATGCAATCGTGGAGGAGGTGAAGAAGTCCGGCCTGCGGGGTCGGGGCGGAGCGGGCTTCCCCACGGGCATGAAGTGGAGCTTCTTGGCCAAGCCGGAGGGCGTGCCTCGCTACCTTGTCTGCAATGCCGACGAGAGCGAACCCGGCACTTTCAAGGACCGCTACCTAATGGAGCGCATCCCGCACCTGCTGGTGGAGGGGATGATAGTCAGCAGCTTTGCGCTGGGGGCGAATACCTCGTACATCTACATCCGAGGCGAGTACTTCTACGTGCTGCGCATCCTCGAAAAGGCGATTGACGAGGCTTATGCCGCCGGATTGCTCGGCAAGAACATACTCGGCAGCGGCTACGACCTCGACCTTTATGTACAAATCGGGGCCGGGGCTTATATCTGCGGCGAGGAGACCGCCCTGCTCGAAAGCCTCGAAGGCAAGCGTGGAAATCCCCGCCTCAAGCCACCGTTCCCGGCCGTGAAGGGCCTTTGGGACTGTCCCACGGTGGTAAACAATGTGGAAACCATCGCCGCCGTCGTGCCCATCGTCGAAATGGGCGGCGACGCCTACGCTGGCATCGGCATCGGCAAGAGCACGGGCACGAAGCTCATCTCGGCCAGCGGCCATATCAACAAGCCGGGGGTTTATGAAATCGAACTGGGACTTCCGGTGGAGGAGTTCATCTACTCCGACGAGTATTGTGGCGGCATCCGCAACGGCAAGGACTTGAAGGCCGTGGTTGCGGGCGGTTCGTCCGTGCCCATCCTGCCCAAGCACCTCATCCTGAAAACCGCCGCCGGGAAGCCTCGCCTCATGAGCTATGAGAGCCTCAGCGATGGCGGCTTCGCAACGGGCACCATGCTCGGCAGCGGCGGCTTCATCGTCATGGACGAGGACACGAGCATCGTCCGAAACCTTTACACTTTTTCCCGTTTCTACCACCACGAGAGCTGCGGCCAATGCAGCCCTTGTCGGGAAGGCACGGGCTGGATGGAGCGCATCATCAAGAAAATCCTCGACGGCAAAGGCACCTTGGCAGACATTGATCTGCTCTGGGACGTGCAAAGCAAAATCGAGGGCAAGACCATCTGCCCGCTCGGCGAGGCAGCGGCCTGGCCAGTTGCGGCAGCGATTCGGCATTTCCGGCATGAGTTTGAGGAGTATGTGACGAGGCCGGAGGGGATTAGGGAGGTGAGGCATTATTATCGGTTGAATCAACTTGAAATGGGATGAGTCGCTTCGTGACCTTTTACAAGTTGAAAAAGTTCTTTGAAGAAGATGACAAACTGAAGTACGAATCTGAAAGTTTATCCTTTAATGGTCTGTTTTTCAGTAATTTAGATTTCTTTCAGCGTAAAACTATCTTCGCAAAATTTGTTATGCCTCAATGCTATAAAGATAGTAATGGTAAACTCCACGAGAATTTGAATATTTGGTATCCTTATGAAGTAGCAGAAATAGTTGGAGAAATGGAAAAAGTAGAATTGGAAGAATTGTCACAAGAATGGTCTGAAGAGTTTCTTGTTTCTTTTGAGCAAATTTTAATGTTTTTTCAAAGTGCTTCAAATGAAGAAAACTTTGTGATTGAAGAAATTTCATACTAACATCCCCCTAACCCCCTTCAAAGGGGGAATTCGTGTGTGCGAACCTTCAAAGATTGTTCATTGATTTTCAGAATAGTGAGATAGTCTCGATGCTTCTTTCGGTAATGCTCAAAATAGAAATTGAAGCAGTCCCTAAATCCCCCTTTGAAGGGGGGTAGGGGGGATGTCCTTCCAAAGCAGACTTTTTCACCAAAACCAACAAGTATGAGAAACAACATCATCCCTTACAATCCCAAGCTGAAAGCCTATGCGAGGGAATTGAGGAAAAACAGCACCTTGGCCGAAGTCCTTTTTTGGAAAGCCATCAAAGGGAAAAGTATGGGTGTAGAATTTCACCGCCAAGTTCCGATTGACGAGTATATCGTAGATTTTTTCTGCCACGAATTGATGCTCGTGATTGAATTGGACGGTGATATACATGCTGAAGATGATGTCATAATAAGGGATATTGAAAGGCAAGGGCGGCTTGAAAGTTTGGGCTTGAAAGTCGTCAGAATAAGGAACAAGGTGGTTAAGTACCACATATACGATTGCTTGGAGTTTTTGGCGGAAGTCATCAAGGAGCGGCAATTGGAAATGAGGGAGTGACTGCTTGCGGTCGAGGACATCCCCCTAACCCCCTTCCAAGGGGGAATTAAGGTCTGCGAATTTTGAAATGTGGTACTTTGAACGAAAGATAAATGCTTCGATTTGCTTTGGTTGAAAACCAGTCTTTTCAAATGAAGCAGTCTCAAATTCCCCCTTTGAAGGGGGTTAGGGGGATGTCGCCCCGTGCGCCAACCCACAATCTAAAAAATTAAACGGCAAACCATGCCACTCAGAACCATAGACCATTTCCAAATCGTAAGTGCCAGAAGGCAGTAAGAAGTAAATAAATGAAGCCATTTAAGAAAAATATCCATTGCCTTTCCTTAACAATTGCTACATGGCTGTTGTATTGGCCTCTTTTGCTTTCTCAGAACACTTTGGCTTTGGATGATTCTTCAAGAATGGCTTATTATCAAACCGTTTTGAAAAGCCCAAAATTCAACGAAGCGGCAAAGGCCGATAGCGCATACATTTTTGCTCAAGTTGAGTATGCGAAAGCGAACTATCAACAAGCCAGGGATTTGTGCGAAAGGGCGCTTCAATCAAGGCCGAACTGGGGCAATCCGCATTTGCTGATTGGAAAATGCTATGCTTCAAGTGGGGTTATTTGCGACCCAAGTGGTCGAGGGGCTGGTTGGGATGCCCAAGTCCTATTATGGGTTGCCTTCGATGAATGGGAAAAAGCAATTTCAATTGGCGATTCCGCTGCAGAAGATGCCAGAATATTGATGGAAAAATACGCTACGTACTTGCCTGAAGAAGAATATTGCCGAAGGAACTATTCGCTGGGCAATGGAGATGAATATTTTGTAGGATGCTGGGTTCAACGTAAAACAAAAGTTCGCTTGAAGCCGTAAGCATTTGATTATCAATTGATAATATGCCATTAATCACCATAGACGATTTCCAAATCGAAGTGCCCGAAGGCACGACGATTCTCAATGCGGCCCGCATGATTGGCGGCGACCTCGTGCCACCGGCCATGTGCTACTACTCCTCGCTGAAGGGCAGCGGCGGCTATTGCCGTACCTGCCTCGTGAAGGTGGAGCAAGGCTCGGCCAAAGACCCACGGCCCATACCCAAGCTGGTGCCAAGCTGCCGCACCACGGTGATGGATGGCATGGTCGTGCGCAACGAAACCTCGCCTGAGGTAATTGACGCCAGGGCGGGCGTGGTGGAGTTTTTGCTCATCAACCACCCGCTCGACTGCCCGGTGTGCGACCAGGCGGGCGAGTGCAAACTGCAAGACCTGAGCTACGAACACGGCAAGGAAGCTACCCGCTACCAGTTCGAGCGCCGCACTTTTGACCCCATTGACATTGGCGACACCATCAAGCTGCACATGAACCGTTGCATTTTGTGCTACCGATGTGTAAAACTCTGCGAGCAGATCACCGACGGACGGGTACACGGCGTCATCAACAGGGGCGACCATGCGGAGATTTCTACGTACATCGAACAGGCCATTGAAAATGATTTTTCTGGCAACGTGATTGACGTTTGCCCCGTTGGAGCCTTGACGGATCGGACTTTCCGTTTCAAAAGCCGGGTCTGGAACGTGAACCCCGTGGAGGCCCACCGGGACTGCGACAAATGCTGCGGCAAGGTGCGCCTCTGGTTTAAAGGAAATGACATCCTGCGGGTAACGGCCCGAAGGGACGAATACGACGAAGTGGCCAAACTCGACAACGGCGAAACTGGCTGGATTTGCAACGATTGCCGTTTTGACAAAAAACACATCAACGATTGGGTCATAGAAGGCGAGGCGCATATTGACAAGCATTCGGTCATTTCCGCCCATCATTACGAGAAAAATGAGGCCTCCGTGGAAATACCCAATCTCCCCCAATTTTCAACCTAAAATGATGAGCAAAGACGCAGATTTTCTAACAGTTCATCATTCATAGTTTATAGTTCATCATTCAAAAAGACCATGTTCGAAACTTCGATTTTGATACAAAAAACAGTGCTGGTGATGGTCGTTTTTGGCATCACGCTGTTTATGGCCATGTACTCGACCTTCGCCGAGCGCAAGGTGGCCGCCTTTTTTCAAGATAGGCTGGGGCCAAACCGGGCTGGGATATTTGGCCTTTTGCAGCCGCTGGCCGACGGGGTGAAAATGTTCATGAAAGAAGATTTCATCCCCACCAATGCCGCACGGACGCTGTTCATCCTCGGCCCCGGCATCGCCATGTTTGTGGCTTGCATGACGGGGGCGGTCATCCCTTGGGGCACCAGTTTTACAGGCTTTGGGTTAAATGTGCCGCTGCAAGTGGCCGATGTGAACATTGGAATCCTCTACATCGTGGGCTTTTTGTCCATTGGCGTGTATGGTATCATGATTGGCGGCTGGGCCTCCAATAACAAATACTCGTTGTACAGTGCCATCCGTGCCTCTTCCCAAATGATTTCCTACGAACTGGCAATGGGCCTTTCCATCATTTCCATCATCATGTTGAGCGGTTCGCTCAGTCTGCGGGAAATCGTGGCCGGGCAGACGGGCTTCAACTGGAACGTCTGGTACCAACCGCTCGGCTTTCTGATTTTCTTCATTTGCGCCGTGGCCGAGTGCAACCGTGCCCCATTCGACCTGCCGGAATGTGAAACCGAACTTATCGGCGGCTACCACACGGAGTATTCTTCGATGAAATTGGGCTTTTATCTCTTCGCCGAATACATCAACATGTTCATCTCCTCGGCAGTGACGGCAACGGTGTATTTCGGCGGCTACAATTTCCCCGGCGTGAACCCCGACGCACTATGGGGCATGGCCGGGCCAATGGTACTGTTTACCAAAATCATCTTTTTCATTTTCCTTTTCATGTGGATCCGCTGGACGCTGCCCCGTTTCCGCTACGACCAGTTGATGCACGTGGGCTGGAAGGGCCTCATTCCCCTTGCTATTTTAAATATGCTGCTGACAGGGGCCGGGGTGCTACTTTTTTCAAAATAGTGAATGATAAACGATGAATGATGAACTTCTTAGCAAGGGTTCATCATTCATCGTTCATAGTTTATAGTTCAAAAAAATGCTGACCAATAGAAGCAAAGTCGTCGTCAACAAGCAAATGACCTTTTTGGAGCGGATTTATCTGCCCGCCATTTTCAAGGGCATGGGCATCACCTTGCGGCATTTTTTTAAAAAGAAAAACACGGTGGCTTACCCGGAAGTACAGCGGGAATTTTCGCCAGTTTATCGGGGCCTGCATGTGTTGAAACGGGACGAGCAAGGCCGTGAAAACTGCACCGCCTGCGGCCTCTGCGCCGTTGCCTGTCCGGCAGAGGCCATCACCATGACCGCCGCCGAACGCCAAAAAGGCGAGGAGAAACTGTACCGTGAGGAGAAATACGCCGCCGTGTATGAAATCAATATGCTGCGCTGCATTTTTTGCGGCCTGTGCGAGGAGGCTTGTCCAAAAGACGCCATCTACCTCACCGACCGCATCGTGCCATCTGATTACGAGCGTCCCAGTTTTATTTTCGGAAAAGACCTGCTCGTGGAAGGCATTGCGCCGGAGCAGCGGGTGGACGTTTCTAAAAGAAAAAAATGATGAACTATGAACGATGAACTATGAACCCGTCGTGCCATAGTTCGTCATTCATAGTTCATAGTTTATAGTTTAAAAAATGTCGTTCTACGCATTTTACATACTCGCAGGCTTGGCCATCCTCTTTTCGCTGCTGATGGTGTCGGCGAAGAACCCGGTGCATTGCATCCTGTACCTAATTTGCACCTTTTTCACCATCGCTGGGCAGTTTATTTTGCTCAATGCGCAATTCCTGGCGGCGGTGCATATCATCGTGTATGCCGGGGCCATCATGGTGCTGTTCCTGTTCGTGCTGATGCTGCTCAACGTGGGCCGGGAGACGGCGCTGTTGCGAAAAAGCATCCCTGGCCGCATTGCAGGCACCATCACTGCCGGGCTGCTGTTGATCACCCTGTTGGGCGCTTTTCGGGGCTCGATGGAACTGCCGCAGGGCAATGCCCACGACACCCAAATCGGCACGGTGGAAAAGCTCGGCAAAGTGCTGTTCACCGATTTTGTCGTGCCATTTGAAATCGCTGGCATCCTCTTCATGGCCGCTATGGTCGGGGCGATGCTGACGAGTAAAAGAGACCTTAAACTTTGAAAAAGGTTGATGAAGTTGATAAGGGTTTATCGAGTTAATAATCAACCTCATATCAACTTTATCAACCCTCATCAACCGTTAGAAAAATGATAGACGTCGTACAAAGAGTGCCCATCGAACACTACGTGTGGCTGAGTGCCATCCTGTTTTCGATAGGCGTGTTGGGGGTGCTGTTGCGCCGCAATGCCATCATCGTACTGATGTGCATCGAGCTGATGCTCAACGCCGTGAACCTGTTGCTGGCGGCCTTTTCCACCTACATGGCCGACCCAGCCGGGCAGATCATGGTCTTTTTCAGCATGGTCGTGGCAGCAGCCGAAGCAGCCGTGGGCATGGGCCTCATCGTGATGATTTATCGGAATACCAAGTCCACGGACATCAGCCTGTTGGACAATTTAAAAAATTGATAATGAGGAGGTTGAGCGTTTTCGATTTAAGATATAAAATCAAAAAAACAACCTCCTAAACCAAGATATTCCTTTGCGCCAACTAATACCACTTATTCCATTCCTTCCCTTTTTGGGTTTTTTGGTCAACGGGCTTTTTGGAAAAAAACTGACCAAACAAGCAGTCGGCCTTATTGGGTCGGGCACGGTGCTGCTGTCCTTTGTGCTATCGCTGTTTTGCTTCGGCGAAGTGGCCAACGGAGGGGCCTTGCAAACGACCGTTTACGAGTGGCTGTCCGTCGGCGATTTCCATGTGCCGTTTGGCTTTTTGGTTGACCATTTGTCCGTCTGGATGATGCTCATTGTCACGGGCATCGGCTTCCTCATCCATGTCTATTCCATTGGCTACATGCACGGCGATGAAGGGTTTTGGCGCTTTTTCGCCTACCTCAACCTCTTCGTTTTTTCAATGCTGCTGCTCGTCATGGGCGACAATTTTGTGATGATGTTCTTCGGCTGGGAAGGCGTCGGCCTGTGCAGTTACCTGCTCATCGGTTTTTGGTATAACAATGTGGAATATGGCAAGGCCGCCCGCAAGGCTTTCATCATGAACCGCATCGGCGACCTGGGGCTGTTGCTGGGTATCTTCCTGATTTTCAGCCATTTCGGCAGCATTTCTTTCCTGAATGTTTTTTCAAAAACAACAGGTGTAGCGCCGGAAATAATCACGTTGATCTGCCTTCTCCTCTTCGTTGGGGCAATGGGCAAGAGCGCACAAATCCCACTCTACACCTGGCTGCCCGATGCGATGGCCGGCCCAACGCCCGTGTCAGCGCTCATCCATGCTGCCACGATGGTCACGGCGGGCATTTACATGATCACCCGCTGCAACGTACTGTACTCGCTGTCGCCCACGGCTTTGGGCGTGGTCGCAGCGGTAGGTTTGGCCACGAGCATTTTCGCCGCTGTCATTGGCCTGCGGCAAAACGACATCAAAAAAGTGCTGGCCTACTCTACCGTGTCGCAGTTGGGCCTCATGTTCCTGGCGCTGGGCATGGGCGCCTACACGAGCGCCATGTTCCACCTCAGCACCCATGCGTTTTTCAAGGCGCTGTTGTTCCTTGGAGCGGGCAGCGTCATCCATGCGATGGGCGGCGAGCAGGACATCCGCAACATGGGCGGGCTGCGCAAAAAACTGCCCGTCACCTTTGCCGTGTTCGCCATCGGCACGCTCGCCATCATGGGCTTCCCGCTGATGAGCGGTTTTTTCTCAAAAGATGAAATTTTTGCCAATACCTTCCTGGCCGGAGGCCAGCTTTGGTGGGGCCTTGCCGTGCTAAGCGGTCTGCTCACCACGGCCTACATGGGCCGCTTGTTGTTCGTCACCTTTTACGGCGAATTTCGTGGCACGGAGGAGCAGCGCCACCACCTGCACGAAAGCCCCAAGGTGATGACCGTGCCACTGATGGTGTTGGCTGCCTTGTCCATTTTCGGGGGTCTGCTCAATACGCCGCACATTTTCTATTTGCCCAATACACAATGGATGACGGGGTGGCTGTCAGCCAATGTTCCGGCGCATGGTGATGTGCAACATTTGCCAGCCAGCACCGAATGGACGCTGATGTTCATTGCCACTGGCCTGATGCTCGTGGTGCTTTTCACCACTTGGCTTTTGTATGCAAAAAAGCGGAACGTGCCAGTGGCCGATGCGGCCCAACCAGCGCTTACCCGCTTGATTGCCAACAAGTTCTATGTGGATGAAATCTATGATTTCCTTTTTGTAAAACCTTTGGAAAAACTCGGCACCTGGCTGTACCGCAGCGCCGATATCCGCCTGATTGACGGGCTGGTAAACGGCGTTGGCTCAGGCGTACAGGCCTTTGGCGCACAAGTCCGCAAGCTGCAAAGCGGCGGCCTGGAGAACTACCTCGTGCTGATGGTGGGCGGGGTGGTAGTGTTTTTATTGATGCTATTCCTCCGGTAAATCGAAACAAACTGGCTTAATTGAAAATATATGAGTTTAATACTCTTACTCATACCGCTACTGGGTTCCTTGCTGTTGTTTTTCCTAAAAAACACCCCGGCAAAGCAAGTGGCGCTTGCCATTTCGCTGGCGCAATTGGCCGTTACGGTGGCTGCCCTCCTTGGCTTCAACGCCGACGGCAGTTTCAACTATGAAATCAACTGGCCTTGGGTAGCAGGGGCGGGCATTTCCTTCCGGCTCGGCCTCGACGGTATCGGAATGCTACTGGTCACATTGACCGGGCTGCTCGTGCCGCTCATTATTTATGCTACGCAAAACCGTCTTCCAGCCCGTGCGAACGAAGCGCAGTTTTATGGCCTCGTGCTGCTCATGCAGGCAGCCATGACGGGGTCGTTCATGGCACTGGATGGGCTGCTGTTTTATGTTTTTTATGAAATGGCGCTGGTGCCGATTTACTTCATCTGTGCCCTATGGGGCGACGAAGACCGCATCCGTGTGACACTAAAATTTTTCCTCTACACCTTTGCCGGAAGTTTGCTGATGCTGGCCTCGTTGATTTACCTCTATCTGCAAACACCTGACAATCATTCGTTTAGCATGGAGGCTCTTTACGCAGTGCAGTTGGAACCCACTGCGGCGGCCTGGGTCTTCCTGGGCATTTTTCTGGCTTTTGCAGTGAAATTGCCCCTGTTCCCATTTCATACTTGGCAGCCTGATACCTACGTCAGCGCCCCGACCGCCGGGGTGATGCTTTTGAGCGGTATCATGTTGAAAATGGGCGGTTACGGCTTCGTGCGCTGGCTCATGCCGGTAGCACCGGAAGGGGCTGGTCAGGTGTTGCCCATCGCTATTGGACCGGCGGTGGCGGGTATCGTTTACGCTTCCATTATCGCCATGCGGCAGCAAGATATAAAGCGGCTCATCGCCTACTCGTCCATCGCCCACGTGGGCCTGATTGGTGCGGGAATTTTTGTTTGGAACCTATCGGGATTGCAGGGCGGGCTGATCCAAATGCTCAACCACGGCATCAATGCCGTTGGGCTGTTTTTCGTCTGCGATATTTTGGAAAAACGCCTTGGCCACCGTCAATTGGCGGGCATGGGGGGCATTGCGAAGCAAGCACCAAAATTCGCCGTGCTGTTCATGATCGTGCTGCTCGGCGCAGTGGCCGTACCGCTGACGAACGGCTTTGTCGGGGAGTTTTTGCTGCTGCAAGGCGTGGCTGGCTATAATCTCTGGCTCGGTGCGGTGGCAGGTTTGACCATCATTTTTGGGGCGGTTTATATGCTGCGGGTGTACCAACTGGCCATGTTTGGCGAAGCCAGCGAAACAACGGCCAATTTCCCCGACCTCGACCGCCGGGAAATGCTGGTGCTGGGTGTGATTGCCACCCTTGTAATCGTCCTCGGTTTTTTCCCACAACCCGTCCTTGACCTCACGGCGGCAAGTGTGGAAAAGCTAATGGCAAAATAGTTCATCGTTTATAGTTCATAGTTCATCATTCCATAATGGCAAACATCATCCTACTTTTCCTCACGGCGCTGGCCGTGCTTTTTGCAGGTCTTTTCAAAAAGCGCTCATGGCTGGTGCCGCTGGCGGCCATTGGCACGGCGGGCTGTTTGGCTTTTACTTTTTTGGAGCTTGGCGGCGTGGTGCAGGGCGGCACGGTCGGGGTATATGCCGATATGGTTTATTTTGACCGCTTTGCGCTGTCATTCTCAGTGGTGATTTTGACGGCGCTGCTCTTATTGCTCGGCCTGGTAGGACTGGGTTTTCGGCAATTGGAAGAAACACTGGGCGACCATTTGGGCCTGATGCTGTTCAGCTTTTGCGGGGCCTTGTGCATGGTGGCTTTTGAGAATGTGGTGATGCTGTTCATCGCCATCGAAATCATGTCCATCCCGCTGTACGTGTTGGCGGGCAGCCGCCGCCATGACCTTTCGAGCAACGAAGCGGCGTTGAAATATTACCTGATGGGCTCGTTTACGACGGGTTTTTTCCTTTTTGGCGCTGCGTTGATTTACGGTGCAACGGGCAGTTTCGACATGGACACCATCGCCGCCAACATTGCCGAAGGCGGCCATTCCCCGATGTTGTTGAACACGGGCATCGTGCTGATGACCATTGGCCTTTGCTTCAAAGTATCCGCTGCGCCCTTCCATTTTTGGGCACCCGATGTCTATCAGGGCAGCCCAACTATGGTTACTGTTTTTATGGCGACGGTGGTGAAAGTGGCCGCCATTGCTGCGTTTTACAAGTTTTTTTCCACGGCCTTGGTCGGTGTTTCCGACTTTTGGGGAATCCTGATAGCCGCCGTCGCCGCACTGACGATGACCATTGCCAACCTGACGGCCATTTTCCAAAGCAACTTCAAACGCCTAATGGCCTTTTCGGGCATCTCCCATGCAGGCTACCTCCTACTTGGCATTGTGGGGGCGGATGTGCCGGGCAGCGCTGGTGCGGTGTTGTTTTATTCGGCCAATTATGTGATTGCGTCGGTGGCGGCATTTGCCGTGTTCATGCTGGCGAGCGGACAAAAAAATGAAGACGGGGACATTGGGGTTTTTAATGGTTTGGGCAAGGCACAGCCATTTTTGGGTTTTATCTTGGCGATCAGCCTGCTGTCCATGGCGGGCATTCCGCCCTTGCCCGGTTTTTTTGGAAAATACTTCGTTTTTGCGGCGGCCTTCCCGAAATACCCTTGGCTGGTGCTGTTGGCGGTGGCCAATTCGGTGGTGTCGGTATTTTATTATTTTAAAATATTGAAGGCGGTGTATTTCACCGAAGGGAACACGCAGGATGGAAAAATGGAAATGCCATTAAGCTTTCGCTGGGCATTGTGGGCAGGTGCAGCATTGATGCTGGGATTGGTGGTGGTGCCGGGTTTTGTTTATCACCTGATTGGTTAAGTGGTCATTGGTTATTGGTCGCCATTGGTCATTAAATGTCATTAGTCATTGGGGCTATTGGGGGAAGTTCAACTTGTTGCGAACGATGCTGATGCCGAAAGATTTTCTGCGGCGCTTTATAGGCAGGTAAAAAAAAAGAGGTCAAGGCTCGCAGCCCTGACCCCCTGAATAAACACCTAAAACCCTATTAACTAACTAGTGAAATATCTTTGGTGGTTGGGGCGTGCCTTCGGTATGATCGGTTGACGAACTATTAAGGTGCAGTGCAGAAAAAATGTTCGTACAAATGTTGAAAAAAAAATTCAAGCCTGCACCAAATGAATGGTACAGGCTTGAAAATCAGGTTTTTGGGGGTTCAAACTTTTTGCATTATGCAATTTCAATCGTCCGGGCAGGTTGTGGTTTTGCCTCGGGCTTTTTCTCCAAAACAACTTTTAATACGCCGTTTTCATAATTGGCCTTGATGCTGTTCGCATCCACTGTTTCGGGCAAATGGAAATTGCGCTTGAACTCGAAGTAGTTGAACTCACGGCGGGTGAATTTTTCGCCGTTTTCCTCCTGCTTGTTTTCTTTTTTGGCCGAAATCTCCAAGAGGTCATTTTCAACTTTCACTTCAAAATCACCTTTTTCCAAGCCGGGTGCGGCCAATTCGATGCGATAGAAGTCGTCGTTTTCGACCACGTTCACCGCTGGGCTTTTTTGAAGGTAACCGTTCCTGAAGGAAACGGGAAAATCGTTGTTGAAGAACTCGTTGAACATGTTGTCAAAAGCGCCGGCAACAGTGGCAGGCTTGCGTGGTGTGGTTGGGAAAAAACTGATCAGGTTCATATTCGTGGAATTTTATTGGTTTAAAAAAATAAATCAAAATCACGTTTTCTCCCTAATCAATTGGCGTTCCAGGTGGTTTTATATGAAAAAATGGCTTGAAAATACGCTTATTTCATGACTTTATGTCATAAATAATTAAAATATGGTGACATAATGTCCGATTAAGCGATTAATTCGTCACCACCCTCGCTGCCGAGTACACATCCCTGTCCATACTGAAATAATACCTGCCCGCAAAAAAAACGACGGAATAAAAGACGGAAGGATTGGTCGGCGCTTCTTTGGGGAAGGCGATGTCCCTTGCTATTTTGAAATCTTCGGAAACCAGTTTATATGGGTTTCCCAATGTCACTTCAGAAAACAACAGGGTGTCGGCTGTTTCAGCATATATCACCTGCGAACTTTGGTCAATGCGGTACCAGTTCAGGCCGTTGTCCGTGCTATAGTGGAGATCGTAGGTGGTTAGGCCCGTAGCGTACAGTTTGCCTTTCAGGCTAAAAAAATCGAGCATCCATTGCGGAAAAATCTTTTGAATGTCACCAGCAGGTGTGATGCGCCAGGCCCCCAAAGAAGAGGCTACGTAATAATTCCCATTGAGGAAGCGCACACTTTTGAGGTTGTTGAGTTCGGCATCGAGTTCCGGAATGCCGATCCGTTTCACGGGCTTGACGGAGACAAATGCGCTGCTCGCTGTATTCTGTTGAATGTTGAACAAATAAAAAGCGTAGTGCCTTTGGGGCAGCACCTTCACGGGCAGCAAAAAGGAAGTACCGTCGGTGCTAAAAGCCCCAAGTTGCCGGGACACAAATTCTACTTCGACGAAAGTGCCTGCATCTTTTTCCAGGCTGTCAACCGGTATATTGACAAAAGACTGCCCATTTCTTGTATGTTGGAATTCGAGGATTTGGCGGTTGTCCTCGTTGAGCGTCAGGCGCAAAAAGGCGTTGTCGTTCATGGCGGGCACACCTTTCACGCCATTGTGCATATTCATTTCACGAATTTCCACCATTTCGTCCTCGGTGTTGAAGCGGAAAAACTGGTTATCCGTGATGGCGTACAACTGGAATGGCGTGGCGTGCAAGCCAAGGATTTGTCGCTCGGCCGGGAATTCGAGCAGGCGCCAATCGGCTTTTTCGGCAGGGCCATCATCGTCGGGGAAGAGTGGTTTTTGACAGGAAAAAGCGAGGGAAACAATAAAAAACGACAGGAGCAATTTCGGGAAAAGCGGGTTCATGGTCTTTGTATTTGTTAGTTTTTGTATGATACTAAAAGCTTGATTCCCTAAAGGTTCTGCAAAATTACTACAAACTGCGCAGCCATCATCACTAAATCAAGGTAATTGGAGGCAACCATTCGCCCTTGTTTTGCACCAATCCACCAAGGTGGAAAGATGTAAAAGTTGGGTTTGTTACTTCTTTTCGATCTTGCATTATAAAAAATTGACCAAAAAGGCATGTTTTGCAAAGTTTTTGCTTGCAGACAAATCCCATCACATATCTAAGAAACGGCAGGGTCGCACAAGCGACAAAATAATCCACGGCAGCTTCAACATTCTCTATAATCAACCAAAAGGGAATCCTAATTTTGCAAACTTTTACACAAACCACCCGGCTTTTAATGAAGGTTCTTCCCTGTCGCTCTGCACCTCAATGCAATCAATCTCTCGGTCACCCCTTGGCCTCAACCATAAATTAATCAAAACACTTGGCAGGCTGGTTCCAAATTTTGCCATCCCTGCCATTATACCCTCAAGTGAATATTTGCTCAATAAATAATTACCATCACACATGACTCGTATTTCTACTACTCTGGCTTTTCTCCTTTTATCAGTCATTTCATTTGCCCAAAAAAAGGCATTTTATGGAACGCCCATCGAAAACAAAGGAAGGTATCCGGCTCTGGAGTTTCAGTTCGAGGACTGGGACTTGTACCAGATAGACGTGAAGGCTTTTGACGGCTATGTAAAAAATGCCGGGGCCAACATGGATTTCCTGCTCCAATTCGGCGAGCAGTACAAGTGGGACATTTCGATGCAGCTCAGGGACATGCGCAGCCCCAATTTTAAGCTGTCCGTCCTGACAGGCAACGGCGTTGAACACCCAGCAGTGCCCAGCGAGGTCATCACCTTCCAAGGGGAGTTGAACAGTGCCGATCCTGGCGCTGTGAGCCTTACCATTACCGACGATTTGATTTATGGTTTTATAAAAAAAGGCAGTGAATTCTACTTCATAGAGCCGCTATGGTATTTTGTGCCTGACCAACCTAAAGATTTGTTTGTCGTTTATCCAGCTTCAAAAGTGAAGCCGAGGGAAGGCAATACTTGTGGTTTTGATGAAATGAAACACCACATGCAGCACCATGAAACGGAAGGCAAACCGGGGCAAAGCGGTGACGTGGCCGAAGCGATGATGATGGGCTGCAGGGAAATCGAACTGGCGCAGGCCTCCGATCTTTCCATGTTTACCAAGCACGGCGCTGCCGTTGGTGCGCACATGCTCGGCGTGATGCTCAATGTGCAGACCAACTACGACAACGAGTTCAATGACGAACTGCAATTCGTGATCGTCGAGCAGTTTATCGTGATGCCCCCCGCCAGCAACCCCTGGACCAACTCTACCGATGCTGAAGTACTGCTCTTTGACTTCAGTGATTGGGGACCGACAGGCTTCTCCACAACCCATGACTTAGGCCAACTTTGGACAAACCGGAATTTTGACGGTTCTACCATCGGCATTGCTTGGGTGGGTTCTGTTTGTACAAGTCTCCGTTACCATTGCCTGCAAGACTTTTCTTCCAATGCCAACTTGCTGCGAGTTGTGGCTGCACATGAAATTGGCCACAATTTCAACGCAGATCACGATGCCCAAGGCAGCCCTACCATCATGGCACCATCTGTGAGCAATACCAACCAATGGTCTGCCCAATCCTTGAACCAGATCAATAGCTATTACCCTTCCCGTCAATGCCTTGCCAATTGTTCATCGGGCTTGCCGCCTATTGCTTCTTTTTCTGCCAACCCGACTACTGGCTGTGCGCCTTTGACGGTGAATTTTACTGATTTGTCCATCAACACGCCTTTATCCTGGTCGTGGTCATTTCCTGGCGGTACGCCTAACACTTCCAATCAGCAGAACCCTACTGTGGTCTATCCGGCGGGAGGTATTTACGATGTGACGCTGACCGTGGAAAATGGCGTGGGCAGCAACTCGATCACTCAATCCAGCCTGATCATAGTAGAAGAAGCTCCAATGGCCAATTTTACCTGGGTGCAATCAGGCTTGACCGTGATTTTTACGGATCTGTCGTCGCTCAATACAAACAGTTGGTTTTGGCAATTTGGCGACGGGGCAGTCAGCACTTCGCAAAACCCCATCCACACTTATTCCGTGGATGGCTTTTATGATGTCATTTTGGAAGTAACAGGCGATTGCGGCACCACCGTCTTCACGGCAAAC
This sequence comes from Saprospiraceae bacterium, assembly GCA_041741095.1. Taxonomy (GTDB): domain Bacteria; phylum Bacteroidota; class Bacteroidia; order Chitinophagales; family Saprospiraceae; genus UBA6168. Next base: position 84,816 of record JBGSKQ010000126.1, read on the forward strand.
ATTCCGGTCTTCAACCCGCCGACGGCAGCCATTTCCGGCACGCCCACAACGGGCTGCGCACCTTTGCAAGTGCAGTTTTCCAGCTCAGGCACGCCCAATGCTACCACCTGGCTTTGGAATTTTCAGGGCGGCAACCCGGCGGTTTCCACCCAGGAAAATCCTTTGGTTAATTTTAACACCCCCGGCACTTATGATGTGACTTTGACCGTCACCAATCCCGCTGGCAGCGATGTCATTACACTAAATGATTTCATCGTGGTCGGCACGGTGGCCACTCCGTCATTTACTTCTAATGTAAACGGCAGCACGGTAGCTTTTACCAATACGACCAATAACAGCCAGGGTATTGGCGCTGTGACCTACCTCTGGAATTTTGGCGACGGCAACACCAGCACCGCTGTCAATCCAAGCCATACCTACGCCAATGGAGGAGACTATACTGTAACGCTGACCGCTACCAATAACTGCGGCTCAACCACCACCACACAAACTGTGACTATCCTGACGCCGCCATCCGCTGGCTTCACGGCTAACGTGACCAGCGGTTGCCCGCCGCTGACGGTGAATTTTGAAAGCACTTCTTCTGCCAATTCCAACAGTTTCAACTGGTCGTTCCCAGGCGGCACACCGTCATCCTCTACGGCAGAGAACCCAACGGTGGTTTATGCCGCGCCAGGCACTTACAATGTCACCTTGATTGTGTCCAATTCTGCGGGTGCAGATACTTTGACACTCAGCAACTATATCACAGTAAATCCTTTGGCCACCGCAGGTTTCACCAGCAGTGTCAATGGCCTGACGGCTACATTTACCAATACCTCAGCCAATGCCAGCAGTTACTCGTGGAACTTTGGCGACGGCAACACGAGCTCGGCGGCCAACCCGGTGCATACTTATGCCGAAGATGGCGTTTATACCGTCACTTTGACGGCCACCAACAACTGCGGAAGCGTAACCAGCACCCAAACGGTGAGCATCGTTACGCCACCGACGGCTGGTTTTTCTGCCAGTGCGACTACAGGCTGCGCACCGCTTACGGTACAATTCAGCAACCAGTCTTCCGAAAATGCAACTTCGTTCCAATGGAGCTTTCCAGGCGGCACACCAAGCAGTTCCACCTTGGAAAACCCAACCGTGACCTACAATGCAGCGGGCAGCTATAATGTCATGCTGACGGTGAGCAACTCCGCTGGCAGCAATTCGGTGACACAAAATGCTTATATCAATGTCTCTGCTACCGCAACGGCAGGTTTTACCTATACCAGCAACAACGGAACGGTCAATTTTACCAATACGTCTTCCAATGCCAACAGCTACTCCTGGAACTTTGGAGATGGTGCCACCAGCACCTTGGCCAATCCGTCGCACACCTACCAAGACGACGGGATCTATACAGTAACGCTCAGTGCCACCAACGCCTGTGGCACCGTAACGGCTACCCAGACTATTACTATCGTGATGCCGCCAGTGGCTGGTTTTTCGGCCAATAGTACTTCGGGATGCGCTTCGTTGTCCGTTCAGTTCAACAATGAATCTTCTGAAAATGCATCATCTTATGCTTGGGAATTCCCCGGAGGGTTGCCTTCAACCTCCACTGCGGAAAATCCGACCGTAACCTATTCAACGCCTGGTACCTACACGGTGATGCTGACGGTGAGCAACAGCGCTGGCAGCAATACTTTTACCCAAACCAACTATATCACGGTGAACGGCGCACCCAATGTTGGTTTTGATGTTAATACCAATGTGTATGTGGCCAGTTTCAACAATACGACAAGTGGCGGAGCCACAAGCTATGCCTGGAATTTTGGCGACGGCGGCACTTCCAACCTGGAGAACCCGACCCACACCTATCCGGGCGACGGGACTTACACGGTGACACTGACGGCCACCAATGCCTGCGGCACCAGCACTTCAACGGAGATTGTGAACATCACTTCATTGCCACAGGCCAATTTTAGCGCCAACAGCACCAGTGGTTGCGCACCGTTTACGGTACAGTTTAACGACGAATCTTCTTCCAATGCCACTTCATGGAGTTGGAGTTTCCCTGGCGGCAATCCATCCAGTTCTACCCAACAAAACCCAACGGTGACCTACAATGCGGCAGGCACTTACACGGTTTCGTTGACAGTGGAAAATGCTTTGGGTGAAAATACCTTGACACAAAGCAACTACATCACGGTGGGCACAGTGCCAACGGCGGGTTTTAACAACACCACCAACCTGCTGACGGCCAATTTCAATAATACTTCTTCCAATTCCACCAGCTACGCCTGGAATTTTGGCGACGGCAATACCAGCAACAGCGCCAATCCCAGCCACACTTATGATGAGGACGGAACTTATACGGTAACATTGACGACTACCAACAATTGTGGCGCCGTGACTGCTACCCAAACCGTGACGGTGGCCTCCATGCCTACGGCTGGTTTTTCTGCCAATACTACTTCGGGCTGTGCGCCATTCATGGCACAGTTTACCAATGAATCATCTGAAAACGCTACTTCGTTCCAATGGAGTTTCCCTGGCGGCACCCCGGCCAGTTCCACCGCCGAAAACCCATCCGTTACCTACAGCGAGGCTGGCACTTACACAGTGACGCTGACTGTTTCTAATGCGGCAGGATCCAACAGTGTTACACAAACCAACTTCATCACGGTGTACGACGTGCCGGATGCTGGCTTCAATGCTACGGTTGACGAATTGACCGTAACATTTAACAATATGACCCAAAATGCCACTGGCTACGAATGGGACTTCGGCGACGGCACGGACAGCAACGAGGAAAACCCTGTCCACACCTATAGCCAAGACGGAATCTACGAAGTGACGCTCACTGCCACCAACGCCTGCGGCTCCGTGACTACCGATGGCCAGTTTACAGTAGTTACACCGCCCACGGCTTCTTTTAGTGCTGCGAATACCAAAGGCTGCGTGCCTTTTGAAGTGCAGTTTAGTAATGAGTCTTCTGAAAATGCAGCCACTTTTGAGTGGGAATTCCCTGGAGGTACGCCTTCTACTTCTGGCGAGGAAAACCCAGTGGTGACCTACAACTCGCCAGGGAGCTACAGCGTGACCCTCACCGTCAGCAACGCAGCGGGTAGCGATGTTTATGAACTGTCGAACTACATCACCGTTGAAGCCCTGCCTTCTGCTGGTTTCAATCCTATAGTCATCAATAGTTCAGTATCGTTTATTAATACCACCCTTGGCGCAAATAGTTATCTGTGGGATTTTGGCGACGGCACGACCAGCACCGAACACAACCCTTCCCACGATTATGCCGCCGAGGATGCCTATACGGTCATATTGACGGCCACCAATGACTGTGGCAGCGTGACCGTGGAAAAGATTGTGGTAGTGTCAAGCGAGTTGCCCATAGCCGCTTTCCAAGCCAATGAAACGGTAGGTTGTGCGCCGTTCATCGTGCAGTTTGAAAACCTTTCTTCGGCCAGTTCTACTTCTTTTGAATGGACTTTCCCCAGCGGCAGCCCTGCCACCTCGACCGAGGAAAACCCAGAGGTGAAATATGAATTACCAGGCGTTTATAATGTGACCTTGGTAGCCAGCAACGGCATAGGGAATGACACTTACACTGAAAACGCTTTCATTACCGTCAATGCAATTCCTTCAGTTTCATTTACTTATGTTGAAAATGGCGGGACATTGAGCTTTACCAACGGCTCTTCCAATGCCAACAGTTACGAATGGGATTTCGGCGACGGCACGACCAGCACCGAGGAAAATCCTGTGCATACCTACACCAGCAATGGTGAATTTGAAGTGACCTTGACCGCCACCAACGAATGTGGCTTTACCAGCTCGACCCAAAGTATCATGGTCGTTGTAAACGGGCTGGACGAAATCCCCGGTATCACAGGATTCAATGTGTTTCCAAACCCGAACAGCGGCCACTTTAGCCTGACCCTGCAAGGACAAGCGCAAAACGAATTGGAAATTTCATTTACCAATGTACTCGGCCAAAGGCTGATGTATGAAAAAGTGGACTTCCGCTCCGGCAGCCTGAGCCGGCAGTTTGCTTTTGAATACTTGTCGGCAGGGGTTTATGTTTTACAGGTAAAATCTGGTGAAAACGCCATTTTTAGAAAGATTGTGGTAGAATAATCAGCGATCAAAATCCTTTTTCATATAGCAAAGGGCTTTGGCAATTATTACCAAAGCCCTTCTTTTTTGGCCAAAACTGCAAGGGTGTTACTTTTACCGATTCAAAGCTTATTGCCAGTGGGCAAAAGGCTTGTAAAAATTAAAATTTCCCCTTCAATGAAATACATATTGTTATTCACATTTGCCGTATTTATTGCTTGTAAAAACAACACCCCAGAAAGCACCGGCAAGGACACAGGCCAGCAAGAAGAACCCTTGCCGGAAGGTTTTGCCGAATTCTATCAGCACTTCCACAGCGATAGTGTTTACCAAGTCGAGCACATTGTTTTCCCATTGGCTGGACTGCCCGATCAGGCAGATAGCGCATTGGTGGCGGGTGGCCGTTTTTATTGGCAGGCCGAAAACTGGAAAATGCAAAAGGCGATTGATTTTGAATTGAGCGAATATGAGCGGCAGCTTTTGCCGTTGAACAAGATGCTGGTGGAAGAGCATATTGTCCATAAAAGTGGCCAATTTGGCATGGTGCGCCGTTTTGCCAAAATGGGCGACGGCTGGAACCTTATCTATTATGCTGGCATGAACCGGGTCGCCGAACAAGCCAATTGAGCATACATGATTACATTTATAAGCTCATCTGATTAAAAATGATTTCAAAATACCTTCTAATTCCTTTTGTGCTGGGCGCCCTTGTTTTCCTGTATTTAGGGTGGAATGTGGACGGCGATTATGCCATTTATATGGTGCCATTTGTCGTCGGTGCAGCGGTGGTTTATATATTCAGCCCGCAGATTGATTGGTGGCAATACCAGCGAAAACCGCCCGAATTGAACGCAAGGTTAAGGCAGATGCTGGGCACACAATTCACTTATTATCAAAACTTGTCCGCCGAGGAAAAAACCAAGTTCCGGCACCGGATGGCGCTGTATATGGAGGCCAATGAGTTCATCCCGAAAGGCATGGAAAATGTGCCAATAGATGTACGGGGCGTAGTGGCAGCTTGTGCTGTGCAGTTGACACTGGGCGTTGAAGATTATTTGATGAACAAATTTGAACACATCATCGTATATCCGCATCCTTTTCCGTCGCCCCAATATATGGAACATTGGCATGCCTGCGAAATATATGAAGAAGATGGAGCCATTATGTTTTCTGCGGAGCAATTGATGGCGGGATTTAGCCAGCCAAAGCGGTTTTTCAATATTGGTTTGTACGAATATACCAAGGTATTTCAACTTTGTCACCCAGAAATATTATTTCCGATATTTGGAGAAGATATTTGGCCAAAGCTGGAGCAAGTAAGCCGTTTTTCACAAGAACATATTGTAAAATGGATAGGCTTGCCGGCTATTGATGCAACGGCCGTGGCCGTGGCGCATTTCTTTGTTTTTCCGGATAAATTCCAGCGTATATTGCCCAAAGAATTTGATATTATTTCAACAATATTCAACCAATCACCAACGGCATAAATAACAAATAAAAAAGCCGGCGCAACTCTTTTATTGCACCGGCTTCCCTGAACTATCCGAAACTATTATCTTCTACCGGGATTGTGTAAAAAGGCTACAATTTCAGCCTTGGCTCTTGGGCGGTGTTCCCGTGTATTGGGGCATGGCGATGGGTGAATAGTATATGGTGTGGAACGCCAGACATTTTAACGGCAAACCCTTTTACACAATCCCTTATATCTTCTATTTTTTGGGCTTAAATAATTAATTGGCCATTTAGAATTAGGGGTGTTAAGGAAAAAAATTTGATGCCGAATTTACTCATTTCTCGATGCCGCAGATGCCGCCAAAGGCGGCAGTTTTCATAAAAAATCATAAAAAGTCTGCGTGTTTCTGCGTCAAAAAATCTGCGTCCAATTTTTCTTAACACCCCTAAATGGGAATCAAGAAAAAAGCCGGGCCGGGCGCACCGCGCCCCGGCTCTCTCGAACTATCCAAAAACTAAACTGATTAGGCTTATTATTTCAGGTCAAAACTGCCTGTACCGGCGAGGAATCCTTTATTATATACCTCTACTTGGTATTCTCCCGATTCAAAAGGAATATCGGGATTCCAGGTCATGCACATATTTTCCTCGTCGTTGGCATATTGCATTTCGGCAGCTTGGGTAAAGCGGACTTCTTCGCCACTTTTTTCGTTCACCACATAGCCAGAACCCATGTCTTCGATGGCCAGGGTTTCGCCACGTGGGTTGAGGATGCGGACATAAAATTCTTCTATGCCAGGCTGCACTATATCATTGGAAATGGTGGTGAAACATACTTGCAACTGGTCCACTTTTTTAGCGGATTTTTTGCCTTTTACCTTGCCGTTTGAGCGCACTTTCATGCCCTCTACCCGTACATTTTTCACTTTGATGACGGAGCCTACTTTTACGGCACTCGACAATTCTTCGTTTTGACTGACAAGTTCGGCTTTTGCGGTATTGAGTTCTTCATTTTCCAATTGCCTGGTTTGCAACTGGTTAAAAACTTCCGTTTTTTCAACATTCAATTGCTGGTTGGTTTCGGTCAGCTTTTGATTGTCAGCTTTCAACATTTCCATTTCAGCGGCATAGCTTTCGATTTGGGTCTTCAGTTTGCCCATTTCAGCACGGGCCCTATCGAGGTTTTTGCGCTCCTTCAGCAGCCCGGAAATCTTGTCTTTTTGTGCGGCCAATTCTGCTTTTTGGGTTTCTATCAAGGCATCCATTTCACTATTGGTACCTTTCAGGCTTTCCAGTTCAGCAATAGCGGCATTGTATTGTTGATCGAGCTCTGATTGCAGGGAATGTATCTCGTTTACCTCCACATAAGCCTGGTCAAGTTCCTGGCCTTTTTGTACGCTGGAATAAGCGAGAACGCCAATAACGATAAGGAGTATAACACCTATCACACCTGCTATGGTATAATGGGATTTCTTTGGCGCATGGTGCTGCGCCGACTGGTTGGACGGATGGTTCGTCATGGTAATAAGATTTTTGGTTAATAAATGTTGGTTCTGTGTAGAAGAAGTTTTTTACAAATGCAGCAGGTTTAAATTACTTGGTTGTTGCAGGCAAAGATGCCGATGAAGTATTTTAAAGGAAAGAAGTAAATGACTGAGAGTTCGTTGATAAAATGTGCCTTTGGGTGGGAATGTTCGGGAAACAGGTAAAATTTTTTAAAAAAAATCCATTTCCCCATTTAAAAAAAGTTGGCGATTTATCATTATAACTTATTGATAGTCAAAATACTGGATTTTTATTTAAAAAAATGGTTCTTTATGATTTTGTGTGGGTAAACATCTTATCCTGGCAATCAAATGATTGTTAATTATGACCTGTAAGTAAGAGCTAAGGGTTCCGATAGCAATCGGAATGGGGGCGGCGCAGCCGCCCCCAATTCTCACTCGCCCCCGGCGCAGC